>OZ245361.1:0-609297 GCA_965226525.1 Spiroplasma sp. | reverse complement strand
TCATTTAAAACGACTGGTAAAATTTTCCCAAACTGACAGTTCAAAGTATTTTTTATCTGAACTCTGAACAACACCAGCTTGTTTATTAAAATCATCAACATACTCTTCCTTTAACATTTGCAAAGACTCTTCAATAGTCAAAATACCAACTAACTTGTTTTGTAAATCCACAACTGGTAACTGAGCAAGATTATATTTTTGAACCTTTTGAACAGCTTTTTCTGTAGGGTCAGAGGCGCGCACTGAAACTACATCAGTTTCCATAATTGCTGAAACTAACTTATCTGTTTTTGTTTCCTGACAAGCAATCAATTCTGGTAGTGAAACATAACCAATTAAGGTACCAGAATGATCAATGACATAATAAAACTGAATGTCATCAACATTTTTTTTGCTTTTTTTAATATGTTCAAAAACATCTGAGATCCGAGAATTAATTTTAATTGAAAAAAAATCCACATTCATTTCATAACCAACACTACCCTCCTGGTAATTAAGAATATAATTAATGTCCTCACGTTGCTCTTTAGAACTAGATTCTAAAATTTTAGTGACTAAGTCAGAAGGCAAATCCTCAACTAGTTCTAAAATATCATCAGAATAAAGAGTGCTCAACAACTCCCTTGTCTCCTTCTTGTTAAAAGCACTGATGATATTTTTTATTACTTCTGGAGAAAGATTGTTTAAAACAGCTGAAGAAGTCAAATTATCCAAAGAACGCATAAAGAAAATTTGATCATCACTTGAAATCATAGACATCCAATTAGCTAAATCAACTTCATTAAAATCAACAACAATTGTTCTAATCCTTTTCACATCTCTTTGACAAACAGCAGTAAGTAAAGAATTAAAAGTGTTTTTTTTCTGGAAAAATTTTTTAACTTTATTGAGTGACATTTTTGCTTTTCTCCCTAATTTTTTTCATTAACTCTTCTTGGAGATACTAACTGATTTGTTTAATTCTGTCCCAAATGACAAAATAAAATAAACCTGGATAGCACTTCTCTAAAACAAACACTACTTTATTGGTGGAGGTGGTGGGATTTGCACCCACTTCCAAAAAGCATCCCTGCTACTCTCTACAGTTTAGTTTAGTTTAGAATCTTACTCTCTGAGTAAAAACAAACAAAAAACAATCAGAAAGCAAAACTTGAAAAATCTTAGATCTTACCCTCAAGCAAAAATAAAACCCTAGTTTGTTAAACTATCAGAATTCTCCAAAGCAACAAACAACCTTTGAAAAACCCAGCCATCCAAAAACTAAAAAACAGAAACCTGTTGCGAATGTGGTTGACTAAAAGACAAATGGTTTCCTTTTATCAAAAACCAGTAGTAAATAAGGTTTACCAAACCACTGCCAGTAACAAAAATAAACTCTCTGTCGAACCTCAAAACACCCCCTTTCTTTTTATAAGCATTTTTTATGATACCAAAAAAAACCACAGTTAAAAAATCATTTTTTGATTAAAAAGTAAAAAAAACTAAATTTTGACAAATTTAGTCAGATTTTTACTTGTTTTTTTATGATCTTGAGCAATTAACTTTTGTTTCTTCTGATACTTTTTTAAACCTTGAGCAAGAACAATTTCCAATTTAATTCGATGATTTTTTAAATAAATTTTTTTGGGAACAATTGTTAGCACTTTTTGTTGTTTTTTTCTCTTAATTTCTAGAATTTCCTTTTTTTTCAAAAGTAATTTAAAATTAAAATTTTTGCTAATATAATTTTTTTCTAAATTAGGTTGATTACAATGAACATTTGTTAAAAACAATTCATTACTTTTAGAAACAAAAACATATGAATGACTAATATCAAAAACTCCTTTCAAAACTTGTCTTACAGCTGTTGATGTTAAAACAACACCAGCCTCTCAAGATTTAAAAACCAAAAAAAAATGCAACAAACGTTTGTTTAAAAAAAGTAACTTATTCAACCAATCAACTTACTCCTAACACCAAGTTAAGACCTAAACCTTTTGGTTCATCAAAACAATCCAGAAAACACCAATAGAATGGTTGCTATACTACCAGTAGAAAGTAAAATCTTTACTGGTAACTGCATTCCTTCTTCTGTTTGAGCAGCAGTTGCTGCTGATTGTTTTGCTGCTAAATTAGTAAGAAGTAGTTTTTGTCAATCCAAATCTTTTTCCTGCAAAAGAACTAATTTATTAAGTTCAGTCAAAGATTCAAAAGAAAAATCAGTTAAATCAGCATCTAAATTCTCTCTAAAAAGAGGTAACAAACTAACAACCAACTGATTTGAAAGATCAGATACTTTTAAGGTTATGCTATCAATCATTTCATTTTGAAATTGAGGTAAATGCACTTTCAAAAAAGGCAAAAAATGAACAAATTTTTGCTTTAGATTTGCATTAACTAAGTTGCTAAAATAGAAATCTTTTTTTTCTGAAAACTTCTTTAACTCCTGAAAAGCTTGTAAATTAAGTTTCTCAAAACTTAATTTACCATCTAAATGCCAAAAAACATCTAGATTAAAAACAAAGTTACCATCTGACAATTGATTGATTCTAGCAACTTTTAAATAAGGCAAATACTTTCTTAAACTTCTAAAAGATTTACCAAAATAAACTTCTAAAAGAGAAAAAACTAAGTCTTTTACCCTCTTCCCAAAAGATAAATCTCATTTTGCAAAGTATTCTTTTAATCACGGAAACAAAGCAAAAAAACTCTTTAAATAAGCAGTATCTAACCTTAAAGCAGAAAAACTACTTTCCAAAAATTTAGAAAAAGTTAAAACATTTTGAGAAATTCTCTTTCTTTCTGTTATTTCTGTCAAAAGCAACTCCCTGCTTTGGTATAAATTTTTTAGTTTTTGAAGCAAAGGTAAAGAGTCTTCAATAGACAACTTATCCAAAGACTTAAAAACCAAAAGTGAATTAAAAACAAAATCTTTTTCTTTATCTAAACCAATTAGATTAGAACCAGCAGGCAACTTCAAAAACAATTTCAACTTTTCCCAAAATGGACTAAAAGGAAGTTGAAGCCTCCTATTAACCTCTTCCTTCAAAACTGCTAAATGAGAAAAAACTTTTAAAATTTTAGTCTTCTTATCATAACTATCTGCCAATAAACTTGCTAAATCAACTTCAGCAACCAAAGATTGAAGATCCAAACCTTCAAACTGACTTTGTTTTCTTAATTCAGCAAATTCCTTTTGAGAAAACAACATTAAACCATCCTGCAAGATTACAACTTCATTCCAAATCTTTTGAAAAAAAGCCTCTTCCAATCTGAACAAAACAACTTTTTGATGCTCATCTTTGGAAATATCAGCAAACTCTTTATTCATTACAACAGCAAATTCTTGCTGTTGTAAAAGATTAAACATCTTTTCTAAAATTAGTTTAAAAGCATATTTCCTGAATTGTTTATTATGATTTTGTAAGATTTTTAATGGAAGGAAAAGATCTACAACACCTTCTTCTGATAAAGACACAAACTTTGAACAAATGTCTGTTGAAATTGTGAAAGAATGATTATCAGTTAATGCACGAATTTGAAAAATGTCAAAGAAAACACAATAACTTTTAAAAAAATCCCAGATCGGAAAAAAATCAGATTTAATTTTTTCTAATATTTTTGATTCCAAACTGCTTTGGAAATCTTTTCAAGTTTTTCTCAATATTTGCAAATCAACATTTTTCAGTGACAAACTTTGAACAAAGATAAGTCAACTCTCAAACCTTTGGTCACTTTGGGAAGCAAAAAAATGATCAAAATCAAAACTGCCTTCTGATTTAAGCAATTTTAGACTATTTAAAAACTGCTTAAAATAAAAAGAGTGAAGACTAAGTGCTTGATCCAGAGCAAAATCATAACCAGAAAAATCAATTCCTCAAAATTTAATCAGTTCTTTTTTAGCAAATAGAGAAAGTGAAGAAAAATCAACTGCATTCAAATCAGTATCTGTAAAACGATTTAAATTAACAAAATTGGAAGCATTAGATAAAACAATTTTGTCAACTCCATCTTCTTTTAGGTGTTTAAAAACACTTAAAAAACTATCATCCTTGTACCCAAGTGAATCTCAATGACTTCCTTGAATGTTTTGAGAACTAAATTGGTTTAGACGGTCAAAAAAAGTTTCACAAACAGCTTTAATAAGAGTAAAATCTGATCTTTTTTGTCAAGTATGAAACAAAATTCAAAGAGATTGGGGACTCAACTCTGAAACAGTTTCTTTAACTAGTTCAACCAAAGTGAAAACTTTACTTAAACTCTTTTCAAACAGAAGAGGAGGAAAATCATTGTCACTAATCTCAACCAAATAATTGGAATTGTTGTTGTCAATCTTGGCCAAATCAGAGTTAAACTTCTTTAAAGTTGGTAAAATGGGTAAAATTTTCCTCAACTCTAACCACAAAGGACCTAATTTTGCCTGAATATTAGAAATAAATCTGGAAATAATTTCTTCATCATAACTAGCAAAATCTCTTAACTGCAACAACAACCCAGAATCAGATTGCTGCAACCACTTTGCTAACTGCTCAGCATTTTTAGCAAATACATTCTCTTCAATTAATGATAATAAAAAATCCAAAAAAGGAAAAGTATTTTCATTATTATCACTATCCTGATAAGAAATAACTTTAACTTCTAAACTGTCAAAAAAATCAGAAAAGGTCACCTGAGTTTTTTCCAAAAAAGTCTTCAAAGGAAAAATATTTGAAAGAGATGTTCTTAATCTCTTTAATGAATAGAAAAACTTAATAACAGTTTCTTGAAAAAGGGCAAACACCTTTTTCTCACTGAATCCCTTAATTTTGTTCAATTCTGAAAGCACCTGGTCAAAATATTTCAATGACCAATCATCAGCCCTGGATAAACCAGCTTTAAAATCAGACAAAGTTGTGTTTGTACTAAAAAAAAGACCAAGTTCATCAAAAGAAACCTCAGTTGGAGTTGGATTAGCAGAAGGATAAATTCATGTTCTCTGACACCTTTCCCAACCTGGTTTTTTTCCTGGTTCACATTTATCAATATAGTAAGGTTGTAAGCGCTCATTATAATCAGGTTGTTGGAACTTGGCAATACGCTTAGTCTTAAGTGCAAATTTAGACAAATCTATATCTGAAAACTTGTTAATTCCAAGTCTAATCAATGGTTCAGCATATTTTCGCAATAGATCAAACCGATCCTTAAATGCTTCAATTAAAAAATCTCAGACAAACTCACCAGTTTTATAGTAGGACGTATCCTCTCACCTTCAACTGTCCCAATTAAATTGCTTAAGTTTAGCAATTTCCTGCTTAACTCGTGAAGACAACTGAGAGAAACTTTTTTCTTGCCAATCAGGTTCTGCAAAAATTAAACTAGAGTCAAAAGTAAGATCTTTGGTAATTTGGTGTTCAAAAGAATACCCATACTTACTGAGGTAGGGTAAATATTTTTTAAGAGAAGCTCATAAACTATCATAACCTGAACTACTAATGTCAGGTTTGTTAGGTTTCTTTCCTTTACCTTCAAAAAATGCTTGAAGTCTTTTTTTCATCTCATCAACATTCTTAAAAAGTTTAAAAAGGGGTTTAACAATTACCAATTTAATATAAGCCCTAGTAACTGTATTTGCTTGATCAATAAGTTCATGAGCAACATTTTCAAGTCCTAGTCCTCCTTCCTTCTTTTTTCAGGCAGGTGCCAAACCAAAAAGTTGATCCATTTTCTTGCCAATGCTGTAAAGATTTTCTGAACTTATCCCATCTTTAGTAATCTCTAGAAAGGTCTTAATCTTTTGAAAATTTTCATCTTTGCTTCAATCAGTTGCCTGAAATTGACTAATCTGTTCTTTTTCAATCAATAAAGGCAGTTTGGTAAAAGCAAAAAGGTGCAGAATTTGGTTGAATATCTTGTGTTCAGGTTTATTAGAATATAACAATGAAAGCATCTCTGAAACATCTCTGCTTGCTAGTTTCAAAATCTCTTCTAAAGCAAGGATTATTTGAGAGTTTGCCGCTGTAAAGTAAGGATAAATTTCAAAAACTTGCTGAAGAGTCATTCCTCGTTCTTGAAAAAAAGAAAGTGCTGTTTTCAACTGTTTATCACTAACCAAGAAGGTTTGTGTTTCCTTTGACTTCTTTATCTCTTCATTTTTTTCTGGGGTTTCAACTGATAATTTTTTAGTTGGAATCAATGAACTATGCTCTTCAACAAAACAATCAACACCAGCAGTTAAAACTTCAAAAGAATCAGCAAAAACTGAGATTTCTAATTTACTCTGGGGTTCAAAACCAAACCATTGCAACAAAGCAAAAAGAAAAAGTCTGTCTTGACTGTTCAAATTTAGTTCGCTTTTCTCAGTTCAAACAACAATCAACCGCTTCAAAAAGGATAAATGGTCTGGAGTTAAGGAAATGTTATTTTGTTCTGGCAAACAAAATGATTCAAAAATAGATGGGTCTTGCCAATCAGGCAAAAACTGCTGATGAGTTTTATACCAATTATAAAAACCTCAAAATTTATTAAGAGCTAAGGCAATCCTAACTCCATCTTCATCCAGTTTACCTTTTTTAAAATTTTCAAAACTGACAAGAGCTAAATTCCAAAATTTGGAAAATGAAGCTTCTGAACTAGAAGATTTGTCACTCTTTTCTTTTGTAAGTTGTTTTGATAAATCATCTAAATCATTCCTGTCCAAACCTGACTGAGCAACAGCATCTGGAACTTGCAAGGAAAGATCACTTCTGGTATAACCAACAACACCCACTGCAAAAAACAAAAGAGAAGAAAAAACCAAGGAGAAAAAACCTAAAAAGTACTTCCTTTTTGCCACTCACAAGAAAAAAACAGAAAAAAACTTCATAACTACCAAAATTAACTGCCCCAGAAAAGGGCAAACTCCATTATACCAGTTATAATGATTTCTAAAATTAAGAAGTGCTAACCAACATTAATCACAATGCGAATGGTTACAGAAAGAGAAACCAACAGAGCAGAAAAAACACCCAAAATAATCAATAAAAGGGAAGAACGTAACTGAATTTTACGGTTTGAAAACAAAACTTGACTACCTCCACTGATTGAAGACAAAACCTCCTGAGACAGAGTCTGCTTAAAAAGACTAAAAAAAATCAACAAAACAGCAACTATTAATGTTGTTACTTCCAACCAGAACAAAACAACCTCAAGATCAACCATAACCTCTAAGATTCTATCCAATTTTTACCAAAACCAAGCAACTATTCAATAAGAGTGCTAAAAAGGGTAGTGAGTATTTAATTCTAGTTTGATAAAACTGCTGCCTTGATGCTCAATAGAGAATTATGATTCCTATCAAACTGACCAAACCAAACTCCAACAATTGACTGCCAGACTTATTTAAAGCAAGAAACAAATCAGTATCAGTAACAAAATCAGTACTAAAAAATAAAATTCAGTTGAACAAATGACTGCCAATTACAACACTTCAAGCTGCTGCAGCAAAACCTAGTCTGAACAAACTAAGACTAGCTCAGACTTCTGGTGAACTAGTTGCTAAAGCAAAGAAAAAACCACCAACTGTTCAATCTGAAAATTGATACACTTTCTTTAAGTGGTTTGTTAAAGCAATTAGTAGCAAAACTACAGAAAGCAACATTAAAACCAAAAAAATAATTCAGATCAAAAGAACAAAAAAATTAGTTTTGAAAAGAAATTGTCTAGATTGAAAAGTAGGGTTATCATCCATCTTGCCTTTATCCTGAAAAAAAAGATAAAGCAAGAAAGTAAAGTAAAAAACTAACAGCAAAACACTAAAAAATGATCAACCACTCCCCAATCGCCAGAAAGCAAACCACTGGGGAAACAACAAAAAAAAGAGAAAAACTAAATTCAACAAAAAAATACCAGCAAAACTTAACCTTAATAAAGAAATAGATCTGCCTTGTAAAAAAGTAGCAAAATAAAGCAAACTCAAAAAACAAACAACTAATCCTGTCAATAAATTAGAACCTAAAATAACTGCTAAACTACCAACAACTCCTGTTTCTTGTTCAACTGAAACAGGAAAAAACAAAACAGTCATTAACTCAGGCAGAGAAGTACCTATGGAAAGAAAAACAAAACTAACAAAGGAAACACTTCATTGCCAGTGTTTAACAAAATTAACTAAAAAATAGGGCAAAACAACAGCAAATACTACTAACAAAAAAAACAACAAAAAAAAGAGAAATCAACTAACTGGTAATGATAAATAATTAACAAAGGAGAAAACAGACATTAAACAAACTCCTTAAAAACTAAATTTTCCAATACCAAGTTTCATAAAACCAGTTAGGATTACGCCACTTATAAGGGGCAATTAATTGGGAAACAACAAGGAAAAAGCAACCAGAAAAAAACAACAAAGCACTTGCATAATAAGGAGTATTAGTAGGTTCACTTAAAATTATGTTCTCTCGTAAAATCTGTAAAAAAAAACGAATCAAACCATAACCCAAACAATAAAGGGCGCTAGTATGACCCACTCAGGGAACAACTAATTTTTGAGGGTTAAAATAACCAACTAAACTAGTGCTGTTTCTCTGGAAAAGAAACAGCAATGTCAACCTTCAAAACCTTCAATAAAAAGGGGAAATCTGCGAAACATGAAGCAGTTCCTTTTGGTAAAGTTTAGAAACAACTGGTTGTTTTCACTTTCAAAGATAATCATTGACAGTAACAGAAGGAGTATGATTAAAATTAACCTGAGGTCAATAAATGTTTAACTGTCAAAAACTTTTTACAATTGTTCACTTTTGATACCAAAAGAAAAAACCAGGTCAAATTGTCTTTTTAAACTTACTCTCTGCCAAAAAAATTTGTTTTTGAAGAATGGGAAACCTGCTTGTTGTTCAAAACAAATAAATAATTCCTAACCTCTTTGCTAAAATTAGCAACACCAGCAACCAAAAATTAGCAAAAGATTCATAAAGAAAAAGGGGATGTCGAATTCAGAAAATACTTTCACCAGGAAAGTGTAATTTGCTGCCAAATCAGTTAGGAATTCAACCAAAATCCTGGGGATAATCCATTGTAATCACTGGTCCTAACAGTTCTTGATTAAAAAAATTCCCCCATCTGCCAATAATTTGGAAAATCAAGACTGCTTGCAATAAGACATCAAAAGTCACCCAGAGTGACACTTGATACTTTTTGCCATACCAGGTAAAAAGCGCTAAAAAGTACAACAAAGTGGCAAAAAAACCACCAAAAAAAGACAAACCTCGTAATCCTTCAGGACCAAAACCAAAAAAATTACCCAACTGATTAATTCAGCTTCCTTGTTCAATAATTTCTTGTAAGTGAACTCAATTCAAATAATTTCACAAACGCGCTCCAATCAGGGCAAAGGGAGCAAAAAAGAGACTTAACAAAATTAGTCAAGTTAAATTAGGCAATCTTTTTTTTCAAAAACTGTAAACAAAATAACTGGCGGCAGAACAAAAAGCCAGAAAAACCATCATTGAATAGTATGATCAAAACATTTTGTAATTATCTCTTTAAAATCTTTTGAAGAAACTGACCAGTGTAGGATTTTGGAACTTTAGCTACTGCTTCTGGGGTACCAGTAGCAACAATTTTACCACCTCTATCTCCACCTAATGGTCCTAAATCAATGATATGATCAGCACACTTAATAACATCTAAATTGTGCTCAATAATTATTACAGTTTCACCATTATCAACCAAAACATCAAAAAAACTAATCAATTTTTGTACATCATAACTGTGCAAACCAGTAGTAGGTTCATCAAGAATATAAACAGTTCGACCAGTTGGTTTCTTTTGCAAATAAGTTGCTAACTTAATTCTTTGTGATTCACCACCAGAAAGTTCTGGTGAAGGTTGTCCTAACTTCAAATAACCTAGACCAATATCAACCAAAGTTTTTAATTTTCTTTTAATCTTAGGATTTTTACTAAAAAATTCACATGCTTGTGCAATCTCCATTTCTAAAACATCAGCAACACTTTTACCCTTGTATTTAATCTGAAGTGTTTCTTCGTTGTACCTCTTTCCTTGACACTCCTGACACTTAGTATAAACATCTGGTAAAAACAACATTGAATGATGAATAAAACCATCACCCTGACACTTTCCACACCTACCACCATAAACATTAAAAGAAAAACGACCTACCTTATAACCTCTTTTGTTAGCTTCAATAGTGTTAGCAAACAATTGACGCACATCGGTAAAAACTGATGTATAGGTTGCTGGATTGCTCCGGGGTGTTTTGCCAATTGGTTCTTGTGAGATTAAAACAACCTGGTCAATGCTTTCATAATGGTTAATGCTTTTACAACTGCCAGGTTTTTCAGAAGCAAAGGGATCAAGTTGTTTCTTGATTCCTTTGTATACAACCTCATTTAATAAACTAGATTTGCCACTACCTGAGACACCAGTAATACAAATCATTTTACCAAGAGGAATTTGAACATCAATGTTTTGCAAATTGTTCTCTGTTGCACCAGTTACTTCTAAAAACTTATTGTTTCCTGCTCGACGATTTTGGGGCACTAAAATTTTGCGTTTTTTTGCCAAAAAACTACCAGTAATTGATTTTGGAGTGTTTATTAACTGCTTTACTGAACCAGAAACCAATAAATCTCCCCCATATTTACCCCCTCATTGACCAATATCAACAACTCAATCAGCATTTAAAATAGTTTCTTCATCATGTTCCACCACTAAAACTGTATTACCTAAATTCCGCATTGATTTTAAAGTAGTAATTAATTTAGCATTATCATATTGGTGCAAACCAATTGAAGGTTCATCTAAAACATAGAGAACACCTGTTAATTTAGAACCGATCTGAGTGGCTAAACGAATGCGTTGTGCTTCACCACCAGAAAGAGATTGGGCATGACGGTCAAGAGTTAAATAATCTAGACCAACAGAAAGTAAGAATTTTAAACGATTTTTAATTTCTGATAAAACTAACTGCACAATCTTAAATTTTTCTGGTGGTAACTTCAAATTATCAATAAAATGAGTAACCTGTAAAATTGTTAAAGATATTAACTGGGCAATGTTGCAACCTTGAATTTGAACAGAGAGAGCAACAGGATTCAATCGTTTCCCATTGCAAGTTGAACAAACCTTACTAGTTAAAAACTTTTTAGTCATTTTATGATGAATAGAATTACTACTGGTTTCTAAAAATCTTTTTTTAATGATTGTTCTTACACCAGCAATTGGGTGGTTAAACTTGTATTTATTATCATTTTTACCATAAAGAAAATAAGTAATATTGACACCACTACCATTTAAAATTAAATCTCATTCCCGATCATTCAACTGAGAGACTGGTTTATCTAAATCAATTCCAAAATGATGACACATTGCTGTTAAACCCAACCAATCACGATGTTGAGTGTTAACTAAAGGTTTAAAAAAAGCAATTCCTCCTTGATTAATAGTCAAACTAGAATCAGGTACTAACTGATCAAAATCTAGATCTAACACTGTACCAATCCCTTTACAAACAGAACAAGCACCATCAACAGTGTTAAAAGAAAATAAACGAGGTTCTAAACTCTTTAAACCAAAACCACATTGATAGCAGTTAAAATTTTCTGAAAAAACTAATTCTTGCTTTTTTTGGTCAGGAAGCGAAAAGTTTATCATTACTGTGCCATTACCATACTTAACTGCTGTTTCTAAAGAAGAGTAAAGATGATTTTGACCATCTTTATCTAAAGAAAAATTAACCTCATCCACTAAGATGGAAATACTATGCCTTTGGTTTTTATCTAAAACAATTTTAGAACTAAAATCATAAGTTTGACCATCCACTAAAACTGTTCAAAAACCTTCTTTTTTTAACTTAAGCAAAAGGGTTTGAAAACTACCTTTTTTATCAGTTACAACTGGAGAAAAAATTTGTATGAAAGTACCAGTAGGTATTTTTTGTTGTAACTGGAAAATCATTTGTTGAACTGTCACTGTTTGAATCAAACCATGACCATTAATACAAAAAGGAGTGCCGGCTCGGGCAAACAACAAACGAAAATAATCATATATTTCAGTAACTGTGCCAACAATTGAGCGGGGGTTGTGACTAACTGTTTTTTGATCAATAGCAATAGCTGGTGATAAACCATCAATTTGATCAACATCTGGTTTTTCACTATTACCTAAAAATTGACGGGCATAAGAGGACAAAGATTCAAAGTACCTTCGTTTACCCTCATTGTAAATAGTAGAAAATGCCAAACTAGTTTTACCAGAACCAGAAACCCCAGTAAAAACCACTAACTGGTTTTTAGGAATTTTGACAGTAATGTTTTTAAGGTTTTTTTCTCTTGCTCCTTTAACAACTAAAAAATTCTGTTTCATTGATCACATTAATTAATTTTTCATTAAATCAAAAATCATATCCCTGATTTTAGCAGCCATTTCAAAATCCATTCTTTTGACTGCTTGTTGCATTTTGTCATTAAGTGTTTTAACCACTTGAATCCTCTCTATTTTAGAGATTTTTCTCCCCTTTTGCTGAATTTTGTCATAAAAACTTTTCAAGTCAGCATCCAAAAAAATATCATCAATCGGTTTTTGAATGGTTTGGGGAATAACATTGTGTTTCAAATTGTAATTGGTTTGTTTATCACGACGGCGTTGAGTCTCATCAATTGCCAATTGCATATCTTTAGTAACTTTATCAGCACACAAAATAACCTTGCCATCTTGATTTCTACTAGCTCTACCAATCATTTGAATTAGTGATTTAGAACCTCGTAAAAAACCAGCTTTATCAGCATCTAAAATAAAAACCAATGACACTTCTGGAATATCTAAACCTTCTCTGAGAAGGTTGATGCCAACAACAACATCAAAAACACCCTTTCTAAGATTGATTAATATTTTGGTCCTTTGAAAAGTTTTTAAACGGTTGTGAATATAAGCTACCTTAATCCCTTTTTCTTGTAAATACCTAGTTAAATCTTCTGACATTTGAATGGTCAGAGTTAAAACAAAAACCCTCTGGTTTTTGACTACCCTCTTCTTTATTTCAGCAATTAAAACAGCAATCTGATTGGTTGTGGGAAGTATCTCAACCACAGGATCTAACAAACCAGTTGGTCGGATAATTTGTTCAACAATTCTACCTTTGGTTTTTTGCAACTCATAACTACCAGGAGTAGCAGAAACATAGACAACATTTTCTAACTTGTGTTCAAATTCAGCAAAAGTTAAAGGACGATTATCCAAAGCAGTAGGGAGGCGAAAACCATAATTAACAAGACTTGTTTTTCTTGATCGATCACCTAAATACATACCCACAATTTGGGGCACAGTAATGTGAGATTCATCAATAACAGTTAGGAACTCCTTATTAAAAAACTTAAAATAATCCAAAATAGTGAATGGTGGTTGTCCTGATTGACGGTTTTCAAAATAAAGAGAATAATTTTCAATCCCTTTGCAAACTCCTGTTTCTCTAAAATCTTCAAGATCTTTTTCTGTCCGTGTTTTAATTCGAAAACTTTCAACTGCTTTTTTTTGGTTTTCAAAAAAAGCAATTCTTTTAATTAAATCTTTTTCAATCATCTGAGCAGCTTTTTTAACTTTGTCAAAATTCATAACATATTCATTACCAGGAAAAATAGTATATTTTTGGGGTTTCTCTAAAACATTAAAAGTAGTTGCTTCTACTTCTAAAAGCAAAGAAATAAAACCCTTGGAAAACACTACTTGCAAAAACCGATCATTGCTTGCTAAACCAATGGTAACAACATTGCCCTTGACCATAAACTTAGAACCATCATTAATTAAATCATTTCGTTGATAACCAGCTTGGATGAGGAAAGCAATCAAATCCTTGGGATTTAATCTCTGGTTTTTCCTAATTTCAAAAATACAATTCCTATAGTCAAAAGGATTAATTACTCCATAAATAGCTGCAACAGTTGCCACAACAATAACCCCTCCTTCTGTCAGCAATGCATTTAGAGCATTCATTCGCATCTTTTTAATATCCAAATTCCATTTTACTGATTTATCAATATATAAATCTTTGTTTGGCAAGTATGCTTCTGGTTGATAAAAATCAAAAGGAGAAATAAAATATTCCACCTTGTTTTCTGGAAAAAAACTTTTTAATTCACTAAAAAGTTGAATAGCTAGGGTTTTGTTGTGAGAAATAACTAAAACTTTTTGTTTTAATTGAGCAATTACATTAGCAATAGTAAAAGTCTTGCCTGTTCCTGTTGCTCCTAATAAGAGACTGGGGGCAACTTTATTTTTAAAGTTTACTAACTGCTTGATGGCATTAATCTGATCACCACAGGGTTGAAACTGAGAAACTAATTTGTACATTTATCCTTTATAGCATTAACAAATTAAACATGCTGTCTTTGAATGTGTCTTCAACTGTGGTGCAAAATTTTAAAAACTTTGGTTGTTGCTTGAAAAACAATATCATTTTTTAATTTTAGAAAAAGCTTACCTGATCTTTCAATAAAACTTTGCAAAGGGCTTTTTTGAGCATATCCATGAAGAAATGAACTACTCTTTAAATGTAAAAGTTCATCTAAGTGACTGGTTCAGAGTTGATCAATAGTTTTTAACAAAAGATTTCTTATTTCCAAAAACAAAAACTGATCAGGTTGATCAGTTTTGCCTTGAACCTGAGGAATTCAACTAGAAAAATCCATCATCCCTGATTGAGCAATAAATTTTTGGACCTTTTGGCAGAGAGACAGTGAACTATTTGTTAAGGCGTTTATAACTTCTTGCTTTGTAAATGTTTGATCAGTTGCTAAATCAGGCAAAAAGAAATCAGGCAAAAATGTTTCGGTTTGTAAGTGTTTGAAAAAAGTGATTAAACTTTCATAAGAAACTTCTGGTTGTAAGGAAAAGGAATGCTGCCACTTTAAAGAAAAAAAGTGAATAAACATTGTCTTTAAATAACCTTCAATAGCATCTGTAGCAATTAAGAAATCTCTTTGGGAATAAACTACTCGCATCTGTTGACAAACAACATTGTCATATTCCAATAAATTCTTTCGTTGTTCATAATTAGCAATCTGAATCTTTTTTTGTGCTTCAGCAATAGTTTTAGAAAGTAAACCAGATTTTAAAACTTCATCCTTTGCTGACCAAAAAAACTTCTTGAGACCAGAATTACCAAAACGCAGAAAAAGATCATCATCTAAAGATAAATAAAAAACTGAACAACCTGGTTCTCCTTGTCTACCACTCCGTCCTTGTAACTGTAAATCAATTCGGCGAGATTCATTTCTTTCAACTGCTAAAACAGCCAAACCACCTGCTTTCTTAGCAATTTCATCCAGTTTGATATCTGTTCCTCTTCCAGCCATATTGGTAGAAATAGTAATTTTGCCATGTTTACCAGCATTAGCAATTAATTCTGCTTCATATTGGTGGTGTTTAGCATTTAAAACTGCAAATTTAAAACCAAATCTTTTTAAAATAGCACTAAATTCTTCAGAAGTCTGGACTGATGAAGTTCCAACTAAAATTGGTTGTTTTTTCTGATGCAAACTCTTAATGTGTTCAATTAGGGTCAAATATTTTTGTTTTTTACTGTAAAAAAACAGATCTTCATCATCAAAACGAACAACTGGTTGGTCAGTTGGAATTGGTAAAACATGCATATTGAAAAGACGAATAAACTCTTCTTCTTCAGTTTTTGCTGTTCCTGTCATACCAGCAATCTTATCAAAAAGACGAAAAAAATTCTGGTAAGTAATGGTAGCTAAAACTGAACTTTCTTCTTGAATAGAACAAAGTTCTTTTGCTTCCAAAGCTTGATGCAAACCCTCTGATAGAGTTCGATCAGGAGTTACCCGACCAGTAAAATGATCAATCAGAACAACTTTGCCATTTTTAACCAAATAATCAACATTTTTTTTTAGCAAAAAAGTAGCATGCAAAGCATTGGAAATAAAGTGAAACAGTTCAGAATTTTCAATGTCAAAGATGCTGTTAGTATGAAAATAATGGTTTGCTTTTAAAACACCTGATCTTTGAAGAAAACAACTCTTGGATTCTAAATCAGTTTTAAAGTCTAAAGATGTCAGAGTTTTAACAAATTGATTTGCTTTCCGGTACAACTGTGAACGATTTTGTGGTTTCCCTGAAATAATCAGAGGTGTTCTACCTTCATCAATTAAAATAGAGTCAATCTCATCAACAATGACATAATAATGTTTTTTTTGTAATTTTTCCTCTCATATTTGCAACATATTGTCCCGTAAGTAATCAAACCCAAATTCAGAATTAGTTCCATAAATGATTTCCTTTTTGTAATTAGTCATCTTTTCTTGACGGTTCATTTGGTTTAAAGTTTTACCAACAGTAACTCCTAAAAAAGCAAAAATTTTACCATTATCAGTAGAGTCACGATTAACTAGATACTCATTAAAAGTCACAATACAAACCTGTTGACCTGTTAAAACATTCAAATAAGCAGGTAAAACAGAAACTAAAGTTTTTCCCTCGCCTGTTTTCATTTCAGCCACATCACCAAAATGCAAAACAATTGCCCCAAGTATCTGAACAGGATGTAAAGTTAATTTAGTAACACGAAAAACAGCTTCAAAAGCAACAGCATAAGCCTCTACCAAAAGATCTTCTAAATTAGCATTCTTTAAATAGATTTCCTTTAGTTGCTTGGTTTTACTTTTTAACTCTTGATCAGTGAGAAACATCAACTGACAACGCCTCTTTAAAATTTGAAGTTGAATTGCTTCATATCTTTTTAAAATTCAGTAATCAGAGTTGAAAAACTGTCAAACAAAAAACAAAAACTGCTTAAGGGAAGAAAAACAGTGTTTTAAAAATGACAAAACTAAATAATAAAACCTAATTAAAGTTTTCATAAATAGAAACTGAAAAATTATTTTGTAAAAACATCAAAGAACTAATTGCTATCCTTCTTTAATTCCTTCAGTTCATCAGCAACTAATTTAGCTTCATTGTTCTGAAAAGAAAAAATACCCCTTTGTATTCAAAACCTTTTCTTCTTTTTATCATCAGAAGTAAAATGTAAAAAAACTACTGAATCCTTAATTGAAGCAATAATAGGCATATGATCAAACAAAACTGTCAACACACCTTTTTTCTCAGCGCAAAAAGAAATTGATTTAACATCATCAAAAGAGAAAAGCAATTGATAATATTTAAAAATTTTAAATCTGATCTTTGACATTTTCTGAGTAATAAATCCTCAGCAATTATTTTATGTTGGTTTCACATAATTCTGACAAAATATTACTCTTATTTCTATAAAAATTATATTTCTGCTTTTTTATGGTAAAAAAAAGCAATGTCTTTGAGAATTAATTAGGGTGTTTTTTTTCAATTTAACTTTTTTAACTAATTTTAGAATTAAACTGTTGGTCTGAATGCAATGACTTTTAGAAGGGATAAACTTAACAAAAAAAATCCTGTTTTTAAGGCAATAATTTTTTTCCTGATCTTTGTTGTTGTTTTGGGAGTTTCAATTCTTCCAAATAAAACAAAAGTTACTAACCACTTTGCTGAAAAATCTCAAACATCTACAGAAATAAAACCACTATCAAAAGAAATAGCAGATTTAAAAGCAAATTTAGAAGAAGCAGGTATTGAATATGAACAAGAAAGAATACCCAATGAAGGAAAAGAATACTTCAATTTTCTCAAAGAAACTCTTGATATAGGACTACAAAAAATCTGAGAAGAAATTTTGAAAGAAAAAAAACGAATAGAAAGTGCTGGTTTAGAAGCAATTGAAATTGCTCCAAATAACAAATATTCACTTTCCAACCTCTTTGATGGCACAAAAAAGATAAAAGAATTAGATAAAGTTAGTTATGAATATCACAAAAAAAAGTTAATAAGTTTATCTGGTAAAAACATCAAATTAATTATTGACAAAAATATTGACAAAAAATTAGAAGAGCACTGAAAAGTAGTTCAAAAATTAATACCTTTTTTAGGGAGTGTTCAAGCAGAAAAAATTGAAATAAATAAAAAAGTAATTGATCTAAATGTTTTTAAAAAAGAAAGAGAAAAAAAGAAACCTTCTCATTTTAAAGATGTAAACACTCTTAAAGAATTAAAAAAAATTAGTTCCCTTTCAGTTGAAGATTTTAGAAAAAAAATTTTTCAGGTAATTGAAAAAAGAAAAAAAATAAATAATTATGAAAAAGAAAGTAAAAAAAACACTGAATTTGTCACATTTTACTCTTTAGGTGGAGTAATTTTCTTGCTTTTACTACTAATTGTATGGTTGGTGATTAAACATCAAAGAGAAAAAAGATAAAGTAAAAACAACCAAGAATTTCTTTATTTATCTTTTGCAAAGATCAGCATTATTTTGAACGTTAATTTAAAAATTTCATAAGGCAACAGCAATCAACTATGAAATAGGTATCCAAGTTAATAAGAAAAGTGAAGAAGTAATTTTATTGTTAAAAAACATCAGATAAGATCTTCCTTTTTAACATTTTTCAAAGTTACTTTGTTTGCAGTTTTTTCAGTTAGTTTTATTCTCTGCTAAAACTTTTGCTACCAACATAAATTAGTTTGTGGTTTTCTTTTTGATAAATGTTTTTTGCTAATTTGCTTTTTTGATACAACTTCTTAATCAAATTGTACCCAGGTCAAAACCCAGTTACTTAGCAGTAGTTTTCTAATAGCAACTCAAAAAAACCTTTCTTCAATTTATTGTCTTCTTCCTTTTAGTAAACAACCCAACTTTCTCACTACCTATGATTTCTTTTTTCTGCTTTTCTTTTTAATTGTTTTGGTTGTTGGAAGATTTAATCCATATCTTCAACAAAACAAAGTTAGAAAAGCACAGACAACTTGTCCTAATAGGAATTATTCTTGAACAGAAAATCAACTATAAACTAACTAAAAATAACTAAACAGGAGTATTTAAAACCCAACTACAATCACCAAGGACCATCAACCTGTCTTGGCATTGCAAGAAAGAACTTTTCAACAGTAAGTCGTCAACCACCTGTAAGACGTTTTAACTCAGCTAAAGTCTTTTTATTCATTCTATGATAAAAACCATGAGAAACTCCAGCTTCAGCAGCATTAAACAAATTGTGTAAATAATAAACTTTACCCCTATAGAGTGTTTTTTTCTTTAAAATTGGTTTAGGTTTAGTACACCAAAACTGTCATCATCAACAATTATTCTTAGGTTGGTGTCAATATTCTTGCACTATATCCTTACCAATAACAATTCTTCTAACTGTTGGTTTTGCTTGCCTCAATTGCTTCAATTCATCCTCAATTGCAAAAGCAAAAATATTCAAATACTCATTGTATAAAATCATTTCTAAATTAAAAAGACTATCAGCATACTTCACAACAGAGCCGAATCAATTCTTCACTCTTTGATCTAAGTCATTAAATTCTACTGTGGCCAAGTTTGGGACATCAAGAAGAAACTTTGGTAAATCAATAGGTTCTACATCAGTCTCCAAAACAATTTTCTGCCACCTTACAAGATAGTGACGAACATCATTAAAAATTTCACTCCGAAATAAATTCTTATAATTAAGTTCTCATCTAGCTTTTAATTGGTTTCTAGAAATAAAAACACGATCCACAACCGGTTCCAAATCAGAAGAGACAACACCATTGAAAAGCATATGAACTAACTGTCTTTTGGCACCTAAACTCATTTCTCCAAAATCAACCAACATATTTGGTAAAGACAACAACTCATCAACATCAAGTCCCTTAGTAACAACAGAACCATCAGTAAGACGACGGTCAAACTTAAAGTGTTTTACTTGATTAAGATGCATTTGTCTGAGAAGGGGAAAAAGCATTTTTTGTCTGTAAACATTTAAAACAAAATGAAAAATAGGCAAAATTTCCTTACCAGTTTGCAAAACAGTTAAAAAGTCACTTTGTGACAAATGAGTAAATCAACGTCAATTTCTAGGGTTTTTAGAAGCATTAACTAAGACCTCTAGTTTGGGAAAATCATCAACATTATCAACAAAATATTTCATCTTGTTCAATGCTCTAAGTGCTCTGATACCAAGAAGTACCTCATCAAACTCAGCCGAGATTAATAATTCTAATACTCCCTCTGTATATTCAGGATTGCCTTTTAATACAAGAAAAAAAGTGCGTAATTGAACTTTGGTTTGAACAGGCAACTGAGCAAAACTAACAGTTGCTAAATTGTCAACATGACTCAAGTCCAAGTCAATAAAAATATCTTTATCAACTTTGATTAAACGTCAAAAATTGTAACCTTTGAGACCTACTGCCTGAAACTTTAAAAGCAAACTCCGAATAGAATTCAAAAATTTTTCTTCTGCAGCAACCTTTTGCTGTTTTCAAATTGCCAACAAATCTGGATTAACATTGTTTTTTTGAATCAAGTCCCTGAGAAACTGCCAAACAGAGTTATCAGGTTGAAATTTCTCTGAAATGTCTGATAAGTTTATCTTTGTATTTTCAAATAAACTTTGATCACCAAGTGAAGTTTTTTCAATTCCTTCTATCAAATAAAACCTTGCCCATTGAAAGGTAAGAGTACGAAACTTGTATTCAACCGTCTCATCACCTTCAACAAGTGAAATATCTTCAAGAGCATCAAGTAATATTGGTGACAAAATTTCATTAATCCTGCCATCCAGCAAAGAAAGATCATCAACTTCATCAGCTTCTTCAAAAGCATGAGATTCTTTTTTTAACACCTCTGGATGAGATGTCTGATCAGAAGCAACCACTTCTGTCTGAACCGCCATTTGTGAAGAAAAACCTGAAAAGAAAAAAAATCCAGAAAAAAGAACTGCTAAAAAAGAAAAAAAGAAAAAAACTGAAAATTTTCTTGACACAGATTTCATTGTTCTGAAAACCAATTCTAACATAATTTTTCCAAAAATTTTTTATAAATATCAAAAACTATTTTTTGTTAACCACTTCTGCTAAACTACCGCAATAAAGAAATGCTTTTTCATCAAGATGGTCAAACTTACCAGCTATAATTGCAGCAAAATCATCAACTACCTGGGTAATTTTACAATATTTACCCTTATTACCAGTAAACTTTTCAGCTACAAAGAAAGGTTGTGAAAAGAAGTTACGCAACTTTCGAGCTCTACTAACAATAACTTTATCAGTTTCAGAAAGTTCATCAAAACCTAAAATAGCAATAATATCTTTTAACTCATCAAACCTTTGCAAAATTTTAAAAACTGCTTGTGCTGTTTGATAATGTTTTTCACCAACTACTTCTGCCTTCAATGCTTGTGAAGAAGACAATAAAGGGTTAATAGCTGGATAAATACCCAAAGCAGCTATATTACGATCAAGAATAACCTGAGAATCCAAATGAGGCAAGATAGTGGCTGGACCAGGATCAGTAATGTCATCAGCTGGCACATAAATAGCTTGAACTGAAGTAATTGAACCTTGATTAGTAGGGACAATTCTTTCTTGTAACTGTCCTACCTCCGTTGCCAAAGTAGGTTGATAACCAACAGCTGATGGTTTTCTGCCTAAAAGGGCAGAAACTTCACTACCTGCTTGAACAAAACGAAAAACATTGTCAATGAAAAAAAGGACGTTCTTTCCTTCTTGATCTCGAAAATACTCTGCCATTGTTAAGGCAGAAAGAGCAACACGCATTCGAGGTCCTGGTGACTCATTCATCTGTCCAAAAACCAAAACTGTTTTATCCAAAACATTAGTACTTTTCATTTCATGATATAGATCATTACCTTCACGACTGCGTTCACCGACACCAGCAAAAACAGAAATACCAGCATGAGCATTAGCAACATTGTTAATTAACTCTTGAACTAAGACAGTCTTACCAACGCCAGCACCACCAAAAAGACCAATCTTTCCTCCCTTTGTGAAAGGTGTTAAAAGATCAATAACCTTAATTCCTGTCTCCAAAATCTCTTCTGCAACTGCTTGTTTCTGAAACTTAACTGGTTTTTTATGAATAAAATCCTTTTTTTCAGTTACAACTTCACCTAAATTATCAATTGGTTCACCTAAAACATTAAAAATTCTGCCTAAAACTGCTGGGCCAACTGGAACCTGAATGGGATGATTTAAAGACCAAACTGTTACTCCGCGTTGCAAACCAAAAACAGAACCCATTGCTAGACAACGAACAACATTGTTACCAACTTGTTGAGCAACTTCCAAGAACAACTTTTCTTTACCATTGTAAAGAAAAAGAGCATCATTTAACTTGGGTAGTTTGTACTTGTTAAATTGCACATCAACAACTGAACCATTAACAGACAAAACTTGACCTTGATGTAAATTAAAGTTAAATGTTGAATCTTTTGCTTTGTTAGACATCTTGACTGACTAAAATAACCTCTTTGGTTATCAATTCCTGACGTAATTGATTATATTCTAACTTAAGATCATGAACCATATCATGAGCATTTTTACTAGCATTTTCCATTGCTACTTGCCGAATTTTTTCTTCACTAGTTCTAGAATTTCAGTACCAAAATTGCAACAGACTAGTCAAATAAATTGACAAAGTAGTTTGATAAATGTTGATTGGTGATGGTTCAGCAATAAAATTAGAAACTACTTCTTGTTCTTTGAGGGAAGGATTTATTTGAACTGGTAAAATTTCAGTTCAAATTACTTTTTGACTAAAATGAGAAAAAAATTGAGTAAACAAAACCATCACTTTAGCAAAAGCAACAGAATGAACTTGAAGTCAAGAAACCAACTGTTGTAAATGTTCAGTAACAAAACTGTTGCTAGGATAATGTTTGATTATTCTAAAGTTGGTCTTTTGGTAATATTCACTTCCTTTCTTGCCAATAATAATTAAAGCATCCAAGTTTGGATTAATTGACAATTTATGAAAAAGATTAGTGTTGTAACTTCCGCATAATCCTAAATCAGAAGTAAAAACAATTCAAAGAGTACCTGTTGCCTTCTTGGTCAAACCATTAGCAACAAAACTAATTTTTTTTATTTGCTCATAATTAATTAAGCATTGTAACTGACCATAAATTTCTTGAATCCAAAAAATAGACTGAGCATTATTTTTTACTTTTTGGTATGCCTTTTGAAAATGAACTGTAGCAATAACTTTCATTGCTTTTGTTAATTTAGCAATCTTTTTAATAGAAAAAATTTTTTTTTCCAAAGATTTAATACTGTGCTTCATACCAAAACTAAATGCTTTCTATTCAACTATTTTTGATTCAAAACTACAAATTTGTCCATAATCTTTTTAACTTCTGCTGCTATCTTCTTTTCAGTTGGAACAGTCATTGCTTCTTTAGCATTAGCAAAAGATTGCACAAAAAAAACAGTTTTTTTCAGAGACAAAAAATGTCTAATCAAATCATTTTTAAAATCAGTTACTTGATAAACTTTTAATTTCTCCAAAAGATTATTTTTAATAATCCATAAAATAATACACATGATTCATTGAGGAATTAACTCTCCTTCTCTCTGTTTCAAAATTTCCATCACTTTAGCACCATGTTCAAGTGTTTTTTGAGTTTTACCATCTAAACTACCACCCAATTGAGAAAAAACTTTTAACTCATGATAACTGGCTAAATCCAACTTTAAATTACCAACCATTTTTTTAATTGCTGGAGTTTGGGCAGAAGAGCCAACCCGAGAAACTGATAAACCTAGATCAACTGCTGGTTTAAAACCAAGGTTAAACATTTTACTCAATAAAAAAATTTGTCCATCAGTAATAGAAATAACATTAGTAGGAATATAGGCAGTTAAATCTTCCATTTGAGTCTCAATAATAGGTAGGGCAGTAATAGAACCGCCACCATTTTGGGGGTTTAACTTAACTGCTCTTTCTAAAAGACGGGAATGCAAATAAAAAATATCACCTGGATAAGCTTGACGACCAGAAGTTTGTTTCAAAAGTAATGATAATCCACGGTAAGCAACAGCATGTTTAGATAAATCATCAAAAACAATTAAAACATCTTTTCCTTGTTTGAGAAAAAACTCAGCATGAGTCATTCCTGAAAAAGGAGTTAAAAAATGAATAGCCTCTGATTGAGAAGCAGATGATAAAACAACAACAGTGTTTTTTAAAGCATTATTAGCTTTTAATCGATTGATTGTCTTTAATACACTAGAAGTTTTTTGAGCAATAGCTACATAAACACAAACAACATTTTTGCCAACCTGATTAATAATAGTATCAACCGCTAAAGTGGTTTTGCCTGTTTGACGATCACCAACAATCAACTCCCTCTGTCCCTTACCAATAGGTAACAGTGCATCCAAAATTAACACACCAGTTTCTAGAGGTTGATTGACTGACTCTCTAACAATAACTCCTGGAGCAACTTTTTCTACCATAGCTTTTTCAGTTGATTGAATCTCACCCAAACCATCGATTGGAACACTCAGTGGATCAACAACTCGGCCTAAAAATTGATTACCAACAGGAATAGAAAGAATCTGATCAGTTTTTTGAACACTATCATTTTCTTTAATCTCTGTTCATTTATTAAAAACCACTACACCAATATGATTTTTTTCCAAACTAAATGCTAATCCTAAACTACCATTAGCAAAAACAAGAGTTTCAAAATAACCAACATCATCCAAACCCTGAACAATAACTACACCATCTGATACTGAAACTACCTTACCAGTAACAACTTGAGTTGGAAAGTGGTAGTTTTCAATCCGATCCTGGATAATTTTAGCAATTTCAGAAACCTTAATTTTCATCTAAACTACTTTGTAAACTCCTGTTCCAGATCCCAAAGTCTTTTCTGTAAAGAGTTATCCAATCTTAAATTACCAACTTCTACACATACTCCTCCAAGTAATTCTTTGTCAATTTTAGTAACCAATTCAACAGAAGCTTGCAATCTTTTAATCAACTTCCTTTCTAATTGTTGCAGTTGTTTTTGGTTTAAAGGAACTACTGAATAGACATTAACTAACTTAATGTTTAAAACCTGATACATTTTTTTTTTCAAAGAAAATAAAATTGACAAAAACAAATGAAAATTACAGTCTTCAAGTAAAATGTTAATCAAATTCCATCAATAAGCTTCTAACTGAGAAGGCAAAATTATCTTTAGTTCCTTTTTCAGTTGAATAAGATCTAACCTCTGTAATCAGTTTCAAAAGTAATTTTGATTCAAAGTTAAAAGTTTAATTAAACTCAAATTAGTTTCCAAGTAATCTTGTCATTTTACTTTTTTATTCACACATAAGTTAAAAAAAGCTTGAACATAAATGGAAACTGGATCACTAACTTTATTCATCTAAACTAGTCAAAAAATGCTCAATCAATTTCTGATGTTTTTGGGGAGTTAAATCAGCAAGTAAAATCTTTTTAGAAAGAGCAATTGCATTCAAAGCAATACTTTTTTCAATTTCTTTTTTAAACTGTTTTTTAATTTGTAACTTTTCCAAATGAGATTCTGCCAACATCTGCTCTCTTAACTTCTTGGTTTGTTTAATGATCTCTGTTTTCTCTCTAACTACTCTCTCCCTTGCTTCATCAAGAATTTGTTTTGCTAAAAATTTGGCATTTACCAACTCTTTTTGTGCTAAAGACTCCTTCTCTTTGGCAGTTGCTAGGTTTTTTTTTGTATCAACTAAATTATTTTTTAATTTTTCCTCTCGTCTTTGAACCCAACTTTTAAAAGGTTGATAAACAAAGAAGGAAAGAAAAAAAATCATTAATAAACTAGCAATTAAATGAGCAATTAAAAGCGGAATATCAGCAATTGTTAACTTACCAGCAACATCAACAACCGCTTCAAAAACTATCATACTTCAAAAAATTATGTTAGATAGACTTAAACTCTACAAAACAAAAAGAATAATTAAAGACAAAATCAAAGCATAGATTGCTGCTGATTCAGCAATTGCACAACCAATAATTAACATTGTCCGAATCTTACCCTCAGCATCTGGATTACGACCAACGGCCTCAGCTGCCTTACCAGCAGCAATACCTTGACCAAGACTAGTACCAACAAAAGACAGTGAAGATAATCCAACTGCTAAATACTTAAAGGCTTCAATACCAACTTCCATAATCAGAAAAACAAAAAAAGCAACTTCATTATAGCATTTCTTAGATATAACTGGCAAAAACTCTCTAAAAATTTTTTTAACTAGACTCAGAAGAACGAGAAAGTGATCAATAAGTCAAAGTCAACAAAACAAAAATAAAAGAGTGTAAAGTACCTGAAAAAACATCAAAATAGAACTTCAAAGGGGCAATCAAAACAGCTAAAACATTAAATCAGCGCAAACTCTGTCCCAACTCAGAATTCATTAAAAACTGATAAGAAAGAGCAACAACAAAAGTGCCAGCAAGAATATTACCAAACAATCGAAAAGAAATAGAAATTCAACTGGCAATCTGGGAGATAAATTGTAAAGGATTAAGATAACCCTTAAAAAAACTTCAACCTTCAAAATAAATACCAAAATAGTAGATACCTAAAAAGGTAACAAAACCTAGACTAGCTACAACTGTTAAAAAAGCAAAAGGACTTTCTAAACCAAAAAACAAAGTGATCACATTTCCCAAGTTAATATAAAGTAAAAGGTAAAAAAAGTAAGGGGTTAATTTAATAAACTTTTTGCCCAGAGACTTTTTAATTAAATCCTCTAAACCTTTCAAGACTAACTCAACCAACAACAAAAAACCTGTTGGCAAATCATCAACCTTCTTTTTTCGCACTTGCCATCAATAAACCAAGGAAAGAACTATCACTAAAAAGGTAGTTAAAACCAAAGAAAGTAAAACTGCTGACAGGTTTTGATAACTAAAAGTTCAAAAGATGTTTCTGACCATTAACAAGGGGATTATACTAAAAGGGAGGAGAAAAACAAGAAAATATTCTTTAACTACTCAACTTTTGTTTATAATTTATTTTTAACAAACCCTGAAACAATGAAGGAAATAAAAAACAATCAGTGAAAAATAATTAAAAGTCCTCTTATTGAACACAATTTGACTACTTTGAGGAAAAAAGATACATCAAGAACACAATTTTGCCAAGCAATGGTTAACATTGCCAAACTCTTAGTAAATAGTGTAACAAAGGAATGACAAACTAAAAAAATTCCAGTAGAAACTCCCTTTACCAAAACAACAGCTACAATTCTAGCAGAAGAAATTATTTTAGTTCCTATTATGCGTGCTGGTTTAGCACTTTTAGAAGGATTTAAAGAGTTGATTCCAGAAGCAAAAATTAGTCATATTGGTCTTTATCGAAATCAAAATAATTTTCAAGTTTGTGAATACTATTTTAAGTTCCCTAAAGTAGAAACAAACAGTCAAATTATTGTTTTAGATCCAATGGTGGCAACTGCTAAAACAGCAATTACTGCCATTCAAAAAATTCAAAAGATTAGTAAAAACTGTCAAATTCATTTTGTTAGCATAATTGCCAGTCAATATGCCAAAAAACAGATTGAAGAGAAGATAAAAGGGATCAACATCTATACTGTCAACATTGATCCAAAACTAAATGAAAAAAAATACATTGTTCCTGGTTTTGGTGATGCTGGTGATCGTTTCTTTGGTACTAAATAAAATCAAAACTTATTTCAACTTGGAGAAAGCAATAATTCTTTTAGTTGAAGGAGTCTTTTTGGTTGTTGCCATTGTTCAAAAGGACTTTAGTTGGTTGTTTTCTCTCAACATTGTCCTTTTTTGATATCCTTTTATTTTTGCTTTTTGACACTTGTTTCTGGAAAAAATGTTTAACTTTCAAAGATTTAGATGGCCAATTTTTCTTTTCTTTGGGGTTTTTAAACTAATTGTTTATGTTTTGCCTGTCTTAATTATTTGAATAGGTGATAAGTATGCACCTGATACTATTTTTGAAATAAAAGCAGGTATTTTTGGCATCATCATCCTGTCCTGGATTTTTGTTACTAATTTCTGGAAAATAAGATAATTTTTAATCCTTTTCTTTTATTTTACTTTTTAAAAAGGACAAAAATTTCTCAGCAGAAGTTTTAAAAAAACCTTGAATTTTGTTTTTTTTAACACCAAATTGTACTTGCTCAGTTGATAAAATCTTTTTTCACCAATCAACAGTTAGGACGCTCTCATTAAACTGCAAAACAAAATTACAACCAACTTTTTGCCTATTTTGAAAAAAAAACACAAAATCTTTCTCTGTTTTTTTGAATTTATCAAACAGTTTTCAAAAAAAAGCATCCAGAGAAAAACCAGTAGTTAATGAAGTAAAACTACTTGGAATTAAAACTGAAAAATGCTTTTGCTTCCTGAAATAATTCAGTTGTTTCTGATCAATATTATCTTCTAAATTCAGACAATGATAGATAAAACTAATTCCTGACAATGAGTGATGATCTGAAGCAGGAAGAGAGTAAATAGAAAGTAATTGGTTTAAAAGTTGGGTTTCTTGTTTTTTCTGAAACATTTCCATTTTCAACAAAAATTGTTTCTGCAAATATTCTCTTTCTAAATAGAAAGAACAATCAGTAATCACTTTTAAACTATCTTTTACTCCTGAAACAGTTAAAAAAGCATTTTTTAACTCAGAGTTTTGTTCTAGTTTTTGGCAAAAAAGCAGGTGTTTTTTCTCAACAACAGTTGTGGTTTTTTCTCAAGTAGTGACAGCATAAATTCGAAAATGGTTTTTACCAATTTTTTTAATGCTTGTAATAAGAAAATTTTCAATCTGCTTTGTCTTTGTTACATGAGTACCACCACATAGTTCAACTGAATAATTAACAAAGTTAACCACCCTGACTTTCTCTGGATAATATTGAGAAACATTAAAAAAATCTAATGCTTGCATCTTTTGTGCTTGTTCAGGTGTAACAAAACTAACTTGGGGCTGAATATTTTCTTGAATTTTTTGGTTAACTAACTCTTCTACTTGCTTTAAAAGAGTAAAAGAGTCCAGTAACTCTGGATTTTGACTGTAAAAATCTAGACGTAGATACTGACTGTTGTTTAATGAGCCACATTGATAAACCTCCTCCCCTAAGATCTTACGCAAAGCAGCAAGTAAAAGGTGGGTTGCTGAATGGTTGTTAGTTGCTAATTGATGTTTTGTAGCATCCACTTTCAAATTTATTTGCCTGCCTACTTTCAATTCTCCTTTTGTAACCTGAACAAAATGAAGGTGTTGAAACCAGTCATTGACAACAACATTGGAAACTGTACCAGCAACATCTAAATTAGAAAATCAACCCTGATCAGACTCCTGACCACCTTTTTGGGCATAAAAAGGGGTTTTATCAACAACTATTCAACCTTGTTGACCTGCTGACAAGTTATTAGTTATAGTTAACTGTTCAGTGTTTTGAAGAGTGATAATTACCAAAATTTTACTGTCCAGAGATTGAAGAACTTTTTCTTGAAAAATGGTTTTTTGATCTATTCCTAAGGATAGTTTTTTAACATCTGTTTTTTCAAATCAAATTTGACTCTTTTTATTTTTTAACATCTGTTTTTTCTTTTCTAAATGACAAATTTGTTCATACTCTTTTTGTCCAAAAGAAATATTCTTAACTTGAGCAATTTGTTTTAATAAAACAAATGGCAAACCCTCTTCAGTTACCAGTTTAAAAATAGTAGCACCATCCAAGTGTGTTGTTTTTAAAAAATAATTAACCTTTTCCAACAAAAATAAAAAACTCTTCTCTTCATCTAAAACCAGATTTTGAATTTGGGAAATTAATTGTGCCATTGGTTGGATTTTTGAAAGGTTTTTATCAGCAACTACTGTTACACCTAAAAATAAAAAAGGTTTGTTAAAACCCAGAAAATAAGCTGTTAAAAAAGCATTACGAATTATTTTACGAACTATGTAAGCATGCTTGTTTTGAAAACTTCATGATTTATCAGATTGAATAAGATCAGACAACATAAAATAAACTGCCCGAAGGTGATCAGCAATAATTCGGAGTTGAGGATTTTTGGAAAGAGGAGGAGAAACAGTAATTTTAAACTCTTGCAACTTATCTGCTAAAAAAATAAAAATATCTTGAAATAAGTCAGTTTCAAAACAACTTTCTTTTCTTTGTAAAACAGTTAAAATTCTTTCCAATCCCATTCCTGTATCAATGTTTTTTCTGGGTAAATTTAAGTAGTTTTTACCCTCTAAACTAGGATAAATCCCTTTGCTTTTTTCAAGGTAGTTAGGAGAAGAGTTTTTGGTATTGTTAAAAAATTCTGAAAAAACAATGTTTCAAATTTCTAAAAAACGATCATTTTCTGCATCTTGTTGCAAAAGCAAAGTACCTGCTTTCTTTGGTTGCTTTTCTAATTGAGGACCTAAATCATAAAAAAACTCTAAATTAGGACCACAGGGACCAACACCTAAATCCCAAAAATTAGTCTTTTTACCCTTAAGAAATAAATTACCATTTTGGATAGAAACCTGTAAAAATTGCTGACAAACATTGATACTCTCTTGATCATCTTGGAAAACAGTTATATAAATTTTACTTTTATCCAGGTTTAATCAGTCCTTACTAGTTAAAAACTCTCATGCTCAAACAATTGCTTCTTTTTTACCATAATCACCTAGAGAAAAATTACCCATCATTTCAAAAAAACTCAGATGACGATTAGTTTTACCAATTAAGTCCAAATCATCAGTTCGAACTGCTCTTTGAATGTTAAAAATTCTGGTTGCAACAGCTGTATCAGGATTAAGAAAAAACTGTTTCAAGCAAGCAATGCCTGAATTAACTCACAACAAAGAGTCATCTTTTCCAACTAGTGAACAAGGTTGAACTAATTTATGATTTCGTTTAAGAACTCAATAAGAGACTCATAACTGTCTAAGTTGCTTACTGCTAATATGTTTCATTCTCTGGTTTTAAAACCTAGTATGATTTAAAGTTGGGGAGTTGCCTTTGATATTACTCTTTTTCTCTGAACCTTTTTGAAAAACCTGGTAAAAGATTTTAAATACTAAAATGGCAGGAATAGTAAGAGGCATTCAAAAAACACCTAAAACAACACCAGTCACAGCCAAACCAACAATAATAGTAGTAGGACTCAAGTTTACTTTATAGGAATAGACTAAAGGAGAAACAAATGCTGATTCACCTATTTGTACTGAAAAGCAACCAACTACAGCAATGATAAAAGGAATTCAACTGACAAAAGAATCAACACCATGATTAACAACATCAATTAAACCAATTGATACAATGGGAATGAAACCAATAGTTGGACCAATGTAAGGAACTAAATTGCACAAAGTCATAAACAAAGTTAAAACAATACTAGACTCCACATATGAAGATCAATCAGAAAAAATAATACCAGCAGTAAAAAGAAAAAAACCAGTTCCCACCATAATATACAGTTCCACAATTAACAGCCCTCGTCCTCATGATGATAAATTTTTTTTCAACTCCAACTTTAATTTTTCTGCTACAGTTGGTTCATAATCTTTGGTAAAAAAAAATCAAACTTTGTCAAAAAAACTAGAACCTTTTCCAAGAGAAAAGGCAGCAATAATGATTGTAAAAAAAAGTAAATACAAGATTAAAGCAATTCCTTGTCAATTGTTTCAAAGAGTTTGTAAGTAACCATAATTGGTAACATTTTGGTCCAGCCACACCATGAAACTGAAACAAATACCCTGTAAAAATTGAAAATTAACTGCTATATGAAGCAACAAGACAAAAATACCAGCAACATCTTCAGTGTTAATAGTTTCACTTTTAGGCAAAAATTCATTACCTGTTAAAACATCATAAGAAATTTCAAAAGTTTCATTACCTGTTCGAACAAACTGCAAATTTTTAACTTCTGTAGTATCTAAAAACCTCAAAAATTCATCCAAACCTTGAGTTTGATAAAGAAACTTTTTGTACAAACTGTCCAATTGAATAAAGAAAACAAAAAACAAACCTGAAACCAGAGCAAGAGTAAAAATTAAAAAAAGAATAAAAACCAAAATTCTACTTGTCCTTTCAGAGAAAAAACGCTGAAAAAAAACATTAACAGGTTGTAAAAAATAAGAAAAGGCATAACCAATGAAAAGTGGTAAAACTGTCAGTATTAAAATGGTAAATTGGTAATTAACATAACTTCAAAGTAATAAAAAAACCATAAAAATTAAAAAAGCAATCAGAACTCGTAATCATCGAACCAGTAAAACTTGCTTCCAAAAAGGAGAGTTGAAACCACCACTATCAGTAGTTTCTGTTTTATCTTTACTCCTTAAATTTCTATCAACTCTTGAAGAACCAGCAAAAAAGGAAAAATTCATAACTATTTATTCTTTTCATTGTGAATCTTAACTTTTTGGCAGTTTTTACAAAATTTCTTTAAAGATAACTTGTTTTTGCCCTTAGCTTTGTTTTTGGAAGAAAAATAGTTTTGCTGATTACAGGCAAAACAATAAAAGTAGGTCTTGGTTCTCATTTGTTAAACTTTTTAAACCTAAAATGACCAAAAAAATTAATTCTGGTACTTCTTCATAGCATTAATTACTGATCTAACCTGCAACTCAGAAGGTTTACGTCCCATCTTTCCATACATTGCCCGAATCATTCCAGCATTAACTGGAGGGTTCTTTTTTAATTCATCAAGAAAAATCTTTTTGGCAATAAAAAAACCAGCAATCATCCCTAAGATTAAAACTGAAAAACCAACAACAAGTAACCACCACCACTCTACCATTTTTTTTTCCTATCCATTAAATACAACCTCAATTATAACACTTACAGATGGTGCAGAAAAGGAGAATTGAACTCCTACCCCATTAACTGGGACTAGATCCTAAGTCTAGCGCGTCTACCTAATTCCGCCACTTCTGCAACAACAAAGCAACCTTTATTCTATTACAACAATTCAACATTAATCCCTCTTAGTTGTATCAGTTAGTAGTGATGTTAATTTACTAGTTTTAGGAAAAGCAATAACATCCCGAATGCTTGCACTATTTGTTAAAAGCATAATTAATCTATCCAAACCGAGGGCAAAACCAGCATGTTTAGGAAAACCATACTCCATTGCTTTTAAAAAATAACCAAACTGACTTTCTACTACTTTCTCATCAACTCCTAAAATGGCAAAAACCTTTTTTTGCAAAGCAAGATCATAAATCCGAACACTACCACTCCCTAACTCCACACCATTACAAACCAAATCATAAGCATTTGCTAAACTGTCTTTTCAATTTTGATTAAAATCAACAACACTTAAAGGTTGGCAAAAAGGATGGTGGGAACTAACATACTTTTTTTCACTGGAAGAAAACTTAAACATTGGTGGTTTAACCACTCAACAAAAACTAAGATGAAGAGGATCTGGTTTCATAAATTCTTGAATTAAATAATTTCTGACCTTGCCCAAAACTAAATTAGTTTGTTGTAAATTACCAGCAAAACCAATTCAATTAAATGGTTTTTTGTTCTCTCTTTGCATTAAAAGTTGTTGTTTTTGAAAAGAAGTTAAATTACTCTCTGTTTGTTTTTGACAAAAATAAAAAAGAAGAGGAACCCTGGTAATTTTTTGAATTTCCTGTTGAATTCTGTTCCAGAAACTAAGATTGATAGGAAAAGAAAAAACAACACCTTTAACAACATCATTAACTCCTAATTTCTTTTCTCCATTCTTTAAGTAATTAAAATCTTGAAGAAAAAATTCATATCTTAGATCAGGAGCATCTGTGCCATATTTATTTCAAGCAACTTGATAATCAATCTGAGGAAAAAACTTTTCCAACCTATAACCTTTTAACTGCTGAAAAATATGTTGAAACAATTTTTCTACACAATCCATAACCACTGATGCATCAGCAAAATTAATCTCTAAATCCAACTGACTAAACTCTGGTTGACGATCATGACGGAGGTCTTCATCCCGAAAACAACGAGCAATCTGAAAATATGCAGACACACCACTGTTCATCAACAACTGCTTATAAATTTGCGGTGACTGAGGAAGAACAAAACAACTCTTAGTCTGAACTTGACTAGAAATTAAAAAACTTTGCGCTCCTTCAACTGTGGGCATTGCCAAAAGAGGAGTTTCTACTTCCAGAAACTCTTGCTGCTTGGCAAAAAAACCACGAATAATTTGATAAAGTTGATAACGAAACCATAAGATGTTTTGCATTTTAGGACGACGTAAATCTAAGTAACGATGTCTTAATCGTAGACTTCCAAAACCATCAGTTTGATTCTTGATTAAAAAAGGGGGTAGTTTAGCCAAATTAATAATTTCTAATTCTTCTACAACTACTTCAAATGCAACAACAAAAGACTTTGATAACACCCTTTTTTTTTGAACAACACCAACAACTTGAACAACTGATTCTTTAGTTAGTTTTTGCACTTGCTTTCACAACAATAATTTTTTTTTACTAAAAATCAGATGGCAAACACCAAAACTATCTCGTAAATCTATAAAACATAAACTACCTAACTTAACAATCTTAGCAATTCAACCATATAAAAGTATCTTTTTATCTAGTGTTTTTGGACCAACATCTTTGCTAAAAAAAGAAATCATCACTAATTATTGAAAGATTCTCTCTCAATCACAGAAACAACTTCAGCAATTGGCAGAATTTTTTGAAAATACTTTTTAGTTTTAGTTAACATTATTTTACGAACAACTACCTTTTGCTCTTTTTGGTACTCATTGCCAAAAAAAATTAATCATTGAAATTTCTCCATTACTGCTAACTTTAACAAGTCAAAAAACAAACAACTCCCATCTACCAAAAAGGTAATAAACTGTTTGTTTACCAACATCTGTTGAAAAGTAGAAGCTTGTTCTGTTTGGGAAGAATCAAGACAACCAATAATTACTTTTTCTGCCTTTGGCAATAAAACACTAAAACGATCAGTTTGAACTAAAAAATCAATGAAACGATCAATGCCAAAAGCAAAACCAAATCCAGTAGCATTAGCAGGAAAACAATCACTAAATTTTTCTAATAAATAAGTTCCGCCTGCTAAAAGTGTATTTTTACTTCAAGAATAATTCAGTAACTTTACCTCAAAAACCAAACCAGAATAATAATCCAATCCTCTGGTTAAAATCTTTTGTTTAACAACTTTTATTCCTGGTAGGTAAGTTTGAAATCTTTGGTAGTATTTTTGATATTCTGCCTGCTCTTGAGGAGTTAAAAAACTTTCTAAATCAATTAAAGGAATAAAAAAATCACCGCAACTTTGACAATCTAAAATGGCATAAACATTACTGTTGACAAAGCGTTTTTGGCAGATTGAACAAAAAGAAAAAACATTTTGCTGTTTTAAAATTTCTTGCTTCACTTTCTCTAATTGACCAGTAGTGAGATAATTGATTTGAAAAACAATTTGATCTTTAATCTGAAAGTAAGTAAAGATACTGTTTAGAAAACTCAACACTGAAACAATTGAAGAATAGGAAGAATAAAGTTGGTCAAAGTTTCACTGTCAAAACTCCCGGTAGCGTCCATGTTGGGGTTTTTCATAACGGAAACAACTGCCATAAGTAAAAAAGTTCAAAGGTGTATAAGTTGTCTGTTGTTTACTTCTCCAAAAATAATTAACAATTCCTGTTGTAAGTTCAGGTCGTAAAACTAACTGATTATCAGTCGAACTACTGCCAGAACAATAAAAAAACTCCTTTTGACTAATATCACTTCCAGGTCCAATTGGTTTTTGAAACAACTGCTTCTCTTCCACAGTTGGCACAAAAACAGGTTTAAAACCATAACCCTGGGCAGTTTGATTCAATTTCTCAATTAATGCTACATACAATTGAGACTGATTTGAACTAATATTACGAAAACCTTTTACTAACTTAATCATTTAGACCAACTGCAAATGTTTCTGTTTGTTCCAAAAAAGGAGTGTTAAACAACCTTTTTCTAAATCATTTTCAAAACAAAAATTTATAATGGGTGAGTTTTTGCAAAATTAATCAATCTGTTCAAAAAGAAGCAGCAAAAATCAAAAAAGAAACTAAAAATAAAGGCACAAAAAAGAGAAAATTATAACCTAACAAAAGATAAATTAAAGTTCAAGCAGCAAAAAGGAGAAAAATGAATAAAAAAAGAAGCGAATACTGAAAAACAGAAGCAATTTGAACAGGTGAAAAGTAATTTTGTCCCCTGTAAGAGCGAGAATAACTATTCTTATAAAGTAAGAAGGCAAAAGAACAATCTAGAAAAGTAAAAATAAAGACAACCTTCAATAAACTACCATCTATACCCAAATTAAAAAAGGTAAACAAAAAAAGCAGTAAGAAAAGACGCAAAGGATGAAAAAAAAGAAAACTTATACTATATTCCAGACCAAAGAAAAAAGCAAAAGCTAAAATAGCCAAAAAAAGCATTGTTAACCAACTTAATAAAAACCAGTAAGCATCAAATTTAATTGTGGCAAAATATTTTTCAAAAACACTTACTTCTTTAAAATCATTTGCTCACAAAATTTTCTTTACTTCAAAAGAAGGTTCATGAAAAAACTCTATACTATAAATCCATTTACCTTCATCATTAACAATTGGAGCTGCTCGAAAATTACTAAAATCCAATGCACTAAGTTCTTCAGATAATTTCAAAGTTTGTCCTTCTCATAACAAGTAATTTCAAAAACTTTCATTATCATAACTGTTGATTAATGGATCAACAGTTAAAGTGCTCTTTTCCCAAAAATAGAAGTAAGATTTTTGTCAAAAAAGAAAAGATGTACTAAAAGAAACAGCAAGAAAAACAATTACTGAGATCAAAATTAAAAAAGGAGAATACAAAAGAAAATTATGCAGATTGTTCCGATTGGACTTTAGCACAACAAAAAAATTTTGCTGATATTTTTTAGTGTTTTTTTTTGAGAACTTATTAGACAAAAAGGTAAAGAGACTTTGAAAAATTTTTTTTATCTTAGTAAAAAAAGTAATCAAGAGGGTGTCTGCTCACAACAAAACTTTTCGCAAAGAAACATCAAAAACAAAAAAAAGAACAAAGGTTACAACTACAAAAAGCAAAAAATGGGCAGCAAAAGAGAGAAAAATAAAAAGTAACAAAAGTCTTCCTAATGAAGCAAAAAAATGTCGCTCTATTGTTGAAGCACTAACCCAATCAAAAAAAGTGTTACCTAAATCACCAAAAAGAAAAAAACCTCAACTAACCAAAAAAAGAAGCAGGTAACACTTTAAAATGAACCACTGTTTTTGCCAAACTAAACTTCAAACTTGAAACAAAGAAGACTTGATCCAAATACTGTTTTGAAAAGACAAAAGAAAAAATAACTGTCAAATAACACCAAAAGAAACAAAAAAAATCAATAAAACAAAAGCAAAAAAATCAAAATTAATTGAACCTCAATTAGTAAGGGCAAAAAAAACTAAACTAGTAAAGAAACCAGCAAAAATAGAAACATATAAACCAAAAAAATTAAAGAAGAACAAAAGAAATAAAAACAACAAAACTGCTAAGACAATACCAGCAACAATAAAACTATCATAGTTAGAAATATTGTTTCCCAGGACAACATCTGCTTGATTTAAAAAGATAAAAAGAAAGATGCTAACAGGTAAACTCAGCAACATTAAGAAACCCAATAAAATTTTTCATTCTTTAACTCTTTGTCCAAAAACCATAGTAAAGAAAACAGCAAGGTAACCTTTAGATTTAATAACAAAATTTTGAAAAAAACTTCTCAAAGAAAACATCATCTTAGATTCTAAAAAATCAATAAATACTTAACCCTGAAAAACTATTTTGTTCAATAAAATTAACCAGGTTTGCATCTTTGCATCTATTTTAACCTTCATTTTTGATAAATAAGCAAGATTCTTACCAAAAATTTTAATTTCTTCAATAAAAAAGTAATAAGTTTGCACTAATCAACTATCAAGTAGAAAGAGAAACATCTGCATCAACAACACAAACCATAAATTAAAAACTTCAACTTCTATCAAAAAAACTTATTTGAACACCCACTTAACAAATTTCCAACTAAGTTAAAATCTAAACAACTTAAAGGAATCACAAGTCCTTCTAAATTTATTTTCTTAACTACAAAGGTAAAAACTCACTTATTTAGAATTAGAATTTGGGAAAGAAAAACCACCATCTTTCAACCCATTAAACTCCAAAGTATTTTTGACTAGAAACTGTTCAACCTGAAAACGCAATAAATTATTAAATAAAAGTGCTTTTGAATAAACTTTTTTAACTTCTGCAATGTCTTTCCCTTGACTCTTACTTAAAAACTGGTAGTAGTCATCAATTTCTTTATCAGTAACAGTGATTTTTTCTAAATCAGCAATCTCATTAACAATTAAGTAATCATTAAGTAGTTTTCTTACTTTTGTTTCTAACTCTTGGTCAAACTCTTTTTCAGTTATTTTTCTTTCTTTTAAATTTTGAATTAAAGTTTGATCCTTCTTTTTAAGATCATCCACATATCTTTTTTTCATAACTGATACTTCTGCAATGAGATAGTTTTTAGGAATTTCAAAGACAGTATGTTCTAGTAATTGGGGTCAAACCATTTTGATTATTTGTTGATGTAACTCTGTTAATTTAGTTTTTCTAACATTTTCAGCAAGCAAACTTCTTAAATCTTGCAAACTCTTAACCTTATCTATTTTCAGAAGACTAATCAACTCTTTTTCAGGTTCAGGAAACTTTTGTTCCTGAATTTTAACCACTTCAACTTCAAAGAAAACTTCTTTACCAACAAACTTAACATCAAAATAATTCTTAGGTAAAAAGATAGCAAAAGATTTTTTCTCTCCCTTCTTAATTTTTTGCACATTCAAATCAAAAGATTTACCAAACTGACCTTGCCCTAGTTGATAATTAAAACCCTTGCCACTCAATGTTTTTTCCAAAACATTATCAATCTTAGCTTGATAATTAATCAAAAGGTAGTCATTTTGAGTTGCAGGAAAATCCTTCTCTACAAAGTAAGCAAAATGCTTCCTTAAATCCATAATCTTATCATCTAAATCTTGCTTAGAAACTACTACAGGTTCAACCTCACACTTAAAATCTTTTCATTTTTTTAAAACTGCTGAAGGTAGTTTTTGTCATTCCAAAAAAACTTGAAACTCTGAAAAAGAAACTTTTTCTACTCTTGTTTGCAACAAACGATACTTATTAAACAAAAGATCTCCTTTTTCTTTTAACAACTTCTCAAATATTTTTTTTTGCCCTGTTTTAACTGCTTTATCTAAAACCTCACTGTTTTTTAGATATTGACTTGCTAATTCAATTGGTACTTTTCCCTTTCTAAAACCTTTTACATCTAAGTTTGCAAGAAGTAAAGTTTTTGTTTCTTTAAGTATTTCCTTTCAACCATTAGTTAAATCAAGAAGACAAACAAACTCCAGTTTTTCCAACTTCTTTTCAAACTTCAAAATTTTCATAACTACTAACAAAAACCAAACAAAATGGCACCCTTGAGAGGGTTCGAACCTCCAACCTAAGGCTTAGAAGTCCTTTGCTCTTCCTTTTGAGCTACAAGGGCAAACATCCTGCTTTTAATTTTAATACATTTTCAAAAAATAAGGAAAATAAGATTGATAGTCAAAAAACTCTTTACTTTCTGATTTTAAAAAACCAGTAGAGAAAACCACTCAGACCAGCAACAACTAACACACTGCCACCAGTTGCTAAACCAATGGTTAAATCTTGACTTTGTTGTTTTTCTTTTGCTTGCTTATTCTTTTCTGCTTCTGCCTGATTGAGAGCAAGCAGTTGGTTTTCAACCATTTTGGAAGTAACCTGATCATTGAGCAACTCTTGGAGTTTGAGTTTGGCATCTAAGGGCAAAGCAGAACCTTTAACATCTGCCTTTTCCTTGGCGGCAACAAACAAAAGTTTAAGATCATAACTTTTGTTTTTAATCTTGATTGAAGTATCTTTTCATTTGCTAAATTCTGGTTGGTTAAGAATCTTTTTTAGTTGGGTTCAAAGGTTGTCTAATTTTTGATTGTTTATTGTCACTAAACTAGTTTTAAAAAGTTGGTGTTCAACATCAGCACTAACTAAACTCTGTAACTTATTTTTTGCTGAATCAGAGAGTTGCGAACCTAAAACACCATACTCATTTTTAACAGCAACAAATAAGGGTTCAAGATTGTAGTTATTACCATTGACTAGGATTGGAGTTTTGACTAAGTAGGCATAATCTGGTTTTTTCATTTCAGATTTAATTTTTGATCAGAAAGCATCTAACTTTTCATTGTTTTTAACATCTAAAGCATCTTTAAACTTTTGAGGAATAACAACATCATTAACTAACTCTTGGAGTTTGTCTTTTGCCTGGACAGAAAGTTCAGAACCTTCCTTTTCATACTGGACATCGTTTTTGGCAGCAGTAAACAAGGGTTCCAGGTCATAGTTTGTTTCATCAATTCCAATAGGGGCTTTGGATAGATAAGCATATTTTGTCTTTAGTTCAGATTTGATTTCTGATCAAAGAAGATCTAGTGCTGTTTTTGCTAAAGCAGGATTAAGATGCTCCTCTTTAATGCCAGCATCAACCAACATAATAAGTAGGTCTTTAGCAGCGGTCGGCAGTTGATGTCATAATTTTTTTTCTCCTTGATTTCTAGCAGCATTGAACAAGGGTTCTAGACTAACCTTAGATAATATTTCTTCATTACTTCTAATTGTAATTTGGGTTTTAGCTAAGTGAGCATATTTGGGTTTTAGTAATTCTTGAACAAAAAAAGAATTTCAAAGCCTTACTAAAGTTTTAGAAAAACCAAATGTTTCTTCAAGAAAAAGCACAGAAGTAACTTCTGCAGAATCTAAACCAGCATTAACCAGTTCTAAAAGTTTTTCTCTGGCACCTTCAGTTGTCAGACTAGAACCAGAGGCAGCAAGTTCATTTTCATTTTGTGCTGCTTTGTATAAAGGTCCTAAGTCATAAAGTTTGCCACCTCAAACAGGAATTTTAATTGGGACTTTAATTAGAGAATAATATCTTGAATCCTTTATTTCATCTTTAATTCCTGATCAAAGCTGATCAATTTTAACTATTTTTTCTGCTGCTAAATTAGTAGGGGCAGAGTCTCCTGATGAGAAAAAAACTGGAGAAGATGAACTGGCAAAAACAAACAAACCTGAGAAGGTAAAGAGAATAAAAATTGGAAAAACAGCAAGGACTTTTTTCAACATTGTGCCTTCATTTTACTTTTTTTTTTTTTTTGTCAAGTAATTGGTGAAAAAGAAGCAAAAAATCAGGAAAGAAACAACTGATTTTGTCCACTTTTGAATAGTCAAAAAATGCTTTAGAAAAAATCTATAAGCAAGTGTTTTTTTTAAAAAAATAAGGAAAATAAAGATTGATAGTCAAAAAAACTCTTTATTTTCTAATTTTAAAAAACCAGTAGAGAAAACCACTCAAACCAGCAGCAGCTAACACACCTCCGCCAGTTGCTAAACCAATGGTTAAATCTTGACGTTGTTGTTTTTCTTTTGCTTGCTGATTCTTTTCTGCTTCTGCCTGATTGAGAGCAAGCAGTTGGTTTTCAATCATTTTGAAAGTAACCTGATCATTGACTAACTCTTGGAGTTGGAGTTTGACATCCAAGGAAGAGGCAGAACCTTTAACATCTCCTTTTTCCTTGGCAGCAGCAAATAAAAGTTTAAGATCATAACTTTTGTTTTTAATTTTGATTGAAGTATCTTTTCATTTGCTAAATTCTGGTTGGTTAAAAACCTTTTTTAGTTGGTTTCAAAGGTTGTCTAATTTTTGATTGTTTATTGTCACTAAACTAGTTTTGAAAATTTGGTGTTGAACATCAGCACTAACTAAACTCTGTAACTTATTTTTTGCTGAATCAGAGAGTTGTGAACCTAAAACACCATACTCATTTTTGACAGCAACAAATAAGGGTTCAAGATTGTAGTTATTACCTTTGACTAGGATTGGAGTTTTGACTAAGTAGGCATAATCTGGTTTCTTCAGTTCAGATTTAATTTCTGATCAGAAAGCATCTAACTTTTCATTGTTTTTAACATCTAAAGCGTCTTTAAACTTTTGAGGAATAACAACATCATTAACTAACTCTTGGAGTTTGTCTTTTGCCTGGGCAGGAAGTTCAGAACCTTCCTTTGCATATTGAGTATCATCTTTAGCAGCAGCAAACAAGGGTTCCAGGTCATAGTCTGTTTCATCAATTCCAATAGGGGCTTTGGATAGATAAGCATATTTTGTCTTTAGTTCAGATTTGATTTCTGATCAAAGAAGATCTAGTGCTGTTTTTGCTAAAGTAGGTCTGAGATCCACACTTCCAACATGATCAGCCAACCCAATAAGCAGGTCTTTAGCAGAGGTTGGCAGTTCATATCATGCTTTTCTTTCTCCATGATTTCTAGCAGAATTATAAAGTAGTTCAAAGTCATAACTACTATCTTCAATTATAATTGGAACTCTGATTAAGTGAGCATATTTGGGTTTTAGTAATTCTTGAATGAAAAGACCACTTCAAAGACTTTCTACAGTACTATAAAAACCAACTGTTTCTTCATAAAAAAACATAGAATCAACTTTTGCAGAATCTACACCAGCATCAACCAGTTCTAAAAGTTTTTCTCTGGCACCTTCAGTTGTCAGACTAGAACCAGAGGTAGCAAGTTCGGTTTGTGCTGCTTTGTATAAAGGTTCTAAGTCATAAAGTTTACCAGTTTGAATAGGAATTTTAACTGGGATTTTAGTTAGAAAATAATTTTCTGGCTTCTTTATTTCATCTTTGATTTCTGATCAAAGCTGATTAATCTTACCTATTTTTTCTGCTGCTAAATTAGTAGAGGCAGAACCTCCTGATGAGAAAACAACTGGAGAAGATGGACTGGCAAAAACAAACAAACCTGAGAAGGCAAAGAAGATAAAAACTGGAAAAACAGCAAAGACTTTTTTCAACATTGTGCCTTCATTTTACTTTTTTTTTTTTTTTGTCAAGTAATTGGTAAAAAAGAAGTAAAAAACCAGGAAAGAAACAACTGATTTTGTCCACTTTTGAATAGTCAAAAAATGCTTTAGAAAAAATCTATAAGCAAGTTTTTTTAAAATAAGGAAAATAAAGATTGATAGTCAAAAAACTCTTTATTTTCTAATTTTAAAAAACCAGTAGAGAAAACCACCCAAACCAGCAGCAGCTAACACACCTCCGCCAGTTGCTAAACCAATGGTTAAATCTTGACGTTGTTGTTTTTCTTTTGCTTGCTGATTCTTTTCTGCTTCTGCCTGATTGAGAGCAAGCAGTTGGTTTTCAATCATTTTGAAAGTAACCTGATCATTGACTAACTCTTGGAGTTTGAGTTTGGCATCTAAGGAAAAGGCAGAACCTTTAACATCTGCCTTTTCCTTGGCAGCAGCAAATAAAAGTTTAAGATCATAACTTTTGTTTTTAATTTTGATTGAAGTATCTTTTCATTTGCTAAATTCTGGTTGGTTAAAAACCTTTTTTAGTTGGTTTCAAAGGTTGTCTAATTTTTGATTGTTTATTGTCACTAAACTAGTTTTGAAAATTTGGTGTTGAACATCAGCACTAACTAAACTCTGTAACTTATTTTTTGCTGAATCAGAGAGTTGTGAACCTAAAACACGATACTCATTTTTGACAGCAACAAACAAGGGTTCAAGGTTGTAGTTATTACCTTTGACTAGGATTGGAGTTTTGACTAAGTAGGCATAATCTGGTTTCTTCAGTTCAGATTTAATTTCTGATCAGAAAGCATCTAACTTTTCATTGTTTTTAACATCTAAAGCGTCTTTAAACTTTTGAGGAATAACAACATCATTAACTAACTCTTGGAGTTTGTCTTTTGCCTGGGCAGGAAGTTCAGAACCTTCCTTTGCATATTGAGTATCATCTTTAGCAGCAGCAAACAAGGGTTCCAGGTCATAGTCTGTTTCATCAATTTTGATAAGAGTTTTAGATAGATAAGCATATTCTGGTTTTTTCAACTCATCCTTGATGCCTGATCAGAGAAGATCTAGTGCTGTTTTTGCCAAAACAGGACTGAGATCAGATCTTACAACCTGAGCATCAACCAACTCAATAAGTAGGTCTTTAGCAGAGGTTGGCAGTTCATTTCATGATTTGTCTTCTTGATTTCTAGCAGCAAGAAACAAGGGTTCTAAACTAACTTTGTATACTTTTTCTCCTTTTTTGATTGAGATTAGGGTTTTAACTAAGTGAGCATATTTGGGTTTTAGTAATTCTTGACTCAAATAATTATCTCAAAGGTTAAGTAAAATACGAGAAAAACCAAATCCTTTTTCTTGAGAAAGTGCATAATTAACTGTTGCAGAATCTAAACCAGCATTAACCAGTTCTAAAAGTTTTTCTCTGGCACCTTCAGTTTCCAGACTAGAACCAGAGGTGGCAAGTTCAGTTTGTGCTGCTTTGTATAAAGGTCCTAAGTCATAAAGTTTACCGCCTTGAGTAGGAATTTCAATTGTGATTTTAGTTAAAAAATAATGATCTGGCTTCTTTATTTCATTTTTGATTCCTGATCAAAGCTGATCAATTTTAGCTATTTTTTCTGCTGCTAAATTAGTAGAGGCAGAACCTCCTGATGAGAAAACAACTGGAGAAGATGGACTGGCAAAAACAAACAAACCTGAAAAGGCAAAAAAGATAAAAACTGGAAAAACAGCAAAGACTTTTTTCAACATTGTGCCTTCATTTTACTTTTTTTTTTTTTTTGTCAAGTAATTGGTGAAAAAGAAGCAAAAAACCAGGAAAGAAACAACTGATTTTGTCCACTTTTGAATAGTCACAAAAAATACTTTAGAAAAAATCTATAAGCAAGTTTTTTTAAAATAAGGAAAATAAAGATTGATAGTCAAAAAACTCTTTATTTTCTAATTTTAAAAAACCAGTAGAGAAAACCACCCAGACCAGCAGCAACTAACACACCTCCGCCAGTTGCTAAACCAATGGTTAAATCTTGACTTTGTTGTTTTTCTTTTGCTTGCTTATTCTTTTCTGCTTCTGTCTGGTCAAGAGCAAGCAGTTGGTTTTCAATCATTTTGGAATTAACTTGATCATTGAGTAATTCTTGAAGTTGGAGTTTGGCATCCAAGGACAAGGCAGAACCTTTAACATCTGCCTTTTCCTTGGCGGCAACAAACAAAAGTTTAAGATCATAACTTTTGTTTTTAATCTTGATTGAAGTATCTTTTCATTTGTCAAACTCTGGTTGGTTAAGAATCTTTTTTAGTTGGGTTCAAAGGTTGTCTAATTTTTGGTTGTTTTGAATGTTTGCTTTTGTTAAACTAGTTTTAAAAATTTGGTGTTGAACATCAGCGCTAACTAAACTCTGTAACTTATTTTTTGCTGAATCAGAGAGTTGTGAACCTAAAACACGATACTCATTTTTGACAGCAACAAACAAGGGTTCAAGGTTGTATTTATTACCTTTGACTAGGATTTGAGTTTTGGATAGATGGGCATATTCTGGTTTTTTCAGTTCAGATTTAATTTCTGATCAGAAAGCATCTAACTTTTCATTGTTTTTAGCATCTAAAGCATCTTTAAACTTTTGAGGAATAACAACATCATCAACTAACTCTTGGAGTTTGTTTTTTGCCTGGGCAGGAAGTTCAGAACCTTCCTTTGCATATTGAGTATCATCTTTAGCAGCAGTAAACAAGGGTTCAAGGTTGTAGTTATTACCATTGACTAGGATTGGATTTTTGGATAGATAAGCATATTTTGTCTTTAGTTCAGATTTGATTTCTGATCAAAGAAGATCTAGTGCTGTTTTTGCTAAAGCAGGATTGAGATGCTCCTCTTTAATGCCGGCATAAGTCAACCTAATAAGTAGGTCTTTAGTGGCGGTTGACAGTTGATTTCATGATTTGTTTTCTTGATTTCTAGCAGCAAGAAACAGGGGTTCTAAACTAACTTTGTATACTTTTTCTCCTTTTTTGATTGAGATTGGGGTTTTAGCTAAGTGAGCATATTTGGGTTTTAGTAATTCTTGATTCAAATAACGATCTCAAAGGTTAAGTAAAATACGAGAAAAACCAAATGATTTTTCACCAGAAAGCACAGAATTAACTTTTGCAGAATCTAAACCAGCATTAACCAGTTCTAAAAGTTTTTCTCTGGCACCTTCAGTTGTCAGACTAGAACCAGAGGTAGCAAGTTCATTTTGTGCTGCTTTGTATAAAGGTCCTAAGTCATAAAGTTTACCGCCTTGAGTAGGAATTTTAATTGGGATTTTAGTTAGAAAATAATATTCTGAATCATTTATTTCATCTTTGATTTCTGATCAAAGCTGATCAATTTTAACTATTTTTTCTGCTGGTAAGTTAGTAGAGGCAGAACCTCCTGATGAGAAAACAACTGGAGAAGATGGACTAGCAAAAACAAACAAACATGAGAAGGCAAAGAAGATAAAAACTGGAAAAACAGCAAAGACTTTTTTCAACATTGTGCCTTCATTTTACTTTTTTTTTTTTTTTGTCAAGTAACTCAGGCAAAAAACCAAAATGTTTTTTTTCAAAAACTAAAAAAATATTAAATTTATTTATTTTCTTAAGTGTTTAAAACTATTTGAAAAGGAGATCCATAAAAAAATTTAAAAACTAAACAACCAAAGCAGGTACCTAAAAACTTTATTTTCTAATTTTAAAAAACCAGTAGAGAAAACCACTCACACCAGCAGCAACTAAAACACTGCCGCCAGTTGCTAAACCAATGGTTAAATCTTGACGTTGTTGTTTTTCTTTTGCTTGCTTATTATTTTCCGCTTCTGCCTGATTGAGTGTGAGCAGTTGGTTTTCAACCATTTTGGAAGTAACTTGATCATTGAGTAATTCTTGAAGTTGGAGTTTGGCATCCAAGGGCAAGGCAGAATCTTTAACATCTGCATTTTCCTTGGCAGCAACAAACAAAAGTTTAAGATCATAACTTTTGTTTTTAATCTTGATTGAAGTATTTTTTCATTTGCTAAATTCTGGTTGGTTAAGAATCTTTTTTAGTTGGCTTCAAAGGTTGTCTAATTTTTGGTTGTTTTGAATGTTTGCTGTTGCTAAACTGCTTTTAAAAATTTGGTGTTGAACACCAGTACTAACTAAACTCTGTAACTTATTTTTTGCTGGATCAGAGAGTTGTGAACCTAAAACACGATACTCATTTTTAACAGCAACAAACAAGGGTTCAAGGTTGTAGTTATTACCTTTGACTAGGATTGGAGTTTTGACTAAGTAGGCATAATCTGGTTTTTTCAGTTCAGATTTAATTTCTGATCAGAAAGCATCTAACTTTTCATTGTTTTTAACATCTAAAGCATCTTTAAGCTTTTGAGGAATAACAACAGCATCAACTAACTCTTGGAGTTTCTTTTTTGCCTGAACAGGAAGTTCAGATCCTTTCTTTTCATACTGGGTATCATTTTTGGCAGCAACAAACAAGAGTTGAAGGTTATAGTTATTATTATTGACTAGGATTGGATTTTTGGATAGATAAGCATATTTTGTCTTTAGTTCAGATTTAATTTCTGATCAAAGAAAATCTAGTGCTGTTTTTGCTAAAGCAGGATTGAGATGCTCCTCTTTAATGCCAGCAGCAACCAAACTGATAAGTAAGTCTTTAGCAGCAGTTGGCTTTTCATATCATGCTTTGTCTCCTTGATTTCTAGCAGCATTGAACAAGGGTTCTAAACTAACTTTGTATACTTTTTCTCCTTTTTTGATTGAGATTGGGGTTTTAACTAAGTGAGTATATTTGGGTTTTACTAATTCTAAAAAGAAATCAAAATTTGAAATGTCGCTTAAATCTTTAGCAAAACCAAATCCTTCTTCACGAGAAAGTGCAGAATTAACTGTTGCAGAATCTAAACCAGCATTAACCAGTTCTAAAAGTTTTTCTCTGGCACCTTCAGTTGTCAGACTAGAACCAGAGGTAGCAAGTTCATTTTGTGCTGCTTTGTATAAAGGTCCTAAGTTGTAAAATTTACCAACTCGAACAGGAATTTTAATTGGGATTTTAGTTAGAAAATAATATTCTGACTTCTTTATTTCATCTTTGATTCCTGATCAAAGCTGATTAATCTTACCTATTTTTTCTGCTGCTAAATTAGTAGAGGCGGAACCTCCTGATGAGAAAACAACTGGAGAAGATGGACTGGCAAAAACAAACAAACCTGAGAAGGTAAAGAAAATAAAAATTGGAAAAACAGCAAAGACTTTTTTCAACATTGTGCCTTCATTTTACTTTTTTTTTTTTTTTGTCAAGTAATTGGTGAAAAAGAAGCAAAAAATCAGGAAAGAAACAACTGATTTTGTCCACTTTTGAATAGTCAAAAAATGCTTTAGAAAAAATCTATAAGCAAGTGTTTTTTTTAAAAAAATAAGGAAAATAAAGATTGATAGTCAAAAAACTCTTTATTTTCTAATTTTAAAAAACCAGTAGAGAAAACCACCCAGACCAGCAGCAACTAAAACACTACCGCCAGTTGCTAAACCAATGGTTAAACCTGTGTTTTGTTGCTTTTTTTTTACTTGCTTATTCTTTGCTGCTTCTGCCTGATTGAGAGCAAGCAGTTGGTTTTCAACCATTTTAGAAGTAACTTGATCATTGAGTAATTCTTGGAGTTTCAGCTTAGTATCTAACGGTAAAGCAGAACCTTTAACACCTGCCTTTTCCTTGGCAGTAAACAAAAGTTTAAGATCATAACTTTTGTTTTTAATTTTGATTGAAGTATCTTTTCATTTGTCAAAATCTGGTTGGTTGAGAATTTTTTTTAGTTGGGTTCAAAGGTCATCTAATTTTTGGTTGTTTATTGTCACTAAACTAGTTTTGAAAATTTGGTGTTGAACATCAGCACTAACTAAACTCTGTAACTTATTTTTTGCTGGATCAGAGAGTTGTGAACCTAAAACATGATACTCATTTTTAACAGCAACAAACAAGGGTTCAAGGTTGTATTTATTACCATTGACTAGGATTGGAGTTTTGATTAAGTAGGCATAATCTGGTTTCTTCAGTTCAGATTTAATTTCTGATCAGAAAGCATCTAACTTTTTGTTTTTAACATCTAAAGCATCTTTAAGCTTTTGAGGAATAACAACAGCATCAACTAACTCTTGGAGTTTCTTTTTTGCCTGAACAGGAAGTTCAGATCCTTTCTTTTCATACTGGGCATCATTTTTAGCAGCAGTAAACAAGGGTTCTAGTTTGTAGTCTTTTCTATCAATTTTGATAAGAGTTTTGGATAGATAAGCATATTCTGGTTTTTTCAACTCATCCTTAATGCCTGATCAGAGAAGATCTAGCGCTGTTTTTGCTAAAGCAGGATTGAGATGCTCCCTTTTAATGCCAGCAGCAACCAAACTGATAAGTAAGTCTTTAGCAGCGGTTGACAGTTCATTTCATGATGTGTCTTCTTGATTTCTAGCAGCAAGAAACAAGGGTTCTAAACTAACTTTGTATACTTTTTCTCCTTTTTTGATTGAGATTAGGGTTTTAGCTAAGCGAGCATATTTGGGTTTTAGTAATTCTTGACTCAAATACTGAACTCAAAGTTTTCCTAAAATAGGAGAAAAACCAAATCCTTTTTCATAAGAAAGCGCAGAATTAACTTTTGCAGAATCTAAACCAGCATTAACCAGTTCTAAAAGTTTTTCTCTGGCACCTTCAGTTGTCAGACTAGAACCAGAGGTAGCAAGTTCAATTTGTGCTGCTTTGTATAAAGGTCCTAAGTCATAAAGTTTGCCACCTCGAACAGGAATTTTAATTGGGATTTCAATTAGAAAATAATATTCTGAATCCTTTATTTCATCTTTGATTCCTGATCAAAGTTGATCAATTTTAACTTTTTTTTCTGCTGCTAAATTAGTAGAGGCAGAGCCTCCTGATGAGAAAACAACTGGAGAAGATGGACTGGCAAAAACAAACAAACCTGAAAAGGCAAAAAAGATAAAAACTGGAAAAACAGCAAAGACTTTTTTCAACATTGTGCCTTCATTTTACTTTTTTTTTTTTTTTGTCAAGTAATTGGTGAAAAAGAAGCAAAAAATCAGGAAAGAAACAACTGATTTTGTCCACTTTTGAATAGTCAAAAAATGCTTTAGAAAAAATCTATAAGCAAGTTTTTTAAAATAAGGAAAATAAAGATTGATAGTCAAAAAACTCTTTATTTTCTAATCCTAAAAAACCAGTAGAGAAAACCACTCAGACCAGCAGCAACTAACACACCTCCGCCAGTTGCTAAACCAATGGTTAAACCTTGACTTTGTTGCTTTTTTTTCACTTGCTTATTCTTTTCTGCTTCTGCCTGATTGAGAGCAAGCAGTTGGTTTTCAATCATTTTGGAAGTAACTTGATCATTGACTAACTCTTGGAGTTTAAGTTTGGTATTTAAGAGTAAAGCAGAACCTTGAACATCTGCCTTTTCCTTGGCAGCAGCAAACAAAAGTTTAAGATCATAACTTTTGTTTTTAATCTTGATTGAAGTATCTTTTCATTTGCTAAATTCTGGTTGGTTAAGAATCTTTTTTAGTTGGTTTCAAAGGTTGTCTAATTTTTGGTTGTTTATTGTCACTAAACTAGTTTTGAAAATTTGGTGTTGAACATCAGCACTAACTAAACTCTGTAACTTATTTTTTGCTGAATCAGAGAGTTGCGAACCTAAAACACCATACTCATTTTTAACAGCAATAAATAAGGGTTCAAGGTTGTAGTTATTACCATTGACTAGGATTGGAGTTTTGACTAAGTAGGCATAATTTGGTTTTTTCAGTTCAGATTTAATTTCTGATCAGAAAGCATCTAACTTTTCATTGTTTTTATATAAAGCGTCTTTAAGTTTTTGAGGAATAACAACAGCATTAACTAACTCTTGGAGTTTGTTTTTTGCCTGGGCAGGAAGTTCAGAACCTTTCTTTTCATATTGAGTATCATCTTTAGCAGCAGCAAACAAAGATTCTAGGTTGTAGTCTTTTCTATCAATTCCAATAGGAATTTTAGATAGATAAGCATATTTTGTCTTTAGTTCAGATTTGATTTCTGATCAAATAAGATCTAGTGCTGTTTTTGCTAAAGCAGGATTGAGATGCTGCTCTCTAACATCAGCATCAACCAACTCAATAAGTAGGTCTTTAGCAGCAGTTAACAGTTCTTCTCATGGTTTGTTTCCTTGATTTCTAGCAGCAAGAAAAAGGGGCTCTAAACTAACTTTGTATACTTTTTCTCCTTTTTTGATTGAGATTAGGGTTTTAGCTAAGTGAGCATATTTGGGTTTTAGTAATTCTTGATCCAAATAATGACTTCAAAGGTTTCGTAAAGTAGGAGAAAAACCAAATCCTTTTTCATGAGAAAGGGCAGAATTCACTCTTGCAGAATCTAAACCAGCATTAACCAGTTCTAAAAGTTTTTCTCTAGCACCTTCAGTTGTCAGACTAGAACCAGAGGTAGCAAGTTCAGTTTGTGCTGCTTTGTATAAAGGTCCTAAGTCATAAAGTTTACTGCCTTGAGTAGGAATGTTAATTGGGATTTTAGTTAGAAAATAATATTCTGAATCCTTTATTTCATCTTTGATTTCTGATCAGAGCTGATCAATTTTAGTTATTTTTTCTGCTGCTAAATTAGTAGAGGCAGAGTCTCCTGATGAGAAAACAACTGAAGAAGATGGACTAGCAAAAACAAACAAACCTGAGAAGGCAAAAAAGATAAAAACTGGAAAAAAAGTAAAGACTTTTTTCAACATTGTGCCTTCATTTTACTTTTTTTTTTTTTTGTCAAGTAATTGGTGAAAAAGAAGTAAAAAACCAGGAAAGAAACAACTGATTTTGTCCACTTTTGAATAGTCAAAAAATGCTTTAGAAAAAATCTATAAGCAAGTGTTTTTTTTAAAAAAATAAGGAAAATAAAGATTGATAGTCAAAAAACTCTTTATTTTCTAATCCTAAAAAACCAGTAGAGAAAACCACCCAAGTCAGCAGCAACTAACACACCTCCACCAGTTGCTAAACCAATGGTTAAATCTTGATGTTGTTGTTTTTCTTTTGCTTGCTTATTCTTTTCTGCTTCTGCCTGATTGAGAGCAAGTAGTTGGTTTTCAACCATTTTGGAAGTAACTTGATCATTGAGTAATTCTTGGAGTTTCAGTTTAGTATCTAAAGGCAATGCAGAACCTTTAACAGTTGTTTTATCATTGGCAGTAAACAAAAGTTTAAGATCATAACTTTTGTTTTCAATTTTGATTGAAGTGTTTTTTCATTTGCTAAATTCTGTTTGGTTAAAAACCTTTTTTAGTTGGTTTCAAAGGTTGTCTAATTTTTGATTGTTTATTGTCACTAAACTAGTTTTAAAAATTTGGTGTTGAACATCAGCACTAACTAAACTCTGTAACTTATTTTTTGCTGAATCAGAGAGTTGCGAACCTAAAACACCATACTCATTTTTAACAGCAACAAATAAGGGTTCAAGATTGTAGTTATTACCATTGACTAGGATTGGAGTTTTGACTAAGTAGGCATAATCTGGTTTTTTCATTTCAGATTTAATTTTTGATCAGAAAGCATCTAACTTTTCATTGTTTTTAACATCTAAAGCGTCTTTAAACTTTTGAGGAATAACAACATCATTAACTAACTCTTGGAGTTTGTCTTTTGCCTGGACAGAAAGTTCAGAACCTTTCTTTTCATACTGGGCATCATTTTTAGCAGCAGCAAACAAGGGTTCCAGGTCATAGTCTGTTTCATCAATTCCAATAGGGGCTTTGGATAGATAAGCATATTTTGTCTTTAGTTCAGATTTGATTTCTGATCAAAGAAGATCTAGTGCTGTTTTTGCTAAAGCAGGATTGAGATCCCTTCTTTCAACCTGTGCAACTTCCAAACTAATAAGTAGGTCTTTAGCAGAATTTGGCAGTTCATGTCACTTTTTTTCTGTGTCTCCTTGATTTCTGACAGCATTGTAAAATGGTTCAAAATCATAACTACTACCTTTAATTATAATTGGAACTCTGATTAAGTGAGTATATTTGGGGCTTATTAATTCTAAAATGAAAGAAAGATTTCAAAGTCATCTTAAAAGAGTAGGAAAACCAGTTCTTCCTTCATTTTCATGAGAAAGCGCAGAATTAACTGTTGCAGAATCTAAACCAGCATTAACCAGTTCTAAAAGTTTTTCTCTGGCACCTTCAGTTTCCAGACTAGAACCAGGGGTAGCAAGTTCATTTTGTGCTGCTTTGTATAAAGGTCCTAAGTCATAAAATTTACCAACTCGAACAGGAATTTTAATTGAGATTTTAGTTAGAAAATAATATACTGGTTTCTTTATTTCATTTTTGATTCCTGATCAAAGCTGATCAATTTTAACTATTTTTTCTGCTGCTAAATTAGTAGAGGCAGAGTCTCCTGATGAGAAAACAACTGAAGAAGATGGACTAGCAAAAACAAACAAAACTGAGAAGGCAAAAAAGATAAAAACTGGAAAAAAAGTAAAGACTTTTTTCAACATTGTGCCTTCATTTTACTTTTTTTTTTTTTTGTCAAGTAATTGGTGAAAAAGAAGTAAAAAACCAGGAAAGAAACAACTGATTTTGTCCACTTTTGAATAGTCAAAAAATGCTTTAGAAAAAATCTATAAGCAAGTGTTTTTTTTAAAAAAATAAGGAAAATAAAGATTGATAGTCAAAAAACTCTTTATTTTCTAATCCTAAAAAACCAGTAGAGAAAACCACCCAAGCCAGCAGCAACTAACACACCTCCACCAGTTGCTAAACCAATGGTTAAATCTTGATGTTGTTGTTTTTCTTTTGCTTGCTTATTCTTTTCTGCTTCTGCCTGATTGAGAGCAAGTAGTTGGTTTTCAACCATTTTGGAAGTAACTTGATCATTGAGTAATTCTTGGAGTTTCAGTTTAGTATCTAAAGGCAATGCAGAACCTTTAACAGTTGTTTTATCATTGGCAGTAAACAAAAGTTTAAGATCATAGCTTTTGTTTTCAATTTTGATTGAAGTGTTTTTTCATTTGCTAAATTCTGGTTGGTTAAAAACCTTTTTTAGTTGGTTTCAAAGGTTGTCTAATTTTTGATTGTTTATTGTCACTAAACTAGTTTTAAAAATTTGGTGTTGAACATCAGCACTAACTAAACTCTGTAACTTATTTTTTGCTGAATCAGAGAGTTGCGAACCTAAAACACCATACTCATTTTTAACAGCAACAAATAAGGGTTCAAGATTGTAGTTATTACCATTGACTAGGATTGGAGTTTTGACTAAGTAGGCATAATCTGGTTTTTTCATTTCAGATTTAATTTTTGATCAGAAAGCATCTAACTTTTCATTGTTTTTAACATCTAAAGCATCTTTAAACTTTTGAGGAATAACAACATCATTAACTAACTCTTGGAGTTTGTCTTTTGCCTGGACAGAAAGTTCAGAACCTTTCTTTTCATACTGGGCATCATTTTTAGCAGCAGCAAACAAGGGTTCCAGGTCATAGTCTGTTTCATCAATTCCAATAGGGGCTTTGGATAGATAAGCATATTCTGGTTTTTTCAACTCATCCTTGATGCCTGATCAGAGAAGATCTAGTGCTGTTTTTGCCAAAACAGGACTGAGATCAGATCTTACAACCTGAGCATCAACCAACTCAATAAGTAGGTCTTTAGCAGAGGTTGGCAGTTCATTTCATGATTTGTCTTCTTGATTTCTAGCAGCAAGAAACAAGGGTTCTAAACTAACTTTGTATACTTTTTCTCCTTTTTTGATTGAGATTAGGGTTTTAACTAAGTGAGCATATTTGGGTTTTAGTAATTCTTGACTCAAATAATTATCTCAAAGGTTAAGTAAAATACGAGAAAAACCAAATCCTCTTTCTTGAGAAAGTGCATAATTAACTGTTGCAGAATCTAAACCAGCATTAACCAGTTCTAAAAGTTTTTCTCTGGCACCTTCAGTTGTCAGACTAGAACCAGAGGTAGCAAGTTCAGTTTGTGCTGCTTTGTATAAAGGTCCTAAGTTGTAAAATTTACCAACTAGAGCAGGAATTTTAATTGGGATTTTAGTTAAAAAATAATGATCTGGCTTCTTTATTTCATCTTTGATTCCTGATCAAAGCTGATCAATCTTACCTATTTTTTCTGCTGCTAAATTAGTAGAGGCAGAAACTCCTGATGAGAAAACAACTGGAGAAGATGGACTGGCAAAAACAAACAAACCTGAGAAGGTAAAGAAAATAAAAATTGGAAAAACAGCAAAGACTTTTTTCAACATTGTGCCTTCATTTTACTTTTTTTTTTTTTTGTCAAGTAATTGGTGAAAAAGAAGCAAAAAATCAGGAAAGAAACAACTGATTTTGTCCACTTTTGAATAGTCAAAAAATGCTTTAGAAAAAATCTATAAGCAAGTGTTTTTTTAAAAAAACAAGGAAAATAAAGATTGATAGTCAAAAAACTCTTTATTTTCTAATTTTAAAAAACCAGTAGAGAAAACCACCCAGACCAAAAGCAACTAAAACACTACCACCAGTTGCTAAACCAATGGTTAAATCTTGACTTTGTTGCTTTTTTTTTACTTGCTTATTCTTTGCTGCTTCTGCCTGATTGAGAGCGAGCAGTTGGTTTTCAATCATTTTGAAAGTAACCTGATCATTGACTAACTCTTGGAGTTTCAGTTTAGTATCTAAAGGCAAAGCAGAACCTTTAACACCTGCCTTTTCCTTGGCAGTAAACAAAAGTTTAAGATCATAACTTTTGTTTTTAATTTTGATTGAAGTATCTTTTCATTTGTCAAAATCTGGTTGGTTGAGAATTTTTTTTAGTTGGGTTCAAAGGTCATCTAATTTTTGGTTGTTTATTGTCACTAAACTAGTTTTGAAAATTTGGTGTTGAACATCAGCACTAACTAAACTCTGTAACTTATTTTTTGCTGAATCAGAGAGTTGTGAACCTAAAACACCATACTCATTTTTAACAGCAATAAATAAAGGTTCAAGGTTGTAGTTATTACCATTGATTAGGATTGGAGTTTTAGATAGATGGGCATATTCTGGTTTTTTCAGTTCAGATTTGCTTTCTGATCAGAAAGCATCTAAATTTTCATTGTTTTTAACATCTAAAGCGTCTTTAAGCTTTTGAGGAATAACAACAGCATTAACTAATTCTTGGAGTTTGTCTTTTGCCTGAGCAGGAAGTTCAGAACCTTCCTTTGCATATTGAACATCATCTTTAGCAACAGCAAACAAGGGTTCCAGGTCATAGTCTGTTTCATCAATTTTGATAAGAGTTTTAGATAGATAAGCATATTCTGGTTTTTTCAACTCATCCTTGATGCCTGATCAGAGAAGATCTAGTGCTGTTTTTGCTAAAGCAGGATTGAGATGCTGCTTTCTAACACCAGCATCAATCAACTCAATAAGTAGGTCTTTAGCAGAGGTTGGCAGTTCATTTCATGATTTGTCTTCTTGATTTCTAGCAGCAAGAAACAAGGGTTCTAAACTGACCTTATATGGTTCTTCTCCTTCTTTTTTGATTGAGATTGGGGTTTTAGCTAAGTGAGCATATTTGGGTTTTAGTAATTCTTGATCTAAATAATAATTTCAAAGGTTTCGTAAAGCAGGAATAAAACCAAATTGTCTTTCATGAGAAAGCACAGAATTAACTCTTGCAGAATCTAAACCAGAATTGACCAGTTCTAAAAGTTTTTCTCTGGCACCTTCAGTTGTCAGACTAGAACCAGAGGTAGCAAGTTCAGTTTGTGCTGCTTTGTATAAAGGTCCTAAGTTGTAAAATTTACCAACTAGAGCAGGAATTTTAATTGGGATTTTAGTTAAAAAATAATGATCTGGCTTCTTTATTTCATCTTTGATTCCTGATCAAAGCTGATCAATCTTACCTATTTTTTCTGCTGCTAAATTAGTAGAGGCAGAAACTCCTGATGAGAAAACAACTGGAGAAGATGGACTGGCAAAAACAAACAAACCTGAGAAGGTAAAGAAAATAAAAATTGGAAAAACAGCAAAGACTTTTTTCAACATTGTGCCTTCATTTTACTTTTTTTTTTTTTTTTGTCAAGTAATTGGTGAAAAAGAAGCAAAAAATCAGGAAAGAAACCAAAATGTTTTTTTTAAAAACTAAAAAAAATATTAAATTTATTTATTTTCTTAAGTGTTGAAAACTATTTGAAAAGCAGGTCCATAAAAAAATTTGAAAACTAAACAAGTTAAAATTGAAAGACTAGTAACTTGTTACACATTTAAAGGTTTAAAATCTAAATTCAGGAAAAGAAAATCATTTCTTTTAGTTCAACAGATTCTAAAAAAATAAACAACCAAAGCAGGTACCTAAAAACTTTATTTTCTAATTTTAAAAAATCAGTAGAGAAAACCACTCAGACCAGCAGCAACTAACACACCTCCACCAGTTGCTAAACCAATGGTTAAACCTTGACTTTGTTGTTTTTCTTTTGCTTGCTTATTCTTTGCTGCTTCTGCCTGATTGAGAGCAAGTAGTTGGTTTTCAACCATTTTGGAAGTAACTTGATCATTGACTAACTCTTGGAGTTTCACTTTAGCATTTAAGGGGAAGACAGAGTCTTTAACATCTGCCTTTTCCTTGGCGGCAACAAACAAAAGTTGAAGGTTATAGTTTTTGGAATTAATTTCAATTGAAGTATCTTTTCATTTGCTAAACTCTGGTTGGTTAAAAACCTTTTGTAGTTGGTTTCAAAGGTTGTCTAATTTTTGGTTATTTTGAATGTTTGCTTTTGTTAAACTAGTTTTAAAAATTTGGTGTTGAACATCAGCACTAACTAAACTCTGTAACTTATTTTTTGCTGGATCAGAGAGTTGTGAACCTAAAACATGATACTCATTTTTGACAGCAACAAACAAGGGTTCAAGGTTGTAGTTATTACCATTGATTAGGATTGGAGTTTTGACTAAGTAGGCATAATTTGGTTTTTTCAGTTCAGATTTAATTTCTGATCAGAAAGCATCTAACTTTTCATTGTTTTTAGCATCTAAAGCATCTTTAAGCTTTTGAGGAATAACAACAGCATTAACTAACTCTTGGAGTTTGTCTTTTGCCTGGACAGAAAGTTCAGAACCTTCCTTTGCATATTGAGTATCATCTTTGGCAGCAGTAAACAAGGGTTCAAGGTTATACTTATTACCATTGACTAGGATTGGATTTTTGAATAGATAAGCATATTTTGTCTTTAGTTCAGATTTGATTTCTGATCAAAGAAGATCTAGTGCTGTTTTTGCTAAAGCAGGATTGAGATGGAATTCATTAACCTGAGCAGCATTCAACCTAATAAGTAAGTCTTTAGCAGAGGTTGGCAGTTTATCTCATGATTTGTCTTCTTGATTTCTAGCAGCATTGTAAAGTGGTTCAAAGTAATAACCAATACCTTTAAGTGTGATTGGAACTCTGACTAAGTGAGCATATTTGAGTTTTATTAATTCTTGAGTGAAAGTAGGATTTCAAAGTCTTCCTAAATTTCTAGAAAAACCAAATCCTTCTTCACGAGAAAGTGCAGAATTAACTGTTGCAGAATCTAAACCAGCATTAACTAGTTCTAAAAGTTTTTCTCTGGCACCTTCAGTTGTCAGACTAGAACCAGAGGTAGCAAGTTCATTTTGTGCTGCTTTGTATAAAGGTCCTAAGTTGTAAAATTTACCAACTTGAACAGGAATTTTAATTGGGTTTTTAGTTAGAAAATAATATTCTGACTTCTTTATTTCATCTTTGATTCCTGATCAAAGCTGATTAATCTTACCTATTTTTTCTGCTGCTAAATTAGTAGAGGCAGAACCTCCTGATGAGAAAACAACTGGAGAAGATGAACTGGCAAAAACAAACAAACCTGAGAAGGCAAAGAAGATAAAAACTGGAAAAACAGCAAAGACTTTTTTCAACATCACATCCTCATTTTACTTTTTTTTTTTTTTTGTCAAGTAGTTGGTGAAAAAGAAGCAAAAAATCAGGAAAGAAACAACTGATTTTGTCCACTTTTGAATAGTCCAAAAAATGCTTTAGAAAAAATCTATAAGCAAGTTTTTTTAAAATAAGGAAAATAAAGATTGATAGTCAAAAAACTCTTTACTTTCTAATTTTAAAAAACCAGTAGAGAAAACCACCAACACCAGCAGCAACTAACACACCTCCGCCAGTTGCTAAACCAATGGTTAAATCTTGACTTTGTTGTTTTTCTTTTGCTTGCTGATTCTTTGCTGCTTCTGCTTGCTTATTCTTTTCTGCTTCTGCCTGATTGAGAGCAAGTAGTTGGTTTTCAACCATTTTGAAAGTAACCTGATCATTGACTAACTCTTGGAGTTGGAGTTTGACATCTAAAGGCAAAGCAGAACCTTTAACATCTGCATTTTCCTTGGCAGTGGCAAACAAAAGTTTAAGATCATAACTTTTGTTTTTAATCTTGATTGAAGTGTTTTTTCATTTGCTAAATTCTGGTTTTTTCAGTTCATTTTTAATTGCTCTTCAGAGATTATTTAGTTTGGGTTTGTTTTTAGCATCAGCTGCTGTTAAAGCAGCATTAATATCAATGTCCCCAACAGAAGATAAAAAGTAAAAATCCCAAATAATTTCCCTAAAACCAGGTATTTTTATTTTTGAAAACTCCTCTACTGTTTTCAGAACTCCAAACCTTTTAGCAGCAAGAAACAAGGGTTCTAAACTACCCTTATATACTTCTTCTCCTTCTTTTTTGATTGAGATTGGAGTTTTAGCTAAGTAAGCATATTCAGGATTTAACAATGCATCTTGATCTTCACCAACACTGGTATCAACTAAAAAATTTCATCTTGTTTTTTGTCTTTTTAGAGAAGAAGAATGAAGTCAAGACAAAAACGCTCACACTCCTGTTTTGTCTTTTCTTTTTGCTGCAGCAAAAATAGCTAGCAGTGGATCTTTAACTTTTTGCTCTAATTCAGAACCTTTTCTATCATAACCTCTACCATTGGCAGCAGCAAACAAAGGTTTTCAATATCCTTCATCAAAATCAAAATCTAAATAAGTATGCCTGTTTCTTAGTTCAGATTTAATTCATTTTCAAGTACGATCTTGTTTTTGTTCATTACTAAGGGGTTGGGGTTGAGCCTTAAAAACAACTGAAGAAGATGGACTGGCAAAAACAAACAAACCTGAGAAGGCAAAGAAGATAAAAACTGGAAAAACAGCAAGGACTTTTTTCAACATTCTGCCTTCATTTTACTTTTTTTTTTTTTTTGTCAAGTAGTTAAGAAAAAGAAAAGGAAAAACCAGGTTGTTTTTCTTAAAAACTAGAGAAAAAACAACTGAATTTATTTACTTTTTGGATGACAAAAATACCAAAAAAAACACTAAATAAAACTCATTGAGCAGTATTGCAAAAATAAATACTTTGTTTTTCAATTTGTTGAAAAGATAAAGAAATTCTCAAACTCTGCATCTTATAAACTCTTGCTAACTGTTTCAATAATAACTAAACAACTACAGTAAGCAATCTTTACATAACCACTAAATAAGTATAGTGATTTTTCTAAAAATGTCTTTTTAATCAAAGACTCAAAACTCATTTACTAAACTGTTTAAATCAGCAAAAAAACATCTCTAGGTTAACTAGTGCTGTTTTTTTTAGAACCTATTGCAAGTTGGAACTTAAAAAAGGAAGATTTATTTATTCAAAACCTTTACTTTCTGATTTTAAAAAACCAGTAGAGAAAACCACCCAGACCAGCAGCAACTAACACACCTCCACCAGTTGCTAAACCAATGGTTAAATCTTGACGTTGTTGTTTTTCTTTTGCTTGCTGATTCTTTTCTGCTTCTGCCTGATTGAGAGCAAGCAGTTGGTTTTCAATCATTTTGAAAGTAACCTGATCATTGAGTAATTCTCAGAGTTGGAGTTTGACATCTAAGGAAAAGGCAGAACCTTTAACATCTCCTTTTTCCTTGGCAGCAGCAAATAAAAGTTTAAGATCATAACTTTTGTTTTTAATTTTGATTGAAGTATCTTTTCATTTGCTAAATTCTGGTTGGTTAAGAATCTTTTTTAGTTGGGTTCAAAGGTCATCTAATTTTTGGTTGTTTATTGTTATTAAACTATTTTTAAAAATTTGGTGTTGAACATCAGCACTAACTAAACTCTGTAACTTATTTTTTGCTGAATCAGAGAGTTGTGAACCTAAAACACCATACTCATTTTTAACAGCAATAAATAAAGGTTCAAGATTGTAGTTATTACCATTAACTAGGATTGGAGTTTTGACTAAGTAGGCATAATCTGGTTTTTTCAGTTCAGATTTAATTTCTGATCAGAAAGCATCTAACTTTTCATTGTTTTTAACATCTAAAGCATCTTTAAGTTTTTGAGAAATAACAACATCATTAACTAACTCTTGGAGTTTGTCTTTTGCCTGGACAGAAAGTTCAGATCCTTTCTTTTCATACTGGGCATCATTTTTGACAGCAGTAAATAAGGGTTCAAGGTTATAGTTATTACCATTGATTAGGATTAGATTTTTGGATAGATAAGCATACTTTGTCTTTAGTTCAGATTTGATTTCTGATCAAAGAAGATCTAGTGCTGTTTTTGCTAAAGCAGGAATGGAATCCTCATCTCAAACCTGAACATCAGCCAACCTAATAAGCAGGTCTTTGGTAGAGGTTGGCAGTTTATGTCATGGTGTTCTTTCTCCGTGATTTCTAGCAGCATTGAACAAGGGTTCTAAACTGCCCTTATATACTTCTTTTCCTTCTTTTTTGATTGAGATTGGGTTTTTAGCTAAGTGAGTATATTTGGGTTTTACTAATTCTTGAGCGAAAGGAATACTTCAAAGGTTTCGTAAACGAGCAGAAAAACCAAATCCTCTTTCTTGAGAAAGTGCAGAATTAACTGTTGCAGAATCTAAACCAGCATTAACCAGTTCTAAAAGTTTTTCTCTGGCACCTTCAGTTGTCAGACTAGAACCAGAGGTAGCAAGTTCAGTTTGTGCTGCTTTGTATAAAGGTCCTAAGTTATAAAGTTTACCACCTCGAGCAGGAATGTCAGTCGGGATTTCAATTAGAAAATAAAGTCTTGGATCCTTTATTTCATCTTTGATTCCTAATCAAAGCTGATTAATCTTACCTATTTTTTCTGCTGCTAAATCAGTAGAGGCAGAACCTCCTGATGAGAAAACAACTGGAGAAGATGGACTAGCAAAAACAAACAAACCTGAGAAGGCAAAGAAGATAAAAACTGGAAAAACAGCAAAGACTTTTTTCAACATTGTGCCTTCATTTTACTTTTTTTTTTTTTTGTCAAGTAACTCAGGCAAAAAACCAAAATGTTTTTTTTCAAAAACTAAAAAAATATTAAATTTATTTATTTTCTTAAGTGTTTAAAACTATTTGAAAAGGAGATCCATAAAAAAATTTAAAAACTAAACAACCAAAACAGGTACCTAAAAACTTTATTTTCTAATTTTAAAAAACCAGTAGAGAAAACCACTCAGACCAGCAGCAACTAAAACACTGCCGCCAGTTGCTAAACCAATGGTTAAATCTTGACGTTGTTGTTTTTCTTTTGCTTGCTTATTATTTTCCGCTTCTGCCTGGTTGAGAGCAAGCAGTTGGTTTTCAACCATTTTGGAAGTAACTTGATCATTGAGTAATTCTTGAAGTTGGAGTTTGGCATCCAAGGGCAAGGCAGAATCTTTAACATCTGCATTTTCCTTGGCAGCAACAAACAAAAGTTTAAGATCATAACTTTTGTTTTTAATCTTGATTGAAGTATCTTTTCATTTGCTAAATTCTGGTTGGTTAAGAATCTTTTTTAGTTGGGTTCAAAGGTCATCTAATTTTTGGTTGTTTTGAGTGTTTGCTGTTGTTAAACTGCTTTTAAAAATTGGGTGTTGAACATCAGCACTAACTAAACTCTGTAACTTATTTTTTGCTGGATCAGAGAGTTGTGAACCTAAAACACGATACTCATTTTTGACAGCAACAAACAAGGGTTCAAGGTTGTAGTTATTACCATTGACTAGGATTGGAGTTTTGACTAAGTAGGCATAGTTTGGTTTTTTCAGTTCAGATTTAATTTCTGATCAGAAAGCATCTAACTTTTCATTGTTTTTAACATCTAAAGCGTCTTTAAGCTTTTGAGGAATAACAACAGCATTAACTAATTCTTGGAGTTTGTCTTTTGCCTGGACAGAAAGTTCAGAACCTTTCTTTTCATACTGGGCATCATTTTTGGCAGCAGTAAACAAGGGTTCAAGGTTATAGTTATTACCATTGATTAGGATTAGATTTTTGGATAGATAAGCATACTTTGTCTTTAGTTCAGATTTGATTTCTGATCAAAGAAGATCTAGTGCTGTTTTTGCTAAAGCAGAATTGAGATGCGCCCCACTAACCTGAACATCAATCAAACTAATAAGCAGGTCTTTAGCAGCAGTTGGCAGTTCATATCAGAATTTGCCTCCTTGATTTCTAGCAGCATTGAACAAGGGTTCTAGACTACCCTCATGTAATATTTCTCCATTACTTTCAATTGTAATTTGGGTTCTACCTAAGTGGGTATATTTGGGTTTTACTAATTCTTGAATGGAAAGAGAATTTCAAATGTTTGCTGAATCATTATAAAAACCAAATCCTTTTTCATAAGAAAGCGCAGAATTAACTGTTGCAGAATCTAAACCAGCATTAACCAGTTCTAAAAGTTTTTCTCTGGCACCTTCAGTTGTCAGACTAGAACCAGAGGTAGCAAGTTCATTTTGCGCTGCTTTGTATAAAGGTCCTAAGTCATAAAATTTACCAACTCGACCAGGAATTTTAATTGGGATTCCAGTTAGAAAATAATATACTGGCTTCTTTATTTCATTTTTGATTCCTGATCAAAGCTGATCAATTTTAGCTATTTTTTCTGCTGCTAAATTAGTAGAGGCAGAGCCTCCTGATGAGAAAACAACTGGAGAAGATGGACTCGCAAAAACAAACAAACCTGAGAAGGCAAAGAAGATAAAAACTGAAAAAACAGCAAAGACTTTTTTCAACATTGTGCCTTCATTTTACTTTTTTTTTTTTTTTGTCAAGTAATTGGTGAAAAAGAAGCAAAAAACCAGGAAAGAAACAACTGATTTTGTCCACTTTTGAATAGTCACAAAAGATACTTTAGAAAAAATCTATAAGCAAGTGTTTTTTCAAAAAATAAGGAAAATAAAGATTGATAGTCAAAAAACTCTTTATTTTCTAATTTTAAAAAACCAGTAGAGAAAACCACCCAGACCAGCAGCAACTAACACACCTCCACCAGTTGCTAAACCAATGGTTAAATCTTGACGTTGTTGTTTTTCTTTTGCTTGCTGATTCTTTTCTGCTTCTGCCTGATTGAGAGCAAGCAGTTGGTTTTCAATCATTTTGAAAGTAACCTGATCATTGAGTAATTCTCAGAGTTGGAGTTTGACATCTAAGGAAAAGGCAGAACCTTTAACATCTCCCTTTTCCTTGGCAGCAGCAAATAAAAGTTTAAGATCATAACTTTTGTTTTTAATTTTGATTGAAGTATCTTTTCATTTGCTAAATTCTGGTTGGTTAAAAACCTTTTTTAGTTGGTTTCAAAGGTTGTCTAATGAGACTAACATTTGTTTCAAAACATCTCCAAGTTGTTGAGGGGTAATTCCAGCATTGATTAGGTTCTGGAGTTCTGTTTTGGGTTCTAGAGGAAGTTTTGAACCTTTCCCATTAAATTGAGTAATAGTAGAAAAAATCTTTGCCAAATCATAACTTTTGTTGTTAATGTTAATTTTTACTGGTAGTCTTGCTAAGTTAGCATACTTGGTTTTCTTTAATTCTTCCCAAAAATTATCCAATTTTTGGTTGTTTTGAATGTTTGCTGTTGCTAAACTATTTTTAAAAATTGGGTGTTGAAAATCAGCACTAACTAAACTCTGTAACTTATTTTTTGCTGAATCAGAGAGTTGTGAACCTAAAACACCATACTCATTTTTAACAGCAATAAATAAAGGTTCAAGGTTGTAGTTATTACCATTGATTAGGATTGGAGTTTTGGATAGATGAGCATATTCTGGTTTTTTCAGTTCAGATTTGCTTTCTGATCAGAAAGCATCTAAATTTTCATTGTTTTTAAAATCTAAAGCATCTTTAAGCTTTTGAGGAATAACAACAGCATTAACTAACTCTTGGAGTTTGTTTTTTGCTGGAGCAGGAAGTTCAGATCCTTTCTTTTCATACTGGGCATCATTTTTGGCAGCAGTAAACAAGGGTTCAAGGTTGTACTTATTACCATTGACTAGGATTGGATTTTTGGATAGATAAGCATATTTTGTCTTTAGTTCAGATTTGATTTCTGATCAAAGAAGATCTAGTGCTGTTTTTGCTAAAGTAGGTCTGAGATCCACACTTCCAACATGATTAGCCAAACTAATAAGTAGGTCTTTAGCAGAAGTTGGCAGTTGATATCATACTTTTCTTTTTCCATGATTTCTAGCAGCATTGAACAAGGGTTCAAGAACATAACTATCATCTCCAATTGTAATTGGAACTTTAATTAAGTGAGCATATTTGGGTTTTAGTAATTCTTGAATGAAAAGACCAGTTCAAAGACTTGCTACAGTATTATAAAAACCAACTGTTTCTTCATAAAAAAACATAGAATCAACTTTTGCAGAATCTACACCAGCATCAACCAGTTCTAAAAGTTTTTCTCTGGCACCTTCAGTTGTCAGACTAGAACCAGAGGTAGCAAGTTCATTTTGTGCTGCTTTGTATAAAGGTCCTAAGTTATAAAATTTACCGCCTCGAACAGGAATTTTAACTGGGATTTTAGTTAGAACATAATTTTCTGGCTTCTTTATTTCATCTTTGATTTCTAATCAAAGCTGATCAATTTTAGCTATTTTTTCTGCTGGTAAGTTAGTAGAGGCAGAAACTCCTGATGAGAAAACAACTGGAGAAGATGGACTGGCAAAAACAAACAAACCTGAGAAGGCAAAGAAGATAAAAACTGGAAAAACAGCAAAGACTTTTTTCAACATTGTGCCTTCATTTTACTTTTTTTTTTTTTTTGTCAAGTAATTGGTGAAAAAGAAGCAAAAAATCAGGAAAGAAACAACTGATTTTGTCCACTTTTGAATAGTCCAAAAAATGCTTTAGAAAAAATCTATAAGCAAGTGTTTTTTTTAAAAAACAAGGAAAATAAAGATTGATAGTCAAAAAACTCTTTATTTTCTAATCCTAAAAAACCAGTAGAGAAAACCACTCAGACCAGCAGCAACTAACACACCTCCACCAGTTGCTAAACCAATGGTTAAATCTTGACTTTGTTGTTTTTCTTTTGCTTGCTTATTCTTTGCTGCTTCTGCCTGGTTGAGAGCAAGCAGTTGGTTTTCAATCATTTTGAAAGTAACTTGATCATTGAGTAACTTTTGGAGTTGGAGTTTGACATCTAAGGGCAAAGCAGAACCTTTAACATCTGCCTTCTCCTTGGCGGCAACAAACAAAAGTTTAAGATCATAACTTTTGTTTTTAATCTTGATTGAAGTATCTTTTCATTTGCTAAATTCTGGTTGGTTAAGAATCTTTTTTAGTTGGGTTCAAAGGTTGTCTAATTTTTGATTGTTTATTGTCACTAAACTAGTTTTGAAAATTTGGTGTTGAACATCAGCACTAACTAAACTCTGTAACTTATTTTTTGCTGAATCAGAGAGTTGTGAACCTAAAACACCATACTCATTTTTAACAGCAATAAATAAAGGTTCAAGATTGTAGTTATTACCATTGACTAGGATTGGAGTTTTGGATAGATGGGCATATTCTGGTTTTTTCAGTTCAGATTTAATTTTTGATCAGAAAGCATCTAACTTTTCATTGTTTTTAACATCTAAAGCATCTTTAAGCTTTTGAGGAATAACAACATCATTAACTAACTCTTGGAGTTTGTTTTTTGCCTGGACAGGAAGTTCAGAACCTTCCTTTGCATATTGAGTATCATCTTTAGCAGCAGCAAACAAGGGTTCCAGGTCATAGTCTTTTTCATCAATTCCAATAGGGGCTTTGGATAGATAAGCATATTTTGTCTTTAGTTCAAATTTGATTTCTGATCAAAGAAGATCTAGTGCTGTTTTTGCTAAAGCAGAATTGAGATGGAGATCATCAACCTGAGCATCAACCAACTCAATAAGTAGGTCTTTAGCAGCGGTTGGCAGTTCATATCATGTTTTTTGGTCTCCTTGATTTCTAGCAGCATTGAAAAAGAGTTCTAAACTGCCCTTATATACTTCTTTTCCTTTTTTTTTGATTGAGAATGGTTTTTTAGCTAAATGAACATATTTGGGTTTTACTGATTCTTGATTGAAAACCTCTCAAAGAATCGCTGCATTAGCAGCAAAACCAAAGTCTTCTTCATGAGAAAGCGCAGAATTAACTGTTGCAGAATCTAAACCAGCATCAACCAGTTCTAAAAGTTTTTCTCTGGCACCTTCAGTTGTCAGACTAGAACCAGAGGTAGCAAGTTCAGTTTGTGCTGCTTTGTATAAAGGTCCTAAGTCATAAAGTTTGCCATCTTGAGTAGAAATTTCAATTGGGATTTCAATTAGAAAATAATTTTCTGGCTTCTTTATTTCATCTTTGATTTCTGATCAAAGCTGATCAATTTTAGCTATTTTTTCTGCTGCTAAATTAGTAGGGGCAGAGTCTCCTGATGAGAAAACAACTGGAGAAGATGGACTGGCAAAAACAAACAAGCCTGAGAAGGCAAAGAAGATAAAAACTGGGAAAACAGCAAAGAGTTTTTTCAACATTGTGCCTTCATTTTACTTTTTTTTTTTTTTTGTCAAGTAATTGGTAAAAAAGAAGTAAAAAACCAGGGAAGAAACAACTGATTTTGTCCACTTTTGAATAGTCACAAAAGATACTTTAGAAAAAATCTATAAGCAAGTATTTTTTCAAAAAATAAGGAAAATAAAGATTGATAGTCAAAAAACTCTTTATTTTCTAATTTTAAAAAACCAGTAGAGAAAACTACCAACACCAGCAGCAACTAAAACACTACCACCAGTTGCTAAACCAATGGTTAAACCTTGACTTTGTTGTTTTTCTTTTGCTTGCTTATTCTTTGCTGCTTCTGCCTGATTGAGAGCAAGTAGTTGGTTTTCAACCATTTTGGAAGTAACTTGATCATTGAGTAACTGTTGGAGTTTCAGTTTAGTATCTAAAGACAAAGCAGAACCTTTAACATCTGCCTTTTCCTTGGCAGCAGCAAACAAAAGTTCAAGATCATAACTTTTGTTTTTAATCTTGATTGAAGTGTTTTGTCATTTGTCAAACTCTGGTTGGTTAAGAATCTTTTTTAGTTGGGTTCAAAAGTTGTCTAATTTTTGGTTGTTTATTGTCATTAAACTATTTTTAAAAATTTGGTGTTGAACATCAGCACTAACTAAACTCTGTAACTTATTTTTTGCTGAATCAGAGAGTTGCGAACCTAAAACACCATACTCATTTTTAACAGCAACAAATAAGGGTTCAAGATTGTAGTTATTACCATTGATTAGAATTGGAGTTTTGACTAAGTAAGCATAATCTGGTTTCTTCAGTTCAGATTTGATTTCTGATCAAAGAAGATCTAGTGCTGTTTTTGCTGAAGCATCTTTAAACTTTTGAGGAATAACAACATCATCAACTAACTCTTGGAGTTTGTTTTTTGCCTGGGCAGGAAGTTCAGACCCTTTCTTTGCATACTGGGCATCATTTTTAGCAGCAGTAAACAAGGGTTCTAGTTTGTAGTCTTTTCTATCAATTTTGATAAGAGTTTTTGATAGATGAACATATTCTGGTTTCTTTAACTCATCCTTGATGCCTGATCAGAGAAGATCTAACGCTGTTTTTGCTAAAGCAGGATTGAGATGCTCCCTTTTAATGCCAGCAGCAGCCAAACTGATAAGTAAGTCTTTAGCAGCGGTTGACAGTTGATGTCATAATTTTTTTTCTCCTTGATTTCTAGCAGCATTGAACAAGGGTTCTAGACTAACCTTAGATAATATTTCTTCATTACTTCTAATTGTAATTTGGGTTTTAGCTAAGTGAGCATATTTGGGTTTTACTAATTCTTGAATGAAAAAAGAATTTCAAAGCCTTACTAAAGTTATAGAAAAACCAAATGTTTCTTCAACAAAAAGCACAGAATTAACTTCTGTAGAATCTAAACCAGCATTAACTAGTTCTAAAAGTTTTTCTCTGGCACCTTCAGTTGTCAGACTAGAACCAGAGGTAGCAAGTTCATTTTCATTTTGTGCTGCTTTGTATAAAGGTCCTAAGTCATAAAGTTTGCCACCTCAAACAGGAATTTTAATTGGGACTTTAATTAGAGCATAATATCTTGAATCCTTCATTTCATCTTTAATTCCTGATCAAAGCTGATCAATTTTAACTATTTTTTCTGCTGCTAAATTAGTAGGGGCAGAGTCTCCTGATGAGAAAAAAACTGGAGAAGATGGACTGGCAAAAACAAACAAACCTGAGAAGGTAAAGAGAATAAAAATTGGAAAAACAGCAAAGACTTTTTTCAACATTGTGCCTTCATTTTACTTTTTTTTTTTTTTTGTCAAGTAATTGGTAAAAAAGAAGTAAAAAACCAGGGAAGAAACAACTGATTTTGTCCACTTTTGAATAGTCCAAAAAATGCTTTAGAAAAAATCTATAAGCAAGTGTTTTTTTTAAAAAAATAAGGAAAATAAAGATTGATAGTCAAAAAACTCTTTATTTTCTAATTTTAAAAAACCAGTAGAGAAAACCACCCAAACCAGCAGCAGCTAACACACCTCCGCCAGTTGCTAAACCAATGGTTAAATCTTGACGTTGTTGTTTTTCTTTTGCTTGCTTATTCTTTTCTGCTTCTGCCTGATTGAGAGCAAGCAGTTGGTTTTCAATCATTTTGAAAGTAACCTGATCATTGACTAACTCTTGGAGTTTGAGTTTGGCATCTAAGGAAAAGGCAGAACCTTTAACATCTGCCTTTTCCTTGGCAGCAGCAAATAAAAGTTTAAGATCATAACTTTTGTTTTTAATTTTGATTGAAGTATCTTTTCATTTGCTAAATTCTGGTTGGTTAAAAACCTTTTTTAGTTGGTTTCAAAGGTTGTCTAATTTTTGATTGTTTATTGTCACTAAACTAGTTTTGAAAATTTGGTGTTGAACATCAGCACTAACTAAACTCTGTAACTTATTTTTTGCTGAATCAGAGAGTTGTGAACCTAAAACACCATACTCATTTTTGACAGCAACAAATAAGGGTTCAAGATTGTAGTTATTACCTTTGACTAGGATTGGAGTTTTGACTAAGTAGGCATAATCTGGTTTCTTCAGTTCAGATTTAATTTCTGATCAGAAAGCATCTAACTTTTCATTGTTTTTAACATCTAAAGCGTCTTTAAACTTTTGAGGAATAACAACATCATTAACTAACTCTTGGAGTTTGTCTTTTGCCTGGGCAGGAAGTTCAGAACCTTCCTTTGCATATTGAGTATCATCTTTAGCAGCAGCAAACAAGGGTTCCAGGTCATAGTCTGTTTCATCAATTTTGATAAGAGTTTTAGATAGATAAGCATATTCTGGTTTTTTCAACTCATCCTTGATGCCTGATCAGAGAAGATCTAGTGCTGTTTTTGCCAAAACAGGACTGAGATCAGATCTTACAACCTGAGCATCAACCAACTCAATAAGTAGGTCTTTAGCAGAGGTTGGCAGTTCATTTCATGATTTGTCTTCTTGATTTCTAGCAGCAAGAAACAAGGGTTCTAAACTAACTTTGTATACTTTTTCTCCTTTTTTGATTGAGATTAGGGTTTTAACTAAGTGAGCATATTTGGGTTTTAGTAATTCTTGACTCAAATAATTATCTCAAAGGTTAAGTAAAATACGAGAAAAACCAAATCCTCTTTCTTGAGAAAGTGCATAATTAACTGTTGCAGAATCTAAACCAGCATTAACCAGTTCTAAAAGTTTTTCTCTGGCACCTTCAGTTTTCAGACTAGAACCAGAGGTAGCAAGTTCAGTTTGTGCTGCTTTGTATAAAGGTCCTAAGTCATAAAGTTTACCGCCTTGAGTAGGAATTTCAATTGTGATTTTAGTTAAAAAATAATGATCTGGCTTCTTTATTTCATTTTTGATTCCTGATCAAAGCTGATCAATTTTAGCTATTTTTTCTGCTGCTAAATTAGTAGAGGCAGAACCTCCTGATGAGAAAACAACTGGAGAAGATGGACTGGCAAAAACAAACAAACCTGAAAAGGCAAAAAAGATAAAAACTGGAAAAACAGCAAAGACTTTTTTCAACATTGTGCCTTCATTTTACTTTTTTTTTTTTTTTGTCAAGTAATTGGTGAAAAAGAAGCAAAAAACCAGGAAAGAAACAACTGATTTTGTCCACTTTTGAATAGTCACAAAAAATACTTTAGAAAAAATCTATAAGCAAGTTTTTTTAAAATAAGGAAAATAAAGATTGATAGTCAAAAAACTCTTTATTTTCTAATTTTAAAAAACCAGTAGAGAAAACCACCCAGACCAGCAGCAACTAACACACCTCCGCCAGTTGCTAAACCAATGGTTAAACCTTGACTTTGTTGTTTTTCTTTTGCTTGCTTATTCTTTTCTGCTTCTGTCTGGTCAAGAGCAAGCAGTTGGTTTTCAATCATTTTGGAATTAACTTGATCATTGAGTAATTCTTGAAGTTGGAGTTTGGCATCCAAGGAAAAGGCAGAACCTTTAACATCTGCCTTTTCCTTGGCAGCAACAAACAAAAGTTTAAGATCATAACTTTTGTTTTTAATCTTGATTGAAGTATCTTTTCATTTGTCAAACTCTGGTTGGTTAAGAATCTTTTTTAGTTGGGTTCAAAGGTTGTCTAATTTTTGGTTGTTTTGAATGTTTGCTTTTGTTAAACTAGTTTTAAAAATTTGGTGTTGAACATCAGCACTAACTAAACTCTGTAACTTATTTTTTGCTGAATCAGAGAGTTGTGAACCTAAAACACGATACTCATTTTTGACAGCAACAAACAAGGGTTCAAGATTGTAGTTATTACCATTGACTAGGATTGGAGTTTTGACTAAGTAGACATAATTTGGTTTTTTCAGTTCAGATTTAATTTCTGATCAGAAAGCATCTAACTTTTCATTGTTTTTAACATCTAAAGCGTCTTTAAACTTTTGAGGAATAACAACATCATTAACTAACTCTTGGAGTTTGTCTTTTGCCTGGGCAGAAAGTTCAGACCCTTTCTTTGCATATTCAACATCATCTTTAGCAGCAGTAAACAAGGGTTCAAGGTTGTAGTTATTACCATTGACTAGGATTGGATTTTTGGATAGATAAGCATATTTTGTCTTTAGTTCAGATTTGATTTCTGATCAAAGAAGATCTAGTGCTGTTTTTGCTAAAGCAGGACTGAGATCCACATTTCCAACCTGATCAGCCAACCTAATAAGTAGGTCTTTAGCAGCAGTTGGCAGTTCATATCATGCTTTGTCTCCTTGATTTCTAGCAGCAAGAAACAATGGTTCTAAACTAACTTTGTATACTTTTTCTCCTTTTTTGATTGAGATTGGGGTTTTAGCTAAGTGAGCATATTTGGGTTTTAGTAATTCTTGAATGAAAGAGAAATCTCAAAGTGATCCTAAAACACTATAAAAACCAATTGTTTCTTCATAAAAAAACATAGAATCAACTTTTGCAGAATCTACACCAGCATCAACAAGTTCTAAAAGTTTTTCTCTGGCACCTTCAGTTGTCAGATTAGAACCAGAGGTAGCAAGTTCGGTTTGTGCTGCTTTGTATAAAGGTCCTAAGTTATAAAGTTTACCATTTTGAATAGGAATTTCAACTGGGATTTTAGTTAGAAAATAATTTTCTGGCTTCTTTATTTCATCTTTGATTTCTGATCAAAGTTGATCAATTTTAACTTTTTTTCCTGCTGCTAAATTAGTAGAGGCAAAGCCTCCTGATGAGAAAACAACTGGAGAAGATGGACTAGCAAAAACAAACAAACCTGAGAAGGTAAAGAGAATAAAAATTGGAAAAACAGCAAAGACTTTTTTCAACATTGTGCCTTCATTTTACTTTTTTTTTTTTTTTGTCAAGTAATTGGTGAAAAAGAAGCAAAAAATCAGGAAAGAAACAACTGATTTTGTCCACTTTTGAATAGTCAAAAAATGCTTTAGAAAAAATCTATAAGCAAGTGTTTTTTTTAAAAAAATAAGGAAAATAAAGATTGATAGTCAAAAAACTCTTTATTTTCTAATCCTAAAAAACCAGTAGAGAAAAACACCCAGACCAGCAGCAACTAACACACCTCCGCCAGTTGCTAAACCAATGGTTAAATCTTGACTTTGTTGTTTTTCTTTTGCTTGCTTATTCTTTTCTGCTTCTGCCTGATTGAGAGCAAGCAGTTGGTTTTCAACCATTTTGGAAGTAACCTGATCATTGAGTAATTCTCAGAGTTGGAGTTTGACATCTAAGGAAAAGGCAGAACCTTTAACATCTCATTTTTCCTTGGCAGCAGCAAATAAAAGTTTAAGATCATAACTTTTGTTTTTAATTTTGATTGAAGTATCTTTTCATTTGCTAAATTCTGGTTGGTTAAAAACCTTTTTTAGTTGGTTTCAAAGGTTTTCTAATGAGACTAACATTTGTTTCAAAACATCTCCAAGTTGTTGAGGGATAATTCCAGCATTGATTAGGTTCTGGAGTTCTGTTCTTGGTTCTAGAGGAAGTTGTGAACCTTTTCCATTAAATTGAGTAATAGTAGAAAAAATCTTTACCAAATCATAACTTTTGTTGTTAATGTTAATTTTTACTGGTAGTCTTGCTAAGTTAGCATACTTGGTTTTCTTTAATTCTTCCCAAAAATTATCCAATTTTTGGTTGTTTTGAATGTTTGCTGTTGCTAAACTATTTTTAAAAATTGGGTGTTGAAAATCAGCACTAACTAAACTCTGTAACTTATTTTTTGCTGAATCAGAGAGTTGTGAACCTAAAACACCATACTCATTTTTAACAGCAATAAATAAAGGTTCAAGGTTGTAGTTATTACCATTGATTAGGATTGGAGTTTTGGATAGATGGGCATATTCTGGTTTTTTCAGTTCAGATTTGCTTTCTGATCAGAAAGAATCTAAATTTTCATTGTTTTTAACATCTAAAGCATCTTTAAGCTTTTGAGGAATAACAACAGCATTAACTAATTCTTGGAGTTTATCTTTTGCCTGGACAGGAAGTTCAGAACCTTCCTTTGCATATTGAACATCATCTTTGGCAGCAGTAGACAAGGGTTCAAGGTTGTAGTTATTACCATTGACTAGGATTGGATTTTTGGATAGATAAGCATATTTTGTCTTTAGTTCAGATTTGATTTCTGATCAAAGAAAATCTAGTGCTGTTTTTGCTAAAGTAGGTCTGAGATCTATAAATTCAAACTGAGCAGTAGTCAATGTAATAAGTAGGTCTTTAGCAGCGGTTGGCAGTTCATTTCATGGTGTGTTTTCTTGATTTCTAAAAGCATTGAACAAGGGTTCTAAACTGCCCTTATATACTTCTTTTCCTTTTTTTTTGATTGAGAATGGGTTTTTAGCTAAGTGAGCATATTTGGGTTTTACTGATTCTCGAAAGAAAGCACCTGAAAGGTTTGATAATTCATAAACAAAACCAAATCCTTCTTCATGAGAAAGTGCAGAATTAACTTTTGCAGAATCTAAACCAGCATTAACCAGTTCTAAAAGTTTTTCTCTTGCACCTTCAGTTGTCAGACTAGAACCAGAGGTGGCAAGTTCAGTTTGTGCTGCTTTGTATAAAGGTCCTAAGTCATAAAGTTTACCGCCTTGAGTAGGAATTTCAATTGGGATTTTAGTTAAAAAATAATGATCTGGCTTCTTTATTTCATTTTTGATTCCTGATCAAAGCTGATCAATTTTAGCTATTTTTTCTGCTGCTAAATTAGTATAGGCAGAAACTCCTGATGAGAAAACAACTGGAGAAGATGGACTGGCAAAAACAAACAAACCTGAAAAGGCAAAAAAGATAAAAAATGGAAAAACAGCAAAGACTTTTTTCAACATTGTGCCTTCATTTTACTTTTTTTTTTTTTTGTCAAGTAATTGGTGAAAAAGAAGCAAAAAACTGGAATGTTTCTCCTAAAAAATAGAGGAAAAAAACAACTAAATTTATTTACTTTTAAATAAATCAGAAACTACTTTAGAAAAATATGTATGAAGGAGTAATTTTTCAAAAATAAACAGAAAAAGACTACTAACTTAATCTTTCAATTTAATCTATCCACAGTGTTTTCTTCAAGAAAGTAATGCAAAAGATTCTCTCTTCCAACAAGAAACTCATACTTGAATTTTTTTGCTAAAACAATTTAGAAAGAAATGTTTTTTTTCACTCAAAAAAAAAAAAAAACTAAACTGGTGGATAGTATTTACCAGTAGAACTGCAGGCAGTTCCTCAATCAGCACTGGTTTGTTTAGAATATTTAAATTTAGCATAGCGCCTGCCTCAAAAGCAAACCAATCATTGAACAACTCTTAGAATTTATCTTTTCTTTGTGGAGAGAGTTTAGTTTCTTTCAAGTGCTTTAAAAATTACCAAGAGTATAAAAAACCTGTCCTGGATAATCAATGTTAGTTTAACTAATAAAGTGGTGTAAATGTTTCCTGGAAAATATTCATTCTGAATAAAAACCCAAAATCCACTTACTAAAATTGGTTAAATTGATACTTTTTAAGAGTTCAAACAAAAATCTCTCAAAGATAAAAAAGCAACTCTCAAAGTTAAAACATTTAAAAATGGTACCTGGAGTCGGAGTCGAACCAACACGAACATACTCTGTTCGACAGATCTTAAGTCTGTTGTGTCTACCATTTCACCACCCAGGCTGGTACCCTGTAGAGGTCTCGAACCTCTGACACACTGGTTAAAAGCCAGTTGCTCTTCCAACTGAGCTAACAGGGCAAAAAAAATAAATGGCTGGGGCAACTAGACTCGAACTAGTGATCATGGGACCAAAACCCATTGCCTTTCCGACTTGGCTATGCCCCAAAAAATGGTGGAAGCAGAAGGATTTGAACCTACGAACCCAAAAAAGGAACTGATCTACAGTCAGTCGCATTTAACCAAACTTTGCTATGCTTCCTAAAAAACACAAATTGGATAAAAACCCAACAAAACAAACCCTTAAACAAGGAAGGATATGGTGCTGGTTATAGGGGTCGAACCTACACTCTACCGCTTACAAGGCGGGTGCTTTGCCAAATTAAGCTAAACCAGCCCCCAATGGTAGAGTGTAGCGGTCTCGAACCACTGACCTTCTGTTTGTAAGACAGATGTTCTCCCAACTGAACTAACACTCTCTAATTTGTCCTTCAGAAAACAAAAAAATTGCTGCAGGCACCTGACCCCTATTTTAACTAAAAAAAACATTTTGTCAATTTCCTGAAAACAAAAAAACTTTAACCTAACTTTTTACCTTGCCTTTATTTTACTCTTTTTTGGATAACTAAAATTATAAAAAAGGGTAACTAGAAAGACAAATAAAACTGCTCCTAAACCATAAAAAAAGTAATCTCAGATGTTAACAGCAAACAGATAGATGTTGACTGTTGCAAAAAAATTGCTCAAAAAAATAAACAGAGCAAAAGCTAAAAGAAAAGCAATTAAAAAACCCAACAAAAGACAAGCAATTGTAACTAGAGAAAAACCTCAGAGAGATTCCTTGAAATGATAACCAAAAACAACCAAGTTAGTAGCAATTTTATTGTGACTGCTAAAGGCAGTATTAAGAAATATTAGCAGCAGAAAGAAAAGAAACAATGCACTAAAAGCAATCAAAAAAAGGAAATAAATTTGATAAATTTCCAGATGGAAATTAGATAAATTGTAAAACTCAGAAAGAGTAAGAGATTCTAAATTTGTAAAAGAAAAAAAATTAAGATCAAAATTCTGGTCCTGTTGAAAAACTGACAACTTTTCAATATCAACCTTATTTAAATTCAAAACCAAGTATTTTTTTAAATGTTTTTTTTCTGTAGCTGAAAAAATAAAATTGTAGGGTTTTTTTTGTTCTGGTGTTGTTGAAGAAACTATCTTTTCTTGCAAAAGATAATCATAATCAGTGAATAAAGTATTACGAATTAATTTGTCATTTGAAATAAAGCCGGCAATTCTGAATTTTACCTGCTGAGATAAAAGCAACCAATCAAAACTAATGTTGTTAAAAGTGATCAAATCATTCAGTTTATAACCTTTTTTCTTCCAATGCTCTGGCACTAAAACATATTGAAAACCAGCAGAATCAGTACCTAATTTACCATTAGCTTGAAACTGAAAATCATTAACTTTTGATTCTAAATCTGTTATTTGAAAATAATCTGGTCACTTGGCAGGCATAAAATAAATCTCACTGCTTAAATTTTGATTATTTACTTTTCCAACTAAAACCAGTATCTCTTTCTCTTTTTGATAAGGAACATTATTGAAATAAATCTTTTCAATACCAAATTGTTGCATATATTTTCTAAGTTTAGTAGATTCAATGCTTTGATCAATAAATTGTTTTTGCAAACCACATGCCAGTAAATCATCTCTCCTTTGTGCTGAAAAAATACAACCAGTTTTTTTTAAATTCAACTGATCTAGACTAGAAATTTTTTGTAAATTTTGCTCATTTAAATTCTGCTCAGAGACAAAATCTACTTCACTTTTTAAGAGATTATTTTGATCTATTGAGATGTGATCAGACAGTTTAGTAAAACTTTTTACATCCTTGTTCAAAAAACTTCACTGATTATCAATAAAATTACTGCTAGAAACTTTGGTAAAAACCAGCAAAAAAAAGAAAACAAAAAACAAAATATTAGAACCAAGCAAAAGTATTTTTTTGCCAAAATCTTGGAAAACAAACAACAAAAACACCTTTATTTTGGGAGAAGAAAAAAATCAAAAAGGTAGTTTCTTTCAACCAATTCTGTAAAAAAAAGTGTCTGTATTTTCATAATTAAAAAGTCTTTTATCACCCTGTCAAGAGTAAAGTAAATTTTTATCCTTCATCTTGTAAAAAAGAAAGAAACTAGAAAATAAAGCTCAAAGAAGAGGAAAAAGAACAATTTGGATCAAAAAAAATTCCCAGTAAAAAACAACAACTTCAAATGATAAGAAAGAAAGTTGGTCATTGTAAGAAAAAAAATAGTCACTTAGTGGGGCGGTAAAGAAAAAACCACCAATTGAGATCAAAAACAAAGCAAAAAAATTAATCAAAAAAAAGGATAGAGCAATTAAAAAATGAGAGAAACCAAAAGTATTAACAAGTAATCTAAATTTTTTTTCCTTTTTGTAAGCAGAAAGATTTAAAAAACACAATCAAAAAAGTAAAAAACTAAAGATCAAAAAGTAAACCACTATCAAAATATAAATCTCAAAAGTAATAAGAAACTTTTTCAAACCTGAAGATAAATCAGATTGAAAAAAAACTACCTTAGGATCATAATTTATTTCTTTTTGAATGGCAATTAAAAAATCATTTTTTTTTGCTTGCAAATTTACCTCTGGAGGAAATTTCAAGTATAAGATGTTTTCAAAATTATTAAACTTCTTCAATTTATAAATGTTCAAAAATGACTCTTCATTAACATAAAAGATTCCATAATGATAATAAAGATCATCCTCTTTCTTATCAATACCAAGACTTTGTTCAACCTTCATTGTAGTTTGAAAATTCAATGACAAATTATTTGCTGCATCAGCAAAACCAACAACAACAAAAGTCAAATCAACAACTTCAATCTCTTGACCTAAAAGAATTTTGTTTTTTTTAGCAAATTTAGAATTTATGACTACTTCTGAATTGGATCCTTTAGCAGGCTCTCTGCCTGCTGTTAAAACAACTTTGTTGATGCTTTCTGGATCTGCCTTTTCAGCAAAAGCAGAAGTTTCAATAGAAAAAAACTTCTTATCCTCAAAATCAATTAAATTAGCTTTATAAACCAAAAGGGAACTAAATTCATAACTCTGCTTTTTCTTCTGAACAATTTTATCAACAACATCATGGACAGATTCAAAACCAACTAGTTTGTCACCTGACTCCTGTTTTAACTTCAAAAATCTTTTTCTATTTGGCAATTGAAAATAAAAATCAAAGTTGTTGCTCTTTTGCACAATCTCTTCATTCTTTGTAAAAGACATTCACTCTGCTTGTAAAATTGGTAACAAAATTGAAGTAGAGAACAAAACAGAAAGTAAAATAAGAGCATACTTGTAAAAATTCTTAAAAAGCAAGACACCAAAAATATACTTAGATAGTTTTCAAATTATTCCTGATTTATTCATACAAAAAAACAAAACAAAATCCCTGCCCCATTACAGACAAGTTCCCAATATAATATTATAGATAGTTAAAAAGTGATTCTTAACCTTGTCAATGAGAAATAGTAAAAATTGTGTTTTTTGTAAAATTGTTCAAAAAAAGATTCAATCCTGAACACTTTTTGAAGATGAAAATGTAATTGTTTTCTTAGATGTTAAACCAGTTACAAAAGGACACTGTTTAGTAGTTCCTAAGAAATGTTGCCAAAACATTTTGCAACTAAGTGATAGTGATTTGTTTGCCATTCACAAAAAAGCACAACTCACAACTCAACTGTTAATCAACAAACTACAACCCAAGGGTTTTAACATTGTCAACAACTTCAATGCTATTGCTGGACAAGTTGTTAATCATTACCATCTTCATATTATTCCAAAGTATGAAAAAAAATATGGTCTATCATACAAACAAAACACAAAAGAGGAAGCAAGCAACTTAGAAGATGTTTGAAAAAAACTAAAATTCAGCAAATAAACAGTTAACAAACTTATCTCAGGGTAAAAACTATGATAAACCCTGCCATTGAAAAAAAAGCAAAAAACACTGTTTGAAAGAGGTCGCTACTAAAAACAGCAGTTTTTCCCCTAATAACCTCTTCTAGAGTTACCTAAACTTCTTCTTTTAGAAGGTTTGATAAAGTACTCTCTCTCTTTGAATTTATTCTTTTTAAACTGTGAAATACGTTTGAACCTCTTGATCAAAGCACCAACACCTTCACCTTCTCTCAACTTAACTATTACCATAATAAAAAAGCAAAAAAACCAGTGTAGAGAATTTTAACATACAAACAAAAAATAAAAAGTTATAATTCTAAACAGTAATGAAAATTATAGCAATTGAAAGCAGTTGTGATGAAACAAGTATAGCTTTTTTACAAAATAAAAAAGTAATGGATTGTTTAACATGAAGTCAAATAGACACTCACCAAAAATTTGGTGGTGTTGTTCCACAATTAGCTAGCAAACTCCATTCAAATAGACTGCCTATCATTTTGCAAACAATGTTAAAAAGAAGTGCAATTGTTTGAAAAGAAATTGATTTCATTGCTTATGCTGCTAAACCAGGATTAGTTGGTTGTTTGAAAATGGGGGAGGCTCTAGCCCAAAGTATTACAACCATTTGTAACATTCCAAATTTAAAAATTAATCACTTGTATGCTCATATTTATGCTGTCAGTTTTAGCAAAAAAATTCAATTTCCTGCTCTAGGTTTAGTCATTAGTGGTGGTCACACACAACTTTACTACATTCCTGAAGAGTTAATTTTTAAAAAAATTGGAGAAACAGTTGATGATGCTGCTGGTGAAGCTTTGGACAAAATTGGAAGAAAGTTAAAATTACCCTATCCAGCTGGAGCAGAAATAGAAAAACTAGCCAAAAGAGGGAAGTGAAAGTACAAATTAAACATTTATCAAGACAAAAAAAATCTAAATTTTTCTTTTTCAGGTTTGAAAACACATGCTATCCATCTAATTGAAAAAACTGGATTAGAAAACATTCAAATTAATGATTTTGCTCACTCTGTTCAAAAAACTATTTTTCAAAACATTTGAAAAAAAATAGCAACAGCAACTAAACAATACAAAGTTCAAAACATCATTGTTGGTGGTGGTGTTGCTGCTAACAATGAACTGAGAAAAGAGTTAAAAAAACTAGAAATACCAGTTTTATACCCAAAAAAGGAATACTGCACTGATAATGCAGCAATGATTGGCATTATTGCCTATCACCAGGTTCAAAAAGACAAAAAGTTAAAATAAAAAGTTCAACTACTCTAAAAATGAAAGAAAAAATAAACAAACTTGCTATACCAAAAGAAACTAGGTTAATTACTTTAAAAGTTCTGCTCTGGATTTGTTGCTTTATTCTCCTGCTTTTAGGTTTGGGTAGATTCAGTATTGTTGGTCAAGGTATTGATGATATTTTTCGTTTTCTTTTTGGTTGAACAAAGTATGTAATCTATATTCTAGTCATTTTACTTTTAATCAGGAAGGCAAGAGGAATAAAGTTTAACACTGAAAAAATTAAAAAAACAACCTTAATTAAATCATTTTGGATCATTTTTAATTTTTATTGATTTTTAGGATTAGTTGGAGTAATTATTTGAAATGTTGAAAATGGTGAATTTACCAATTATTTTGCTTATCTAACAACAAGTTTAGTGCCTAAATATGCTCAGAAATGGTTAGATAGCAGTATTTATGAGTATGTGATTGTTGATGCTCAAGACTTTTTTAGGTATCACTACTCTTTTTCCCAAGTTTTTGACAGTGGTGGTATTTTAGGAATAAGTGTTGCTAGTATTTCCTGTTTTCTTTCAGTATTTGTTGCTTTGTTGTTTAACTTTTTTAGTTGATTTTTGCTAACTAGTTACATAAGGCATAACTCAGTTTGATTTTACTTTCTCTCTCAGCAAAAAAGAAATAAAATTAGGTGACAAAATCTGAATGAAAACAGGCAAAACCAAATGAATGTCAGTATCTTTAATGAAGTTGAAAATCAAGATTTCACAATTGAGTTGCAAACAGCAAGAAAAATTCAAATTCAAGACAGAGAAAAAAAAGAAGTTAATGTTAATCAAATTAAGCAAAAACACCAAGAATCCCCCCTGAAACAAACAGAAACAAATTCAGTCCAAAAAATAGAAGTAGATCTGGAACAAAAACAAAAAGTAAACAGCAACCCAAACTGGCAAAGTGCTACTACAGATGAAAAATTCTTAGACTGAATAGTTAAAACTGAAATAGAGTTATCAGATGAAGATAAAAGAAAGTCAGAAAATAATAAAGATGAAATGATAGAAAAATTACCCAGTCCAGACTTATTTAGCAACCTACAAAAAGATAAACAAAATACACCTGAAGAAAAAACACCAACTAATGATTTTATTAATCCAATAAATCAATGAAGCGAAGTTGTTAAAAAAATACCTGATGACAAAAATAAATTGATGTTAGCAATTGGGCAAAACTCTCTAAAAGAGATTGCTAAAGTAGAATTAAATAAAATATTTCACATATTCATTGATGAAAACCAAAATGAAAAAAAAGATCAATGTTTAAAAACCATCATTAGTAGTTTGATTTATAAACACACACCAACAACTCTTAAACTCTTAATCATCAACCACAAAAAAACCAAATTAGACATTTTTGAAAGTATTCCTCATTTACTAGCGCCAATTGTAGAAAACAACAAATTAGTAGTAACAATGTTGGAGCAAATAATTGCTGAAATTAAAAAAAGACTTACTATGTTTGCTCATGCTAATGTTTCTGATATTACAAAATTTAATCAAGAAAAACCACAAGCAAAAAAAATGCCTTTTATTGTTTTAATAATTGATAATTTGGTCCATCTCATCCTAATTTATCAAAGTCAAATCACAGAAAAAACAATTAAAATTATGCAATTAGGTGGTTTAGCAGGAGTGTTTTTGATAACAACTAACCAAAAATCTTTTGCAAACAATCCAATTCAAAACTACATTTGTAATGAAATTATGTTTGCAAACAATCAAGAAAAACTAAATACTTCAAAAATAAATGAAACAGAAGCAAATGTTTTATACTTAACTTCTCCCAGTGAGACCAAAAAAATTAATTACATTTGAACAACAAAGGCAGAAACAGAAAGTTTAATAACATTTTGAAAACAAAAAAACTATAAAAAGTACTACTGAAAAGCATTCATTAATTCAGCATTTGAAAATTAATATCAAACTCTACAAACCAAAATCAAAACCAAAAAAAGATTGAATTTGATTAAGTTTTTTATTAGCAATCAATTGAGCTTTTTTTTGTCCTTGTTGTAAAAGTTTCTTAACATAACTCTCTGGATATTTTTTTGCCTTTAACTGTAAAGACTTTAACAACTCAACAATTACATTACTTAATTCTGTTTTTAAATCTACATAGTGAGAACATTTTTCTTGTAAATACTTTTCAGCATCAGTAATACTAATCTTTTTAATCAATGCATAAATCAAAATTAAATTAGAGATACCAGGTTTTTTATCAAAATCAAAATAAATTTGGTTTTCAGAATCCGTTTTAGCAATTTGAATTTTTCTTCTAATCTCTTGTTCATTATCAGAAAGAAAAATTATTCCTGATGTTTTCTTTCCAGATTTAGACATCTTTTTTTCAGGTTGTTGTAAATCTCTAATTCGATAATTAAAAAAATCACTTTTAATCAGTTTAGGAGGATGAAAAACCTTATAACCTGCTTGATTATTGAATTTATTTGCTAAATGACAAACCAATTCTATGTGTTGTTTTTGATCATTGCCCACCCAGACATCACCATCATAGAGCAAAATGTCACTAGCCATTAACAAAGGATAGGTTAACAAACCCACTGTTGATGGTTCTGTCAAACTATTTTGAGAACTCTTCATTCTGAATTGTTGCATTCCTTTCAAACGTTGACAACTAATATAACAGCTAAAAATAAAGCATAACTCAGTATGACCACGAACTTGAGATTGAACAAACAAATCTCCTGGTTTTACTCCAGAAGCAAAAAGGTAACTAGCAGTTTCTTGGCGCAACTCTTGCAACACTTTAGAATTATATTTAGTTGTAATAGCATGTAAGTCACTGATGGAAAAAAGCAAATTGTACTTATCAACATAAGAAGAAAGTGGCAAAATAATAAACAAGTAGTGAGCAATTGTTAAACCACCTGAAATGGTAATAGAAGTGCATAAATTTTTCATTTTGTTACACTAATTTTTTTTCTTTGTTTCTTTGTTGAACAAGCATTTCTTTTTGTCAACCAAATAAAAACTTAGTTGAAAGAGAAATACCAACAAATGATAAAACTGTTCCTAATGACCAAAAAATAGAAACAACTACCAAAAGTTTTAGATCAAAGAAATTAATAATTCTTAACAAGCAGAAAAACTGAGCAGCAAGAAAAAGAACAACACAGACAGAAATAAAAAACAGTGTTTTTTTGAAGGAAGTAAAATCAAAACCATAAAATTTTCAAAAAAAAAACAAATTTAAGTAGTAAAAAACAAAAAAAGAAAGAGAAAGAGCAAACAAAACTCAACCCCATAAAACCAAATTAGAAATTCCTTCAAAGAAAGGAGGAAAAAGCAAGGATATTAAAACCATGCCTGTTACAAAACCTAAAATTATCAGGTATCTAACTGCTCAAAAAACCTTATAAGAAGAAAAAGAATACATTAAAACTACTAAAATGGAGCAGATGAAGGGACCCGAACCCTCCCCATCAGATTGGAAGTCTGATATTCTACCAAATAAACTACATCTGCCCAACAAGGAAACACAGAATAAATTCTAACACAAAAGCAGTTTTTTAATCTAAATTGTGGTATTGATGAACAGCAAAAAAAGCAAAAATAGATACAGCATTTGCCAAATTAATACTCCTAACTAAGTGATGTTGTTTAATGTAAAGTAAGTGTTCAGAGTACTTTTGCTTTAAAGAAAGCGGCAGACCCTTTGATTCACATCCAAAAACTAAATAAATTGGTTTTTTCAAATTTAAAAAGTTAAAAGTGCTCAAGTTTTTTTTACCCTTAGCAGAAGTTAAAATGAAAACGCCTTTATAGTTGTGTTGTGAAAAACTATTCCAATCAGAATACAATTTAATTTTAGCCAAATGAAAATGATTAACACTGCTTCTTTTTAATCAACTTTCAGAAAAAAGAAAACCAAATGGTTCAATTAAATGCAATGGCAAATTAAGAGCAACAGCCAATCGAATAATAGAACCTACATTGCCAGCAATTTCTGGTTGATGTAAAACAAGATGAATTTTTTGAGTAAAAAAATATTGATCAGCAAAACTTCAAAAATAATTCACTTCTTTACATCTAAAACAAGTGAAAAAGAAAAATTTTTGTTCTCCAATAATTTTTTGTTTTTGAAAAAAATACTTCCTGAGTAAGCCTTTTCTTTGGCAGTGAAAGCACTTAAAAAACTTTTCTTCTAAATCTTTCTGCCACACTTTATCTTCATTGTTTTACTGCTGAACAATTAGCAATTTCTTCAATAAAAACAGAAGGATTGTAAGAGTTAGTAGTGATAAAAACACCTTTTTTAGCCCTTGTAATAGCTACAAAAAAAAGACGGCGCTCTTCTTCTAAATCAATGTTCAATCGGTCTTGATTAGGAAAGTTATTGCCTGAAACATCAAAAATAAAAACATAATCAAACTCCAAACCCTTAGCATTATGAATTGTCATTAATTGAACAGATTCTGCTTCAAAACTAATTTCACTGGCAGCAAACAACTGACTGTGTGATAAAAACTTGCTGATCTTATCTTGAATTGAAAGATCAAGATTAGTTTTCTCAAAACCATCAACAACTTGTTGAATTAAGACATCAACATTTTTAAGTCTTTGTTCATAATCCAGATTATTTGAAAGAATTGGTTGATAAATTTTGGTGAACAACTCTTGAAGCAAAACTTTCAGGGATTGTATTTCAGAAAGTTTTTGTTGCAAACCTTGAATGACATTCAAAAAATATTCAATCTCCTTTCAACTTTTAACTAAAAAAGAAGGTTGATTTGCTAATAGGTATTGAAAAATAGTTTTATTAACAGATGCTGCCTCTTTTTGAATTTTAAAAATAATTTTTTCTCCAATTCCCTTTATTCAGGTTAAAACTATTTGTAAATAAACATCTTTTGGTTCAACCAAAACAATTAGTAACAGCAAAAGATCCTTAATCTCTTTTCTTTTAAAAAATTCCTGCCCTTTGAAGATGTGATAAGGAATGTTTTTAGGCAAAAGGAGGGTTTCCAAAATACCTGATAAATAGTTTGCTCTGTATAAAACAGCAATATTTTTGTGCCTAACCCCTGAAGATACCTTTCTTTCAATCTCCTTTACAATAAAATGAGCGCTTTGAAAATTAGAGGCACCTGAAAATAAAACAATTTTATCCATAACTTTTTCAACAGCAGTAATTTTTTTAGTGATTCTTTTTTTATTTTTAGTAATTAAATGGTTTGCTAAACTAACAATGTTTTTTTGAGAACGATAATTAGTAATCAACTTAACTGTTTGCAGATTGGAAAAATCATTGTGAAAATTCAAAATAAAATCAATGTTAGAACCTCTTCAACCATAAATAGTTTGGTCTGGATCACCTACAACTGTAGTTTTAATTAGTTTGCCTGAACCACTTATCAAATTAATCAATGCATACTGTAAAAAATTAACATCTTGAAACTCATCAACTGCTAAATGCAGAAATCTTTGTTGTAATTGTCTTAAAAGTTTTTTATCTTCTTGTAACACCTGATATGTTTTTGTCAAAAGATCACTGAAATCAAACAACTGCTCCTTTTTTTTGTAAAGAAGATAGTTTTCATATAGTTTTCAAAGTTGCTTTTTTTTAGTTAAATCTAGACCACTAAAAAAATCTGACTCAAACTCTTTTTGTTCAAAAGTAGAAAAATCATTCACCATTTCTTGTTGTAAAACATTTATTGTTTCCAAAACCTCCTTTATTAAGGTTTTATCAATTTTTTTTTGTGTTTGTTTTTGATCCTGCGCAAGTAAATGCTTAATAACTTGTTTTTGATCAGATTGATCTAAAACTGTAATTCTTTGTCTTTTAATTACTGTGAGAAACCAATAACAAAAACCATGATAAGTAAAAACTGATCAGCTAGTAAGAGAATTAGCAACTACACTTTTCTCTATTCTTTTTTTAATGTGCTGGCATGCTTTTCTACTAAAAGTTAAGACCAAAATCTGGTGAGATAAATAATGGTGTTTTTTCAAAAAAAAGATAATACGATTAATTAAAACTGTGGTTTTACCTGTTCCTGGTCCAGCAATAATCCTTAAATTAAAATCTTTAGCAGTAAAAACTGCTTTCTTTTGTTCTGAATTCAAAAAAAAATCCATCTTCTCAAATTCATTAACACCAAAACTTAAATCAATCTGTTTTTTTTTCTGAACAATCAACTTCTTTTTAACCATTATTAATTCTCTACCAGTACTTTTAACAACTAAAACACCTAGTCAACGATCATAAAACAGTTGGTGTTTAGGTTCAATTTTAACAAATAAAAAGAGAAAAATTCATCAGAGGAGAAAAACAACACTAGTCCGGGTTAAAAAATCAATCTGAAGAATGGATCTTCCTAAAAAAAATTTAATCAACAAAACATAAAGACCATAAAACAACCAGGTCAAAAAAATAGGAGCAAACATAATATAAAACTCACGAAAAAACAACTTAACAAAAAGTATTCAACCCTTTGGTTTTAGAGAAAAAAATATTTTTATTGACCAAAGTTTTTTTCCTAAAGTTTGATTAGCAAAAAAATAAGGAATAAAAACAAAATAAATAAGAAAAAAAATAAAGGCAATTAAATTAACTACTAAATTCACTAAAACAGGATGATCATTTAAGTTATTTTCTAGTGTTCAAAAGGAAATAACTAAAACTGCCAGAAAAAGAAAAAGATCAAATAAACGAGCAAAAATTCTACTTGATACTGGTGCTAAAACTATCCCTTTATCTTTCATTATTTTTCTCCCTGAACGATAAAACTAATCATCTTAAACTTGGATTGTAAAAAAAAGTAAAATAAACTAAAAAACTAAAGAAGGGATTGATAAAAACTATGACAAATGTTGTTTGTGGAAAACTAAGAAAATAATTTCAAAAATTTGATCTAGAAAAAATAATCAGACTAATTATAAAAAAAGACAAAAAATAGAAAAAAGGTAAAAGTAATGCTAAAAAAAATAAAACTTTTCAATAATTTTTAAAAAAAGCAATTAATGCTGAAATCAAACCAGAAGCAATTCAGAGAAAAAAGAAAAAAGGATTTAAAAAAAAAATTAAATCAAAAAAAAAATGACCCAAAAATGCAATTAAAAAGGCAGGTAATGATTTGTGAGTTAAACCAATAAATCAAATCAAAAAAAAGAAAAAAGGGATTTGTGCTTCTATAAATAAAAAACGAAAAGGCAGAGTACAAACTGCTAAAACTGGTCAAAAACTAATCAAACATGCTGCATTAACAATTGCTCTGATCTTTCAAACTCTGTTCCTTAAAAAAACTTCTTTTTCTCTCAATATAGACATAAAACTAATCAATTTTTAGATGGTGGGACCATTGGGAATTGAACCCAAGACCTCACGGTTATAAACCGTGTGCTCTAACCATCTGAGCTATAGTCCCGCAAAAAAACACCAACTCCAAGATTTTATATGGAAAAAACAAAGGAAAATTGGTAAAAACCAAAAACAACAACTAAAGAAGACAGACACTACCTTTTAGAAAATTGGGGAGCTTTTCGTGCTTTTTTTAAACCATACTTCTTCCTTTCTTTTACTCGAGAATCACGAGTAAGTAGTTTAGCATCTTTTAACTTTGGTATGTGATCAGGAGAAATCTTGACTAAACCTTTGGCAATTGCATAAGAAGCAGCATCAGCTTGACTACTAAAACCACCACCTTTTACCTTGATTTTAGCACTAAACATTCCCAGTGTGCCTGTCAAAACAAATGGTTTAAGCACTTTTGTTTTGAAAGTAGCAGCAGGAAAAAAATTTGCTAGTGTTGTTCCTGAGTCAAAACTGGCAGAAAAAATAGTAATCTTTTTCTTAGTGGGTTTTTTTTCTTTTTGTAAAACAACTTGGGAAACTGCTGTTTTTCTTTTTCCTGTTGCCTGGTAAACTTTCTTCATTTCTCTATCTTAACAAAACAGGATTTTGTCCCTGATGAGGATGATTAACACCAACATAAAGAAATAAATGACTCATACGTTGAGATTGCAACTTATTTTTAGGTAGCATTCTTTCCACAGCTTTTTTCACCAATAAAACAGGATTTTTAGTAAATAAATCCAGAGCAGTTCTTTGCTTTAGACCACCTGGATAATTTGAATGAGAATAATATTTTTTTTGCTTTCATTTATTACCAGTTAAAACAATCTTTTCAACATTAACAACTACTACATTATCACCACAGTTCAAGTGAGGGGTGTAAGACACTTTATTTTTGCCCTGTAAAAGAACACTAATTTGAGTAGCAAGGCGACCCAGAGTCTGAGAACTGGCATCAATAAGAAACCACTCAGCATTAAGATCTTCCTTTCTTATCATTGATGTCTTTTGTTCTTTCAACATAGTTACAATTCCTTTGATTATATCTTTAACAGGTTCTGGAAACTAATGAATATGAAAATATTCATTCAATGGAAAATGAGAAAATAAATTTTGTTCAGGAGTTAAATTAAGATAAAAAACAATAAAAAAAAACACAACTAAAACCACGCCAAACCAAATTCAATCAAAGTAAAGTAAAGTAAACTGCTGATAATGAGAGCGAGGTTTTCCAGGGACATAACCACGGGACTCCATAGCAGTTGCCATATCATCTGCGCGCTTAAAAATAGAAACTATCAAGGGGATTAAAAGAGAAATTAAAACCTGAATTTTTTTTCTAAAACCACTATTTTTAAAGTCTAATCCTCGGGAAGCTTGAGCCTCTAAAATATTTCTAGCTTCTTCAATAAAAGTAGGTACTAAACGTAAAGTTAAAGAAATAATTACAGAAAAAATATGAACAGGAAAATAGAACTTTTTCAGAGGTTTCAAAAGGTATTCAATTGACAAAGTTAGTGTTTTAGGTTTTGTAGTTGTAACTAGTAAAATAGTCAAAAAAATTACCAAAAAAACTCGCAATGAATAATAAAAAACATAAACCAAACCTGAATACCTTAACTGAAAAAAATGTCAACTCCAAATCACATCAGAATTTGAATGTTCACTACCACCTAGTTGGATAAAATTAAACACAAAAAGAAAAAAAAACATAAAAAGTACTGGTCAGACAACATTCCAAAGAACAATTAGAGGTAACCTTGCCAGGAAAAAAATAAGAAAAAAGAAAACCAACAAAATAAAATAAGGTAGAAAATTATTTTGTAAAAAAATGCTACTCATCAATAAAACAAAGGCAACAAATTTCAAACGTCCATCCAAAAAATAAATGAAGGATTCACCAGGAACATATTTACCAAAAGTAATTCTTACCATATTAACTTCCTTTTAAACTCAGTTGTTCTTTTAAAAAAACAACTAAACCTTTAATTAAATCTTTTTCACTACTAAAAGGCAGCTGTGCTGGTGACAGTTGAAAACCAACTTCTTGCAAGGATCTAAGAAAACAAATTGTCTTTGGCAGTAGAATACCAGAATTCTGACAAAAATCAAAATCTCAAAACAACTCCTTGGGAGTTGTTACTTTGACCACCTTACCCTTGTTCAAAACAACAACCTGATCAGCAATTTTTAAAACATCATCACTGTTGTTAGAAGTAAAGATAACACTTTTTTTCATTTTAGTTTTTAAATTTAACAAAAAATCCAGAAACTCATTTTTGGATTTTAGATCCATTCCTGCTGCCAACTGATCAAAAAGAATAAATTCTGGATCATAGGCAAGAACACCAGCAATAGCAACTTTTCTTCTCTCACCACCTGATAACTCAAAAGGCGAACGTGATAAATAGGTTGCATCCAAACCTAGCAATTCTAAATACTTAATTGCATTTATTTTAGCAACAGTTTTGGTGATACCAAAATTCAGAGGTCCAAAAATAATATCTTTTTCCACTGTTTTTTCAAAAAGTTGATGTTCAGCAAATTGAAAAACAAAACCAACATTTTTTCTAATATCCCAAATACGATCAATTCTGTCTTTGCCAGCTTCAATAACAGAATCGCCAATAACTACTCGACCACTGCTAGGTGTTAAAAGACCATTGAGATGTTTCAAAAGCACTGTTTTACCTGAAGAAACAGGACCAACAATAGCAATAATCTTACCACTAGAAAAAGTTAAATTAACATCCTGAAGAACAACCACTGAAGGAAAATAACTGTTTTCAAAAACATGAGTTAAATTTTCTACTTTTATTTCTTTAACTTTCATAGGTGAGTTGCTAACTGTTTTTGATTAAGAAAAACTTGATCAACAATTTTATTTTTTTTTAGTGCTTGAGAAAGTTGATAAATAAAGGGTAGATCAAAACCACTAAAATAAGAAGATAGTTCCTCATATCTTGCAAGCAAATCCTGACTTTTACCAAAAAAAACTATCTTTCCCTCTTCTAGAAACAAAACCAGATCTGATGTTAAAATTCGTTCCATATTATGAGTAATTTCAATAACAGTTATTTTTTTATCCTTCCTCAATTGATCAATAATCTGTAAAATCTGTTTTTCATCTTGAGAACCCAACATACTAGTTGATTCATCAAAAATAATAATTTTGGGTTCTGTAACTAAAGTAGAGGCAATAGCAACCCTTTGTTTTTGCCCTCCTGATAAATTAACTGGTTCATAATGCAAAATATTACTAATTGACAATTTTCTAGCAATATTAGTAATTTGGATCAGCATTTGATTTGGAGGAGTATTTAAGTTTTCTAAGCCAAAGGCAAGATCATTTTCAACATCCTCACCAATAAACTGACTTTCTGCATTCTGAAAAACAATTCCCACATTCCTAATAATGTTTTCACAATTTTCAACTGTTAAAGTCTGTCCTAAAATTGTAATCTTGCCACTAAAGCGAGAGATTAAACCAGCAATTAACTTACCCAAAGTAGATTTTCCTGAACCATTAGTACCAAAAATAGTCAGAGAACAACCAACTGGTAAATCAAAACTAATGTTTTTTAAAACTTTACCATGTTCTTTTTTGTAAGCAAAACTAACATTTTTAAAACTAACCACACTTTGTTTTTCAATTTTAGTGTTCATCAACTCTTTGGTTTCCATAAATTAGAACAAAGACAAATAATAAACAGTAGCACTATCACCACGACGGGGACCTAAATTATAAACATGAAGATAACCACTTGAGCTATGACTTTCATTTTCATATTTTTTAACTAACTCTTTCAACTTAACTAAAAGAAATCTACCTTTGTCATCTTTAATTTGTTTAAAAATAATTTTAAAAATCTGTCGATAATCCTGTAAAGAACCACTCCTTGCTAAATTAACAACTCTTGTAAACAACTTTTGTACTGCTAACTTTTTACTCTTAACCACCTTAACATGCTCATGAACAATCAAGTCACTGACTAAGTTACGAACAATATTTCGAAGTTTACTTCGTTTATGTGCAGTAGGGAAAGTACGCATCCAAATTCACTATTCCTCAAGTGCAATTTTGTAATCTTTTTTTAACTTATCAACAACCTCTTTTAAAGACTTCTGACCAAAATTAGCAATTCTGGATAATTCTGACCTTTTCTTTTTACTTAACTCATCAAGAAATTTAATACCACTAGAGGCCAGAGAATTGATCACTCTTTCAGAAAAATCTAAACTTTTAATCTCAATTCTTGGGGATGTACTTTCTCTCTCCTTAGAAGATTTAAAATGAAAATCTGTCAAACTCTTCTTATCAAGTTGCACAAAAAAATTTAAATGAGCAATCAAAATTTGTGCTGCATTGACTAAAGCATTAACTGGATCAATTGCACCATTAGTTTGAACACCTAAAACTAACCTTTCTGAAACATCTAACTGCCCCACTTTAATCTCTTCAACTTGAAAAGAAACTCTTTGCACATGGGAAAAATTAGAACTAACTGTAAAAAGACCTATCTCTCCTTCAGTCAAAATCTTGTTATCTTGAAAGTTAGAAAAACCACGACCCTGGACAACAAACAATTCCATCACCAAAGTTTTATTCTTTTCAACAATATTAACAATCTCTTGATCAGGATTAACAATTTGAACTCCTTCTGGCAATTTAATATCTCCTGCCAAAACTTTTTTAATGCCTTTAACATTCAACTCTAAAGTGATCTTTTCCCTTTCATTGGGAAAGACCTTGTGATCAACCTTAACAATAACTTTTTGAATGTTTAAACCTATCTTAACTACATTCTCTGAACAACCTGGTAAATTAGAAAATTCCTGTTCAACCCCCTCAACACGAAAAGCATAAATTGCCGCCCCTAAAATTGAGGTCAACAAAACTCTTCTCAAAGAATTACCCAAAGTTGTACCAAAACCCTGCACTAAAGGTTTAGTTTCAAACTCCAAAAAATGAGGTTGGTTTTTTTCATATTCCCTCACTTGCAAATCCAATTCAAAAAAATCTTTCATAACTAAAAAAACTCTCCTTATATTTTACATTTTTTTATGCTCAGAAAAAGATAAAAAACTAAACTCTGGGTTTTTTAGGTGGACGACAACCATTATGAGGCAGCGGTGTTACATCAGCAATACTTAAAACCCTTAAATCAGAATTTTCTACTGCTCTCAAAACAGAATTGCGACCAGCACCAATACCATTAACTTTTATCATTATTTCTCTCACACCATAATCCTTGGCAGATTTTAAAACTGCTTCAGTTGCTAACTGAGCAGCATAGGGAGTTGATTTTTTTGTTCCTTTATAACCAATCTTTCCAGATGAACTTTGAACAAAAACATCCCCATTCAAAGATGTTAAGGAAACAATAGTGTTGTTAAAACTAACTTTTATGTGCATGATTGCTGATTCAACCTTAATTCTTTTTTTGAGTTTGGTTTTTTTTACTTTCAATTTTTTATTCTCTTTCATTTGCAACTAATCCTCTCAATCTTTCAAAACATATAAACAACCTAATTAATCAAACACCACTTTATGTTTTAGCATCAACTTTCTTCTTGTTGGCAACAGTTTTCTTTGGTCCTTTTCTAGTACGAGCATTCTTTTGAGTGATCTGACCACGAACAGGCAAATTTAAATGATGTCTAATTCCCCGATAGCAATTAATTTCTTTCAACCTTTTGATGTTAAAGTTAACACTCCGGCGAACTGCTCCTTCAGTAGAAAATTGACTAATAACATTTTGTAAATTAACAACTTCACTATCAGATAGTTTGTAAACTGGAGTGTCAGAATCAATCTCAACCTGTTGACAAATTTTGGTTGCCAAACTCTTGCCAATACCATAAATAAAAGTTAGAGCAACAACAACTCTCTTGTTTTTGGGAATTTCTACACCAACCAAACGAACCACTTTACCATTAACCCTGTCTTTGTTTGTGTTTTGCCAACTTGCAAATGACAACTACTCTACCTTTCCTGGTGGCAATTTTACAACTGTTACAAATCTTTTTGACAGAAGTTCTGACCTTCATTCCTTACCTACGAGCAACAATTCTGCCTTTATTTAAATCATAAATTGACATATCAACATCAACCAAGTCATTAACTAAAATCCGAACTGAATATTTTCGAATCCTACCACTAACACAGGCAACAATAATCTTTTTATTCTCTAGCAAAACCTGATAGAAACCATTACTTAAATTTTTTAAAACTCTTCCCTCAACAGAGTAGACAGTATCACTTTTTTTACTAATTGCCACAACAAAGAAAACTTGCCTTATTATACAGCAGTTCTTAAACAGGAAAAAACCTCCTCCCTTAACCTTATTGATCTAAATAAATCTTATAGTCAGTTAAAACTTGACAACCTTTTTTAGTAATCAAGATAGTGTGTTCAAAGTGACAATTTCTTTTTCCATCAATGGCAACAACTGTTCAACCATCATCCAAAGTTTTAGTTTCATTTCTGCCTAAAAGAAACATTGGCTCTATACAAACAACCATTCCTGGTTTTAAAGATAAACCTGTATTCTTTTGCCCAAAATTAAAAATCATTGGTTCTTCATGTAATTGAGCACCAATGCCATGACCTGCATAATTCAAAGGAACAGAATAACCATAAGAAAAAGCCACTTGCTCAACCATATAACCAATATCACCTACCTTCATACCTGGTTTCAACTTTTCAACCACTTTCTGTAAAACTGCCTCAGTTCTAGTGAGCAAAAGAGAATCATTACAGTTTAAGGTTTTACCAACAACTTGAGTTAAAGCAGCATCTGCATGATATCCTTGATATTGACAACCAACATCAATTGAAACCAAATCTCCTGTTTGAAAAGATAAATCATTAGGAATGCCATGAACCAATTGTTCATTAACTGAAACACAAATAACATCAGGAAAACCATAGTATCCAAAAAAACTAGGTTGACAATTATTTTCTAACATAATTGCTTTAGCTTTTTTAGACAAAATTAAGCCATTGCAACCAGGAACCAACATTTTACTAAGGGTTGCTAAGATTTGAGCAACAACTTTACCAGCAAAACTAATGTTGGTAATTTCTTGTTTAGTTTTAATTAAACGCATATTTTTGGAAAGTATCAAGCATGGCTTTTTTAACTGCAAAACTTTTATTTTTAGAAACATCAAAAAAACAACATACAAATTTTTTACTCTGAGCAACAACTTCAATCATTGGTTGGGTTTGATTAACAAAAGTTGCCAGACGTTGTTCAAATTTAATACTATCAGAACGAACAATCAAAGAATGATCATCACTATCACATCGACCATTGTGCAAGGGAGGTTGAAGTTGCAAATTATAAACTCTCTGGCAATAAGGACAAATAAGTCGGTCAGCAATTCTTTTCTTAGCTAGACTAATTGAGCACTTTAAAACAAAAAAAAGCACCTCCCACTTATTTTTAGTTACCATTTTTATTCATTGTTGATTTTGTGCTAAATTACGAGGAAAACCATCTAGAACCACTTTCGTTTCTTTTGGTAACTCTTGAAGTTTTTGATCAATTAAACTACCAATTAATCCAGGAGAAACCAGTTCGCCACTTGCAATTATTTCAGCAACAGTTTTTTGAGAAACAGGATCAACAAAATCTGGATTAAGACGACAAATGTCTCCAGAGGAAAGGTGAAAAAAAGATTGTGTGTTTTTTAACCATTCAGAATAAAAACTCTTGCCAGAACCAGGAAGACCAATTAAAACCACAACTTTCATTTTTTTATCATAAAAAAAAATCTTTTTTTCTTTTTCAAAGATGCAAATACTTAACCTGAGTTTTAAGATCAAAAATCTGATAAATAATGCTTTCACCAACTAAAACTAAGATAAGCAAACTAGTTCCACTAACAGCAAAAGAACTCAATTGGTCTGGAAATAATAACTTAGTTAAAAGTAAAGAAAAAACACTTAAAAAGGTTAAATAAAAGGCACCAAAAAATGTTAAACGATTAACTATATAGGTAATATAATTCTTTGTTTCATCACCAGGATCAACTCCTGGAATATAAACTCCGCCTTTTCTGAAATTTTCAGCTAAATTTTCACTATTAATAATAATATGGGCATACAGCAGAGCAAAAACAAAAACCAAAAAAGCAAAAATAGCCATACCACTTCAGGAAGTCAAACCTAAATAATCTTGAACAAAAATTACATAACTGTTTTCAGGATCACTATTTTTAACAATTTCAGAAATAGAACTAAAAAGAGAGAACAATGTTGAAGCAAAAATAACAGGAATCACTCCTGATGGATTCAATTTAATGGGTAAATAAGGACGTTTTTCATCACTTAAATGCAAACCAGACCTAATCTGTTGAATAGGAATATGACGTTGGGAGTTGTTTAAAAAGATGATTAAATACAAAAGAAAAAAAATAGCAAGCAGATAAATAAAAAACCGATTAAAATTAAAAAAAATCTGATTAATGTTGTCAATATCTGTAAACAAAAATTTTCCTGCACTTTCAAATTGATAAACTACTGAAACTAAAATACCAGTAAAAATAATTACAGAAATACCCTGACCAATTCCTTTAAAGGAAATTAAATCAGCAAGCAAAAGAGTAATCATTGTTCCAGCAATTAAAACAAGAGGGCAAAGGAAATAATAAAACAAAGCATTGTGATAACCCGCAATTGACCAATTTACAACAATCAAATTACCATTCTCAAGCGACTTAATGATTGCAAAAGATTGTAAATAACCAATTGGAACAGTTAAAAACTTAGTTAAATAATTCAATCTTACTTGTCCATAATGTCCTTGTTTTGCTCATTTGCTAATTGGTGGAATTAAACCACTAGAAAGTAACTGCACAATAATGGAAGCAGTAATAAAAGGTGAAATACCGAGAGCAAAAAGAGAAAGACGACTAATAACTCCACCACCTAGAAGTGACAATAATGTTAAAAACTGACTAAAATCACCTGTATCAGTTCCTGATCACTGAACACCTGGCATAGTGATTAAAGCACCAACACGAAAAAGAATCAAAATAAAAAGAGTAAACAAAACCCTCTGAAAAATCTTGCTATTAGTTTGAAAAAAATTAAAAACTTTTTTTCACATTTGTTTAAGCAATAGGAATAATCTTGCCCTGATTAGATGTAATTTTTTGTACTGCTTTCTTAGAAAAGGCATTAACCTTAAAATCCACAGGTGATGTTAATGCACCAAATGCTAAAATTTTAACTGGAAGTTTCAAACTAGCAATCAATCCTTGATGATAAAGAGTTTTATGATCAACAATTTTTAGTTTTTTCTGATCAATTTGGTATAAATTAACAGTCTGATAAACTAATTTCTTAAATCTAGCAAAACCTCTTTTTTTGGGAATTCGGCGGTGAAAAGGCATTTGACCACCTTCAAAATTAGCACCAAATTTGTGACCTGAACGAGATTTCTGCCCTTTATTACCAAAGGAAGCAGTTTTTCCATGGCCAGAACCTGTTCCCCTGCCTAAACGTTTGATCTTTTTACTAGGTTTTAAAACTTCAAGATTATGTAATTTTAAACTAATTTCTACTTTTGCTTTTGTCATAACTTAAACCTCTAAACTTTTACTTAAATCCCTTAATCTTAACACTTCTTCTCTTGTTCGTAACTGTTCTAAAGCGTTTAGAGTGGCTCGAATTAAATTCATTTTATTGTTAGAACCCAAAGATTTACCAGAAATATCAGTAATTCCTGAAAGCTTAACAACCATCCGGGCAGCACTACCAAGTAAGATGCCTGCTCCCTGAGTGGCTGGTTTTAGAATAATTTTGGAACCACAAAACTTACCAACTACTTTGTGAGGAATAGTACCATTGACAGAAACTACTGAAATCATATTCTTTTCTGCTTGAAAAAATGCCTTCTGCTTAGCAGTGACAACTTCATTGGCTTTACCTGTGCCAAAACCAACCTGATTCTTACCATCACCAACTAAAGCTACAGCAAAAAAACGAAACCTTCTTCCTCCTTTAGTCACCTTAATAACCCTTTTAACTTCAATCAAATGATAATTGTTTTTTGATATTGTTCTTTTCTTTCAGCTGCTTTTTCTTCATAAAATCTTTCTTTTCTCTTGTTCTTTATACTTACTTTCTTGTTCTTTTTTAATTTCAGCATTGAAATCTAGATTATCAACTTTGCCTTCATTTACCTTTCTTAAAGCGTCTTTACTTGCTTTTTCAGAAGCATCAGAACTAGGTTTTGTTAAATTACTCTCTGCTTTAGAAACATTTTGAGAACTAAACTGATTATTAATCAAGACTTTTTTCTTTTCTATTTTTTCCATCCCTAAAATTCTAACCCATTTTTTCTAGCAGCATTAGCAAATGCTTTAACTTTACCATGAAAAAGAAAACCTCCCCGGTCAAAAACTACCTTTTTAATCCTTTTTTTAATTGCTAATAAAGCAATCATTTTGCCAATTTGAACAACAATCTTTTGATTGTTACCTTGAAAATTAGATAAATTTAAAGTTGAATAAGCAACTAATGTATGAGAAGTTTCATCATTAATAATCTGAGCATAAAAATGTTTGTTAGAAACAAAAACTGATAAACGAGGTTTAGTTTCTGTACCAAAAACCTTTTTTCTAATCCGAAAATGTCTGATGTTTCTTCTCTTTTTAAAATCTCTCATCTATTTAACCTTAACTTTGTTTTTTTGTTGCTGTTTTACCAACTTTTAAAGTTATTTTTTCACCTTCATAAAAAACTCCCTTACCTTTGTAAGGATCTTTCTTCTTCATTTTATGAATTTGACTAGCAACTAATCCTACTAAATCCTTATCTACTCCTTTAATTATCAAATCAACATTTTGCAAAACCTCAACACTAATGCCCTCTGGTATTTGATAATTAATTGGATGAGAAAAACCTAAATACAATTGTAAAATCTTTTCAGATAACAGTTTAACCTTATAACCCAAACCTTTAATCAATATCTTCTTTTGAAAACCTTTTGTAACACCAATCATTCAATTCTTTAACAAAGCATTTGTTGTTCCTCACATTTGTTGACTACTTTTATCATTTTTTTTTATACAATCAGTTTGGACAACGCCATCTTGAACATTAATAGCAACTAAACCTGACAACCTTTTTTTGATAGAACCCAGCGGACCAGTAACCTGAACATTAACAAAATCAGGAGAAAAATACAAGGAAACATCCTTGGGAACTTTTAATAATCTTTTACCAATTCTAGACATAAAAACAACCAAATAAACTATCAAACATATGAAAGAATTTCTCCTCCTACATTTTTATTTTTTGCCTCCCTACCAGTCATTACTCCAGATGAAGTAGACAAAATAGCAATGCCAATACCTCTCAAAACAAGTGGTATCTTCTTCTTTTTCACATAAATACGTAATCCTGGTTTAGACACCCTCTTAATTTCCTGGATCACTGAGATTTTACCTTTATACTTAAGATCAATTGTGAACACAGAATGCTTTTGAGCAACAGTTTGATAACCAAAATATAACCCTCTTGTAGAAGAATTCGCAAAACCTCCCTTTTCAACTTAGAGGCAGGAACTGAGCATTTAACCTTGCCTGCCCTAGTTGCATTTCGAATTCTTGTTAACAAATCACCAACTTGATCACTAATCATTTCCTTTATCAAGATGCCTTCTTAACCCCAGGAATCAAACCTTGGTGAGCAAAGTGGCGAAAACAAATTCTGCAAAGCATAAATTTACGTAAAACAGAACGTTGCCAACCACAAGAGTTACAACGAGTATAATTACGAGTAGAAAACTTTTTGTATTTTTTTTGCTTTGAAACTAATGCTTTGCGTGCCATTTTTTTAAACCTTCTTTTTTAGAGGAAAACCTAATTTTCTTAGCAAAAATAAAGTTTCCTCCTTTTTTTTACAACTAGTAACCAAAGTAATGCCAAACCCCTTGTTAAATTTTAATTTATCATAATCAATTTCTGGAAAAATAACTTCTTCTTTAATACCAATGCTGTAATTACCTTCACCATCAAAAGCATTGATACTTAAACCTTGAAAATCACTAATCCGGGGAAAAATAATGTGAATTAGACGAAAAATAAAATCATACATTCTTTGACCACGTAAAGTAACTTTGCAACCAATTGGCATCCCTTGACGAATTTTAAAACCGGCAATTGATTTTCTAGCTTTTGTAATGGTTGGTTTTTGCCCAGTAATTAAAGTTAGTTCATTAAAAGCATCATCCAAAGCCTTGTGGTCTTGCACTGCTTGCTTAACACACATACTCACCACTAATTTTACTAAACGAGGAACAGCCATAACTGAAGAATAATTACCCTCTTTTTGCAGTTGAAACAACAAATTATCTCTAAAATGTAAAAAAAGATTGTGTTCCATTATTTCTTTAATTAGGGTACTCCTCACCAGTTTTTTTAGCAAAACGCAGTTTTCTATTATCCTTAAACTTATAACCTATACGAGTCAACACTTTTTTTCTTGGATCTAAAGCCATAACATTAGAAACATGAACTGGTCAATGGATTTCTACAATTTGACCTTTACCTTTTTCTTGAGTAGGTTTTTGATGTTTTTTAACTTTAATTTCTTCTAAAAAGACAGAACAACTTTGATGATCAATCTTAACAACTTGACCTTCAGTTGCTTTGTGTTTACCAGCAATTACTCGAACAAAATCTCCTTTTTTAATTCGCATCACAAAATTCTCTAAACAACTTCCTCAACCAAAGAAATTATTTTACCAAAACCTTTCCATCTTAATTCATTAGCAACAGGACCAAAAATCCTAGTTCCTCTGGGAGTTTTGTTTTTATTAATAATTACTGCTGCATTTTCATTAAACTGAACAGTTTGACCATCTTTTCTTTGAATAGGAAATTTTGTTCGGACAACAACTGCTTGAACAACCTCTCCTTTTTTTACCAAACCTGAAGGCAGAGCAATTTTAACTGTTGCCACTACTACATCACCAACAGAAGCAAAACTGCTTGCTGAAGTTAAATTACAAATCACCAAAACTTCCTTAGCCCCAGTGTTATCAACAACTTTTAACCTTGTCTCTTTCTGAATCATTAAAGTGTTTTTTTCATACCAGAATCATCTGAAAAAGTGCTGCCAGTATCCTTTGCTGGTTTCTCCTTGCCATCTGAAATAAAAGTACTTTTTTTCAAAATCTTCACCAAAAAAAAACTTTTTCTCAGAGAAATTTTTTTGGTATTAGCAATTAAGACCTGATCACCTAAATTCATTTTGTTATCAGGATCATGAACTAAATATTTCTTTGTTCTAAAAACAGTTTTTTGATAAACAGAGTGTCGAAATTTTCTAACAACTTCAACTGTGGCTGTTTTATCCAAAACATTTTGAACTACTTTACCAACCAAAGTAAATTTCTTCTTTTTGGGAGGAATAAACCTTGTTGATTGTTCCTGAACTAACAAAACCTTAGAATTCATACAAACAGATAAATTTTAACATAAAGAACCCTCATTAAAGGAGATTAAAAACATCTTCTACTTTCTTTTAAGGGTAGGAAAAAGAATAACATCTCGAATGTTGCTTTGATTAGTCAAAAGCATTACCAATCGATCAATGCCTAAACCAATCCCACCTGTTGGTGGCAAACCATAGTGCAAAGCCAAAAGATAATCTTGATCAATTTCATTTGTTTCAACATTTCCTAATTTTCTTTCTTTCAATTGTGCTTCCAACCTTCTTTTTTGTTCTTGTGGATCATTTAACTCAGAAAAAGCATTAGCCACTTCTTGACCAGCGATAAAAAGTTCAAACCTTTCTGTGTATTGAGAATCAGAACTCAACTGTTTAGCAAAGGGAGAAACTTCGATGGGATATTGATAAACAAAAGTTGGTTGGATCAACTGTTCTTGACAATGTTTTTCAAAAACTAAATTTAAAATATGACCAATTGTTTTTTGATAAGGTAAAACAACTATTTTTAGTTTTTTAGCAACCTGAATAGCAACCTCTAAAGTGGTAATCTTTCTAAAATCAAATCCAGTAACAGAAAAAACTAAATCCAACATTTTTACTTTTTTAAAAGGAGGTTGAAAACTAATTCTTTGGTTCTGGTACAAAAAATCATATTTTTGAAACAACTTTTGACTAAGATGAGACAAAAGTTGTTCTGCCAATTCCATCATTGTTTTCATATTGCCATAAGCTTGATAAATTTCAATAGCACTAAATTCAGGATTGTGTTTGGAAGAAATGCCTTCATTACGAAACAACCGACCTATTTCATAAACTTTTTCCAAACCACCCACAATTAATTGCTTAAGGTATAACTCAGGCGCTATACGTAGATAAAAAGGTGTTTTTAAAGCATTGTGAAAAGTCTGAAATGGAGTGGCAGCAGCCCCTCCTAAAACAGGGTGAAGAACTGGTGTTTCTACCTCCAGAAACTTTTTGCAGTTAAGAAAATTTCTAATTTCTTGAACAATTTGTGACCTTTTTTGGAAAACATTGCGAACATTTTTGTTTAACAACAAATCTAAATAACGTTGACGATAACAAATTTCAGTATCAACTAAACCGTGATATTTTTCTGGAAAGGTTTGTAAACTTTTAACCAGTAAAACTACAGAAAAAACCAAAATTGTTAATTCATTAGAGTTACTTTTCATCAATTCTGCCTTCTTCAGGGCAATAATATCACCCCGATCATAATCCATAAACTGCCTTAAAAGATTGTCTCCGCTTCTTTTCTTATCTACTAAAATTTGAATTTCTCCAGTAGCATCAACAATTTTAGCAAAAATTAAATTACCAAAATTACGAATTTGCAAAAGACGACCAGCAATTTGGCAGTTTATTTTTGCTTTTTTTTGAAAAATTTCTTCTCTAGTCAAATGATTAAACTTCAATAAGTTGCCAATCTGATTGCGAGGCAAAAAATAATTAAAAAAGGGATTTTGTTGATTAGAAATTAATTTTTCCAACTTTTTAAAACGCACTAATTGTTCAGATGTCATCAAATTAAAATAAACTAGTATTGAAAACTAATGTCTTTAGGTTCTAACTGTTTTTTGTTCTCTAAAATCTTAACCACTTTACCATTAATAAAATGAAAAACTGTCTTAGCAATTTGAGAAAAAATTTGATTATGAGTGACCAGAATAATTGTTGTTCCATACTTTTGGTTGATTTTAAAAAGAATCTGCATTACTTTTTTGGACATTTCTTGGTCTAATGCTCCAGTAGGTTCATCACAAAAGAGAATATCAGGATTTTTTGCCAGTGCTCTGGCAATAGAAAACCTTTGTTGTTGACCACCAGAAAGTTGAAATGGATATTTATCCAAAAGGGTTTCTATACCTAAGAGTTGAAAAATTTCTTTCATATTCAATGGTTCCTTTTCCTCAGGCAAAAGAGTAGCCACTACATCAACGTTTTCTCCTGCTGTTAAATTTTGCAATAAGTTATACTGTTGAAAAACAAAACCAATGTATTTACGACGAAAGTCAGTCAAACCAGCTTCATCAAGCAAAGTTAAATTGATGCCATCCACAAATAAATCACCACCATCAGGACTATCAATTCCTGAAATCAAATTCAAAAGGGTGCTTTTACCAGCTCCTGATGGACCTAAAACAACAACAAAATCACCAGTTTTAATCTTCAGATAAGTTTTTTGAATAACTTGACTGAGACTGTTGCCAGTTAAAAAATATTTTGTCACACCTTCAAGTTCTGCAATAAAACGTTTAGGTTGAATACCTACTACCCCTGTAGCAACAATGTCTTGATCACTAATAATTGAATTAGAATAATCTTTTCGTAGATTTTTCAAAGTAGTAATCCTTTTTTTATAATCATTAAGATTCTTAATGGTTTTATGCAGATCTAAACTGTTCAAACTTACACTATTTTCTAAACGATTTTGAATAGAACGTTGCTTTTTTTCTCGAAAACCAAAAAAACTTTTCACCTTTGATCAAAAACTAGATACCACTAATTTTTTACCTGTTTTAGCAACACTTAACTCTGTTTTTCTTTCTGAAAAAACATTCAAAAATTCTCTGACACTAACAGCATCTAGATTTTTAATTGCAGTTATTTGTTTAATTGTCTTATTTAAAATAGTTTCCATAGTATTTGCAGTTAATCAACCATCAGCTTGCAGATCAGTTTCTCAACTCAGGTTAGTTAAAAACCAAAAATCTTGATTAGAAAGATTACAATTCCTACTTTTAGCAACTTTAAAAACAGGAACTAAATTCTTTCAGTGTTGACGAAAAACATCTAAAAAAAATTTCTTTAAAAAAACAACATTAATTTTTTTAATTGCCAAGATTTGCTCTAGAGAAAAATTAGCAACATCCCTTAAAACAGAAAAAAACAATTTGCAATTTTCTTGCAAATCAGTTTCAATCTTGAGACCAGTTTGTTTTCAAACTGGTAAATCAATAAACTTTTGTTTATCAAAAATCAAAACCTTTTGTAAAGGTACAGAAATTTTATCTCAATGAATTTCAATTCCATCAATAATTTTTTTACTTAAAAAACTAGCATTCAAGTTAAAAAAATGATACAAACTGTTTGTTTTTCAAGAATAAATTTTTTCATCTGTCAAAGGTCTAAAAAACCAATTAGAATCAAGATCTCTTTTTATGTCTATTTCCAAACTGATTCAACCACTGTCTTGAAAAAAAGAACTATCAATCTTTATTAACTTCTGGAGATAATTTTGCAGAATTTTTCAATGATTTAAAATCTGTTTTTTTAAAAAACCAATAAAAAAATGTGGAGTAAAATCATAGTGAATTTTTAATAACTGACCAGTCTTATATTTACCAATTTTTTTTTCACCTTCCTTGCTGAATTTTCCTGCTTCAGTAAAATCATAAACTAAATTCAGACCAGAGTTGTTCCACTTCATTTCTGAACTAAGACTGAGATTCAAACTTTTGATTTTTTGTAACAGTGAAGAGTTTTTAATTCAAGATTTCAATACTGTTTTCAGAACAAACTGTTGAACCTTAACTTCATTAACTGCTTTAATTTTTAACAAATCAACCTTTCTTTTTTGCAAAAGTGGTAGAAGATAATCTTCCTTCTTTAAACAACAATTACTGTCAAAAAAAGATTTTTTTAATTCAAAATGGGATCAAAAAATCAAATCATCATCAGAAGGAAAAAAAATTTTTTTAATCCTGCAAAAATCACTTCTCACTACTTCTCAATGGTGAAAAATCTGTTGGAAAAGAAAACCAAGCAAGAAAGTAGGTTGGATCTCAAAAATAGCTAAAAAAAATTTGGCATTATTTTCTTCTAAAAGAATGCCCATTTTGTGTTCCTTAATCTTTCCTTTTTTATCAAAATCTTCAGACCAGACTAAACCTGTGTTTTGCCAAATTGACAGGTTGTTCAATGGTGTAAAAATTTGAACATCTGCAAGTAAAGGTTGAATCATTTGCAAGTGTTGATCTACCTTAGAAGACAAGAGTTTTTGTAACAAACTCTGATCCAAATTATCAGCAATTTTGATAATCATTTTTTGATTATTTTTAATCTCAAGTAAAGTCTGTTGTGTCAAATCACCTTCAACATTAACATTTCTTTTTCAATTTAAACCTGTTTTTTTTCAAAAATCTTCTTTATCAAGGTCTAAATTCAATATTTTTATCTTAGAAAGTAAAGGTTTTAAACTACTTCAATATTCCAAAAAAGCAGATAACCTATCAGAAATTTTAGGGGTTAGGAAAAAAAGAAATCGATCTTTTAACCTCTTTGTTCAAGAAATAGTCTTAATTGTCTTGTTTTTAACAGCACTTTTCTTCCTATTCATGAGTCTGGTCATGCTTTGGTTGGTCTTAATTATCTTGTTTTTAACAACACTTTTCTTCATTAACTTTTAATTAGTTGTAAACTCCAAAATTAACAAACTAGGAAGCAACCTTTTTCTTCACTTGGTACTGATTAAAAATGGTAAGAACCTGAGCAATTTGGACTTTTAATTTTCTCACATCACTGTATTTATTGGTTTTACCATTGGCAATCTGAAATCTTAAAACAAAAAGTCTGCCTTTCAACTCCTGTAACTTCTCCTGAAGTTTTTTTGGTTCCAGTTTTAAAAACTCTTTCATAGTACTCATGTAACCTAAACCTCCTTTTCTTTACTGACAAACTTTCATTTAATTGGTAACTTGTTGCCTGCAGCATAAATAGCTTTTTTTGCCAACTGAACACCAACACCACCAACCTCAAAAAGAACTGTTCCCCTTTTAGCAACTGCTACCCACTTTTCAACATTGCCTTTTCCTGAACCCATCCTTACCTGAATTGGTTTTGCAGTCTTAGCAAAATGGGGGAAAATACGAATTCACATCTTTCCTTCCTTCTTAATAAAACGATTAATTGCAACTCTTGCCGCTTCAATCTGGTTGTTAGTTATTCAATTTCCTTGCAGTGCTTGTAATCCATACTCACCAAAACTAACAGTTTTAGCTCCTTTAGCAAGACCATCATATTTAACTCGGTGAGGCTTTCTTCAAATTGTTTTTTTAGGTAAAAGCATTACTAAAATTTCTCCTTTTCTACAAACATTTTTTCTCTAACTCCAGATTTTGCTGATAAATTATCATGGCAAATTCAAACTTTAACTCCAACTTGACCATATCCAGTTAGTGACTGCGCTGCTCCATAATCAATGTTAGCACTGAGAGTAGAAAGAGGAATTTTTCCTTCACTTAAATACTCTCGGCGAGCAATATCAGCACCATTTAAACGACCAGCAATTGCTACTTTAATACCTCTAGCACCTGAGCGAATAGCACCTTTAATTGCTTGTTTTTGCACAACTCGATAATTTTCTCGGTTAACAATTTTATAAGCAATATCATTTGCTATCAATTGAGCATTCAAGTGAGGATTTTTTACCTCATTAACTTTAATTCTAATTTTACAAAAACGTTTTTTTAGAACTTTCTTTAAAATGAAAACAATTCTTTCAACATTTTTATTGCCTTGTCCCAAAACAGCACCTAGATGTGATGATCACAAAAAGATGTAGATAATTTCATCTTGTCTCTCAATTTCTACCTTAGCAATAAAGGCATTGCTTAAAACTTTTTTTAAAGTTTGGCGAATAAGTAAATCTTCTTTGATTCAAAGACTCAACTTTCCCTTTGGCGCTGACCAACGAGACCTCCAATTTTGATTAATACCTAAACGTAAACCTAGCGGACTAACTTTCTGACCCATAACTACTCTTTTTTATCAATTGCTGAATTTGTTTTTTTAAACTCACCAAGAACAATTCTGACATGAGAATAACGTTTTCAAATTTTATATGTTGCTCCTTTTGCCCGGGGTCTAAACCTTTTTAATTTCTTCCCTTCATTAACTTCAATAACCTGAATTTCTAAGTTATTAGCATTCAACTTAGAGTTGTTGGTAGCATTAGCAATTGCTGAATTTAATAACTTAAAAAGAGGAAGTGAAGCTCTTTTATAATTGTTTTCTAAAATAGTTAAAACTTTTGCAAGAGGTTTTTTAGCAATCAGATCAGTTACTAGACGAACTTTGCGTGGTGTAATTGGTAAATTTTTTAAAAAAGCTTGAACCATCTCTAATCCTATTTATCTTTTTTTCTGTTGTGAGTGTGTCCACCGAAACGACGAGTGGGGGAAAACTCACCCAACTTGTGACCAACCATCTCTTCAGTAACAAAAACAGGAAGATGTTTTTTACCATTGTGAACAGCAAAAGTGTAACCAACAAAGTCAGGAAAAATTGTTGAACGACGAGCTCATGTTTTTATAACCTGCTTCTTGCCTGTTTTTTTCATTCTTGCCAACTTCTCAAACAATGAGGGATGAGCATATGCACCTTTCTTAAGAGACCTTGCCATAATCCCTTATTCTATCAATTTTATTTTCTTTTTTTTCTTCCTCTCAAAATTAATTGAGAAGAAAACTGCTTCTTCTTCCGGGTTACAACACCCATTGCTCGTTTACCCCATTTAGTGTAGGGTGAACTACGACCAATTGGCGCATGTCCTTCACCACCTCCATGAGGATGGTCAACAGCATTCATTGCAGCACCTCTGACTGTTGGACGAACACCTAACCAGCGTTTACGACCAGCTTTACCATATTTAGTTAGAGAGTGTTCTTCATTACCAACCGCTCCAACTGTAGCAAAACAATTTTTTAAAATTTTTCGAGTTTCACCAGAAACTAACTTCAAAATAACATACTTTTGACTATCATCTAAACCTAAAACTTGTGCTGAAGCACCAGCAGAACGGATTAGTTTTCCGCCTTGACCAGGTCTTAATTCAACATTATGAACCAAAACTCCTCCAGGAATCTGGAATAAAGGTAGGGCATTTCCTGTTTGTACTTTAACATTTTTACCACTGATAATAGAATCACCAACCTTCAAACCCTTAGGATACAAAATATATTTTTTAGTTCCATCTCTATAAACAACTAAAGAAATAAAACAACTACGATTTGGATCATATTCAATTGTCTTTATTTTGGCAGAAATGCCAAACTTACTCCTCTTAAAGTCAATAAGTCGATAATGATGAGAAGAACCACCACCTCGATGACGAACTGTGATCTTGCCAGTATTATTCCGACCAGATCTTTTTATCAATTTATCCAGCAAACTTTTTTCTGGTTTATCATTAGTCAAAACAACTCTGTAGTTGGGCAAAAAAGTGTTTCGACTAGAGTTATTAACAGGTTTTAATTTTTTAATCTTCTTCACTTTTTTTCTTTAGATTTGACTGTTGATTATTAAGATCTTTCAAACCTAAAAACTGCTCTTTAATTCTATCAAAGAAACTTTTATCTTGACGAACACTCTTCTCTTTCTTGTCATCAGAACCACTAAAAACATCTAACTTTTGACCTGGCAAAAGAGTTATAACTGCTTTTTTAAAACCTTTTTTATAACCAGAAAAACGACCAATTCTTCTAGGTTTAGGTTTAATCTTAAGAATGTTTACTTTCTGTACCTTAACATTAAAAATCATTTCAAAAACTTGCTTAACATCAGTTTTTTTAACCTCTGGAAAAACAACAAAGACATACTTTTGTCGCTCAGATAACTTATAACTTTTCTCTGTAACCAGTGGTTTTTTTAAAACTCCTAAAAAATTCATAACCTTAATTTTTTATCCCAACCATTTTTCAATAAAAGGAACAACACTACTCTGTAACAACAACTTATCACTATTAACTAAATCATAAGGATTTAAATTTTGAACAAAAATAATCTTTACATTCTTTAAATTTTTAGCACTCAAAAGTAAATTAGGAAAACCCTGTTCAACAATAAAAAGTACTTTTTTTTCTAGAAGGTTAAACTTTACCAAAAGGTCAAAAACCTGCTTTGTTTTAATTTCTGCAAAATCTTGATCTTTTCATAACAACAAATTCTGACTTTGATAAAAACTACCTAAGATCATAGTAAGGGCTTGCCTAAAAACTTTTCTGTTGCTTTTTTTAGCATAGTTTTCTTTTCCTGTTGGTCCAAATGTAACACCACCACCTCTTCAGAGAGGAGAACGAATGGAACCATGACGAGCTCTACCAGTACCTTTTTGTTTTCAAGGCTTCTTACCTCCACCTGAGACATCAGAACGATCCTTAACCCTCTTTCTATTCAATAAACGTCAAGAAGCTTGTTGAGAAACAACAACCTGTTGAACTAGGTGTTTTTTTACCTCTTTCTTTCAAATTTTAGGATCTAAAACAATTTTTCTCAACTTCTTTGTAGCAAAATCATAAACAAAATCAGAAAAAAAAACCTTTTGTTCAACAGGTTTATCAACTACCTGAACCTTTTTTGAAACTGTTGTAGAACTAACCATTGCTTACCTTTAATGAAGAACTAATCTCTTTCTCTTGCCCTAAATCCTTATTAACCTTTGTTCCAACTGAAATTTTTTCTGCTCCAGAACTGATTTTATTCTTCTGATCTGTTAAAAAAGAAAACAAACTAACACTAGAAGTCTTAGACTTAGTAGAACTTAGGTAAATTTTACAAAAAGAATTTAAAGGTCCAGCAAAAGTTCCTTTAACAACTAAAAGGTTTTTTTGTTCATCTACCTTAACAACTAAAAGGTTTTTAACTGTTGTTTTTTGACCACCTTTTCTTCCTGGTAAAGGCTGCCCTTTTCAAACTTTATCAGGACGAGAAAGTCCCACAGAACCAGGAGCACGATGATGTTTAGAACCATGAGTCATTGGACCACGTGAGAAATTATGACGTTTAATGACACCAGACATACCTTTCCCTTTAGAAACTGCTTGAACATTAACAAAATCTCCACTCTGAAACAAGGAAACTAAAACCTGCTCACCCAATTTATAACTATTCATATTAGCAAATTCAGCAATCACTCTTTTCTCTTTTAAACCAGTCTTAGCAAGATGATGAATGAGAGGTTTAGATAAATTTTTCTTTTTTCTAAAACCTGTTGCTAACTGTAAAGCTGAATAACCATCTTGTTTTTCTGTTTTAACCTGACTAACAAAGTTAGGTAAAACCTCAACAATTGTTACAGGCAAAACACTACCATCAACTGTAAAAAGTTGACAAACATTTTTTTTTCTACCAATTAAACCTTTCATTATTTTCAATAAACTTAAACAGTTTTAATAGAAAGACTTACACTTGTTGACAACTGAATGTTTTTTAATGAATCAGTAGTCTTTGAGTTAAGTCAAACCACAAGTAAACGTTTGTGCTGACTTCTAGCAAACTGTTCACGAGAATCCTTGTGTCGAAAAACACCACGCAAAACAGTAAACACCTCTCTCCTAGTAGGAAGAGGAATTGGACCTCTTACCTTAGAACCAGATAAACGTGCAACCTCAATTATCCTTGAGACTGCATCATCTACAGACTTGTGTTCATAACCACAAACAACAATTTTAATCTTTTTCATCAAAAAACAAAGAACATAAGAACCTTCCAGTTATAATAGCATATATCAGTTCAACAAGGTAGATTATTGATGGTTTTTATGTCTTTTTTATACAAAAATAAGACTTTTTAATGAAGGCCTTTGCAGGTGTTTTACAAAACACAACTAAAAAAACAGGTTGTTATTTATTTAAGGATGCAAGCAGAAATGTCATCTATGTTGGCAAAGCCAAAAACATTCAAAAAAGAATTTGACAACATTTTCAAAGTCAAAATAAAAACAGCAAAACCTCCTTAATGATTAATACAATCAGAGAATGAGAGACTTTCATAACTGATAATGAAAAAGAGGCTTTCATTTTAGAACACAATTTAATCAAGAAATACCACCCTAGATTTAACATTATCCTGACTGATAGTCAAACATATCCATACATCCTCATCTCGGTCAAGGATAAAGACCCACAATATTTCCTAACTTGAAAGAGAATCAAAAAACCAGGAATCTACTATGGGCCTTTTCCAAATTACTACAATGCCAGAGAAATGATTAATTTACTCAAAATGCTTTTTCCTTTAAGAAGATGTAGCAAATTTGTAGCAAAAAAACCATGTTTTTACTACCACTTACAACAATGTTCTGGTGCTTGTTTCCAAAAAGTAGATCCTAGTTATTATCAAAAACAAATCAGAAAAATAAAACTTTTTTTTCAGGGTAAAGTAAGTAAAATTAAAAAACAATGTCAACAAAAAATTGTCCAAGCAGTGAAAATTTTGCATTTTGAAGAAGCAGAAAAATGAAAGAAATTAACAGAAAAAATTGATGAATTTGTCCAAAAACAAAAAGTAGAGTTCAATAATAATAAAAATCTTGATTTTATTAACTTTGTTGAGGAAGAAGAAGAAATTGTAATTGTAATTTTTTTCTATCAACATGGCAAACTACAACTCAAAAAAGAAGGTTTATTCAGTCTTTTTAACAACAACAGGCAAGAAACAATAGAAAACTTCTTGCAAGAAATCTATACTTACCACCCGCTACCAGAAGAAATAATCGCTCCTAGAGAAGTGAATTTAAAAAACTGAAGCAAAAATTGTTCAGTTAAATTAATTTCTCCTCAAACAGGCAAAAAAAAAGAAATCTTAGATCTTGTCAAAAAAAATGCCTTAATTTTATTGAAAAATAAGGCGGTTGTTGCAAAACAAACTGACAAAATACAAATTCTTAAAGATTTAGCAATAAAGTTAAAAATAAAAGAAGAAAATATTAAACAAATTGAATTTTTAGATCTATCTTACTTTGATGAAAAATTAGTAGTTGCTGGCTTTACCCACTACTTAAATGGTTTTTTTTTAACTAGAAAAAACAAAATTTATCAAATAAAAGGGGTATTACACAATGAAAAAGAGTATTTCAAAAAAGCTATTACTCTTCATTATCAAAAAAACCCACTACCTAAATTAATCATTTTGGATGGTAGTTTTTTGCAACTTCAAGGAGTAAAAGCAGGAATGGAACTTTTGAAAAAAGATTGTCACATAATCTGCCTAGTGAAAAACAAAAAACACCAAACTGAATACATTCTAGACAGTCAAGGGCAAAGAATCCAAATCAAAAAAACAAGCAAAACCTGACTTTTTCTAAACTCAATTCAAACTCAAGGTCATGAATACGTAATTAAAAACCTTCATTACTTAAGAAGGAAAAAAGCAAGACAGAAAGAAGAATAGAAAACAAAAAACCAGGATGAAAAAAACATCCTGGTTTTTTTAAAACTTTCTTCTAACTAAATGTTAAAAGACTCAGAATATAACTATTTCTTACAGTTACAATCTTTACAATCAGAACTACATTTGCAATCCTTCTTGCTTGAACAACCACAACAATTACACTTACTTGAACAACTCATTTACACCAAACCTCCTACAAAACAGTTCAGATTATAACAGAAAAAAAAATAAATAGAATTAGTTACTGTTTTGATCAAGAAGTTGATTTCTTCTTTGATAACGAGTTAAATGAGTAAAAGTAGTTTGCAAAAAAACAGTAAGCAGTTTTTTTGCTGCTGCTAAAGTAGTGAAACCACTGCCAAGGGAAAGTAAATTAACATCATTATGTTTCCTTGCTAAAGAAAGAATTTTTTCTTCGTTAGGTGTAACTCGAACTGAACGAACACCTTTAAACCTATTAGCAGCAATGTTCATACCCACACCAGAAAAACAAAATAAAACACCAAAATCAACTTGCTTTTCAACAATTAATTGAACTGCTTTATTTGCATAGGGAACAAAATCAACCTTAGAAATGTTGAAACAACCAACGTCTTTAACTGAAAAACCCAATTGCAACAACCAAGATTTAACTTCTTCCTTCAAAACAAAACCAGCATGATCACTACCAACTACTACCTTAAGAGGAAATAATTTAGGATTGACTTCCTTCATCTTTTTTACCATAACCAGTACCAACAGGAATAATGTTACCAACAATTACATTTTCCTTCAAACCATAAAGTGAATCAACTCGGTTTTCAATAGCAGCATTAATCAAAACTTTTGTTGTTTCCTGAAAACTAGCTGCTGAAAGAAAAGAATTAGTTTTAGTAGCAACACTTTTGATCCCACAAATAACTGGAACAAATTGAATCTTTTTTTGTTGATTAGCAGCTAATTTCATATTTTCTTCAATCAAAACATAAGTCTCTAATTCTTGTCCAAACATTAATTGAGAATCACCTGGTTCAACAACTTTAGAACGAGAAAGCATTTTAGTTGCAATTATTTCAATATACTTATCAGCAATTTCAATCCCTTGTAAACAATAAACTTTCTGAACTTGTTCAATGATGTAATTAGCAACCTTTTTAAAGTCTTTAGTAGTTGCTAACATTTTGACTAAATTAACTGTTCCTTCTGTCAAGATGTCTCCTGGAGCAACAACTTGATGTTTTTTAGCAAAAAAGTTAGTTCCATGTTTAACTTTAAACAAAACTCTTTTTAACTTATCCTGAGAAGTAATTTCAACTTCATAATCCAAGTTATCAACTTCATCCACAGCAGTTATTGTGCCAGCAAAAGGAACTAAAATTGCTTCTCTTTGTCGAGGAGTAACAACATCAAAAAGTTCAATAATCCTTGGCAATCCCTGAGTAATATCTGAAACATCAGCAACTCCACCAGTATGAAAAGTTCTCATTGTCAATTGAGTAGCTGGTTCACCAATTGATTGTGATGCCAATACACCAACTGCTTGTCCCTTTTCAATCAATCTATTCTTTGCCAAATCTAGTCCAAAACAAAAACAACACACTCCCCGTGGTGCTTCACATGTCAAAACAGATCTAATCTTTACTTTCTTAACACCAGTTTTGACAATTTTGTGAGCAACCTCTTTGGTAATTAATTGATTAGCAGTGATCAATAATTCTTTTTGGGGACTGAAAACATTCTCAGCACTAAATCTACCATAGATCCTTTTCAACAAAGGAACAACTACTGAATCCATCTTACCCAAAATTGCTTGAACAGTTAAAAATCTTTTGGTCTGGCAATCATCAACAACAGTGTAAAAATCATGTGTTGCATCAACAAGTCTTCTGGTCAAATAACCAGAGTCAGCAGTCTTTAAAGCAGTATCTACCATTCCTTTACGAGCGCCATAAGTGGAAATATAATATTCAAGTACAGACAAACCTTCAGTCAATGAAGACTTAATAGGAGTGTCAATCACTCTTCCTTTAGTGTTAGTCATCAAACCTCTTATCCCTACCAATTGAGTAAAGTTAGCAATACTTCCCCTGGCTCCTGAATCAATCATTAATCGAATAGGTTTATCCAAACTAACATCATCAAAATAATTTTTTAATTTACTTTCAATCTTTTCTTTTACAACAGTTCATTCTTTAATTTTTTGTCCTTGTTTTTCTTCTAAGGTTAAGGCTCCTATTTGCAAAAAATAACGAATTTTATCTACTTTTTGCTCTGTTTCTAAAAACAACTCTTTTTTCTCAATGTGATGGGATCAAAGATCAAACAAAGAGACAGTAGTCCCAGAACAAGTAGAATACTGAAAACCTAAATCCTTTAAATCATCTAACAGTTGAACAGTTCTTTCAAAACCAAACTGTTGCAAAAAATGATTAATAATCTCTGAAAGAACAATTTTATTAATAGGTTTTTTCAATTGATAATCAGCCAAAACTTTCTTTAAATCAGCACTGACTGGGAAAGAAACAACCTCGTCTGTCCAACTTATGTCTGAAATATAATTAAACTCAGGACCAAAAACCTGATTAAAAATCAATTTACCAACAGTAGTAATCACCAAATTATCAGAATGTTGCTTGAGAGTGTTTTTTTCTAAGACACTAACAGGACAGAAGATAAGAGTATGCAATTGGATTTTGTTGCTCCAATAAGCTAGCAAAACTGAGTTCAGATCTGAAAAAATAATGCCCTCTCCTTTGTTGCCTTTACTTTCAAAAGTTAAATAATAAAGTCCTAAAACAATGTCTTGAGTAGGCATTACGATTAAGTTACCATTTCGAGGATTTAAGATGTTTTTAGTGCTTAAAAGTAGATCTCTTGCTTCCTGCTTAGCAACCTCGGTTAATGGCAAATGAATAGGCATTCGATCACCATCAAAATCAGCATTATAAGCAGTAGTTACTAAAGGATGTAGTAAAATTGCTTGTCCTCGAATCAACTTGGGATAAAAAGCTTGAATTCCTAATCTGTGCAAAGTTGGAGCACGATTTAAAATAACTGGATAATTTTTCATAATTTCTTCCAATAAATCCCAAATAATTGGCTGTTGTTCATCAATAATTTTTTCTGCTATTTTCTTGTTGGGAGCTAAATCTTTCTGAATTAGTTGGGAAATAATGAAGTGCCGGAAAAGTACAAAGGCAATGTCCCGAGGTAAACCACATTCATCTAAACGCAATTTTGGACCACCAGCAATTACTGAACCAGCTGAATAATCAACCCTTTTTCCTAACAAATTTTGACGGAAACGACCAGTTTTTCCCTTTAAATTAGTAGCAATTGATTTAAGGTTAGATTGAGTAACTTTTTTTCTTCTTTCTGATACTAAAGAGTTGTCAAAAATCAAATCCACTGCTTCTTGAATTTGTCTTTGTAACTCATTAATCATGAAAATAGGAGCTCCTTTCTCATTGCTTTTTTGTAAACGTCCTTTTCTAATTAACAATTCAGCATACAGATTATTAATCCCGGCAGCAGCAAACTTACCACCATCTAATGAAACAATTGGGCGTAACTCTGGAGGCAGAACAGGAATTGTTCTAGTCACCATCCACTCTGGCTTTTGCTTGCTGTTGAGAAAACTATTCAAAACTTCCAAACGTTTCAATAAACGTGTGCCAGCATTAGAATTAGCGGCAGAGAGAAAGGTTTTAGATAATTTCTCCTTTAAAACATTAATCTCATTTTCAATATTAACTGCCTTAAGCAACTTTTCAACAGCGAGAGCGCCTGTTTCCAGTTGAATATTAGTTTTCTCATTAACAAAAAGAATAAACTCTTGAACAAAAAAAGAATCATCTTCTGATTCCAAAGTAATTAAAAAGTTTTGAATCTCAGCATAAATTTCAGGATCTTTTTCAGTTTTTAACAAATGCTCCAAAATCTTTTTAGTTAAAACATAACTTTCACTTTCCACATTTTCAATTGCACTATTACGTAAAGCAATGCTAGCACCCAACTTTAGATCACTAAATCCACCATTATCAACAACAGCATAAGAATCATAATAAATAATATTGTCCAAAATTGTTGTTGGTAAATCCAAAAAAATAGCTAGTTTAGAAGGGATTGCCCGGTGAAACCAGATATGAACAACTGGTCCTTCCAACTCAATATGACCCATTCGATGGCGACGAACAATGCTATCTGTCACCAAAACATTGCAACGCTCACAAACTTTTCCCCGGTTTTGAAATCTTTTGTATTTACCACAACTACATTCATTGTTTTTTACTGGACCAAAAATCTTTTCACAAAACAAACCATCTGGAACTGGTTTCTCAGTTTTATAGTTAATGGTCTCTGGTTTTTTTACTTCTCCATAAGACCAACTTCTAATGGTGCTATCACTTGCTAAACCAATCCTTAAACTAAAATTATCTGATTTCTTTTTCATTTCTTATTAAACTGCACTCTCCTTGTTTCCTTCTAACTCAGTGGACTCTGATTCATTTGTTAAAACTTCAACATTCAAACAAAGACCACGCATCTCTGCTAACAAAACATTAAATGATTCAGGAAAATGAGAAAACTTAAAATCTTTTGTAGAACCATCAATGATAGCTCGTAAAATATTGTTTCTACCTTTAATATCATCAGATTTAATAGTTAAAAGTTCTTGCAGATTATAAGCTGCTCCATAAGATTCCAGCGCTCATACTTCCATCTCGCCAAATCTTTGCCCACCATTTTGTGCTTTTCCCTTTAACGGCTGTTGGGTAATTAAAGCATATGGTCCATTGTTCCGGGCATGAATTTTAGTTTCTACCATATGGGAAAGTTTTAAAAAATACATAATACCAACTGCTACTCTTTGATCAAAAGGCAAACCAGTCTCTCCATCATAGAGGGTTTCTTTGCCATCAGGAGATAAATTGCTCTCCTTCATAATTGCTAATAGATCATCAACATTTGCTCCATTGAAAATAGGAGTAGAAACTTTATAACCCAATTTATTAGCAGCATAAGCAAAGTGCATTTCCAAAAGTTGACCAACATTCATTCGTGAAGGAACACCCAAAGGATTAACCATAATATCAACTGGTGTACCATCAACCAAAAATGGCATACTGCTTGCTGGCAAAATTCGAGACACAATCCCTTTATTACCATGGCGATTGCATAATTTATCCCCTTCTTTAATTGGTATCTTTTGAACAACAGAGATTTTTACCACTTCAATAACATCAGCAGGTAAACTGCCTTTATAATCATTTTGAGAAAAATAACAAACTTTTTGCACAATTCCCCCGCCGCCATTGGGGACAACTAAAGAGTTGTTGTCTAAATTACGCTCACGACCATGAAATAAATGGTTTAACAAGACATCTTCTGGTGTTAGTTGTCCTTTACTTCGAACAGTCACTTTACCTACCAAAACATCACCTGGTTTAACTTCACTACCAATCAAAGCAATACCATTTTCATCCAGAAAACGTAAACTCTCAGGACTAGTGTTGGGAACTTGGTTAGTGAACCTTTCATCACCAAGAGCAGTCCTTAATCTTCTAATTTCATACTCTTCAATGTGCAAAGAAGTAAAAACATCAGCTCTAACCAAACGGTCACTAATAACTAAGGCATCTTCAAAGTTATAACCTCTTCAGGGAGTGAATGCTACCAAAAGATTTTTACCAATTGCCAACTCACCATCTTTGACTGATGGACCATCAGCAATCACCTGATTGGCTTTTAAAAGATCACCTGACTTAACTAATAAGTTTTGAAAAAAAGCACAGTTTTGATTAGAAGTTAGAAAGTTAGTCAGATAATAATTTTTAACTTCATTATCTTTAGTTTTTACTTTTACTGAGGAACTATCAGCATACAAAACTCTACCAGAAACTCTATTAACAAGGGTAAAACCAGAATCACGAGCAATCAATGACTCATTACCTGTCCCAACAATTGGTGATTCAGCATCAATAAGAGGAACAGCTTGTTTTTGCATATTAGCTCCCATCAGTGCTCGGTTAGCATCATCATGTTCCAGAAAAGGAATAGAGGCAGCTGAAACAGAAAACATTTGTTGCCCACTATATCCTAAATATTCAACATCTTCCCTGTGCACAGTAACTAAATTGTCTCCCAAATAAACTGATAAATACTCAGAAACAATCTGTCCATCCCCATCACAAGCAGTTGTAGCCGGAGCAATAATTAATCCCTCCTCCTCTGAAGCAGAAAGATAAACTATTTTTTTTGTTAAAACTCCCTTTTTTACCTTTCAATATGGAGTTTGAATAAAGTTATACTCATTTAAACTAGCATAAAAAGCAAGATTAGTAATCAGACCAATATTAGGACCTTCAGGAGTCTCAACAGGACAAATTTTACCAAAATAAGAAGAATGAATATCCCTCACCTTAGCAGAAGCACTCTCCCTTTTAAGTCCGCTTTCACCTAAAATAGTAATTCTTCGTTTGCTGGATAATTCTGTTAAAGGGTTAGTTTGATCTAAAAATTGACAAAGTTGAGAAATATTAAAAAATTCTCTGATCACTTCTGAAAGTGAACTAGAATTGACTAAAGACAAAATTTTATGATTGTATTTTTCTGAAGTTAAATCATTGAGACGTTTCATTGCTTCCTCCCTAACCTTGTTCAATCCTGACAAGAACCGATTTTCCAAAATATCTGGAATACTTTTAATATTTCTATTAGCTAAACTATCAATATCATCAACTTTACCAATTCCATATCTTAAGTTTAACAAAAAGGAAGTCAGCGCTAATAAATCAGCAACATTGAGTGTAAAATCAGTGCAAGCAGGATTAACTCCAACTAATTTAACTGTTTTATCCTGTTTATCATTGTCACAATAAACCTCTACAACTTGTACTTTATCTGAACCAGGGACCTTGCTTTTAGCAAAATCTAAACTAAGAAGGTTGTTACCTTCTTTGAGAAAAGTTTTAATTTTTGATCAAACTTTCTGACTCACTCAGGTACCCTTGGGAAAAATTACCTTTTTAGAACGATAATCAACCAAATTTTGAGCTAAAACTCGATTATAAACAGCATTGCCCACAAACAACCTATGATTCAACTTATGTCGACCAACTTTGGATAAAAACAAACCTTGAAAAAATTTATCAACAACAGCATTAAACTTAAAGTTGAAAGTAACATTTTCACTACTATTACTAATTTGACTGTAAACAATACTAGTAATTTTAGAAAGATCATGACCCAGATGAACATCATAGGAATTAACAATCTCTTTTTCATTATTTAAAAGATCTAAAACAAAGTTTTTATCCAAACCTGAGAAGGTAAAGAGATCAGTGAGCAAAATACCACTGCCTTTATTTTTATTCAAAAGTAATTGCAAAGTTGCCCCTCCAACATCCCTGTTTCCCTTCTTATAAGACATTCTGGTAACAAAATCTATTCAAACCCCTTTCTTAGGAATAATTTCAGAACTGAAAGCACCCTCAGCCAGTTTGTAAAAGTAACAACCTGGCGCTCTTCCTAGTTGTGAAACAACTACTTTTTCATTACCATTAATCAAAAAAGTGCCTTTTTCAGAAATCATTGGATAAAAACCAAAAAAGACATTTGACTCACTTTGTAACTCAAAACTAAAAAAGAGATTATGCCCTTTAACGCTTAAAACTGAGATCTTAATCTGGAGTTTATTCTTCTTTGAGGAGTTTTGAGTCTTATTAGCAAAAACATAAACATCATTTTTTTCAGATATTAGTTTAGGTTGTTGAAAATTCAACTTTTGCTTCAACCACTTTTCAAAAGCATCAACATTATTTTTATAAATATTGATACTTGACAGTTTTACTCTATCTTCCTTAATTCGATAATTGAGAAGCAAATCAATTGGAAATTCATATGAACCTAGGGAACCACGAACTTTTTCAAAAGAACGCAATGGTTGCCCAACAATTACTTTTTTTAAAGACAAAATTTTATTTTTATTTTTAGAATAAACGGGGAAGCTTTCTTTGAAAAGTAGTGGTAAAACTTCATTTCTAAACCTATGGAAACCATCAATTGCAATGTGGTTTAGATCATCTGACAAAAAACTAGAAACCAGATTCTGCTTTGTATAATCAATCCGGGTAGAGTAGTTGCCAAAGTTTTGAAACTTGAGTTTCAGAGTCATAAAAAGAAAAGACTAACCAAGAGATTATAACAAAAAAAACAACAACTTTTATTTTTTATCCGTTCTAAACCTTCAACAGGATTCAAGAAAAGAAGTTAAAAGTGGGTGGGGAAACTCAGGAGAAGAATTAAACTCTGGATGGAACTGCACGCCAATAAAGAAGGGATGGTTTGTCAGTTCAAAAACAACTGGAATTTTTTCACCATTTTCAGTACTAAAACCAGAAAAAATCAGGGATTTATCAGCAAATAAATGAATAAATTTCTTATCAAAAATTAAGCGGTTACGAAAACGTTCAAAGGTAAAGTTAGTAGGTAAAATACTACTAAGCAAGGTTTTTTTGACTATTTCTACCTTTCTTTGACCAATAATCATCCTCTTAGATTGAGGATCAAAATACCTAATAATCATTACATTTTTCTGTTCTTTATCATTAGTAACAAACTCTTCAGAATTAGCATTTTTTAAACCAATTTTATCCCTGGCAAAAGCTATCAAAATAGTTTGAAAACCCAAACAAATACCCAAAAAAGGCACTTTATTTTGGTAAACAAATTTAGTTGTTAAAATCTTACCTAAAATTCCTCTTTTACCAAAACCACCAGGAATTAAAACACCATCAAAAGTAAGATTAAAAACCTTATCAAAATTCTCTTCTGTAATTTTTTCAGAATTAAGTTCTTTAATTTCAAAATTAATGCCGGTCTTGATTGAAGCATTGTAAATAGCATGATAAAGAGAAAAATAACTTTGCTTAAAATTAACATACTTGCTAACAACAAGCAAGGTAACTTTTTTATTACTTTTTTTCAATTCATTAATTTGTTGTGGAACCAAACCTGCTGCTGAAAGATCAAGATTATTTTTAATTTGAAAGTGATTAGTTAATTGATTGAAAAAGTTATTTTGATAAAGTAACTGGGGAATAGAATAAATATCAACATCTGGTAAAGTAAAAATCCTTGTTAAAGGTAAATAACAAGCATCAGCAAATTTTTTCTTAGCACCAAAAACAACATTTTTAGAACTTCGTAGGATAACAAAATCAGGTTCAATACCATTATTGCGTAAACTAGCTACTGCATTTTGTGCTGGTTTAGTTTTAAACTGTTCTAAATGTTGAAGATAATAGATATGAACTAAAAAAACAAAAGCAACTTGCTCTCTTGGCAAAGTTTTTTGTAATTGAGCAGCAGCAATTAAAAATGGTTTTAGATCATTATCACCAATTGTCCCCCCTAGTTCAACAACTAAACAATCACTTTTTTCTTTTTTTAAAAGAGCAAAAATTTTATTTTTGATCTTGTTAGCTACATCATAAATATTAATTGTTCGACCCCTGTATTTATGCTGCCTTTCTTCTTGTAATAACTCCTGATAAAGTTTACCTGAAGTAACTGAAGAGAGAGAAGACATCTTTTGATTCAAAAAACGTTCATAACTTCCTAAGTCTAAATCAGTTTCTAAACCATCATGAGTAACAAAAACTTCACCATGTTCAAAAGGACTTAAAAGTCCACAATCAACATTAAGATAAGGATCATATTTTTGCATAGAAACTTTTAGAGAGTTATGCTTCAACAACTTACCAATAGAACTAGCAACAATGCCTTTGCCAATGCCAGAAAAAACTCCACCCAAAACAAAAACAATTTTACAACTACTCAATTTCATCTAAAAACCTCTTTTTACATCTGTTTAGGCAATGAAATACCCAAAAGTTTTAATGTTTGTTGTAGAATTTGAAAAACAGCAAACACAAGATGCACTCTTTCCTTTTTGTAATGAATAGGAGCATTTAAAACTGGAATTTTTTCATAAAAAAGATGAAATTTTTTACTTAATTTTAAAGCATAAGCAACTAAAATTTGTGGTTCCCTGGTTTTTGCTGCTTTTTGAACCACGTCACTAAAACAATGCAAAGCTAAAACCAAATCTTCCTCCAGAACATCATTCAATCAAACATAATTTTTTTGTGGAGTTAACAATTGGTGATCAACCTTACTCAAGATTTGACAGCACCGAGAATAAGCATAATGAGTGTAAAAAAATGGATTCTGACTGTTTTTAGTTTTTATGAGAGATAAATCAAAAACTATTTTAGTTGTTCTTTGTCGAAACATAAGCATAAACTTCAAAAAATTCAAATCAAACTCTTTAACTAGATCCCTTAGATATATTGAATTACCCTGCCTTTTGGAAATTTTTAAAATCTGTCCATTCTCAACCATCTTCACCATTTGCAAAAGATCAACTTGAAATCGAGTAACATCAAAACCTAAACTAACTAAACCTGATCTAATCCTCAAATGGTGATGGTGGTGATCACTACCTAAAAGATTGATAATTAATTCATAATTTTGAGCAAATTTTTTCTCATGGTACATTAAATCACCAACAAAATAAGTAGGTTCGCCATTGCCCTTAACTAAAACAAAATTATCTAAGCAAGGAGGTTGTAATGTCTTAAACCAAACAGCACCATCCCTGGAATAAATTAACTTTTTTTTTCTCATTCTTTCCAAAAAAAGATTCAAACCATTCTTTTCATACAAACTTTTTTCTGAAAATCAACAATCAAAACTAATACCTCAATTAGCAAGATCTTTTTGCATTTGTAAAAGAAAAAAATTTTTAGCAAATTGAATAAAAAAACTTTGAATCTCTAAGTTTTGGCAAAAATCACTCCCTAGGTAGCGTTTGGCAAATTTATCAACAATTTCTTTGGCAATCAAAATAGTTTCAGCATTTTGATACATTCCTGTAAAGTGAGGCAGTGGATGATTCAACAGTTGATGATAATGATAAAAAACTGTTCTGCCTAATTGAAACATTTGGTTCCCATAATCATTGATGTAAAACTCTTTAACCACTTTATAACCAACAAAAGACAAAATATTAACAATTGCTTGACCAACAAAAATATTTCGGGCATGCCCAATATGCAAATAACCAGTAGGATTAGCAGAAACTCATTCATAACTAACTAAACCTTTTTTCTGAACTAAAAAAGAACCAAATTCTTCTCTTTTAGTCAAAATTACCCCTAAAATACTGTTTAAAAAAGAAGTTTGAAAGTAGAAATTTAAAAAACCATTAGCAAAAACTACTTTAACAATGTTTGTTTCAGTTTTCTTAATTAAAGTAATAACCTGGTTTGCCAATGTTTTTTCAGAAACAGCATTCAATTTAGCAATCAAAATTATGGCATTTGAATAACAGTGAGAATCTTTAACATTCAAAGAAAATCAAACACTGAACCTTTCTGTCTTTAAATTTAAACTTTGAAAAACAGACTGTAGAGTTTTTTGGAGACTAAAAGTTAAAATCATTCTGTTTGTTAGTGAGAAAACATAATAATTACCATTAATTTATCACAAAGTTAATTGCTCTCTAAAAACAAAAGTAAGCAATCAATGAAATAAACTCAAATAAAAAAATAACTGTTATTGACAACTGAGAAGGTTTTTAAACTTCTTTTGAGGTCAAAAAAATTAAATTGAGAGCAAAATCTTGCTTTTAAGAAAGAGGAAAAGAGGAAAATTCATTCATTCTCCATTACTGTCTAATTTAGACTACAAATTTAGGTTGCACAAAAAAACAAATGAAAACAATGCAGTATAATCAAGTTGATATGAGGAAATATTCATTGTGGGTAATTTTCAAACTTTTCTTTTTTGAATTAATTAATGATTTCCTTGCCATAATTGCATTGATTTTTTTACCTATCTTGCTGTCTGCAACCTGAATCTTGCTGACTGAATATAGATACATTGATGAAGTGCCTGATGCATCAAGATTTAGTAATCCATTAACATTATGGTATGACTTCGCTGTTTTTTGAATTGTTTTTGTTACCTTAATTTATTTTGCAATCAGATTTGCTGATTTACGAAGAACTGCTCTTTTCCGTAAAATTTTAGTTTTTCAAATTTCTGGTTTAAAAATTGTTTTTGTTAGTCTAAGTTTTTTCTTTCTTTTTGGTTTTTTTGTTCTTTTAATTAAATTTGGTCTTTTAATGTATTATTCAAGTTTTCGGAAGGAAATAGAAAATGCTCAAATAGCAGGTTTAATAACTGGTTTTCTTCTTTTAATGATAACAAGTTTATCATTAGGTTGTTTTTTTGCCACGCTGCCAATTAGTTCTTCAACCCTTAATGTCTTAATTTTTACTTTGCCTTTTTTTCTATTGTTTTTAGCAGGTTTTTTTATCAACATTGAAAATCTTTTGATTTTTGTAGAAATAAAAGATAACCCCCGTAATTGAACAAAAATTAGTGAAGCAACAAAAATTTATCGAGCAATAACTTATGTCAGTCCATTTCAACCTAGTTTGGAAATTATTAAAAACGGTCATACTAATAGCAATTGACAACTAATCTACAAAATACCAAGAAAACTTGAATTTGAACGTGGATTAGAGGGGATTGAATTCCGCCGACCAATGATTTATGCCAACTATTGAACTCCAATTCTTATTAATCTGGCTTGAATATATGTAATCAATCAGGTAAATGTTTTGCTTTCTCAAAAAACACAAAGATAGTTAGGCAGTTTTAAATGAAAACTGTCAAAGTTTTGAAACTTTAAAACACCAAAACAGGATTTATCTCTGTTCTAAAAAATAATGATTCTGCTAAAACTAATTGTTTGTATTGAACAAAAAACCTTTTGTTAAAAGATCTTTGAAAGCAATTGTAGCTGAACCAACTGCTGTTGTATATTGTTGGATGTTAGAACTGGCAACATCACCAATTGCATAAAGATTTTTAACTTTAGTAGCAAAAACACTATTGACCAACACATAACCTTTGCTATCAAGAATTTTTCATTCAGAATCAACAAAGTCGGTGTTTGGCAAAGAACCAACATAGACAAACAAACCACTTACAGCAATGACTGCATTATCTTGATTCTTTGTGTTTGTAACTAATATTTCTTCCAACTTATCCTTACCTCTTGCCGCTGACAAAATAGAGTTGTATTTTATTTCTACATTTGTTAATTTCTGCACTTCTTCAATCAATAAAGAGTCAGCTTCTAACTTATCTTTTCAAGCAAGTAAGTAAATTTTTTTACAAATTTGTGCTAAAACTTTGGTTTCCTCCAAAGCTGAATTACCACTACCTACAACAGCAATTGTTTGATTCTTAAAAAAGTATCCATCACAACTGGAACAATATGAAACACCTTTCCCTTCCAATCTCAAAACTCCCTCAGTTGGTAGTTTTTTTTCTTTTGTACCAGAGGCAATAATTACTTTTTCAAAAAAATATTGTTTTTCAAAAGTTTGAACAACAAAAACACCTTGTTTATTGACTGTCAACTTTGCTACTTTTTGGTTTACAACTTGGATGTTTAAGTACTTAACTTGCTCTGCTAACTTTTGGCAAAGTTTGGGTCCAGTTGTTGATTTAAAACCAGGAAAATTCTCAATTAAAAGTGTTTTGGCAACCTTGCCACAAACAATTTGGTCAGTAAAAATAACTGGTTGCAGGTTTGCTCTCTTGGCATAAATTGCCGCTGTAATACCTGCAGGACCACCACCAATAATTGCTAAAGTTTGAATTTTTGTCATAATCTTACCAAATAAGCAAATAGTATTTTAGTTTAAAAATTTACTAAAAACTGAAATTGTTTTCTATACAACCTAGTTCTGTCAAAAAAAATAGAAACCATACTCATCCTTTGCTGTTTGTTTTGGTCAGTTAAAATTCAAATTTCTTGACAATCTTTTTCATATATTTTTAGACTTAAAGTATTTTGGTAATAAAAATACTTCTTAGGTCAACCATTTGCCTCCATTTTTTTTCATTCTGGTTTACTAAAATCAGAAAGGTAGGGTTTACTTTGGGAAGGTTGTAAAAAAATAGTAAGTAATTTTTTCAAAATAACATCATCACTTTTTCTTTGAACTTCAGCAAAAAAATGTAAAAGCTCATAATCTGTTAACTTTAAAAAATCAGCAGTAGTAGGAAGTTTTTTAGTTAAAACTATCCACAAGGGTTGTTGAGAAAAAACAGTTAGTTTTTTCTCCTTTATAAGATCTTTTATCCTTTGAAAAATAGCTGAAAAAACATTTTCTAAAAAAACATTCTCTGGATGTCAAAAAAAAGTTTTATGCATGTAGAAACGAAACAATAAGTAGTTTTCTAAATCTAAAAGAACTTTTTCACGAAAAATAATCTTTTCATTAACAACAAACAAATTATCCAACAAGCGTTTAAGGTTAATACCAGAAGAAACGCCTAAAAAATAACAATCTCGAAGTAAATAATCCAATCGATCCAGATCAAATTGACCAGAAATAAGATTTTGTCCTCAATCATTCTGACTTTTGTTTAAAATTAAATTAACTACTCTATCCAAGTTAATTCCATACTTTTGTAAAAGCACATAAATGCTTCCCTGATGATTTTGAATTATTTTTGCTGAAAAATTCTCATGATGAAAGTTGTCAATTACCTTTTCAAAAATATGAGAAAAAGGACCATGTCCAAGATCATGCAATAGACCAGCAATAGCTACTTCTCTTTTTCTTTGAAAAGAGAACTTATCAAACTGTTTTCGGGCAAAAAGAGAGGTAATTAAATGGTAAACTCCCAAACAATGAGCAAAGCGAGTGTGATTAGATGAAGAATTAAAAACAAGTGAAAGAGTTCCTAACTGCCTGATGTATTTCAGACGTTGAAATTCAGGAGTATAAATCAGTGACTTAACCAAAGGATCAGTAATAACTATCCTTTGATAAATAGCATCATAAAAAACTAATGGTTCATTTTTTCTATCCATTGCAACTGAATCTCTACATTCGCTATAACCCTTTTTTTACCTAGAAAAAAAAGTAACTCTGTCATTTGAGGACCGCTTACTAAACCAGCAACTGCTAGACGAATTGGTAAAAAAAACAACTTACCATTCAAACCACTTTTTTCTTTTAAAATTAACAAAACTCTTTCAATTTCTGTTTTCTTTCAAGCAATTGAAGAAATTATGGTTAAAAATTGTTCTAAAAGTTGTTTGTTTTTTTGCAAGATGAAAAGATGTTCTTTTTGATAAACAATTTGGGGAAAAAATGTTTTTGTGATCAAGTCTGGTAGTTGAGCAAAAAAGTGAATTTCTTTCTGAAAAAATAAAATCATTTCTTTTAATTTTGGCAGTTCAATTTTCTTTTCTTGCCAAATATTTTGACAAAATGGTAAAGCATAGTTGATAAAATCAGCGGGCAACATCTGTACAATGTGTTTGTGGTTAATTCAATTTAATTTCACTAAACTAAAAGTACTTTGTGCCTTATTTAAATCTCTGCCAGCAAATTTAGCAATTAAATCAGAAGAAGTAAAAATTTCCTGAAACTTATCTGGTGTCCAACCCAACAATGATAAGTAATTAAAAACAGCTTCTGGTAAATAACCTTGCTTTTGGTAGTAACTAAGATATTGAACAGGATTGGCAACTCTTTTGGACATCTTTTTTTGATTTTGAATCTGAAGTAAAGTTAAATGACCAAAATAAGGTATTTTTCACTGAAAACTTTGATAAAGAACAATCTGTTTAACTGTATTTGATAAATGGTCACTACCTCTTCAAACATGAGTTATATCCATCAAATGGTCATCAATTACAACAGCAAAATTATAGGTGGGATAGCCATTAGTTCTGAGTAAAACAAAATCTTCAACACTCTTACCTGCAAATTTAATCTTGCCATAAACAAGATCATCAAACTCTATTTTAGAAAAAGCAACTTGCAAACGCACACAAAAAGGAACTTTTTGTAACATTTTCTGTTGAACAACCTCTTTTGAAAGTAAAAAACACTTCCTGTTGTATTGGGGAGCTTTTCTTCCTTCCTTAATTTGTCTTTTTCTCTCTAAACTCAGTTCCTCACTGCTACAAAAACAATAGTATGCCTGTCCTTTTGCCAATAAAATTTGAGCATATTTTTGATAATAAGATAACCTTTGAGATTGTAAATAAGGACCATTAGCATCTTCTTTATTGACTGTTGCATCAATTTTCAAACCCAATCATTTCAGGTCTTGCAATTGTTTTTCTACTAATTCAAGATGATTTCTCTTAGCATCAGTATCTTCAAATCGAACTAAAAACTTTCCTTGATGATGAGAAGCAAAAAGATAATTAAAAAGCGCAGTTCGAACACTGCCAAGATGAAGCAAACCTGTTGGTGAGGGGGCAAAACGAGTGCATACTTGTTTTTCCATAATTAAGCAAAAAATCTTTACTCAACATTATCAGGATGAGTAACAAAACTAAGAAAACCTAGAAAACGAGCTCTTTTAATTGCCTTTGCCAAATGTTTTTGGTATTTACATTTAGTACCAGTCACAATTCGAGGTAAGATTTGTCCAGATTTAGAAATAAATTTCTTCAATAAATCCACATTTTTATAGTCAATATAGGTAATCTTTTCCCTAGTAAAAAAACAAGTGCGTTTTTGAAAAAAACCTTTTCTATTTGAAGACATATTTTTTTTCTTATTGCTTCTTTTATTCAACATCTCAGTCTATACCCTTATCCTTCTCTTCCTCTAAAACATTTTTTGTTGATTTTAAATCTGCTTGCTCTTTTTGAGTTTTTTTCTTGTTCAAAAAAGAACTCACAGATGGTTTTTTTTCATCTGCAACAAAGTTATTAACTGAAGATTTTGTCTGTTCATTTGCAGTTTCAGGAACAGTTTGTTTATTATTAGACTGACCTCTCAAATCAACATTGGTTTTTTCTAAAAAATAAACAAAATTAACTGAAACTTCTAAGTTCTGATTAATATCTGATTGTAATCTACCCTCAACAATAACTAAACTACCTTTTTGTAAAAACCTATGCATGTTGGTTGCTGACTGTCTTCAAGCAATACAATTTATGTATGTAGCACCAGAAGAACGAAAAGTATTTGTCACAATTGTAAAACGCAAAAAAGGAACCTTATTTACTGTTTCTTTTAATTCCAAAAAATTATTAACTATTCGTCCACAAACACCAACAACATTGTACATTTCACTTTTTTCCTAAAATTTAGACTTTTTTACTTTTTGATCAGTTTTAGATAAACTTTTATTATCTACTAAATTCATTTTTGCTTGTAATTTTTGAGTTTTTGCTTCCATCTGGCGAAAACGTTTCATTCTTCCTGCCTTGGATTCAAACTTCTGTTTTCCTAAGTAAAAACTGTGGCAGTTAGAACAAACATCAATTTTAAAGTCCTTTTTCAAAGTTGTCATAATCTTAAAACCAGTGCTGCAGGTGATACAAGAAACTAACACTTGATTTAGGTTTAACTTTTTTTTCTTTTGTAACTTATCTGCCACAACAACTAATAAGACGTTTTAAACAACTACACTTTTAAATACAGCAAAAAACTAACAACACTACTTGATTGTGACAGCAGCACCAGCATCCTGAAATTCCTTCTGAAATTTAGTTAAATCTGATTCAGGTTTATTGGATAAAACAACTAAAGGAAGGTTGTTCAACATTCCTTTTGCTTCTAACAAACCTTTCTGAGTAATTTTAGACAACAACTTGATTACAGCAACTTTTTTCTGTCCTACCTCATTAAGAATCAAATCAAACAATTTCTTTTTCTTTTCAGTGCTTGCATCATTTTGAGAAGCGGCTCCAACAAATGAGGCAGCAGGATTAATCTGAAAATAATTTTGTAACTCTTTAACAAAATCATTCAACTCAACAACTTTCAAACCAGCAATCTGTTCTATCAACTTAGCATATTTACCAGTAGGTGTTTTTTTTTCACCTTTAACTGCTGCTTCCTTAGTTTTTTTTTCAACTGTTGCCATAAATGAGAACAAATCCTGTTAACTATTTTACACTAACAAAAAAATTAATCAAAAAAGCTTATGAATTAATTTTATGTTTAAGTAAAACCTTTAAACTAACTTCATCTGTCTAACCTAGAGTTTTTAAAACTATGAACTTGCCATCCTTACAAAGACCTTATTCTGAGCATTGCTTTGCTGTGGATTGCCATTCAAACTAACAATGATTGATTATTGGTCAAACACACTGTCCCAAAACAACAATTCTACTGATAGTAAATTTAGATCAAAATACTTAAACTTTAATCAGTTTAATTTTTTACAACAACAGTTTCTATTGACTTTAAAGTCTGAAGCAAAGAGAAGAAAACTAGTTGTAAACAACCAAGCAACTGTAACAATAAACTCTCCTTGCTTGGTAAAAGTGCTAACTTTTGAAAGGTAGTTAAATCCAGTAATTTATTTTCAAAAAAACCACTTTGGAAAACTAACTTGTGCTTTTTGGAAAGTTGATAGAGTGTTTTGAAAACAGATAGAGATCCTTGTTCACTAAAAACAGTAAACAAACAACCAGAAACAGTATCAGTCATTTTTGCAAACTGAGAATATTGCAAAGCTTTCTTTAAAAGAGTGTTTTTATAAACTTTCAAAAAGATAGGTTTGTCATCTTTACCAACTTTCTTCAACTCCTTTTTAAAACTTTGAAATTGATTAACTTTCACTTGAGTATGAGAAAACAAAAGAAAAAGGTTAACTTTAGTCAAAAGTTGTTTTAACAACTGCTGCTTTTGCTCTTTAATTAATTTTGATGATTTTAACTTTGTCATTTTCAATAAAAAATAAAATTAAACTAGTCAGGAAAAAGTGCTTAAAACTAAACTTTACAAACCAACCTCCAACACTATCAAACCTTATTTTATCTCTAAAAAGAAAAGCAGATCATATCTTATTGGTCTATTTTTAAGGAGTTTTAATTTGAAAACTAGGTCCCATTGTTGTACTTAAATAAACTCCTTTGAGATATTGACCCTTGATGTTGTTAGGTTTTATCTTCATCACTTTCTGATAACAAAAGTGAAAATTAGCAACTAAATTAGATAAGGGTTCTTTTATTTTGCCAATGACTAAATGTAAATTGCCATAAGAATCAACACTATAAGTTACTTGTCCATTTTGTCAGTTTTGCAAAAGTTCAGAAATGTTTAAACCTAGTGTTTGTTTTTTAACTGAAGGCATTAACCTCTTAGCATTTAGTTTTTTAGCAATTTTGGTAATTTTTGGCATTATTTCAGGAGTAGCAAGTAAAAGATCAAAATCAATACAACCAGTCTTGGCAATTTTGTCAATAAGTTCTTGACCTCCAACCAGAAAAGGCTTTAACTTTTCTGCTTCTGCTAAGAATTTTTCAGTTAAAACACAAATTTTTCTCTTCTTTAGTTGTGGAAAAGGCAGAGTAAAAACACCTTTGAGAAGATGATTAGGTTTTTTTAAGTTCAAATTAAGAGCAAAAACTAAATCAACTGTAGCATTAAAATTCTCTGAGTAGTTTTTAGCAATTATCTCTAGACTCTCTTCAATCAAATACTTTTTTTTAAAGTCAATTTTCTTTTCTCAAACTTGTCTTTTTTTACTTATTTTACTTACTCTTTTCATCTAAAACAACTTTATTTATTAGCAACTTTTTTTGTTTCCTCTAACAATTGCACACCCATTTGTTTCATTGTTCCCAAAACAATCTTTACAGCTTGTTGCAAATTATCAGTGTTTAAATCAACCATTTTATATTGGGCAATTTCTTTAACCTGACTGAGAGACAAGGTTCCTGCTTTCTCTTTTTTGCCACTTTTACTTCCTTTGGTAATTTTTGCTTTCTCTTTAATCAAGACTGCAGTAGGAGTAGTTTTAATGACAAATTCAAAACTTTTATCATTAAAAACAGTAATCACTACTGGAGTAACAACACCTTTTTGATTAACAGTTGCTTGATTAAATTTATTGCAAAAGTCCATAATATTAACACCAACAGAAGCCAAAGCAGGACCAGGTTTGGCGCTGTTGCCAACAAATTGTAACTTTGCAATTCTGACTATTTTTTTCATTTTTTAACTAAAAGTCTTTTTACAATCCAAAAAACCAACCTGAATAGGAGTAATTCTACCAAAAAACTCAGTGTTTACAGTAACAACACCTGTTTTAAAATTTATCTCCTTTACTTCACCTTCACAACCACGAAAAACCCCTTTTAAGATTGTAACAACATCATTAACCTTAAAATCAATCTGATCAGCACTAAATTTGCTAGCAACTACTTCTGATGAAGTTTGTACTTGTTTAATTAAGCTTTGAATCCTTTGCTCTGACATTAGAATAGGATTAACTCAATAACTTCGACCATGGGCAAAGAAGCGACTAAAATCTGAACTATTAATGATAAATTGTTGTAAATCCTTATCAATATTTTTGTTTACCAGGTAAGTCTTAACAAAAATCATTCCTGGTCACAACATCTTTGCTTTTTTAGATAAATTAGAATTATCATCCCAAAAAATCAACACATCTAAAACCTTTGAATGGGTTTTTAAGTGAACAATTAAACTGTCTTCACGACCTCGTTTACTCTTTAGAGCAAACCAAACAATTTTTTTAATCTTTTTAACAGTCATTACTTTTTTTGAACTCAAAGCAACCAGAAACTAAAGGATCTTAATTAATTGAAAAAGTTCAATAATTCCCATCTCCACAAAGAAAAAGAAAAGACCTAAAACAGTAAACATCAATAAAAGTAGTAAAAAGGTTTTTCATATCAGTTTTTGTGGATATCATCTAACCCTTATTAGTTGAAAAAAAAAAGAAGCAAAAAAAGTAAACAAAACTTTTGTTTTCTCCTTAAAAGCAGCAAAAAAATTACCTATCTTCATAACCAAACCAGAAAGAACTAAAATAAGCAAAGCAAAAGAATAAAAACTTTTAGTCAAACAAGATTCTTTAATAAACCCTGGCAGAAAAACTGTTAGTTATTTTATCACTTGTAATTATTACAAGCAACCAAGGAAAAAAACTGAACAAAAATAAAATTTGCAAATTCAGTCTTTGTTTTTCAAAAAAAGTTAAAACAAAAAGACAATTGAAATTAACCACTTGCTCATAGCAGCAAAAACACTTTATTCACTAACTACTTCACAACCAAAATATACTGATAGAGTCATCAAAACTAAGTGATAAAATGCTGGTAATGAATGAAATTAAAAAAATAATAAAGAAAAAACTCAGTGGTGAAAAACTAACCAAAGCAGAAGTTAGTTTTGTTGTGAAAGGTTACAGCAACAATCAAATCTCTGAAGGAAATATGGAAAGTTTAGTAAGAGCTTTTGTTAAAGAAGGGATGAGCAAGGAAGAGATGGTTGATTTTTTTGACACAACTTTTGCCTTGGCAAAAAAAATAAACCTGCAACCTATTCCTGGATTTAAAGTAGACAAACATTCAACTGGAGGAGTAGGGGATAAAGTAAGTTTGATTCTCATTCCTGTTTTAGCAGCACTAGATCTAAAAGTGTTTAAAATGTCAGGAGGCAGGTTAGGATTTACTGGCGGAACAATAGAAAAGTTATCTACTTTTCCAGGAATTGATTTAGAAATCAACCTCCAAACCTTTTTGGAAAGAGCACATAGAGAGAAAATAGTTGTTAGTGCTGTAACAAACGATATCTCCAACTTTGAAAAAAAACTTTATAAGTTAAGAAGTAGAATTCAATCAATCAATGTCTTAGGCATGATTGTAAACAGCATTATGATTAAAAAAATGGTACTTAAAAATGATGGAATTATTCTTGATGTTACAGTTGGCAATGGTTCTATTTTTACAACAAGCAAGAACTTTGATACTGACTTAAAAAGAGCAAAAACATTTGTGAATTGAGCAATTGAAATTGCTAAAAAGTATGATCGTAAAACGGTTGCTGTCTTAACTAGGATGGATCAACCCTTAGGAAAAACAGTTGGTAATAAGTTAGAGGTAGTTGAAGCATTAGAAGCATTATCTGGTAGGTGAGAACCAGATCTGGCAGAAGTTGTTACTAAATTAGGAGCGGAAGTATTACTAATGAGTGGTAAATTTAACAACATTCAAGAGTGTGAATTAGCAATAAAAAAAGTTATCAAAAATGGAAAAGCATTTAATCAGTTTAAAGAGTGGGTAACAAGTTTTGGAGGAGACTTTGAATTTGTTAACCAAAAACGTAAAATTCAGACAAAGTATGTTCTAAAAATAAAAGCTTGAAAAGATGGTTTCATTAACTTTAATGCTAAAGAGATTGGTGTTTTTGCCAATTGAAACAGTCTGGAAAATGAAAAAATAAACTATGAAGCAGGTTTAATGTTTCACAAAAAAAAGGGAGATATTGTTAAAAAAGAAGAGGTAATTTTAACTGTCTTTACAGACAGAAAAAAACATCAGGAAATCCAAGATAAGTTGAAATCAATCATCCAAATTGAAGATGTTTGTCCAAAAACAGAAAAAGTAATTTTGGATGTTGTTAGAAGTCACTAGTTAGAAGAAACTTTAGTTTAATTTTCAAAAATTTTGTTTTTCTCTAATTTGATAAAGCAAAACAGCAGTTGCATTGCTAACATTTAATGACTCAACCTTATACATTGGAATTTTCAACAAAAAATCAGAATGTTTTTGTAATAAATTACTAACACCATGATGTTCATTGCCAACAACTAAAACAACATTTAAATCACTAAATTTTGCTTGATTGTAAAGTTTTTCACCTGTTGAAGCAGAACTAAAAATCCAAAAATAATGTTCTTTTAATTTAGTAACAGTTTGAACTAAATTAGCAACTTGAATAATTTTCAAACCAAAAATACTTCCAGTTGCTGCTTTGATAGTCAAAGCATTGATTGGTGCTTGATTAAAATTAGGAACAATGATTGCTGCAACTTTTGTGGCGGCAGCAGTTCTTAAAACAGCACCAAAGTTTTGTGGATCTTGAATATGATCCAAAACTAAAATCAAACCATTTTTTTGTCTACTACTTTTTAACTCTAAAAGAAATTTTTTTCATGGATAGTAGAAAGAATATTGAATTAAACCAGCAATAAATTGATGATTAGCATTGGGAAAAAACTTTGTAAAATGGTTAGAAGTTCAAATTTGAAAAGGAGTTTTTTGACCAACTAATTTTAAAAAAGGTGAATTTTTCAACAAAAACACTTTTTTCAATAAGTGAGGGTAATTTTCAATTAAATGAATAATTACTTTTTTACCAAAAACAAACTTATCTAGTTTCACTATTAACACCTTTGCCAGGTAAAATGCCTACTTTTTGCAGTTGCTGACGAATTTGATCAGCTTGCAGAAATTGTTTCTTAGTAATCAAATCTTGTCACTGTAACAGTTTTGCTTTGTTTTTTTCATCAATAGATGGTGGTAAATAATGAAGATTAATTAAGCATAAAAACTTAAAAACTGTTTTAACTAAGGGCAAGGCAGCATCAACATTGTTTGCTTTCAAAAAAATATTTCCTCTTTTAATCAAATGACTAATTTGATCTAGGACAAGATGAACTGCCAAATTCTTAGTTAAAACAGAAAATAATTGATTTCAAATTAAACTATCAAAGGAGTTAAAATCAGAGAAAACCTTTCCAGACATTAAAACTAATTTGTATTGCATTTTTTGCAAAATATTTTTTATTTTTTGGTCAAAATTATAAGCCTGTTTAAGTGCTCTAGCATTCAATTGTAAATCCAAATGATAAACACCAAAGTAAAAAATTAGTTTTAAAATATTGGCATTATGAGTTTTTAAGAAGTTTTTAGCAATCCAGGAATCAAAATTAGAACTCTTAGATTTACTAATTTTTTGTCTTGCAATGTGAACCAAACCATTATGCCATCAAAACTTGGTCATTGCTGCCTGAGGATTTAGTGCTAAAAATTGTGCCATCTGATTATGATGATGAGGAAAAACTAAATCATAACCTCCCCCATGTAAATCCAGTTGTAAACCAAAAAGAAAATCAATTAAAGATACACATTCAGTATGTCAACCAGGTCGACCAACGCCTCAGGGTGAATTTCAACTTTGACCAGTTTTTTTAAACTTTCATAAAGCAAAATGATGACAATTTTTTTTAGTAGTTGGTTTTTCAGAGACCAAAAATGAATTTTTATGGGCAAACCATAAACAACAATACTGCCCATTTCTCATCTTCCCTTGGTGTGGTGGTAAGTTTGAAGAAAAGTTTTTAGTTAGTTTTTTATAATCAGAAATTTTATCTGTATCAAAATAAACTCCATCACTAGTTTGATAAGCAAAATTATTGTCCATCAATCTTTTGATGCAATCAATAATTTGAGAAATATGATCAGTTACTTTGACAAATTGGGGTAAATCTAACTGCAGTTTAGTTAAAATTTTTTGGTATTCCAAAAAATAAAAAGTACTCACTTTTACCTCTGATTGATTTCTTTTTTTGGCTTTTTGAACAATTTTGTCATCAATATCAGTAATATTTTGGTAATAATTAACTGTAAAATCTTCGAGTTTTAACAGTTTAGTTAACAAAGCAAAAAAAACAACACTTCTTAAGTTACCAATATGAACATGTTCATAAACAGTGGGGCCACAAAGATAAATATTAACCACCTGCTGTTTTTTAGAAAAAGTAAATCAACTTTTACTAAGTGAAGAAAACAAACTAATCATTTTAAAAAGATAAATATTAACAAAAATACCTAACTAACTTTTTTTATTTAAATAAAGATGAAATAGAGTTCAAACTCGATAAATAATAAAGATGTTAATGATCATTTTAAAGGGGGCAATTGTAATAGCAACCACAAACAAAATAAAACCATCCTTAGCTGTTTCACCAAAAAGAGATTGATTAGCACTGGTAGAAATAAAAACAGAAACAAAGTATTCAGAAAAAATAGCTAAAACTGCAATTGGTAAAATGTTCAATAAACTTTTTTTACTAATTAGTTTAGTTAAAAAATTTTTACTTTTTCAATTTATGCAATAAACAGTGCAAACCCAAACAACAAGCATTATCAAAAACAACAACAAAATAGAATAAAAAGAGATAGTTTGAAAACTAAAACTAGTTAAGTATTGTTTTTGAAAATTAATAAAAAAATCATCCCAAGTAAAAGCAGAATTATACAACTCACTATTTTGATTATAAAAACTAATACCAAAAAAAAGCATAGTTAAGACAAAAAAAAACAAAATAGCAAAAAGTAACAAAAACAACAGTTGTTTGGGTTTAACCTTTGCTGTTAAAAATACCTTTACTAAACCTGAAAAGGCGCCAACACTAATTAAAACCAAGAGATATTTGTAATGAAAATAACTAGAAACAAAGATTAAAACTGCTAATTCTGTTATTAAGGCAGAAGCAATTCCTATAATAGGACCAAACACAAAACCAGCAATTTTTACAAACAAACCTTCAAAAGCCACCCGCAATCAAGGAAACACTAAAAGAGGAGTAAATTGATAAAAAACAACAAGGAAAGCAGTAATAAATGCTGAAAGCAAAGCAATATTAAGAATAATTTTTATTTGAAAAGTATTAGAAAAAGTAGAAAAAGTTTTTTTCTTATCTTGAATAAAGAAAAAATAGACAAAAGTTAATATAAAAATCAAAAACAAACTAGAAAAGAAAAGATAAAAGGTAATATTACTTAATTCTTTCATCAGAAAAACCAACTAAAACAATCTTCAAGAAACAGGAGTTAACTTTTTAGCAACTAAAAAGGCATTAACCCTACTAAAAACCTGAGAACCAAAAAAACCATAGTGAACACTGTAAGGAGAAGGATGAGAACTACTAACAATATGATGGTTAGGATTGTTCAACAGTTGTTGTTTCATTTGAGCTTTTTTGCCCCAAAGAACATAGACAATTGGTTGTTCTAAACAATTTAAATACTTAATAACATGATTGGTGAAAAGTTCTCAACCTATGCTTTGATGTGATAAAGGTTTACCCTTTTGAACAGTTAAAATAGTGTTTAAAAGCAACACACCTTGTTTGGCTCAAGCAGTTAAATCACCATTTTCACTGACTGCAAAACCACAATCATTTTGCAATTCTGTCAAAATGTTAAACAAACTCATTGGTAATTTTTGACCAGGCATAACACTAAAAGCCAAACCATCAGCTTGATTTGGTTGATGATAAGGATCCTGACCCAAAATAACAACTTTAACTTGGGAAGGTGGAGTGAGACTAAAAGCACGAAAAATAAGGTTTTTAGGAGGAAAGCAGGTTTTGTCTTTAAATTCTTGATTGAGAAACTGTCTCATATTCTGAAAATAAGGTTTTGCAAACTCCTGTTTTAACCAACTATTTCAAGATTGTTCAACCATTCCTTTATTATTATCCACAAAAAAAAGATTAACTTTTTAATTTATTTATCTTTCTATTAGGTCTGTTGGCAAATCTTTAATTCTTTCTGCTGGAGTTTCAACTTTTAAAAACTTTAAATCTTTAACTTTTAAAACAGCCTCATCTAAATCCAGTTTGTCTATTCCAGTGTTGCTAGCAGCAACAATTTGAACATTTTCAACAGAAAGTCTTAACTCCCAAAGAGTCTGATCCTTAACAACTAAAAAGTAACCAAATATATCAGGTAAATTAGTTGTCTTTTTCAACTGAATTTTACCTGTGTCATCAGGTCCAATAAACTCTGGTAGTGCTGAAACATTAGATTTAGTTGCTTCAGTAATAAAAACAAAATGTTTAAAATAATTGTTATCAGGTGATAAATAATCTTTAACAAAGTCTTGATAATCTTTGTCATTATTTTCTTGCCCTCATTCATTAACTTTCTGAATTAAATGGTTTGTTTTGCTTTTCTTGCTTCAAAACCATTTACCATTAATATTGACAAGAAGTTTTTGGATGATGTCATAATTAATCTCAAAAGTTTTACCATCTTTATTCATAACTGTTAAACCAATTTTTTGTCCTTCCCTGACAGAACCACATGCACATGCACCAACTGCTCCCACATTGAAAGAAAAAATCAACAAAAATAAAGGGAAAAGGATAAAGTTACGCACAAATTTATTCATTATTTATTCACCATAATCATAAAATGTCACTTTAGAAGGTATAAAAACTAGTTTTACAACTCCTGTTGGTCCATTACGATGTTTAGCAATAATTACTTCTGCCATACTAGGGCTAGATTTGTCTTCTGCTTTCTTTTTTTCTTCAGATTTTGCATCTTTCCTACGATAATAATCTTCCCGATAGAGAAACAATACTAAATCTGCATCTTGTTCAATACTACCTGAATCACGAAGATCAGATAATAATGGTCGTTTATCATCCCTTTTTTCCACATAACGGGAAAGTTGGGAAAGACATAAAATAGGAATATTTAACTCTCTAGCAACCTCTTTTAAAATTCTGGTTCAATAAGCAATTTCTAAATTACGATTATCAAATTTTTCTGAAGCAGTTGGTTTTAACAACTGTAAATAATCAATAATAACTAACTTAATTGGTCTTTGTCTGATTCAAGAACGTAGTTTAAAAACAATTGAATGAACATCAATTGCCATTGAGGTGTCAACAAAGACATTGGAAAACCCTAATTGCCTTTTAAATGTATTTATTTTTTGGTAATCTTCTGATTGCAAAAAACGTAAATTAGTTTGTGGAAGATAAGAAAACAAGACTCTTTGCACCAATTGAAAAGAAGACATTTCTAAAGAAAAAATAATAATGTCACCAGGGTTTTTTTCACTTTCATGATTTGCAGAATTACTAATTGCTATTTTTAGAGCTAAAGCTGTCTTACCCATTGATGGGCGAGCAGCTAAAATAATTAAATCCCCTTTTTGAAAACCCTGAGTTTTTTCATCTAAAGCAGCCAAACCAGTTGTACAACTAATTGTTTGAATGTTGTCTTGAAAACCTTTTCAGTTTGCTACTACTTGATCAATAACAGAATTTAAAGATTCTAACATTCCTACATTACGAGAGTAAAAATCACTCAACTCTTTAACTTGCAAACTGATTTTTTGTAAAATTTGTTTTGATGTGTTTTTTTTGTTGCTTAGATATTTATTTCATTCATATAACTTTTTTTTAATTTGAAAAATAGTTGAATTCTCAATTAAATTTTGGCAGTATTGAGACAAAAACTGATCAGAAATAAAAGTTTCAGCAATCTCACCTAAATACACATCAATTCTTTGGGAAGAAAGTTGCCCTTGTTTCTTCAAAAAATTGGCCAAAATTAAAAGATCAAAGTCCTTTTGATGTTTAGTAGCAAGATCAAAAATTGCTTGAAAAATAACTTTGTTTTCAGCAGTTAAGAAGTCATCAGCCTTGATTTGTTTTAGACTCTGGTTTCGAGCAGATTGGGAATGAATCAAGATACCCAAGATTTTTTTTTCAATTTCTGAGTTATTTTCTGACTTTTCCACAATTAGTATTATTATAACTAATCAAGAAATAAGAAACAAGACAAAAGTCTAGTCAGAAAAACTTTCTTTTACTTGTTCAATGATCCCTATGGAGGATTTAAATTGCTCTTTAATGAATTAAACAGCAAACCTTATTTTTTGTCACTGCCAAACTGTTTGTAGATAAATTCAATACTAAAAGTAGTTGTCACCTCCAATCAGCAACAAAAATAACTTTTTTTCCTTTAAATGTTTTTTAGTAAGAATAAAAATTACTTTTGCCTGACATCATCAATAATAAATTCCAAAACTAGAACCTCAGAATTAAAAACAGTGTCCAAAACCTCAATTATTTAAATAAGAAGTTTGAAGACTTTTTTTCAATTTATTTTCTCAGATTTAAAACTTCTATCTAACCAAGTGTTAGTAAGTACTAAATATTTAAGAATTAGAAGGTTTAGAAGTTTTTTTATCTTTATTAAACAAACTCAAATCAAGATATTGCTTATCAGGATTTTTATTTTTAATTGCTAAAACTCTTGTTGGCAGTTTAGAATTCTTATAAATATAGTCAATATCATCACTGGTAATTGTCTCTAAAACTAAAAGTGATTCAGCAAGTAAAAACAACAACTTCTTCTCCTTTTTAACAATTTTTTTAGATTCTACAAAAGCATTTTCCAAAATCAAATCAATTTGCTCATCCATTTCTTTCTTCTTATACTCAGAGACAGACAAACCACTCAGACCTGAAGCATAACTTTGTTCACTATGGTATCGAAGACCAGATTTAGACATCCCAAACTGCTCAACCATTTTTTTAGCAATAAGTGTTGCTTTTGAAAAATCATCATGTCCACCAGTAGTAATTTGAGTAGTACCAAAAATTACTTCTTCAGCACCTCTGCCTGCTAAAAGTCCAACCAATTGATTTTGCAAAGCTTCTTTAGAAAACAAAAATGTTTCATCTTTTGGGGTAGTAATTGTATAACCTCCTGCTGAACCACGAGGAATAATAGTTACTTTTTGAACTTTTAAAGCATCACTAACTAACAAACCAATCAAAGCATGACCAGACTCATGAATAGCAACCAACAAACGAGTTTTATCACTAATCACTTTAGAAACCTTGGCAGGACCACCAATTACTCGATCAATTCCTTCATCCAATGTTTGATTATCAATCTGGGTTTTATTTTTTCTAACTGCTAAAAGTGCTGCTTCATTCAACGAATTCTCTAGTTGTGCTCCAGAAAAACCAGGAGTTCGACCAGCAATAGAATCAAAATTAACATTGGCATCAATTTTTTTGTTCCGAGAATGGATCTTTAAAATTTCTTTTCTTTCCTTAACATCAGGCAGAGAAACTTGAATTTTACGATCAAATCTACCTGATCTTAACAATGCTGGATCCAAAACATCTGCTCGGTTAGTTGCAGCAATCACAACAACTCCTAAATTACTTTCAAAACCATCCAATTCAGCTAAAAATTGGTTTAGAGTTTGATCTTTAACCCCAGAAATACCTTGGTTTCTTGCTGAACCCAAAGAGTCAATTTCATCAATAAAGATGATACAAGGAGCATTTTCTTTAGCTTTTTTGAACATATCTCTGATCCGAGAAGCACCCATTCCTACTAAAACCTCTTCAAACTCAGAACCAGTTACAGAAAAGAAAGGGACATTTGATTCTCCAGAAACAGCTTTGGCTAACAAAGTTTTACCTGTTCCAGGCGGACCAAAAAGCAACAAACCTTTGGGAATCCGAGCTCCCATTTTAATATACTTTTGAGGAGAGCGCAAAAAATCAACAATCTCTAAAAGTTCTCGTTTCTCTTCTTCAATACCAGCCACATCATTAAAACTAACTGTTGATCGAACCAACTGAGTTCCTTTGAAACTGCCAGTCAAACCCATTCCCATCGAATTCATTCGAAAGAAAATAAAACCAAAAAATAAAAGGTAAAACAAAATTGGGAAATAACTACCAATTACACTAAAAAAGGAAGAAGGATAACTAACTTTAGTCTCTAACTTATTGGGTGCTATTTCTTTCAACTTAGGAACAATATCATCCAACTTATAAAAAACAGCAGAAATATTCTCAATCTTACCATCACTGTTAGTAAACTTAGCAACAACTGTCCCAGTATCACTAAGATTTTCTCGATAAACCAAAAAATAATAGACATCATCCTTAGAAATGCCTTCAATCTTTGACTGGAATTCTGCCTCACTCATTCCAGCACTAGGATTAAAAAAGTAAGTATAAAGCAATCAACCTAACAAGATCAAAGCAATAACTACAAAAACAATTGTTCAAATACTTAAACGCCGTTCCTTACTCATAAAAGTGTTTCCCAGTATTTTAAACCTTTTCAGTAAAATTTGTTAGAAGAACAAACAAACTGAACTTGCTTAGTTTAATTTTATTTCTTGTTTTGTCCTATTTTTAATATCCTTTTTTTAAATAAGCTAACAATTGCTTTTTTCCAATCAGGAGTAAATTTAGTAGTATCTTTTTCATGAAAAACATTTTTTCTAACTCCTTCTATTGCTTCACGCAAAGTTGAAGACATTTTTTTGTATTCAGCACTATTTCTAAAGACCTCTTCAAACTCAATGTATCAAGTTTTTTTTCTTTCATCATCTTTATTTCTATAGAGAAATTCTTCAAATTGTAAAAACCATCCTGCCAATGTAGAAAACTTTAGCATAACATTCTTTTTTAAGAGACTAGGAAATTTAGACTTTTCTAAAAATATTTTTTCTCTAATTTCTAGTAACTCAGAAAATTTTATTTTTTTCTTCTGGCCAAGTAACTTTGCTACTTTATCATAATTATGAAGTTCAAACATTCTTATCTTCTCCCATTGAAACTTTGTGATTTTTTCCAGAATAATGGTAATTTCTGGCAAATTATCCTTTCTCAAAACAAGATGCAGTTCCTTTTCAAAAAAACCACTTAAAAACTTGGAAATAGGATCTGGAAAAACAATTTTAAATTTCTTATTTGAATTCTCTAATTGGTAATGCTTTTGAGTTTTTTGGGAAAAATAATTTCTGCAAAATACAATTAAACAATAATTCAAAGTTCAAGAAAACTTTTCTCAAATTTTAAAATTTTTTCAACTCTCTTCTCAAATTTTAAATTTTGCTGAATGCTCTTTTCCAGTTTTATAATCAAATTTTTTAGAATCCTCTATTCTTGCTTTTTTTAACTTAAAAATAAATTCATAAACATCATCTAAAATGTTTTCAGAAAGAAACTGCTTGAGTTCTTTATCCTCAAAAAAGAACTTTTTTAACCAAAGATAATTAATTCTAGTCACTGTTTCGCTTATGTTATTTTTTGATTTCAAAATAGAATTAGTAAACAATTCCATATCAGGTTCTAAACCTTCTATCAAAGCAATCCTTTCATCAACTAATTCAGAAAAAAAATAATCAAAATTATTTAAATCAAAAGAAGCAAGTCTTTCAGGTATTGTCTTTGTTAATTTTCTTTCTTCACATTTTTTCTTCAAAATGTTATAAACATTAAAATCTTCTTTTTTAGAAAATAAACTGCTAAATGATTGCTCAAAAAGTGTATTAAAATCTTCTTTTTGTAAACAACTTTCTAGATATAAACTATTCAGTGTCTTAAAGACAAAACTCAGGCGAAGTCTCAACTCTTTCAAATATCTTTGTTTTTCAGATCCCTGTTCTTTTTGGAAATTTTCTACTAAATCTTTAAATGAACAAAAAACACGATGTGGGCATTTTTTTATCTGTTTTTTTTCATTACTATTCTTCTTATCAAAACAACCACAATTTTCATCTTCAATAAAATTAACAAGATTTTTTTGTAAATTTTTTAGTTTTCAGATTCTTCATTTTTTCCTGTTTTTTCAAAACTCTTCAAATGAATATTTGTTTTTAAAATCGTATTTTGAAAATCTATCCTCTTTTTCTTTGGTAGAGATTAAGCAATACTTCTTAAAAAATGTTCAATTTTTAAAGTAACATAACTTATCTTTCTTTCCCAAAAATTTATTTGATAAAAGTAAATTATCCTTTAAATCATTGAACATAGGAAGAGTTGAGCCAATTCCAAAACACTTGTGCAAAAAAACTCAAAATTTTTTAAAAACATTTTCTAGAATTTGACTTTCAGCAAAATTTAAACCTTTAAGAAAAAGTCAAAGAAAAAGTGATCTAACTGTTTTTGCCCCGATTGCAAAAAACTTTAATTCATTATCTTCCTTCAAACTAAAATAAAAAACATTGTTTTTAATTTGATATCCTCTCTCTTTTTTTCTGTATAAGAAGTTGTTTGAACACTGCTTTAAATCTTTTTTTAGACTACATACTTCATCATTGTATTTACTTCCTTCACTTTCTCATTCTTCCCTTTTTCCTTTTGATTCACTTTTATCACCTTCAAGTAAATCATTTAAACAATTTTGACATGCATAAAAATTTTTCAATCTAAAATCTACCTCCAATCCTGATTTACTTTTTGGAAAAAATTTATCTCAAAATTCAACAATAAAGAAAAGATTCATTTCCTCCAAATCATTGCTGCTTTCTAACTTTTTTTGGATATGTTTTAATTTATGAACTATTCACAAAGTTTTATCTAGTTCAGGAAGAAAAGGGTTTTTATCAAGTCTTACAATTTCTTCAAATTTTTTACAAGAATCAATAAACTCTTTTCTTCAATTACTCTTTCTCTCTAAATCATACTTATCTTTACTTCCTAAATTTCTTATTACTTCATTCTTTCAAATTCCAAATTCGTTTCTGTAAGTAACAAGCGATAAATAAAAGAAAAGAAACATAAACTTTGCAAGATTTTTCTTTTCTTTTGTAATGGAATCAAATAATTCTCCAAAAAAATTTAAAACTGACTCCTTAGCAGAAAAATCTTTTATTAGTTTAGATAAAACAGATCCTAAAAGAGAATATAAATCAAAAAAAAGTGTTTCATGATGATAAAAATGAGAAATATAGTTTCTGACAGACCAAAAACTTTTTCAAACTTTATCTTTATCAAATTTTGGTAGATCTTTCAAACTCAGACCTTTTTTAAGGATGTTTCATTTCAAAAAGGGAGTAATATTGAATTCCTCTGGAGGTGTTTCTTTAAACTCTTCTAGATTAACAGGAATAAATGATAACAAACTTTTTATCTCAGAAATTGGTAAATTTCTAGATTGCTTATCTATCCTTCCATCCATGACTCTTCCTGAATGTAATATGAGAAACTACTGCTCTTTTTATAACATAGAAAAGTAAAAATAACAGAAACATCAATTAATTCAGACAGTTTGCTCCAGAAAAAATCTGCATATATTTGTTAATTTCAATTAATAAAAACTTCTCTTAAAAACTCAATATCTTTCCAAAAACATTTTGACTAATCAGGGATGCAATTCTCTGGGATAACCCAGAGGTTTTTGCCACATTTACACCAGACCTAACAACTTCTGGAGGTGCAATTCTCTGAGATAACCCAGAGGTTTTTGCCTTCAAACAAAACAAAAGAGAACCTCTACATGGTGCAATTCTCTGAGATAACCCAGAGGTTTTTACCAAACAATTTTATTTTCAAAGAGGAATTTTAGGTGCAATTCTCTGAGATAACCCAGAGGTTTTTGCCGAAAAGCAATGAATGAGCTTGAACAAATATGGTGCAATTCTCTCAGATAACCCAGAGGTTTTTGCCTGTTTGAAAAGTTTGATGGGACCAAAACAAGGTGCAATTCTCTGGGATAACCCAGAGGTTTTTGCCTGTCTGCTTGAAACTATGCATGATGATACGGGTGCAATTCTCTGGGATAACCCAGAGGTTTTTGCCTTAAGTTGAAAAAATAATGGATTATATGACGGTGCAATTCTCTGGGATAACCCAGAGGTTTTTGCCCAGACATGAAAACTAAACCTGTTGAGAACCGGTGCAATTCTCTGGGATAACCCAGAGGTTTTTGCCTAAACAATGTTATTTTTAGCATCCCTAATTGGTGCAATTCTCTGGGATAACCCAGAGGTTTTTGCCGATATAAAAATAAAAGTTTTCACCCATTATGGTGCAATTCTCTGGGATAACCCAGAGGTTTTTGCCCCATAACAATTATAATACAAGCAAAATTGTAAAATCAAAAAGTAAAAAGCAAGGTCTTACAACAACAATGTTCAAAAAATTAACAGAAAAATGTTGTAAAAGAGTTTGTTGTTTTTTTTTAAAAAGAAGATAATTTTTTAAAAAACTGCACCATACAACATCTTTTTTTTAAAAAGATAAAGGTTTTTGCCCTGATTTCATTTTGTACTTACTAGTTTTAAAACTTTTTATCTACATCCAAACAAACAACTATTTAGTTTTTTAATATAAAAAATCCCAAATCAAACTAAAAATTTTCCTTTTCAACTATACCATTTACCTTTTCAGTTTTAAACTTCACATTAAAACAATATTTGAAACCCCAAAAACTATTGTTTTTTACTTCTTGAGCAAATCTAATTTCTACCTTCATCTATTAACAAATCAAAAAAGTTTAAACTAACTCAATCTGACTCATTCAAAATAAAAAAGCATTTTTCTCATTAAGGTGGTTTTTAGTTATTTGATAAAACTTTTGATTATTATTAAAAACTTGCAAACAAGTTTGTAAAAGAGCAGAAAGATCAACTTCAGATTTAGCAAAAACATCCTTTTGTTCAATAAACAATGAATTAGTTAAAAAGAGCTTTAAATGAATAATTAAGACCTCTAAAAAAAACCAAAACTGATTGTTTTTAATCTGGCTTTCTTCCAAAAGATAAAAATCTAACAATTGTTTTTTTGCTAAAAGAGTGAAAAACTGATCAACCTTTTGTTTAGTTGGCAAATAAATTTTTTTAATAAACTGTTGACTAAAATCATGATAATTTTGATTTAGAGACTGCAAAACTAACTGATCCTTTTGATCTAAAGAAGAAACAACTGGAGAGTGTGATTCTAAATCTGAACCCAAATAAAATACTTGCAAACGAGATTGAACAGTAGGGAGAACAAACTGGAGATTAGAGGTAGTTAGAATACCAAAACAGTGAGATTGAAAAGTTTCTAAAAATTTTAAAAGAGAGTTACCAGCAGCTAAAGTCAGTTTTTCAATCTCAGCAAGATGAAAAACTTGATAACCAACATTATTTTGAACATTTCTAGACCAGGCCAGCAAAGGAGACAACTCTTGTTTAGTTAAACTGTTGTCGGAAGTTGCAACAGAGAAAAAAACATCATAGTTTTTATGATCTATGCCTTGACAATGAAAGCAGGAGTTGTTGCAGTTGTTATTCTTTGCACAACCCAGCATTTTAGCAAGTGGAGGAACTATTTCCTGTATTTTTTTTGGTGAACCAACCAACAAAAAATAATTAGGTAACTTATGTTTGCTTTTTAAATGTTGAAAAGTAACTAAGAGAGGTTGTGTTTTTTTCATCTTTGTTTAATAATTTTAACTATGTTTTCTGCTAACTCATCTGGGTTAGAATTGTTTTGTAAAATTTCCAAATGATGGTAGTACTTGTTCAATTTTTGAAAAACTTGTCTGTAAAATTGATTCATTTGATAAAAATTTTGATGTTTTTGGTTTTTACAGAAACGATCTCGATTCTTAGTTTTTTGATGTCTTTCATACAATTTATCAGGGTCAGTTTCTAGAGAAAAAACTAAATCAGGCAACAACTGAAAAATCTTTAACTGTTGATGCAACTGAAAAACCAAATCCCAATTAACACCTTTAACTAAACTTTGATAAACAAAAGTAGAATAAAAATAACGATCACAGATTACTATTTGATATTTTTGTAAACTTTCAGCAATCAATTGGGAATGTTGATAACGATCTGCTAGAAACAATAAAAGTTCAGAAATAGGCAAAATAGGAAAATTTTCATAAAGTAAAAGGGAACGAATGTTTTTACCTAAAGGAGTACCACCTGGTTGCAAAGTTTTAGTAACTGTTAAACCACTCATTTGCAACTTAGCAACTACTTTCCGAATAATTGTAGTTTTACCACTACAATCAACACCTTCTAAAACAATAAAAAAACTCTTCATTTTAATTTGTTTGTAAATAATGTTGCTTTAAAGTAGTCAACTCTTTATAACTTACTACCCTGAAGTTATAGAAACTGTTAAAAACTGTTTGACTAAACTTTTTAATTAAATCAGTGTTTGCAATCTGATTAATTTGGTTTCTTACTGCCAAATCATTAGTTTTTAACAAAACATCCTTTTGAGAACAAGCAACTATACGACAAGCAACAAACAATTTAACCAAAGGTTGAAACTGAGCATTTTTTTGGTAAGAAGATAAAGACAATCATTTTTGTTGTAAAACAGTTGAAAGTTGCGAATCATGTTGTTGCAAAACAGTTAAAGCCCATTTCAAAGTATTGTTTTTTATCTGATCATCCAATGATTGGTTGAAATCAGTCAAATGGGAAAATGATTTGACATGATTTTTACTAACCTTATCTGTTAAAAACTTGGTTTGTTTTATTAAAGTGAAAATTCGCAAACACATAATTTCAAAAAGCAATTGGTGGTTCAGAGAAGATTGAAAGTAGGAATAAAAATCCAAAAAGACATTGATAATCTTTTCCAATAAGGCAAAAGGTAGTTGTAATAAAAAGGCAAAAGAGTTATCATCTTCATCATCTGCTGTTCAATCATCACTAATTTTTTTCATACTAACATCTTTACAAACAGTAAGTAGTTGCTCAGTTAAAGCAGGAAATTGAATGTTATTTTGACCAAAAAAAGCAATCATTTTCCAAACAGCATCTTGTTGAACTGTAATTAGTTTTTGAAAAAAATCTATCTTTAGTTTCTTATTCAAAAAACCAAAATAATTTAGCACATAATTAACATTGATCTGGTTATCTGTTTGAGTAAAGGCTAACTGTTCTAAAGTATTAAGAGCATCACGAACTGAACCTTGAGCATAATTAGCAATAAGATCAAGTGCTTCTAACTCAAAACTAATGGACTCTTTAGTAGCAATTGTTTGTAAAAATGATGCCAGGGTAAAAACTGTAACTTTTTGAAAATAAAAAATCTGGCAACGGGATAAAACAGTCTCTGGAATTTTTTGAATCTCAGTAGTAGCTAAAACAAAAACAATGTGTTTAGGAGGTTCTTCCAAAAGTTTTAAAAAAGCATTAAAAGCACTTTTAGAAAGCATATGAACCTCATCAACAATATAAACTTTGTATGAAGACACAGCAGGTCTAATTATTGCAACAGCTTTTAAGTTTCTAATCTCTTCAACCCCATTATGAGAAGCAGCATCAATTTCAACAATATCTTGAAAAAGTTGCTGGTTGTTTTGACAAACAGCACACTTTTGACAAACATCACCTGATTGGTTGTTTAAACAATTAACTGCTTGAGCAAAAATCCGAGCAGTAGAAGTTTTACCAACTCCTTGTTTGCCAGCAAATAGATAAGCATGATGAAGTTTTTTTTGGGAAATAACATTTCTTAATATTGTTGTTGTTTCTTTTTGCTCTAAAATTTCACTAAACTTTTGGGGACGATATTTTTGATAAAAACTAAGATTTTGCATGTGCTAAAACTAAAAAATTACTCAGTAACCTTGTTACCTTTTCATTCAATAAACTAACTTTATTTTAACTAATTTAACTCAAAAAATTGAAACAGATTATTTCTCAACCAATCTCAAAAACAAAATGATTGTTTTCCAACTTCAAAAACAAGCAAGATAAATTTAGTTTTTGAAAACTTTTAGTAAGTTTTTTTATTCTCCTTTGACTAATTTTTTAATCTCTAACAAATTATTCAGTTTTTTAACACAATTTTTTGTTGTTTTTAATTGGAAAAATTAATTTTGAAAAAACTGCTGGTATTTTTGTAAAGCACGAGGATAAACAAAAACATTTTGTTCATCATCATAATAATTTTCTAAAAGACAAGCAAATAAACGATCAATAGCTAAACCTGAACCATTCAAAGCATGAGCAAAATGTTTTTGACCTTTTTCATCTTTATACTTGATTTGCAAATAATTAGTTTGAAAATCACCAGTATTGGATAGGGAGGCAACTTCTACATACTTTTGCAAAGAAGGTAATCAAACTTCCAAATCATAGGTTTTACTAGCAGAAAAACCTAACTCTCCTCGACAAAGTTTTACTCTTTGATAGGGTAGTTTTAATAAATCTAAGATCCCTTGAACATCACTAACCATGCTTTCTAATTCATCATTGGATGTTGTAGCATCAGTGATTTTAACCAATTCTACTTTATGAAACTGATGCATTCTTAACAAACCACTAGTTTCAGTGCCTGCTGCTCCTGCTTCCTGTCGAAAACAAGGAGAATAACTACAAACTTTTTCTGGTAATTTTGTTAAAGGCGAGATAGAACGAGCAAAAAAATTAACTAATGATACTTCAGAAGTGGGAATGAGAAAGAGATCTTGATCAACAATTTGAAAAGCATCTGCTCTCATTTTCGGAAATTGACCTGTTCCTAATAAAGCTTGTTCTTTAACCAAATAAGGAGTAATTAATTCACAATAACCTTTTCTTCGATGATAATCAAGCATAAAACTTTGTAAAATTCGAACTAATTGAGCGCCTTGGCTTCGATAAACAACAAAACGAGTTTTAGCCATTTTAACTGCTTGAATGTTTTCTCCCCAACCTAATTTTTGCATTATCTGTCAGTGAGAAATAACCGGCTTTTTTTTGGTAATGTTGTTGATAAAAACCACTACATTTTGCTTTGCAGTTAAACCATATGGAACATCACTTGTTGGCAAATTAGGAATTGTAAGTAATTTTTGAGTAAAATCATTTTCTACAAGATTAACAACTGCTTTTAAAATCTGAATCACTTGCTTCAAAAATGATAATTTCTTTTGTTGTGATTTCATCTCAAAAGAAAGATGGAACTTTTGACTAAATTGATTAACAAATGATTGCAACATATTAAGTTGAATGAGAATTGTCTTTTTTAACATCCAAAGTTCTTTTAAATAACAAAGAGTAGAAGTGTAGTTTTTGCCTCGGGAGTTTAACTCCATTAAATTTTGATCAAAATTTTTTACAAATTCCTTAAAGTTAAGCATTATAAAAACTATCTGATTCTCACAAAGTTATTCATACCCTTCATAGTATTCATTCTTACTAAAAACAAGTTTAGGTAACAAAAGTTTGTCGCTCTCAGCAGTTTTAAATGCTGTTAAAAGAGAAGAACACATAATTTTAATAGCTTCAGAAACAGTTTGAATTTTATTATCTATGACAACTTCACAATTGAGAATTTTAACCAATTCCAATCGTTGGTTGTATGTTAAAGTATCAGCAATACTTTCATCCATTGAATCGATAAGATAATCAACAATTGGTTGGAAGGGTTCAATTAGATCATAAGTTAAATTAAAGTAGTTACTTTCACTATGGTGATTGATACCTAGAAAAAGTTGAAAACCATGTTGAGACAAACTCCGACTAATTGCAGAAGCAAGAATTTTACGACCATAATTAACAGCAGAGTTAATTCCATCATCATGAAAACGGACAAAACTACTGCCATACAAAGTTTTATAAAAAAACTTTGCTGCCTGACCTTCACAACCATTTTTATCTCCGTTCACAACTCGAGATACCAAATTTTTTAATCAATTTACTTTTTGAGCAGGATATTGTGCATTTTTCAAAACAATTGCTGAATTAAGAATTTTACTCCGAATAATTTGATTTCAAAGTCGTTTAATAAAAGGTTTTTTTGCTTCTACTTGCAGTTTGTGAACACTCAACATTGCTGCTTTAGAATTGTAAGGTAAAACAATAGAAACTGGATCATGTTTACTATCACATATCAAAACAAAAACATCATTCTCTGCTAATTTAGATAACAGTTGAGTGGTAACAAAAGAGTAATTATTGTCAAAAACTACACAGTTGAGATCATGAAGAGGAATCAAATAAGACTTGTCATCTTTTTTATAAGCCAATTGATTTTGCTTTAAATTAAGATAATTTTTTTCTTTAACAAAAATTGTTTTTCAACCCATAATTAAACTAATTTACAACTATCTTCAAAACTGACAAAGCATTTGCAGTTGTTTGGGAAACAACTTTTGCCAAAGGAAGATTTTTCAATTCTGCTAATTTTTTAGCAGTAGATAATAAGTATTTAGGTAAGTTGGTTTGACCTCGGAAAGGCATTGGTGCTAAATAAGGGGCGTCAGTTTCTAAAACAATTTTTTCTAAAGGTAGAGACTTGGCTGTTGTTTGTAAATCAAGTGCATTTTTAAAGGTTAATGTTCCAGAAAAAGAAATCAAAAAACCTAACTTAATAAACTGTTGTGCTTGAATCAAAGTGCCAGAAAAACAGTGAACAATTCCTTGAACTGGGTGTTTTGGCAAAACAGCTAAAACTGCTGAATAAGCATTACGAATATGAAGTAAAACTGGTTTTTTTACTTTTTGAGCAAGGCAAAGTTGTTTAATAAAAATTTCTTTTTGTAATGCTGGAGTTGTGTACTGGTGATAAAAATCTAAACCAATCTCACCAACTGCCAATACTTTAGGATTTGTTAATAATTGAGACAAAGCAAGAAAAGACTGATCATTCCAACTATTAACCATTGTTGGATGAAAACCACAAGCTGCAAAAACAAAAGGGTATTTTAAAGCAGTCTGCAAAGCTTTTTGACTAGTCTCCAAATCAATCCCAACATTACAAAAATAACCAATCTGGTTTCTTTGTGCATCAAGGATCATTGATTCTGTTTGATAATTAGCAAAACGAGAATCAAAAAAATGAACATGAGTATCAAACAAGACTTCTTTCATCAATAAACTGTTGTTTTTTTTTAAAAAGAGGATTGTTTTTTTTGATTAGAAAAGACAACCCTCTTTTTCTTATTCAACTGAGAAAAAACCAACTTTACCTCCCATTTAATCTTAAATAGGTTGCTCAAGAAAAAGGTAAAAAACAACTCTAAACTTTGATGGTTTTGTTTAAATTTACCAACCAAAAGCGGATCATTTTCAGTGCTTAAATTAAGCAAAACCTTATTTTCATTTTTTCAATCAGGAAAATCAAACTGCAAACTTTTAATATTAATTTTTCATTCATCAACAAAAAGATCAAACAACGCCCCTTCCAAAAGTTGAACAATGTCTTTTTGTTGATAAAAAATAACTGTTTTGCATTTTCACAACCTTCAAAAGTAACTAACATCAACAACACTGAATTTAGTATCAGCAGGATAGTTTTGTTCCAGATGCTTTATTATTGAAGTTTCAAACCAGAATTTTTCAGATCTCATAAACTAGAACTCCTTCTTCTTTTCTCAATAATTCTTTGTTTTTGTGCTCTTTTCCCCCAAAGAAAAAACAAAATTTTTTGACAAATTTCAAAAAATGTACTAAAAGTTCAATAAACACTTGTTCCTACTGGAACAATAAAGAAAAATATCAAAAAAATCAACCTAAAAACCCATTTAAAAATACCACCTCAACCTTTTTTTTTATCCTTTTCCAAAAGGGTGTTAGGATCTTTTGTTTTGTTAATAAGTAATCGAGGAAGAATAAGATTATCAATAGCAAAAAGACAAAGATAAACAGCAATAGGAATAAAATAAACTGCCTCGGCATTTTTTAATTGGTCTCAAAGGGTTGTTGTAAAAGAAAAATTATCAGTTCCTGAATCCTTTAAAATTCTGCTTGTTCTTACAACAACAAACATAGCAAACAAAAAAGGAGCAAAAGCAAAAGACTCTAAAGAGTTGGAAAGAGGATTAATGTTTTCTCGACGATAAAGTTCCATAATTTCTCATTGCATTTTTTGTTTTTCTTGTAAGTTGTCTGTGTCTTTATACTTATTTTTAATTACTGCAGTTTGGCTTTGGATTGCTTCCATCTTTTCTTTGTTTTGTTGCTGTCGAAAAACTCCAAAACCAGCAATTAAACGCAAAATCAATGTTGCAATAAACAAACCAACAATCATAACTGCTAGGTTTTTATCACTACCTACAGCAGATGAATTCCAACTTAAACCTTGTGTGATCTTGGTTAAAATTCAACTAGTTGGTAAAACTAAAAAAACATAGAAAGGTGATCGAGAATAATGCCAAGCACTATCAATACTATTCACTTGATAGTAGTCATATTCAAAAAGAACCCCTTCATTGACATGAAAAATATGTCGTTTAAAAACTAAATCTGAACTGTAACCAGAATCAATTTCAAAAAAAACTCCACCAACATAAACTTCTTCACCAGCACTATCAAACTCATAAGTTGTAACTTGTGAAGTGCTAACTCAACGATTAAACAACAAAGTACCCAAACCTCAAAAGAAAGTAATAGTGAGAGAAAAAAGCAAAAACCACTTTATAACACTTATAAAAATCCAAAAAGGATGAGTGTAAACTTTAGGTCGAGGTTTAAAAGCATCTCAAGTTTTAAAAGGTGATGGTTCTGAAACAGGTGTTGTCATTTACTTCTGATTTTGTTGTTTCTATTTTACCTCATCTTCATTTTCAAGACTTTTGATTTCTTTCTGAAACTCCATTAGAGTTGTTTTTAATCATCTAAACTAACAATACATTTTAAAAACTTTGTTTATTGTTTCTCAACTTTGATAATTTTTTTGTTTTCTAACTTCTAAATAAAGTTCTCTTTTATTTTCAACAAAAGAGAAACTTAACTAAGAAGTAAAGAATGTATAATTTGAACTGGTGTTTTTTGCTTGGTTTTTTTTCAGTTACCAGAAAAATTAACAAAACAATCAACACACAAACATTGATAGACTTAAAGGTGTGTGATTTCTAATGCCTGTGACAAAGTCTTGGTTTGACCCTGGTAATTTTTATTGTTTCATTTTATTGTTTTATGATGAAAAAATGTAGGTTTCACTAGTTTTCTAATGAAAGGAGTTAATTATTTTCTTCACTAAGTTTTGCACCATTGAGAAAAAAGATCATTTAAACAGAAATGTTAACAAGTAGTTTTCTTAGGTGGTTTTAACAGTCTAATAGAATAAAATCTTAGATCAACAAGTATGAGTCAAAAGGAATTAGAAACACAGAAGATGAATTGAAAAAAGTTTGTTGATCTTCAACACAGTCTTTTTGACAGCTTCTTTTACCACAACTACTTTAAAAGTTGTGGTGTTTTAGATGTAGACAATGGTCAGATCATTATTTCTGTTCCTTCAAAGTATACAAAAGAAATCCTTCTGGAAAAAGAAGTAGACAAAAAATTTCAAAACAACAACCTTAAAGTTGTTTTTGTGATTAAACAAGAATGAAACAAAAACCAAAAAGAAAAAAAAGAAATTACAGAAAATAATTTTACTTTTGCCAACCTTGTAGTTGGTAAATTTAACAAAGGTGTGTTTGATATCAGTCAAAAAATCTTAAATGGTGAAAACATCTGAACGCCTTTCTTTTTTTATTCTGAACCAGGTTTAGGAAAAACTCATTTCTTAAAAGCAATCCAAAACGAAATCCAAAAAAAGAAAAACAACTGCCACTACATTCATGCTAACTCTTTTAGCAGGCAGTTTTTTAGTGCTTTTAAAAAAGGTTCTTTAGAGACTGAAGAGTTAAAACTTTCTTTTGATAAATATGAAATCATTCTTTTTGATGATGTTCAATTGTTGTCATCACGAGAAAAAACTAATGAAGTACTTTTTCAGATTTTTTGCAATGTTATTGATCAAAAAAAACAAATCATCTTCACTTCAGATCAACACCCAGAAGAGTTAAGCGGTTTTGAAAAAAGATTAAAGTCTCGTTTTGTTAATGGTTTGATCCTAAAAATAGATTATCCTGACTATGAAACAGCAAAAGAGATTGTTAAAAAAAAAGCAATAGAAATTATTGGTAAAAACATTAATAAAATCAATCCAGAAACCTTTGCTTTTATTGGTAAACACTTTTATAAAGATATTCGAAAAATTGAAGGAATAATTAAGAAAATTAACTTTGTTTTATTGGGTAAATCAAACTATGAAATTGGATTAACAGAATTTAAAAAGATTTTTGCTGATCAAATCAACCAATTTAAAAACAGAATATCCTCTCAAACAATTCAAAAACAAACAGCTAAATTTTATGGTGTTAGTTACAGCACAATGGTTTCAGGAACAAAAAAAAGCAAAGTTGTTAAATCCAGATCTGTTGCTATGTATCTAATTCGATGTTTGACCGAAGAAAACTTTGTTAACATTGCTTCTCGATTCAACAGCAAAAATCATACTACTGCCATTAATGCTGTCAAAAAGATTAAAAGAGAATTAGAAATCTCGCCAAGTTTACAAAAAGAAATCAAACATCTAAAAGAGATCTGTCAAAATGAATAAAACACACTTTAAAAACATAAAAAATAACAGGAAAAGAATTAAATTCAGCAAGAAAAACAGGAAAAGAACAAAATTAACAAACTAGTTATTAACTAACAATTAATAATTACTTAAAAGAAATGAAATAATAAATTAGAAAGGAATTACAAAAGAAAAGAAAGAAATGAAAATTAAAATTAACCACCAACTACTAAAGAGAAGTTTAAAACCTCTTTATAGGATCAGTAATATGCAAAGCAATGAAGTAGAGTTTAATTCATTTTATTTGGAGGCAAAAAAAAACTGTCTAGTTTTTTTTGCTAAAAGTAAATTAATAAAGATTGAAAAAATTATTCCAGTTTCTACTGATTTAGAAATCTTGCAAACAGGCAAGATTATTGTTAATGCTTTTTTACTTAATGAATTTGCTCAGAAAACTAATCAAGATGTTGAAATAAGTGTTTTGGAAAAAAAAATCTTAGTTTTACAAACAAAAAGCTATAAAGTTGATCTTAATCTCTTGGATCTTGATGAATTTTGAAGTTCTTCTCATTTTGATGTTGCTGGAACTAATATTATTTTTTCAAAACAAAATTTTCACAACATAATTAATCAGGTTAGTTATGCTACACAATCAAGGGATGGGAGATTGCTTTTTCAAGGGATTAACTTAAGAGTTAGCGACCAACACTTGGTTGCTACTGCAACTGATGGTTCTAGAATTGCTCGATTAGTGCTTCTCTCTTTTAGTGAAAAACTAGATGTAACTTTGCATACTACAACAATATTTGAGGTTTTTCGAATTCTTGATTCAGAACAAATCGATAAAGTTCATATCACCTTTGGAACTGAAGGGGTTTTTTTTCAAATTGGAAAAGGCATCAGGTTGTTTTCTAAAATTATTGGTGGTTCTGAACCTTTTCCTAATACTGAAAATCAGTTTGTTGATAATTTTGAAACAACTGTGGTTTGCAACAGGCAAGAGTTAATTAATGCTGTTGCAAGAGCAGAGATTATTTTTGAAAAAAACACCCTCCCTAGTGTTCTTTTTAAAGTAGAAAACAAACAATTTTTAGTTTCTTCACCAGAGAGTAGTGAGTTGGGTTTTTTTGAAGAAAAGATTAAAACAATTACAATTTCTGGTAACAATCAAAAACTGAGTTTGCAAGCTAAATTTGTTCTTGCAACTCTTAAAAGCATGCCTTTTGATGATGTTGTAATTTGTTTTTCTCCTAGTGATGGTCCAGTTTTTTTTGCTGGTGATAAAAACAAAAAACTAAAAGCATTAATCTTACCAATTTGAGTTTAGGTAATCGCTTTTTTGTGTTTTAGGGTTTTTTATTCTTTAGAACAATGACCAATGTAAAATGATTTTTTTCTCTTTGAACCTCATCCTCATAAACCTTTTTGATTTTTTTTACTTGATTTACCAGGCAACAAACTTCAACTAATTGGTTGAAAACCTTTTTCTTTTAAAAATCTATTTGCTTTGATGAAATAGTTTTTGCAGAAAAATTCTTTTGCTTTAGGATGCCCACTTTTTAAAACTTTAGTGTTTGAGTTTTCAATGTATTTAGCAAAACTTTGTGTTTGTGGTTCTCAAAGAATGTAAGCGATTGGTTGAGGCGATTGGTTTAGAAAATTAAAAAGTAATTTTGTAAATGGCAACCAATAATCTTTGTCTCCATTTATAATTTCATATTTTTTACTTTCAAGAACAGGAATTGTTAAAGCAGCGTTTAACAAAAGAACACCTTCTTTTGTTCATGATTCAATATCGCCATCCAGGATGTTTGCGTTGTAACCTTCATTTCTAACTTTTAAAAGAGCCCTCTGAATTGATAGTACACAAGCAGTTGAAGTTCCATAAACACAAAAGGATAAACCATTAGCCAAGCACAACTCAGGTGCTGAATCCTAACCTAAAATGATAACTTTGATGTTTTTAACTTTGGTTTTAGCAGAGGCTGCAAAAATTCTTTCCAATGCTGGTGATATAACTTCATCTCTGCTTTTTGTTTTGTTTGCAATTTGTCTTCCAATTGCTTTCAATCTATTTTGAAGTTCTTTTTGACTAAAAAAGCATTTCACCCTTCTCATTTCTTTTGGTTTTGCTCTACAAAGTTGACAATATCACTGTTTCTTCACACTTCCTTTGCCATATTGAATAAAAACCTACCAGCATTCTATCTGTTTTGCTGTTTCTTATATGAATCTTGAAATCAGGCGCTTCTAAACTTCTTTGTTTTTTTCTTTAACAGGACAAGGACCAGCATAAACTGATTTCTTGCCTTTTTGTGATCAATGTCAAATTCCTTTTTTGAAATTTTTTTTAGGTTTGCCAGGCAAAAGATTTCAATTAACAGGTTCAGTGCCTCTTTCTTTTAAAAATTTGTTTGTATCAGTGAAGTAATTTTTACAAAAAAAATTGATAGATGGTGCTTCTGGTGAAGGATGACCACCTTCTAAAACTTTATGCTTAGGACTATCAACATACTTAGCAAAACTCTTTGCTTGTGAACCCCAAAGGATGAAAACAATTGGTTCTTGAATTTGATTTAAATACTCAAACAACAACTTTGTAAAAGGCAATCAGTATTTTTTGTGTGCATCTATGGTTCCGCTTTTTGCTCCTTTAGGAATAGGAATTGTTAAAACACTGTTTAAAAGCAAAACACCTTCTTTTGTTCATGGTTCAACATCACCATTAAGGATGTCCACATTGTAACCTTCATTTCTAACCTCTAAAAGAACTCTTTGAATTGAAGGTACATGAGCAGTTGAAACACCTTGTATACAAAAAGATAAACCATCAGCTAAATGTGGTTCGGGCGCTGGATCTTGACCAAGAATCAAAACTTTTACATCCTCTACCTTGGTTTTAATGAAAGCCTCAAAAATTTCACCTACTGAAGGAGAGATTGCCTCAATGTTTTTCTTTTGTTCATTTTCAATCTCTTTTGAAATCTGCTCCAAACAACTCTGGACACTGTCTCTTCCAAAGAAGGAATGCCATGCTCCTCAGGACTTACAGTTTTTGTTGACAAAATCAATTATTCTCATTTCTCACTAACTAACACAAAAACACTACTCATTCTAACACTTTTTTGACCATTTTTACTTGTGGCAGTCAGGGATGTTTTCGCACACTCTTAACAGGTTTTCTAAAAAATGCCTATATAGTAATGTATAATTTGGTGAGTTGGTTCTACTGGTTTTTCCAGGTAGGTTTGTTTAAATGAAAAAGGATAAGTTGGATGTTGACATTGTTTTTTCTGATTTGGATGACACACTTGTATATATGCCAGGCGGAATGAAAACAACTCCTCTTAACAAAAGAGCAATTTGAGCACTAAAAGAGGCAGGAAAGAAATTTGTGGTCTCAACAGGGAGGAGTTTTGAAAGAGCAAAAGAGATTGCTGAAGAATTAAATGCTGATTATGTTATTCCTTCCAATGGTGGTGTAGTCATCTCACTGAAAGATAAAAAAGTTGTTAATCTCTCTCTGATAACTTTTAGTCATCTTGGGTGTTTTTTTGATGTGCCAAATCTTACTTCTGGTCTTTTCTTTGTTTTCTATTGTGTTGATTCTCAAGATATGTTGAATGATTTTTACTGAGGGAGAGAAAACTCTGAATTTTTAAAAACTCAGATTAGTTTGAAAGGTTACAAAAGGATGACCAACCTCCATACTTTGAAAGGTCTCAGAGTTTTCCAAGTTAATGTTTTTGGTCCTAATTCTGATTTAAAAGTTTTTAGTCAACATCTAGAGAAAACAGGTCGTTTCCTTCATGTCTTTAATTATCCTCATGTTTTGGAAGTAAATGCTAAAAATGTTAGTAAGGGTTCAGCAGCACTCTTTTTGTTGCAAAAACTCCAAATTAGTCCTGACAGAAGTCTTGCTTTTGGTGATGGCAAGAATGATGTAAGTATTTTTCAAACTGTTAAGTATGGGATTGCTGTTGCTAATGCTGTTTCTGAATTAAAAAAGGTTGCTTTTGCTCAAACAGATAGTTGGAGTGATTCTGGAGTTGGTAACTTTCTTTTTAAATGAGTAATTGAGTCAAAAAAAACTGGTTAATTTTTGAACAAAAATTATTTTTATTTAGTTGTTGTGTTTTCAAACTAAGTTAATTTTATTGATATGAAAAAAGTTGATTCATACAGTGCAGATTCCATTCAAATTCTCAAAGGGGTTGAAGCTGTTCAAAAAAGACCAGCAATGTATCTGGGTGGTACTGATTTAGGTGGTTTTCATCACTTGGTTTGAGAAATAGTTGATAATTCTCTTGATGAATATTTAGCTGGTTATTGCAAAAGGATTGAGGTTACTTTGAAGGCAGACAATGTTGTGATAGTTGAAGATGATGGTCGAGGAATACCTGTAGACATTCATCCTCGATCTAATTTGTCCACAATTGAGACAGTCTTTACTCAACTCCATGCTGGGGGAAAGTTTGACAGTCAAGTTTATAAAGTCTCTGGAGGATTACATGGAGTAGGAGGAACAGTTGTTAATGCAATGTCTAACTATCTAAATGTTATTGTCTCTCGCAACAACAAAGTCTACAGACTGAACTTCTTAAATGGTGTTAAAACTACTCCTCATTTGGTAGCTGAGGATTCTCAATCTAAAAAGAGTAGAGGGACAAAAGTAGAGTTTCAACCTAATTTGAAACGGTTTGATGATCAATATCAATTTCAGAAAGATCGAATTGAAGAACGCTTACAACAAACTGCTTATATCAATTCAGGGGTTAGAATAACTTTTAAAGATGAAAGAATTGGTTATAAAAAACAATACTTTTATCGTGATGGTCTTTCCAAGTTTTTAGAGACTGTTTTAGTAAAAAACAAACAAGTTATACCTCTTCAAAAAATCTTAACTGGTCAGAAAAATTTAGAGATTAAAAATGATCACAATGATCAAGAATATGAAATTAGGTTGAGTTTTGCTTGGTGTTATACAACAGGGCAAGAAAGTAGATTTTATTCCTTTTGCAACAACATTCACACTGTTGATGGTGGCACTCATGAACAAGGTTTTAAGAAAGCATTTGGTCGGGTGGTAAAAAAGATTATGAAGAAGTATAAATATTATGATGAAAGCAAGGAACAGTTGGAAACAAACGATGTTCTTAGTGGTTTGTTTTTGGTTTTATCAGTTTTACATCCAGAACCTCGTTTTTCTAACCAGACTAAAACTAAATTAGTTAATTTTGATGTTAGCACCCCAATTTCTGGTTATATAGGTAGATTTTTGGAGAGATTTCTGTTAGAAAATCCACAGGAAAGAGACAAAATTTGTAAACAAGTTTTGAAAGCAATGCAACTACGTCTAGATATTAAAAGAATTAAGGAGAAACAAATTAAAGCTAATTCATGGGAAACAACCACTTTACCTGGTAAATTAGCAGATTGTGCTTCTAAAAAACCAGAAGAATCAGAAGTTTTCATTGTTGAAGGAGACTCAGCAGGCGGAAGTGCTAAATTAGCCAGAGATCGTCATTTTCAAGCAATTCTTTCTTTGAAGGGTAAGATCATTAATTCTGAGAAAAAACCAATTCATAAACTTCTGGAGAACCAAGAAATTAATGATTTAATCAACTCTTTAGGTTTTAGTTTAAAAAATGAGCAACAGGTTTGTTTTCAACATCAACAAACTAATTGTTCAATTTGTACTGAATTTGCAATTGATAAACTACGTTATCACAAGATAATCATTATGACAGATGCTGATGTTGATGGTGCTCACATTTCTGTTTTATTACTAACTTTTCTTTATCGTCATTTACCAGGAGTAATTGAAAATGGTTTTGTCTATTTAGCTCGTCCTCCTTTGTACAAATTTAGAGTTGGTAAAAGAGTTAAATATTTTTATGATGATGCTGATTTACAGAAGGCAGTTGATGCAACTACTGGTAATTTTGAAATTCAACGTTACAAAGGTTTAGGTGAAATGAACCCTGGACAGTTGTGAGAAACTACTATGAATCCTGATAACCGCTTTTTGTTCAAAGTATCCATTAATGATGCTGATTTAGCAAGTGATGCTATTCAGCTACTGATGGGAAAAGAAGTAGAAGGGAGAAAAGAATTCATTGTTAAAAATGCTCAATTTGTTAGGAATTTGGATGTTTAGGTTGTGAATAATAAATTAGTTGTAACTTCTATTGATCAGGAAGTAAAAGATCGTTTTTTAAGTTATGCAATGTCAGTGATTGTTGCTCGAGCTTTGCCTTCAGTTAATGATGGATTAAAACCAGTACATCGTCGTATTCTTTATGCAATGTATGGTTTAAAGTTGTTTAGTGATAAACAGTTTAAAAAAGCTGCTCGAGTTGTAGGAGAGGTTATTGGTAAATATCATCCTCATGGTGATGTTGCTGTCTATGATGCATTGACTAAAATGATTCAGAAGTTTGCTACCAACAACCCTTTGATTGATGGTCATGGTAATTTTGGTTCTGTGGATGGTGATGCTCCAGCAGCAATGCGTTACACTGAAGTAAAATTATCTGCTCTAGCCAATAGTGTTTTAGAAGGTCTAAATCAAGACACTGTTGATTTTGTCACTAACTATGATGGTAGTGAGAAAGAACCAGTTGTTCTCCCTGGTTTGTTTCCTAACCTCTTAGTTAATGGTTCAATTGGTATTGCTGTTGGAATGGCAACCTCAATTCCACCTCATAATTTGGGTGAGGTTGTTGATACTACTATTGCCTATCTCAAAAAACCTGATTTAACTGTTGAAGAAATTGTAGAACAAAAACTTTTTCAAGGACCAGACTTCCCCACTGGCGCTTTTTTAATTAACAATAATGAGAACTTGATTAAAACTCTTAAATCAGGCAGAGGTACATACAAAATTCGAGCTAAGTATCATTTAGAAGAGAAGCAAGGACAAAAAAAAATTGTTTTTGATCAAATTCCTTACCAGATAAATAAAGTTAGATTAATGGAAAATATTCTTAATCTGATTAAGGAAAAGAAACTGGACCACATTGCTGAACTTCGTGATGAATCCAATCGTTTAGGTATTCGTTTGGTTGTTGCTTTAAAAAAAGAAGCACAAGAAGAGATTGTTTTAAATCAACTTTTTAAGTTAACTGATTTGCAAACTAATTTTTCTCTCAATCTTTTAGCTCTGCATGGTAATCAACCCCAGTTGATGAACCTTTTAACAGTTGTTAAATATTATGTTGAACACCAAATTAAGGTTTTAGTGCGTAAAACTAAGTTTTTGTTAAGGGAAGATCAAAAAAAGTTAGAGATTGCACAAGCACTTGCCAAAGCACTCGCTTGTATTGAGCAAGTAATTAAGATTATTCGCCAAGTTAAAGATCAAAAGGAAGCAATGGTGCAATTGCAAACATTTCTTAATGTTAATCCTAATCAAGCAAAAGCTATTTTAGAGATGCGCTTACAGCGTTTAACTACTTTGGAAAACAAACGTATTCAAGATGATATTAAGGTTTTAACTGCTAATATTGAGAAGTATCAGGGTATTTTAAATTCTCCAGCAAAGCAAAAACAAAATTTAACTAAGAGACTTTTAGAACTAAAAAAAAGATATGCTACTCCCCGAAAGACCATTGTTCAAGCAGTTGATCAGTTTAGTAATATTGAAGATGAAGACCTCATTTTACATCGTTCTGTCTTGGTTTGTTTAACTAAAAACAACTATCTTAAAAGTGTGGATTTAAAGAATTTTCACTCCCAAAATCGTGGTGGTGTAGGTGTCAAAGGCATAACCCTCAATGAAGGTGATCAAATTAAGCAAGTTTTAATGGCTGATACTCATGATAATTTATTGTTTTTCACTAATTTAGGGAAAGTGTACCAGTTGAAAACTTGAAAGATTCCTGATCTTGGTCGCTTAGCTAAAGGAACACCAGCACAGAATTTAGTTAAAATCACCTCTGGTACAGAAAGAATTGAAAGCATTGTGAGAGTTAGTAGTTACTGTAATAATGCCCAAGCTTTGCTTTTTGTTACTAGAAAAGGGATCACTAAAAGCACTTTGCTTTCTCATTTTGCCTCTATTAGCAAGAGTGGTAAGATTGCCATTAAACTTCGACCTGAAGACCAATTAAGTTTTGTTTTTCCTGTTCAGAGAGAAAAGGTATCAGTTATCATAGGTAAAACAGATAATAGGATTGTGCGCTTCCCTGTTAAGAAAGTTTCTTTATCAGGTCGAGCTACCCAAGGAGTAATTGGCACAGCTTTATCTAATCCTAAAAAGGATTATGTAGTTGGTGCTAGTTTTGCTTTGAAAGGACAGAAAATTTTATCTATTTCCAGTGATGGGAAAGGAAAATTAACTGATTTAGATAATTATCGAATTACTAATCGGGGAGCAAAAGGAACAATTGCTGTCAAGGATCAGGTTTTAGGCAAAAAATTAGTAGCAACAATTGCTGTCAATGGTAATGAGCAACTTTTGATTGCTAAATCTAGTGGTAAGTTTATTGTTATTCCTTTGGATAAAACCAGGGTCACTAAAAGTCGTTCAGCAAGAGGAGTAAAATTAGTGGAACTAAATCCAGGAGAAAAAATAATGACAGTTTGTGTTTTTAAACATTCAAGTACTAATTCTGCTTAATTTTTATTAGGTTGCATAGTTTTGTTTTTGCTAACTCAACTGATAAATTCAACAAAACATTCTAGAAGGCAGATTTGACATCTGAACACCCTTACAAATTAGGAAAAAACTATCAAAATCAAAAAATAGTGGACCCTATCAGAGCCGAACTGACCCTCCCTTTGCAGGGTATGCAACCGTACACCATCAGACCCAAAAAATCAATGTTTCTTTTAGTAGGAACTAACAACAATTACAACTAAAAAACATTGACCAGTATTTTACACTATTTAGATACTCTTGCACTCGCAAATTAAAAAGACAACAAAAATCTTTTTAAATTACAATCAATACTCCTCATTTAAACATTCTTTACTATCAAAACCAGTAATGGATTTTCAGAATTTCTATTAAAATCTAGGATTTTTTCTGTATTAAGCAAATCTCTTCCTGTAGATAGAGAACACTCTCGCACCCTACAGTCCTTTAAAATTGATAGAAAAAATAAGATTTAAACAAAATAAAACTCTAAACAAAGTAAAAATGGCGGACCTGGCGGGAGTCAAACCCGCTGTCTTCCCTTAGACAGAGGGACATGTTAATCATTACACTACAGGTCCAAGATCAATACTATAAACTTTGTTTGCTAATGGGCGTAGGGGTTGGACTTGAACCAACGACCTCCAGGTTATGAGCCTGACAAGCTAACCACTGCTCCACCCTACGTTAAGTAATTAACAGAGAATAAATATTTCTCTGTAACACTAAATAAAGCAAGATAATTATAAACCTTTTTGACTGTATTGATTGGAGTAAAAACTAGTTTTACCCTTTTGAATTTTTTCTTGTCTTTTTATCTTTGCTGGACTATATAATAAACTAGTTTTTTTTGTTGCTTTGAGTGCAAATGATCTTGGTCAATCTCAGATTCGAATTATGCGTGTGTTTGTTTTTTATGATTTGCCTTCAAAAACTAAGAAGGAAAGGCAAGTCTATAGCATCTTTCATTCTTTTTTGCTAAAAAATGGTTTTTATATGATCCAGTGATCTATTTACTGTTGTTTAGCAAGGAATGATGATTTTGCTAAAAAAATTATTGACAAGATTTCTAAAAATACTCCCAAAGAGGGTGATGTTCGTTGTTTGGAAATAACAGAAAATCAGTATCAAAACATTCGTTTGTTTGCTGGTTTTAGATCCAGACAAGAGTTAATTGCTTCTGTAGAAGAAGTTTTAGAAATTTAATAATGAACAAGTTAGAAACAGTACAGTTTAAAACTTCTTTTTTTGTTAACCAAAAAATTAAGTTTCATAATAATTTGGCAGTTTTATTGGGTAAACACTATGCCGGCAAAACAACAGTTTTAAACACTCTATCAGAAGGTTTTGCTGGTAAAAAAGCAGATTTTTTGGTTAATAATCAAAGAGTTTCTTCTAGTGATTTTCAGGTTATTTACCTTAGGGATGATCTTGATTTTGAAAAGGAGATAAAGATTACTAAAACATCTCCTTTTCGACACAACATTTTTAAAGCAATTAATTCCTATCTTTTAAGTCAGGAAAAATACCAAGAAATTACTAATAAGATTCAGGATTTATCTTTATTTATTGAAAGTGTGGTTACTGGTCTTTTTGTTGAAAAATTAAAAGCTTTAACTAATGATGATATTGTTTTGAAGTTTGATGTAAGGAAGATCAATTTAGAAAATATTGTTGATAATCTTTTAGATGTTGATATTTTTGATTTAAAAAAACAGGAAAATATGGATGAAAACAGTTTTAATCAGTTTTTAAAGAGAATGCTAATTTTTAATGTTTTAAAGATGGCCACTGATGAAAATGATTTTAAGAGACCAATTGTTGTTTTAATTGATAATCCAGAGTTATATACTGACTTGAAAACTGCCAAACAATTAAATGCTATTTTGAAACAATTAATGGATAAAAACTGTTATTTAGTTTTGTCTTCTAACAGTGTTGAATATCTAGTTGATTTTGCTCAAGTTCAGAGTTTGAATTGATTAAATGGAAGTGAAGTTTTGCATTTTGATAGTCCAAATACTTTTTTGAAAAAAGGAGTTGCTGTTTATCAGTTTTTATTAAATGATAAGTACTCTGACTGGTTTAGTTATTTTGATAATTTTGATCATATTTTTTTGGAAGAAGATTTAGACAGAGAATGAAGTTACTTCTTTGTCAATGTTTTTTCTTTCTTTTTACAAGGACTTTTTCTTGATCAGGTTGTTTTGTCTGAAGCAAACAGTTTAGAACAAAAGCAGTTGTTGACTGAATTTCAGTTAGAGAAGTTAGTGGGCAAATTTTTCTTGCCCATTCGAACAGTTTGTCTTTTGCTAGTTTTCTTTATTCATTGAAAAATTGATTATAAATTGGAACCTAATTTGTTGATTAAAAGACCAAAGATTACTACTGTTTTTGGTAAAAGGAATTAAAAAAAGAGTTTTTTGAATCTTTTTTTGGTTTTTTTTAAAAAAGAGAAATTTGTCTATTTTCACTTTTGCCTTCTTTTTTCTTGGGAAAAATGCATTTTTTTCCTGTAAAATTGTTATTGGTCTTATTTAGTTGTTGTTTTTGGTTAGAATAAGTTTAATCAACAATGCGGTTCAGAAGGTTCTCAGTCTTATTTAGTTGTTGTTTTTGGTTAGAATAAGTTAAGAGCAGACTATTAAAAACTTTTATTGATGTCTTATTTAGTTGTTGTTTTTGGTTAGAATAAGTTATTGATGGGTGATATCATAAAGACATTTTGGGTCTTATTTAGTTGTTGTTTTTGGTTAGAATAAGTTTTTTTTTTGTCAAAAAAGAAACAAAGAGAAGTCTTATTTAGTTGTTGTTTTTGGTTAGAATAAGTTCTAGAATATGCCAGATTTCACAAGATTTTTGTCTTATTTAGTTGTTGTTTTTGGTTAGAATAAGTTTTATTTTTTATAGTGACTGTGGTTTTCTCTGTCTTATTTAGTTGTTGTTTTTGGTTAGAATAAGTTTGATAAAGTGATTTTTCCACATGTAGGAAAGTCTTATTTAGTTGTTGTTTTTGGTTAGAATAAGTTGGAGGTTGAGCGAACGCCTCTGGCAACGCTGTCTTATTTAGTTGTTGTTTTTGGTTAGAATAAGTTGCTGTTTAAGTTGTCTACAATATCAAAAAGGTCTTATTTAGTTGTTGTTTTTGGTTAGAATAAGTTAAAAAAAAGGAGGAAGCATTAAATTATATTCGTCTTATTTAGTTGTTGTTTTTGGTTAGAATAAGTTGGAAGTCTCCCTCAGTTTCAATCGTCTGCTGTCTTATTTAGTTGTTGTTTTTGGTTAGAATAAGTTGTGTTGTTGAAAACGTCAATTTCAAGTATGGTCTTATTTAGTTGTTGTTTTTGGTTAGAATAAGTTGCAGACTTAAAGAATACTAATGATCTGATTGTCTTATTTAGTTGTTGTTTTTGGTTAGAATAAGTTACATGCTCTTCTTTGATGTTATTTAACCAGGTCTTATTTAGTTGTTGTTTTTGGTTAGAATAAGTTTGTATGTTCTTTTAAGTATCAGATTCATTTGTCTTATTTAGTTGTTGTTTTTGGTTAGAATAAGTTTGTCGTTATCAACGAGTTGGGATTAGTGTTGTCTTATTTAGTTGTTGTTTTTGGTTAGAATAAGTTAAAGTAAAAAATGGTGGATTCATGAGTGGAGTCTTATTTAGTTGTTGTTTTTGGTTAGAATAAGTTAGAAGAGGAGGAGGATAACTAGATGACAAAGTCTTATTTAGTTGTTGTTTTTGGTTAGAATAAGTTATTTTTAGGTCTCAAAATGATGGTTGAAGAGTCTTATTTAGTTGTTGTTTTTGGTTAGAATAAGTTTAATTAACTTTTAAGACCAGAAATTAATAAGTCTTATTTAGTTGTTGTTTTTGGTTAGAATAAGTTCTTTTTTCTTGCCAAACACAGGTCTACCAAGTCTTATTTAGTTGTTGTTTTTGGTTAGAATAAGTTTTTCTCAAGTTTGTCCATTCTTGCCTTTAAGTCTTATTTAGTTGTTGTTTTTGGTTAGAATAAGTTTGCTTGAGGTTTAAGGATAGTGTCCTCTGAGTCTTATTTAGTTGTTGTTTTTGGTTAGAATAAGTTACAGTATGTTAATGTAGAGGACTGAACATGGTCTTATTTAGTTGTTGTTTTTGGTTAGAATAAGTTATGAGCAGACAGTTGGTCCAGGCAAACCAGGTCTTATTTAGTTGTTGTTTTTGGTTAGAATAAGTTGTTTTCGTGTTCTGTTTAATCAACATTTCAGTCTTATTTAGTTGTTGTTTTTGGTTAGAATAAGTTCAATTTCTAATTGAAAATCGCTTTGGAGGTGTCTTATTTAGTTGTTGTTTTTGGTTAGAATAAGTTCTAATCCAGTAATTAAAATTTCTGCTGATGGTCTTATTTAGTTGTTGTTTTTGGTTAGAATAAGTTATAGTTCAATTCTTACAGGACATATTTGGAGTCTTATTTAGTTGTTGTTTTTGGTTAGAATAAGTTTTTCACACCATCTATTCTCAGCACTTTGAGGTCTTATTTAGTTGTTGTTTTTGGTTAGAATAAGTTATAAAGCAGAGTTTATGGAATTGCTAGAAAGTCTTATTTAGTTGTTGTTTTTGGTTAGAATAAGTTTCAACATTGCTCAAGTCTCTGTCACATCCCGTCTTATTTAGTTGTTGTTTTTGGTTAGAATAAGTTAAATCCTTGTTCAAGTAGACTCTTTTGGTAGTCTTATTTAGTTGTTGTTTTTGGTTAGAATAAGTTCTATGGAATCATGCTTAAAATGTTGTTTGTGTCTTATTTAGTTGTTGTTTTTGGTTAGAATAAGTTGATACCTATATAACAAAAAAATTTTCATCAGAGTCTTATTTAGTTGTTGTTTTTGGTTAGAATAAGTTAACCAACCCAGTAATTCAACAGCAAAACAAGTCTTATTTAGTTGTTGTTTTTGGTTAGAATAAGTTAAAGAGGCCTTTTCATTTAAAAATATTAAGGTCTTATTTAGTTGTTGTTTTTGGTTAGAATAAGTTTTCAACAATGGTTTTCACATCATATTACCCGTCTTATTTAGTTGTTGTTTTTGGTTAGAATAAGTTACTTAACTATCGGATAGATAGGTAGACGAGGTCTTATTTAGTTGTTGTTTTTGGTTAGAATAAGTTTTAATGAGAATCAACTTAGATTTAGACTTGGTCTTATTTAGTTGTTGTTTTTGGTTAGAATAAGTTGCCTTTAATGATGTATTTAATAACTTATTGGTCTTATTTAGTTGTTGTTTTTGGTTAGAATAAGTTTCCCAATTATGGAGAAGCTTGGAGTTTTAGGTCTTATTTAGTTGTTGTTTTTGGTTAGAATAAGTTTTTTTTTGCTTAAAATGTTCATCGAAGGCAGTCTTATTTAGTTGTTGTTTTTGGTTAGAATAAGTTAATTTGGACCTGTTGCTGTGAACAAATTCAGTCTTATTTAGTTGTTGTTTTTGGTTAGAATAAGTTTGGGGTTGAGGTTGAAATAAGAGGTTTTAAGTCTTATTTAGTTGTTGTTTTTGGTTAGAATAAGTTAATTCAACTGCTGAATTGATATAAGCAAAAGTCTTATTTAGTTGTTGTTTTTGGTTAGAATAAGTTCCTTCAATCTTAGATGCCATTTTGCCACTATGTCTTATTTAGTTGTTGTTTTTGGTTAGAATAAGTTGAATCAGCAAAAGAAGATTTCAATCACTCAGTCTTATTTAGTTGTTGTTTTTGGTTAGAATAAGTTATGTTAAAGATTGAACCAGTAGACTTTTCAGTCTTATTTAGTTGTTGTTTTTGGTTAGAATAAGTTAAATAAACAAATAGAAGGGATTGAAAATATGTCTTATTTAGTTGTTGTTTTTGGTTAGAATAAGTTCAACTGCTTTGCCTAAAACAAGACCTAGACGTCTTATTTAGTTGTTGTTTTTGGTTAGAATAAGTTTTTCTTTTTCTGACATACAAATAAAAACTGGTCTTATTTAGTTGTTGTTTTTGGTTAGAATAAGTTGATTTGTCAGTTGTTGATTTGTATCAAAGAGTCTTATTTAGTTGTTGTTTTTGGTTAGAATAAGTTAACTTATCTAATATCATCTTGTCAGCACCCGTCTTATTTAGTTGTTGTTTTTGGTTAGAATAAGTTGGTCTTCTTCATGCAAGCAGTCAGTTTATCGTCTTATTTAGTTGTTGTTTTTGGTTAGAATAAGTTAGAAATTAATTCTAGATTTTCTTTATTTATGTCTTATTTAGTTGTTGTTTTTGGTTAGAATAAGTTTTTTTAAATCCATTAAAGAGGTCATCAAAGGTCTTATTTAGTTGTTGTTTTTGGTTAGAATAAGTTGAAATAAAAGATATTCTTTTTTCATCAGTCGTCTTATTTAGTTGTTGTTTTTGGTTAGAATAAGTTGGTTGTTTCTTATTGTTATTTTAAAAGCAGGTCTTATTTAGTTGTTGTTTTTGGTTAGAATAAGTTTGTGCTTTCAAAAAAAGCACCTTCAACTCAGTCTTATTTAGTTGTTGTTTTTGGTTAGAATAAGTTTAGCACCTTTGAGGTCTTTTTAAGCCAGGAGTCTTATTTAGTTGTTGTTTTTGGTTAGAATAAGTTAAATAAAAATGATGCTGTACACACTCAGACGTCTTATTTAGTTGTTGTTTTTGGTTAGAATAAGTTATTCATTCATTTCACCTACAACAAAAACATGTCTTATTTAGTTGTTGTTTTTGGTTAGAATAAGTTCTGTGACACAATTTACAAGCTGGATTGTTTGTCTTATTTAGTTGTTGTTTTTGGTTAGAATAAGTTGAAAAAAAGGAAAAATTGATTAGTTCTTTTGTCTTATTTAGTTGTTGTTTTTGGTTAGAATAAGTTGAATCCGTGAAGTGATTTATGATTTACTTTGTCTTATTTAGTTGTTGTTTTTGGTTAGAATAAGTTTAGTTGAATTGCTTTATACTGTTGGCATGGGTCTTATTTAGTTGTTGTTTTTGGTTAGAATAAGTTTTAACAGATAAAACAAGTTCATTATCTTTCGTCTTATTTAGTTGTTGTTTTTGGTTAGAATAAGTTGGAGCGAGTGGATTTAATCCGGACATATCAGTCTTATTTAGTTGTTGTTTTTGGTTAGAATAAGTTCTTCCAGGATAGTCCTCACCAATGTTTAAGGTCTTATTTAGTTGTTGTTTTTGGTTAGAATAAGTTACACTAAACACCCTAAAACACCAGCAAATAGTCTTATTTAGTTGTTGTTTTTGGTTAGAATAAGTTGTGATTAATTTAAAAAGGAGTCCTTATATTGTCTTATTTAGTTGTTGTTTTTGGTTAGAATAAGTTTGTTCTTCAATCTCTTGCCTATGAAATTATGTCTTATTTAGTTGTTGTTTTTGGTTAGAATAAGTTGAGATTGAAGAACATCTGTCAACTTTTCCAGTCTTATTTAGTTGTTGTTTTTGGTTAGAATAAGTTTTCTGTCTAAAAACTGTGTTCTTTGGACTGGTCTTATTTAGTTGTTGTTTTTGGTTAGAATAAGTTGAAAACCAATTAAATTTCAGAAAAAAAGGTGTCTTATTTAGTTGTTGTTTTTGGTTAGAATAAGTTACTTTTTAGTGTTAAACAGCACAAAAAAAAGTCTTATTTAGTTGTTGTTTTTGGTTAGAATAAGTTTATTGTTAAGAAAAGTAAAAGAAGCACATAGTCTTATTTAGTTGTTGTTTTTGGTTAGAATAAGTTCAATTTCATTTACTGCTATTTTAAGAAGTAGTCTTATTTAGTTGTTGTTTTTGGTTAGAATAAGTTGAGAATACTGTCCTTCATCATGAAGTCAGTGTCTTATTTAGTTGTTGTTTTTGGTTAGAATAAGTTTATTTAATTCTCACCTTATATTGCTGATTAGTCTTATTTAGTTGTTGTTTTTGGTTAGAATAAGTTGATGAGAGGTCTAAGGAGCTAAGCAAGAAGGTCTTATTTAGTTGTTGTTTTTGGTTAGAATAAGTTTTAGAGGTTGGTTTGAAGAAGACCAAGGCAGTCTTATTTAGTTGTTGTTTTTGGTTAGAATAAGTTTGAAGGTCAATTTAAGAAGCTGATCACTTCGTCTTATTTAGTTGTTGTTTTTGGTTAGAATAAGTTTTTTCTTTGCTGCTTTTCTAATTTTTGGTTGTCTTATTTAGTTGTTGTTTTTGGTTAGAATAAGTTATTAATGAACTGATTTAAAAGATTTTTAAAGTCTTATTTAGTTGTTGTTTTTGGTTAGAATAAGTTTTAATGAGTGGATTAGTTTCTTGATACTACGTCTTATTTAGTTGTTGTTTTTGGTTAGAATAAGTTCACCATTTTTTACTTTTTGAAAAGTTCTTCGTCTTATTTAGTTGTTGTTTTTGGTTAGAATAAGTTGTTTCCCTGATTTTTTAAAAGCTTATTTAAGTCTTATTTAGTTGTTGTTTTTGGTTAGAATAAGTTTCTGTTATTTGGTTGAGTTCTTTACACAAAGTCTTATTTAGTTGTTGTTTTTGGTTAGAATAAGTTGGATTTATTGAGCAGAAGATCTTGCAACCAGTCTTATTTAGTTGTTGTTTTTGGTTAGAATAAGTTCAAAAAGTAATTGCTAAGCTTAGAAGCATTGTCTTATTTAGTTGTTGTTTTTGGTTAGAATAAGTTGCAGCAAATTCTACCTTAAAAAACTACCAAGTCTTATTTAGTTGTTGTTTTTGGTTAGAATAAGTTGAAGTTTCTAATGCTAAGGTTGGAACCTATGTCTTATTTAGTTGTTGTTTTTGGTTAGAATAAGTTGGTGGGCAAGCACATGTCTGCTGCTCTTGAGTCTTATTTAGTTGTTGTTTTTGGTTAGAATAAGTTTTCAACTAAAAATTTGATAATTGACCTCAAGTCTTATTTAGTTGTTGTTTTTGGTTAGAATAAGTTGAAAACATTAATGATTTCACAGTTAATTTAGTCTTATTTAGTTGTTGTTTTTGGTTAGAATAAGTTAGTAGATAAAAGGGCATTCATTAAAGGCATGTCTTATTTAGTTGTTGTTTTTGGTTAGAATAAGTTTCATTTTAAGCCTATTCTTTGGTTGATGCTGTCTTATTTAGTTGTTGTTTTTGGTTAGAATAAGTTGAATTAATCTTTTTTCAAGATGAAAAGGTTGTCTTATTTAGTTGTTGTTTTTGGTTAGAATAAGTTTATGCCTACTGGAAGATAATAAGATGCTTCGTCTTATTTAGTTGTTGTTTTTGGTTAGAATAAGTTGTGTTCTTCCAGCACAACAAAAGACAGCAGGTCTTATTTAGTTGTTGTTTTTGGTTAGAATAAGTTTTTTGATGTTGACTAGTGAAGGGTGGGAGTGTCTTATTTAGTTGTTGTTTTTGGTTAGAATAAGTTCTTCACTAACAACACGTTTAAGATGACCTTGTCTTATTTAGTTGTTGTTTTTGGTTAGAATAAGTTATTTATTTAAGATTTGTTCTCTGTTTTTGGGTCTTATTTAGTTGTTGTTTTTGGTTAGAATAAGTTTATATTTTGAAACCAGAAGTTTAAAGTATTGTCTTATTTAGTTGTTGTTTTTGGTTAGAATAAGTTAGAATATGGGGCAGATTACATAATCTAGAAGTCTTATTTAGTTGTTGTTTTTGGTTAGAATAAGTTGTGTTCTTCCAGCACAACAAAAAGCAGCAGGTCTTATTTAGTTGTTGTTTTTGGTTAGAATAAGTTATATTAGGTTTTATGTTTTGACAGTCTTAGGTCTTATTTAGTTGTTGTTTTTGGTTAGAATAAGTTGAGAACGCTTCTCAGCAGAGAAGAGATGTGGTCTTATTTAGTTGTTGTTTTTGGTTAGAATAAGTTGATTTGAACTAGTTGCCAAAAGCGTTGAATGTCTTATTTAGTTGTTGTTTTTGGTTAGAATAAGTTCGAACTTTACCATTTTTAAAACTAAACTTAGTCTTATTTAGTTGTTGTTTTTGGTTAGAATAAGTTACTTGTGCCATATATAAAACCTCCTTATATGTCTTATTTAGTTGTTGTTTTTGGTTAGAATAAGTTGGTCTATAACTTACCATTCTTAAAAGATGGGTCTTATTTAGTTGTTGTTTTTGGTTAGAATAAGTTATTTGAATTACCATCTAAAACAAGAGTTAAGTCTTATTTAGTTGTTGTTTTTGGTTAGAATAAGTTTTTTTTTATTTAGTTCCATATTTCTATTTTGTCTTATTTAGTTGTTGTTTTTGGTTAGAATAAGTTGTTTAAAAAGTAAAAAAAGTGGATTCATGAGTCTTATTTAGTTGTTGTTTTTGGTTAGAATAAGTTTTAATTGATAAAACAATTTCATTATCTTTTGTCTTATTTAGTTGTTGTTTTTGGTTAGAATAAGTTAATACACTCAAAAACAAATAGCAGAAGAGGGTCTTATTTAGTTGTTGTTTTTGGTTAGAATAAGTTCTCATTCTTCTTCTGATGCCTTTTTTCATTGTCTTATTTAGTTGTTGTTTTTGGTTAGAATAAGTTTCTAAATAGTGAATTAGATATTGAGGTTAGGTCTTATTTAGTTGTTGTTTTTGGTTAGAATAAGTTACGAACAGATTAAACTATTAAATTGAGCAAGTCTTATTTAGTTGTTGTTTTTGGTTAGAATAAGTTGATTCTGGAAAAGCGTGAACAAGAAGATGAGTCTTATTTAGTTGTTGTTTTTGGTTAGAATAAGTTTTTCTACTGTTGTAGAACTACTTTATACAGGTCTTATTTAGTTGTTGTTTTTGGTTAGAATAAGTTATGCTTACAGCTGCCACAAATACAACACTTGTCTTATTTAGTTGTTGTTTTTGGTTAGAATAAGTTTCATTTTTTATAGTGATTGTGGATTTTTATGTCTTATTTAGTTGTTGTTTTTGGTTAGAATAAGTTTAGGGCACAGAAAGGCATAACTATATATAGGTCTTATTTAGTTGTTGTTTTTGGTTAGAATAAGTTTATTTTCATAATTACAGACATAGAAATTGTGTCTTATTTAGTTGTTGTTTTTGGTTAGAATAAGTTTTATAGATGAGTTTAAGTTCTATGGTTCTTGTCTTATTTAGTTGTTGTTTTTGGTTAGAATAAGTTTTTAATGTGCTTATCTTTGAAGCAACTTTCGTCTTATTTAGTTGTTGTTTTTGGTTAGAATAAGTTGTGATGGTCCAGTTTTTTTTGCTGGTGATAGTCTTATTTAGTTGTTGTTTTTGGTTAGAATAAGTTAAATCAGCTTTTCAAAAAACAGGGAAACCTGTCTTATTTAGTTGTTGTTTTTGGTTAGAATAAGTTAAGGACAAACGATTTAATCAGCGGAACTTTGTCTTATTTAGTTGTTGTTTTTGGTTAGAATAAGTTACTCAAGGAGGAATTGTTGCCCGTTTGAATGTCTTATTTAGTTGTTGTTTTTGGTTAGAATAAGTTTCTCATCGACTCACTTTATCTTAGAGAGGTGTCTTATTTAGTTGTTGTTTTTGGTTAGAATAAGTTAGTTACCACTTCTACAAGAAGTATAGAATTGTCTTATTTAGTTGTTGTTTTTGGTTAGAATAAGTTTTATACAGTTAAACACTGTGAGGCATGCTTGGTCTTATTTAGTTGTTGTTTTTGGTTAGAATAAGTTAGCACAGTCATAAACTATATCTTCTATAACGTCTTATTTAGTTGTTGTTTTTGGTTAGAATAAGTTATTTAAAACTGGTGGAAGTAATAATGTTACGTCTTATTTAGTTGTTGTTTTTGGTTAGAATAAGTTTGCAAACTGTAAACCTTCCCTAGTGGGAGTGTCTTATTTAGTTGTTGTTTTTGGTTAGAATAAGTTTAGGAGGCAAGTTCTACATTCAATTAATAGGTCTTATTTAGTTGTTGTTTTTGGTTAGAATAAGTTTGGTATTGTAAACAAGACAAACAACAGCAGGTCTTATTTAGTTGTTGTTTTTGGTTAGAATAAGTTCGTTCAGGGCGTTCTGATAAACGATGGCATGTCTTATTTAGTTGTTGTTTTTGGTTAGAATAAGTTTTGACGATGAAAGAAGTTACTGACAAAATAGTCTTATTTAGTTGTTGTTTTTGGTTAGAATAAGTTTGCTTCCCTACTCTTTCTTCTAGAAAACTGGTCTTATTTAGTTGTTGTTTTTGGTTAGAATAAGTTGTTTTACAAATTAAATTAAGACCTAAAAAGGTCTTATTTAGTTGTTGTTTTTGGTTAGAATAAGTTAAATATGAGAAGACTTAATGAAGAGTTCATGTCTTATTTAGTTGTTGTTTTTGGTTAGAATAAGTTTCAAGTGCCGGAATATGTAGTGAATGCGGTGTCTTATTTAGTTGTTGTTTTTGGTTAGAATAAGTTCTGATGAAAAATTGATGCCCCAAATTTTAGGTCTTATTTAGTTGTTGTTTTTGGTTAGAATAAGTTAAATGTCAATATGTTAGTTGCTGGTAAAAAGTCTTATTTAGTTGTTGTTTTTGGTTAGAATAAGTTTCTCATGCAAAGACTCTTGATTAAAATAAAGTCTTATTTAGTTGTTGTTTTTGGTTAGAATAAGTTCAAGGAGATAGCAGCAGCAGCAGGTTTAGAGTCTTATTTAGTTGTTGTTTTTGGTTAGAATAAGTTGTTCTTAAAAAAGAATAAACCATATTTAAAGTCTTATTTAGTTGTTGTTTTTGGTTAGAATAAGTTCAAGCAGAAGCTAAAAAAGAAGAAGCATCCGTCTTATTTAGTTGTTGTTTTTGGTTAGAATAAGTTTATCAAAAGCACAATCTAAAGAAATATAACGTCTTATTTAGTTGTTGTTTTTGGTTAGAATAAGTTGAACCTTCTTAGCAGATGTCAAAGATGCTTGTCTTATTTAGTTGTTGTTTTTGGTTAGAATAAGTTGACTTAGCATTAAGAGCATTGTTATAGACTGTCTTATTTAGTTGTTGTTTTTGGTTAGAATAAGTTAGGTCGAGTTCAATTTGGTCCCAAAAGTCGGTCTTATTTAGTTGTTGTTTTTGGTTAGAATAAGTTTCTATCTCTCTCCTCATGCATTAATATACCAGTCTTATTTAGTTGTTGTTTTTGGTTAGAATAAGTTGATGCGCTGAGTGGTATCCTAAATCCGCTGGTCTTATTTAGTTGTTGTTTTTGGTTAGAATAAGTTTAGAAGATGAAGAAATAGTGCAAGTTGAAGGTCTTATTTAGTTGTTGTTTTTGGTTAGAATAAGTTTGGTTGGTTATATTGTGGAAATTGATCGATGTCTTATTTAGTTGTTGTTTTTGGTTAGAATAAGTTATGTTATTTCAATTGATTTTACAGAAGTGGGTCTTATTTAGTTGTTGTTTTTGGTTAGAATAAGTTAAACACATTGTTTACTTAAAATTGGTCTAAGTCTTATTTAGTTGTTGTTTTTGGTTAGAATAAGTTATCAAGGACGGAACCTCAGGGAACAACATCGTCTTATTTAGTTGTTGTTTTTGGTTAGAATAAGTTATTTAAAACTGGTGGAAGTAATAATGTTAGGTCTTATTTAGTTGTTGTTTTTGGTTAGAATAAGTTGTTGTTGATTTCGGATAATAAGGTCGTCGAGTCTTATTTAGTTGTTGTTTTTGGTTAGAATAAGTTCTTTGATTGTTTCTTAATTGTTAAACCGAAGTCTTATTTAGTTGTTGTTTTTGGTTAGAATAAGTTACATTACTTTAAATAACAATTTTTCTTGAAGTCTTATTTAGTTGTTGTTTTTGGTTAGAATAAGTTTTTTGAACAAGCAGTGCACTTTGTGGACAGGTCTTATTTAGTTGTTGTTTTTGGTTAGAATAAGTTTATCAGCAGCAAAGGGTGAAAAGGGAGATGGTCTTATTTAGTTGTTGTTTTTGGTTAGAATAAGTTTCACCGATTCATCACCTAATCTAAAAAACGGTCTTATTTAGTTGTTGTTTTTGGTTAGAATAAGTTCAATGCCCTGAATGTTTCAAGAAAAAAATCGTCTTATTTAGTTGTTGTTTTTGGTTAGAATAAGTTTGTTAGACCACCACTATATCATTTTCTGATGTCTTATTTAGTTGTTGTTTTTGGTTAGAATAAGTTTTTTTTCTCTCTTGATTAAATTCTAAATTGGTCTTATTTAGTTGTTGTTTTTGGTTAGAATAAGTTACTTCACCGACAAGTCTTTTAAGATGTCCCGTCTTATTTAGTTGTTGTTTTTGGTTAGAATAAGTTTTTTTTTGGTTTAGATAAGCAATATCCTTAGTCTTATTTAGTTGTTGTTTTTGGTTAGAATAAGTTGTGTTCTTCCAGCACAACAAAAAACAGCAGGTCTTATTTAGTTGTTGTTTTTGGTTAGAATAAGTTAAATTGTTTTAAATTGTTTTTATAAATTGTGTCTTATTTAGTTGTTGTTTTTGGTTAGAATAAGTTACAAATAACACAAACAATATAAACAAACCTGTCTTATTTAGTTGTTGTTTTTGGTTAGAATAAGTTGTAGGTATGGTGATTCACTTTTCTGCTCATGTCTTATTTAGTTGTTGTTTTTGGTTAGAATAAGTTCTTTGAGTTGCCGAGCAAAACGCGGGTAAAGTCTTATTTAGTTGTTGTTTTTGGTTAGAATAAGTTCACTCATGAATCCACTTTTTAACTTTTTAAGTCTTATTTAGTTGTTGTTTTTGGTTAGAATAAGTTTTTGGTGATGTTGTTCAAAAGCAAACAGTTGTCTTATTTAGTTGTTGTTTTTGGTTAGAATAAGTTATGTTTAAGCTTAGAGTGCTTTGTTTGCTGGTCTTATTTAGTTGTTGTTTTTGGTTAGAATAAGTTGTTCTATTAGTTGTTCAACTTCATCTCTATGTCTTATTTAGTTGTTGTTTTTGGTTAGAATAAGTTTATTGCTGAGACATTGACTTATTTAATTATGTCTTATTTAGTTGTTGTTTTTGGTTAGAATAAGTTAACACAAAAAGCAACAAACAGCAGCAAATAGTCTTATTTAGTTGTTGTTTTTGGTTAGAATAAGTTTGAATTAATCATGCTTAGGGTGTTTTTGTGGTCTTATTTAGTTGTTGTTTTTGGTTAGAATAAGTTTCGCGTGATTCATCGATTCGTTGGTTCTGTGTCTTATTTAGTTGTTGTTTTTGGTTAGAATAAGTTAAAAGCATCAAATCAAGTTGTTAAATTAAGGTCTTATTTAGTTGTTGTTTTTGGTTAGAATAAGTTAACTAGTCGATATTCAGAAGGTTGATTAAGGTCTTATTTAGTTGTTGTTTTTGGTTAGAATAAGTTTTCATTGCTTTTTTCTATTACTTTTTAATCGTCTTATTTAGTTGTTGTTTTTGGTTAGAATAAGTTTCATTGCAAATGTTGCTTCATTTTATTGAGGTCTTATTTAGTTGTTGTTTTTGGTTAGAATAAGTTAACCTTATCAATCACACGACCCAAATCGACGTCTTATTTAGTTGTTGTTTTTGGTTAGAATAAGTTAAATTGTTTTAAATTGTTTTTATAAATTGTGTCTTATTTAGTTGTTGTTTTTGGTTAGAATAAGTTCAATAAGCACTATCAAGAATACATTAACTAGTCTTATTTAGTTGTTGTTTTTGGTTAGAATAAGTTCAATGAAAATTGATATGTATAAGTTTTTTGGTCTTATTTAGTTGTTGTTTTTGGTTAGAATAAGTTTGATGCTGTAAACAAAACAAGCAACAGCAAGTCTTATTTAGTTGTTGTTTTTGGTTAGAATAAGTTGCTCTCAAATCAAAGTATCACATCTCCTTGGTCTTATTTAGTTGTTGTTTTTGGTTAGAATAAGTTTATATAATCATCTCGAGTGAGAGAGCGGGGGTCTTATTTAGTTGTTGTTTTTGGTTAGAATAAGTTCATGCTGCTCCACCTCTTTTAACTTCTCGGGTCTTATTTAGTTGTTGTTTTTGGTTAGAATAAGTTTAGTTGCTGCTGGTGCGGCAGTCGCGGCGAGTCTTATTTAGTTGTTGTTTTTGGTTAGAATAAGTTTATTGGTCAAGACCAAATCAACTCAACTACGTCTTATTTAGTTGTTGTTTTTGGTTAGAATAAGTTCTTATAATTTAAGTGGTGTCAAAGGTGAGAGTCTTATTTAGTTGTTGTTTTTGGTTAGAATAAGTTATAGTAATCACTAATGTTATTTGGTTAATAGTCTTATTTAGTTGTTGTTTTTGGTTAGAATAAGTTATCAAAAGATGCTGAAAAGTGATTAAAAATGTCTTATTTAGTTGTTGTTTTTGGTTAGAATAAGTTATAACTAATTAATTAGTTTTAAAATCTCTTGTCTTATTTAGTTGTTGTTTTTGGTTAGAATAAGTTTTGACTTCTTAAATCTGCTCTCTTTTGTTTGTCTTATTTAGTTGTTGTTTTTGGTTAGAATAAGTTATATCTTGTCCTCGTTAATATAACTCGAGTGTCTTATTTAGTTGTTGTTTTTGGTTAGAATAAGTTGCAAAGATGTCACTCAATTTCAGTCTAATGGTCTTATTTAGTTGTTGTTTTTGGTTAGAATAAGTTTTATTAGAAGGCAAAAAATTACCTATAACGGTCTTATTTAGTTGTTGTTTTTGGTTAGAATAAGTTTTTTAACTTGATTGATTGCTGACAATCTCTGTCTTATTTAGTTGTTGTTTTTGGTTAGAATAAGTTAGAGCAACAGCATACTTAGCCCACTACTGAGTCTTATTTAGTTGTTGTTTTTGGTTAGAATAAGTTTGTTTTTTCAAGAAAAAAGATACTGCTTCAGTCTTATTTAGTTGTTGTTTTTGGTTAGAATAAGTTAAATTTAGCAGCTGCATATAAACATGTTTGGTCTTATTTAGTTGTTGTTTTTGGTTAGAATAAGTTCGATTGATTTTAATTATTTTTGGAGTCGAAGTCTTATTTAGTTGTTGTTTTTGGTTAGAATAAGTTAATATTCAATTAATTTTTTAGACTCAATAAGTCTTATTTAGTTGTTGTTTTTGGTTAGAATAAGTTCAAATTACCTGTTTGCCCACCCTGAGTCTTGTCTTATTTAGTTGTTGTTTTTGGTTAGAATAAGTTCATAAACTAATTTTTAATTTTTTTTGTTAAGTCTTATTTAGTTGTTGTTTTTGGTTAGAATAAGTTGGATTTTTTGGTCTAATTAAATCAATTGGTGTCTTATTTAGTTGTTGTTTTTGGTTAGAATAAGTTGTTTGTATTCATAAAGTCCGAGCGGGGGTCGTCTTATTTAGTTGTTGTTTTTGGTTAGAATAAGTTATAAAAATGGCTGACATGAAGGAAAAGCCAGTCTTATTTAGTTGTTGTTTTTGGTTAGAATAAGTTAAATTCCCTTGATGAATGCTCTCTTATCCAGTCTTATTTAGTTGTTGTTTTTGGTTAGAATAAGTTACTTTTGATTTTGTTTCTTTTGTATTTGAAGTCTTATTTAGTTGTTGTTTTTGGTTAGAATAAGTTGAATAATTTTAATTGCTGTTGTTGGTTGTTGTCTTATTTAGTTGTTGTTTTTGGTTAGAATAAGTTAAATTGAAATTGAGACAAGTGGTTTCAGTCGTCTTATTTAGTTGTTGTTTTTGGTTAGAATAAGTTCTGTCAGCATACCACTTGCAAAACCTAATTGTCTTATTTAGTTGTTGTTTTTGGTTAGAATAAGTTGTGCTTTTGGGTGTTTTTGTGTTTAGTGTTGTCTTATTTAGTTGTTGTTTTTGGTTAGAATAAGTTTTAATTGGTTTCCTGTACGATCAGTAATTGGTCTTATTTAGTTGTTGTTTTTGGTTAGAATAAGTTAACAAAAAGAGAGTAATAAGTACTGATAAGGTCTTATTTAGTTGTTGTTTTTGGTTAGAATAAGTTCCACATCTGTTTTGTCTGAACCTTGAACAGGTCTTATTTAGTTGTTGTTTTTGGTTAGAATAAGTTTCTTAATATTGTTTCAGCGAATCCTTTATTGGTCTTATTTAGTTGTTGTTTTTGGTTAGAATAAGTTTGTCTTCTTCAACCAGCAAAGCACACAGAAGTCTTATTTAGTTGTTGTTTTTGGTTAGAATAAGTTAGATGACTTTCAAGCCAGATTTGACTACATGTCTTATTTAGTTGTTGTTTTTGGTTAGAATAAGTTCACTCAACTCAAACGATTGACTCCACGAAGGTCTTATTTAGTTGTTGTTTTTGGTTAGAATAAGTTTTCCTCATTTGGAAAATGAAGAAGATCCTAGTCTTATTTAGTTGTTGTTTTTGGTTAGAATAAGTTAAGGCATTAGATGTTATCTCAGGAAGAGAAGTCTTATTTAGTTGTTGTTTTTGGTTAGAATAAGTTTGACCAAAAAGAAGGGGAGTTGTAAAAGTCGTCTTATTTAGTTGTTGTTTTTGGTTAGAATAAGTTTTAAAAATTTAAAGTTGTTATCAAAATAAAGTCTTATTTAGTTGTTGTTTTTGGTTAGAATAAGTTTTTTTTGGTGCTTTTGGGTGTTTTTGTGTTGTCTTATTTAGTTGTTGTTTTTGGTTAGAATAAGTTAGCTTAAAAACTTTAAAAAAGAATCATATAGTCTTATTTAGTTGTTGTTTTTGGTTAGAATAAGTTATGTGGAAGGTTCACTAATAAAAAGACCTAGTCTTATTTAGTTGTTGTTTTTGGTTAGAATAAGTTGGGGGTCAACCAATAGTGCAGAAGCATCAGGTCTTATTTAGTTGTTGTTTTTGGTTAGAATAAGTTAATTACAAACCCACCTTGATTAGGTTCAAAGTCTTATTTAGTTGTTGTTTTTGGTTAGAATAAGTTGATTTGGAGGAGATTCATAGGTCAATTTTTGTCTTATTTAGTTGTTGTTTTTGGTTAGAATAAGTTATATTAGGTTTTATGTTTTAAGTGTTCTTGGTCTTATTTAGTTGTTGTTTTTGGTTAGAATAAGTTGAAAATGGAGGTTATAATGCTGCTTTAAATGTCTTATTTAGTTGTTGTTTTTGGTTAGAATAAGTTAACCTTAAAATCCACATCTTCTAGGTTTAAGTCTTATTTAGTTGTTGTTTTTGGTTAGAATAAGTTTCGATAAATCGAAACGGATTAAGTCAATGTGTCTTATTTAGTTGTTGTTTTTGGTTAGAATAAGTTCTACAAAATGTTTTGTCAATCACAGATCGGGTCTTATTTAGTTGTTGTTTTTGGTTAGAATAAGTTACAGGAGGAGGAAGCAATAAGATGCTGCCTGTCTTATTTAGTTGTTGTTTTTGGTTAGAATAAGTTAAACCAATCTCACAACACCATCCTTTATAAGTCTTATTTAGTTGTTGTTTTTGGTTAGAATAAGTTACCTTCAAAAAGATGCTTATTCTAATTATGGTCTTATTTAGTTGTTGTTTTTGGTTAGAATAAGTTATACAACACTTTAAACAATCCAATTTGTAGGTCTTATTTAGTTGTTGTTTTTGGTTAGAATAAGTTAATGCCAACTGATAAGGGCGTTTAAACCTTGTCTTATTTAGTTGTTGTTTTTGGTTAGAATAAGTTTGAGAAACTTTGTGAGCAATCAGAGCAGCAGTCTTATTTAGTTGTTGTTTTTGGTTAGAATAAGTTTTAAATATTTTTTATTTAATTTAAAAAGAAGTCTTATTTAGTTGTTGTTTTTGGTTAGAATAAGTTCAAAAATGGCTTAAAAGTCATCTTATAGGTGTCTTATTTAGTTGTTGTTTTTGGTTAGAATAAGTTGCGAACAGTTCCCCAAGGTGTATTTTTTTTGTCTTATTTAGTTGTTGTTTTTGGTTAGAATAAGTTGAGTGCAGAAGTGATAGATGTCTGCAACTGGTCTTATTTAGTTGTTGTTTTTGGTTAGAATAAGTTTTAATATTCTATTTTTGCTTCTATTACCAAGTCTTATTTAGTTGTTGTTTTTGGTTAGAATAAGTTTGGGGTTTCTTTATCTAAACTAAATGAGGAGTCTTATTTAGTTGTTGTTTTTGGTTAGAATAAGTTAGATTCAGGCTGTTGCTCAGGCAAAGGCGTGTCTTATTTAGTTGTTGTTTTTGGTTAGAATAAGTTATAGAAGAAAGAGAAGATAGAATTATTACTGTCTTATTTAGTTGTTGTTTTTGGTTAGAATAAGTTTCAAAACAACGTCAATTATTACGACATCAAGTCTTATTTAGTTGTTGTTTTTGGTTAGAATAAGTTTCCAATTAATGGATTATTAAAGATTCCTACGTCTTATTTAGTTGTTGTTTTTGGTTAGAATAAGTTGGTCGGAAAACCATTTCGCGGTCGCAAACAGTCTTATTTAGTTGTTGTTTTTGGTTAGAATAAGTTTAGTAGTTTTTGAACCTGTTCAGGAGGTAGGTCTTATTTAGTTGTTGTTTTTGGTTAGAATAAGTTACTTTTAAATCAACAGTCCGGCGAGCGCTCGTCTTATTTAGTTGTTGTTTTTGGTTAGAATAAGTTTTATCTTCTAGTCCGGTGATAAAAATCACTGTCTTATTTAGTTGTTGTTTTTGGTTAGAATAAGTTTTATCTTCTAGTCCGGTGATAAAAATCACTGTCTTATTTAGTTGTTGTTTTTGGTTAGAATAAGTTCATTTAAAAGCTTATTTTGATAAGTGCTTAGTCTTATTTAGTTGTTGTTTTTGGTTAGAATAAGTTAAGGACCTTCTGAGCAATTGATCAGCTTAGGTCTTATTTAGTTGTTGTTTTTGGTTAGAATAAGTTCAATCTTTATCCACCCCATACAAATAGCACGTCTTATTTAGTTGTTGTTTTTGGTTAGAATAAGTTGCAATGACTTTATTAATGACCAAGTTGTTTGTCTTATTTAGTTGTTGTTTTTGGTTAGAATAAGTTACCATTAGCAGCAGGTAATCACTTCCAGCTGTCTTATTTAGTTGTTGTTTTTGGTTAGAATAAGTTCTTCAGACGGAGGAGCGACAGGGGTCTCTGGTCTTATTTAGTTGTTGTTTTTGGTTAGAATAAGTTTAGAAGACCTTCTAAGACTAATCACCTTAGGTCTTATTTAGTTGTTGTTTTTGGTTAGAATAAGTTTAATTAAAGACCTAATAACACTAATTACACGTCTTATTTAGTTGTTGTTTTTGGTTAGAATAAGTTTTGTTAAGAAATATAGCAATAAGCACATATGTCTTATTTAGTTGTTGTTTTTGGTTAGAATAAGTTTCTTTATAAATGGCAAAGTCATAAGTTTGTGTCTTATTTAGTTGTTGTTTTTGGTTAGAATAAGTTGGGTAAATGAACATTCTTGACATCCTTGAGGTCTTATTTAGTTGTTGTTTTTGGTTAGAATAAGTTTGTATTGAATGCTTTAATGTGCTTATCCTTGTCTTATTTAGTTGTTGTTTTTGGTTAGAATAAGTTAGAATCCAAAAAAGCAAAAACTAAAAGGGGGTCTTATTTAGTTGTTGTTTTTGGTTAGAATAAGTTCTGATTTCAACAATGAAAGATCATTCCTTTGTCTTATTTAGTTGTTGTTTTTGGTTAGAATAAGTTTTAAATTGCCTTTGCCTGAATCTCTTATCTGTCTTATTTAGTTGTTGTTTTTGGTTAGAATAAGTTTATCCCCATCGTGGAGTTCAGATTAAACCGGTCTTATTTAGTTGTTGTTTTTGGTTAGAATAAGTTGCTTAATTCGATTCTGGTCGTGATTTCTTTGTCTTATTTAGTTGTTGTTTTTGGTTAGAATAAGTTGAGTTGAACAAATTACTGCGTGAATCTTCTGTCTTATTTAGTTGTTGTTTTTGGTTAGAATAAGTTTATGAATTTCCTCCAAATCTTTTTGACTCCGTCTTATTTAGTTGTTGTTTTTGGTTAGAATAAGTTGTTTTTATTAAGGTTCTCAATGAACAGAAAGTCTTATTTAGTTGTTGTTTTTGGTTAGAATAAGTTTTACTTAATCCTTTTTTGTTTAAATAACCTGTCTTATTTAGTTGTTGTTTTTGGTTAGAATAAGTTATTGATAGAACGACCGTTTGCTGCGACGTCGTCTTATTTAGTTGTTGTTTTTGGTTAGAATAAGTTAATTTTTAGTCCTTATTCTTAATTACTTCTGTCTTATTTAGTTGTTGTTTTTGGTTAGAATAAGTTTCTTGTTCTGCTGCGTCTTTTTAAGAAGACGTCTTATTTAGTTGTTGTTTTTGGTTAGAATAAGTTCTATTGGATTTGGAGCATTAGCAACTGTGAGTCTTATTTAGTTGTTGTTTTTGGTTAGAATAAGTTTAAAAACGCCTGAAATCGCAGAAATCCAGAGTCTTATTTAGTTGTTGTTTTTGGTTAGAATAAGTTCTTGAACACCATCATCTCCTTTTGGTCCTTGTCTTATTTAGTTGTTGTTTTTGGTTAGAATAAGTTCAAGAGCAAGTAATAACCCCTAGCCACCCCGTCTTATTTAGTTGTTGTTTTTGGTTAGAATAAGTTTGCTTGCCAGAACTCCTAATTTTTCCATCAGTCTTATTTAGTTGTTGTTTTTGGTTAGAATAAGTTCATCTTTAACCCATTTAACTCTTGTTTTTGGTCTTATTTAGTTGTTGTTTTTGGTTAGAATAAGTTAGTTATTAAGCTTAGCACTGTTGATGTTTAGTCTTATTTAGTTGTTGTTTTTGGTTAGAATAAGTTAAAAATCGAAGGAGTGCTACGTCGTCGTTGGTCTTATTTAGTTGTTGTTTTTGGTTAGAATAAGTTCAGTGAGAGATGCTAGGAACAACATTGTTTGTCTTATTTAGTTGTTGTTTTTGGTTAGAATAAGTTCTTGAAAGGAATTGATTCTGAATTAGTTAAGTCTTATTTAGTTGTTGTTTTTGGTTAGAATAAGTTCAATGAAACTTGACCAGTTCAATTATTTCATGTCTTATTTAGTTGTTGTTTTTGGTTAGAATAAGTTATGAAAACAGCGGGGGGTCAAGTGGACCAAGTCTTATTTAGTTGTTGTTTTTGGTTAGAATAAGTTTTTTCAGCATCAAAAAATCAAAAAAAGTTCGTCTTATTTAGTTGTTGTTTTTGGTTAGAATAAGTTTTTGCTTTGGATTTAATTGAAATAAAGGCAGTCTTATTTAGTTGTTGTTTTTGGTTAGAATAAGTTTTTTTATTTGGTGAGGCACTCAGTCAAGAAGTCTTATTTAGTTGTTGTTTTTGGTTAGAATAAGTTTCATTTAATTTATAAGCATGAACACATGCTGTCTTATTTAGTTGTTGTTTTTGGTTAGAATAAGTTAATATCCTTTGGATAAATTGTTCACATTGAGTCTTATTTAGTTGTTGTTTTTGGTTAGAATAAGTTTTTTGGTTCTAGGAGCAACAAATAGAACTAGTCTTATTTAGTTGTTGTTTTTGGTTAGAATAAGTTCATTTGTGGCAAAAGCAGCAGGTGGATTAAGTCTTATTTAGTTGTTGTTTTTGGTTAGAATAAGTTCTGGTTTTATTTGTAAAATTTCTGTTTTGTGTCTTATTTAGTTGTTGTTTTTGGTTAGAATAAGTTGATAATTTAGGGTTTCATACAATATTTAATGTCTTATTTAGTTGTTGTTTTTGGTTAGAATAAGTTGCTACGATGTTCTTGGACATGACCTTCGCAGTCTTATTTAGTTGTTGTTTTTGGTTAGAATAAGTTAAGATTGAAGAAAATAATCAGAGAGTTCAAGTCTTATTTAGTTGTTGTTTTTGGTTAGAATAAGTTTCCAAAAGCAACCAAGATGATGCTTCCTACGTCTTATTTAGTTGTTGTTTTTGGTTAGAATAAGTTTCACAGAAGAAAAAAAATTGAAAAAATCAGGTCTTATTTAGTTGTTGTTTTTGGTTAGAATAAGTTACATCATCTTCAATACTCTTTTTGTTTTGAGTCTTATTTAGTTGTTGTTTTTGGTTAGAATAAGTTATTCTTTTAATATTTTTTGGTCTGTTGAGTGTCTTATTTAGTTGTTGTTTTTGGTTAGAATAAGTTTATATCAAAAAACAACTGATTTAAATATTTGTCTTATTTAGTTGTTGTTTTTGGTTAGAATAAGTTTGGGCTTATTGTGAAAGCTGCTATAAGGTTGTCTTATTTAGTTGTTGTTTTTGGTTAGAATAAGTTGTTGCTATTGACCAAATGGTAAGCATCTTCGTCTTATTTAGTTGTTGTTTTTGGTTAGAATAAGTTTTTATTAGAAACATATAAATGATTTAAATAGTCTTATTTAGTTGTTGTTTTTGGTTAGAATAAGTTGTTAGAAGATAAAAAAAGATGGATAAATTAGTCTTATTTAGTTGTTGTTTTTGGTTAGAATAAGTTATAGACGCACATTGATGTCTAGGTCAAGGTGTCTTATTTAGTTGTTGTTTTTGGTTAGAATAAGTTTAAAACTAGTTGACCCTGATTTAGGCATTGGTCTTATTTAGTTGTTGTTTTTGGTTAGAATAAGTTAGTATGCCTGATTGTATGCTTTTATCTTGTGTCTTATTTAGTTGTTGTTTTTGGTTAGAATAAGTTTCATTTGAGCACTCATTAAGATTTTTGGTGGTCTTATTTAGTTGTTGTTTTTGGTTAGAATAAGTTAATCGCGACGAAGGAAAAGATGTTCGATTAGTCTTATTTAGTTGTTGTTTTTGGTTAGAATAAGTTTATGCCATCCTATTAAATGGTATACATGCTGTCTTATTTAGTTGTTGTTTTTGGTTAGAATAAGTTGCAATCAAGACCTTGTCCCTGCTTCTAGTGGTCTTATTTAGTTGTTGTTTTTGGTTAGAATAAGTTCTTATCCAAAGTTCACTTTATTCTACTTGAGTCTTATTTAGTTGTTGTTTTTGGTTAGAATAAGTTCACAGGAGATATATTTTTAATGAGTCATTGGTCTTATTTAGTTGTTGTTTTTGGTTAGAATAAGTTAGTGATTACCTGCTGCTAATGGTTTAGCTGGTCTTATTTAGTTGTTGTTTTTGGTTAGAATAAGTTACACAAAACAGCACAAAACAGCAGCAAATAGTCTTATTTAGTTGTTGTTTTTGGTTAGAATAAGTTTCAAGACAGCATCTAATTTAGCATCTACCCGTCTTATTTAGTTGTTGTTTTTGGTTAGAATAAGTTCAGTTTTGGTTAATTCTATGATCACTATAGGTCTTATTTAGTTGTTGTTTTTGGTTAGAATAAGTTTTGCTTTGATGAAGCAGAGTGATAGATATTGTCTTATTTAGTTGTTGTTTTTGGTTAGAATAAGTTTTATCTAAGGTTCAATTGAAAGACCATAGAGTCTTATTTAGTTGTTGTTTTTGGTTAGAATAAGTTAGGTAAAGACTTGACCATGAATAGACTTGTGTCTTATTTAGTTGTTGTTTTTGGTTAGAATAAGTTAAAAACAACTGATATTTATAACCACCTTGAGTCTTATTTAGTTGTTGTTTTTGGTTAGAATAAGTTTATTATTCCTAGCATCTCTCACAGTTCCTCGTCTTATTTAGTTGTTGTTTTTGGTTAGAATAAGTTTTATCATTGAAGAAGACAGATATAGAGGCAGTCTTATTTAGTTGTTGTTTTTGGTTAGAATAAGTTATCCCTGAGGGTGCTCACTTAACTCTTAAAGTCTTATTTAGTTGTTGTTTTTGGTTAGAATAAGTTATCCCTGAGGGTGCTCACTTAACTCTTAAAGTCTTATTTAGTTGTTGTTTTTGGTTAGAATAAGTTTCTTAACTATTGACTTTGTCTTTGATGTTCGTCTTATTTAGTTGTTGTTTTTGGTTAGAATAAGTTCTTCTTCAAGTATTTATGTGTTTAAAGTTTGTCTTATTTAGTTGTTGTTTTTGGTTAGAATAAGTTTTAAAAGCACTAAAAAAATCAAAAATTAGTGTCTTATTTAGTTGTTGTTTTTGGTTAGAATAAGTTCATCGTTAACCCATTTAACACGAGTTTTTGGTCTTATTTAGTTGTTGTTTTTGGTTAGAATAAGTTACTAAAAAGATTTAAAAGAACGCCGCATTCGTCTTATTTAGTTGTTGTTTTTGGTTAGAATAAGTTGAGTAAGACTTATCCAACACTTTAATGTCCGTCTTATTTAGTTGTTGTTTTTGGTTAGAATAAGTTATGTGTGGTTTGTGAACAGATGACCAGCAAGTCTTATTTAGTTGTTGTTTTTGGTTAGAATAAGTTTTTAATTTTAATGTCCAACAAAGGGTTTTAGTCTTATTTAGTTGTTGTTTTTGGTTAGAATAAGTTATTCTGGACTGTTTCTATTTTGTGAATCAAGTCTTATTTAGTTGTTGTTTTTGGTTAGAATAAGTTCCTTTAAGAAGTACTTTTTGGACCTGCTGAGTCTTATTTAGTTGTTGTTTTTGGTTAGAATAAGTTTTTTAAAAGCAATTAATTCTTAGTTATTTTGTCTTATTTAGTTGTTGTTTTTGGTTAGAATAAGTTGTGAATGCTGATAATTTTCAAGAAGAACTTGTCTTATTTAGTTGTTGTTTTTGGTTAGAATAAGTTAAAAAGTTTAGTAAATTTAACCATTGGTTGGTCTTATTTAGTTGTTGTTTTTGGTTAGAATAAGTTTTTAGTTATTGACAGGTCAGCAGTTGCTGCGTCTTATTTAGTTGTTGTTTTTGGTTAGAATAAGTTCTGTTGGAGTAGTTGTTGTTGAGTTCCATGGTCTTATTTAGTTGTTGTTTTTGGTTAGAATAAGTTGAATAAAGCAACATTTGCAGTGATATTTAAGTCTTATTTAGTTGTTGTTTTTGGTTAGAATAAGTTTTCAGAAAAGAAAAAAAATTGAAAAAATTAGTCTTATTTAGTTGTTGTTTTTGGTTAGAATAAGTTCTTTACGTGTCGCAAAAACAGGTTTTAGATGTCTTATTTAGTTGTTGTTTTTGGTTAGAATAAGTTGAATTGCTGAAAAAGTTCAACTATTAGTTCGTCTTATTTAGTTGTTGTTTTTGGTTAGAATAAGTTGAATTGCTGAAAAAGTTCAACTATTAGTTCGTCTTATTTAGTTGTTGTTTTTGGTTAGAATAAGTTCCACAAGCTCAACAGCATTGACAACATAAGGTCTTATTTAGTTGTTGTTTTTGGTTAGAATAAGTTATCCTAACGTTTCTGCGTCTGCGTCGGTCGGTCTTATTTAGTTGTTGTTTTTGGTTAGAATAAGTTAAGCATTTAATTTTAGTTGTAAATCATCTGGTCTTATTTAGTTGTTGTTTTTGGTTAGAATAAGTTGAATCTCTGACATTCTTCTTAAAATTGATGGTCTTATTTAGTTGTTGTTTTTGGTTAGAATAAGTTATGCTGAATTGAATGGAACAGTGAAGCAGCGTCTTATTTAGTTGTTGTTTTTGGTTAGAATAAGTTAGTTAATGCTTAACTCTTTGTATGGAAAGTGTCTTATTTAGTTGTTGTTTTTGGTTAGAATAAGTTATAAGTCAAGAAATTATTCATTTGTCCTTAGTCTTATTTAGTTGTTGTTTTTGGTTAGAATAAGTTTGAGAAACAATGATGGTGCTCAACAATTATGTCTTATTTAGTTGTTGTTTTTGGTTAGAATAAGTTGATTTTTGATTAAAAAAAATGACGCGTATTGTCTTATTTAGTTGTTGTTTTTGGTTAGAATAAGTTACTATTATCCTCTCCACCACCAGAGTGTAGGTCTTATTTAGTTGTTGTTTTTGGTTAGAATAAGTTGTTTCTACTGCCAAAATCTAAGAAATAATCGTCTTATTTAGTTGTTGTTTTTGGTTAGAATAAGTTTTTTATTCTCAGCAAAGATTTTATACTTTTGTCTTATTTAGTTGTTGTTTTTGGTTAGAATAAGTTGATTAAAAGATATGAGTCAGAGTTGCATTAGTCTTATTTAGTTGTTGTTTTTGGTTAGAATAAGTTTAGAAACTCATCACATCACAGCGATCATCAGTCTTATTTAGTTGTTGTTTTTGGTTAGAATAAGTTACACAATCGAAATCCTTTACGAATACAGTTGTCTTATTTAGTTGTTGTTTTTGGTTAGAATAAGTTAATCACAAGTATTTCTAATGATTCATAAAAGTCTTATTTAGTTGTTGTTTTTGGTTAGAATAAGTTCCAAGATTGGATTTATCCTGTTTACAATCAGTCTTATTTAGTTGTTGTTTTTGGTTAGAATAAGTTTTTCTCACCATCATGAAGAACAACTCCATGGTCTTATTTAGTTGTTGTTTTTGGTTAGAATAAGTTAGTTAAAAACTGTTAAAACTACTACTAAGCGTCTTATTTAGTTGTTGTTTTTGGTTAGAATAAGTTCATTGCCTCAGGATAAGCTGAATTAATGTCGTCTTATTTAGTTGTTGTTTTTGGTTAGAATAAGTTTACCAATAAAACCACCTCCAACAGCAGCCAGTCTTATTTAGTTGTTGTTTTTGGTTAGAATAAGTTTATTAACCTTAGTTGCCAAGCTGATGCTTAGTCTTATTTAGTTGTTGTTTTTGGTTAGAATAAGTTGAAGAAGTCTGCTAATGCTAAAAGTTATCTGTCTTATTTAGTTGTTGTTTTTGGTTAGAATAAGTTAATTAATGCTTAATTCTCTCTATGGCAAGTGTCTTATTTAGTTGTTGTTTTTGGTTAGAATAAGTTCCTCTTTTTGAATTGTAATTTTCATGTGTTGTCTTATTTAGTTGTTGTTTTTGGTTAGAATAAGTTCTTTACATTTGAGGCAGTCTTCTGCTTGTTGTCTTATTTAGTTGTTGTTTTTGGTTAGAATAAGTTGATTAAAATTAATGAATCTGAATATATGCCGTCTTATTTAGTTGTTGTTTTTGGTTAGAATAAGTTCCGTTAATTGGATAATGTTTTCGCACCGAAGTCTTATTTAGTTGTTGTTTTTGGTTAGAATAAGTTCTGGATGTTGTTAATATATAGGAGGTCATAGTCTTATTTAGTTGTTGTTTTTGGTTAGAATAAGTTACATGAAAGAGAAGCAGCAATGAGAAATATGTCTTATTTAGTTGTTGTTTTTGGTTAGAATAAGTTTCAAACACTTACACAAGAAAGAGGTTCAGAGTCTTATTTAGTTGTTGTTTTTGGTTAGAATAAGTTTTTCACACTCAACACTAAATCATTGTCTACGTCTTATTTAGTTGTTGTTTTTGGTTAGAATAAGTTTGAGAAGTCATCCCAGATTTCTTTATTCTCGTCTTATTTAGTTGTTGTTTTTGGTTAGAATAAGTTCAATTTTCCTCATTATTTTTTCTAATTGCAGTCTTATTTAGTTGTTGTTTTTGGTTAGAATAAGTTCTAAACGGATAATATATATACTTATCCGGTGTCTTATTTAGTTGTTGTTTTTGGTTAGAATAAGTTGGATGAGATTAAGTATTATCAAGAAAAAAAGTCTTATTTAGTTGTTGTTTTTGGTTAGAATAAGTTTCTTTTGTTCTTAAAAACATGGAGGAAGCAGTCTTATTTAGTTGTTGTTTTTGGTTAGAATAAGTTAAAGCAGGAATCATGATGTATTGAACTCTGGTCTTATTTAGTTGTTGTTTTTGGTTAGAATAAGTTTATTTTACATCCAAAAAATCCTACTTTAAAGTCTTATTTAGTTGTTGTTTTTGGTTAGAATAAGTTCACTAAAAAATGATGCTGTGGTCATTGTTTGTCTTATTTAGTTGTTGTTTTTGGTTAGAATAAGTTCTAAGAGTGCTTAAATACTTTTTGATTCTGGTCTTATTTAGTTGTTGTTTTTGGTTAGAATAAGTTACCTTTTAGTCTAAAAATTTGTTCTGTGCTGTCTTATTTAGTTGTTGTTTTTGGTTAGAATAAGTTATCCAGTACTTCAATCAAAAGAGCATGGCAGTCTTATTTAGTTGTTGTTTTTGGTTAGAATAAGTTTAGATGGTGCTAAAAGACTTGGTTCAACTAGTCTTATTTAGTTGTTGTTTTTGGTTAGAATAAGTTACATGGATGATTCTAAACCAACTAGTTGAAGTCTTATTTAGTTGTTGTTTTTGGTTAGAATAAGTTGAAATTGATAACAGTGTCAGAAAGCATAATGTCTTATTTAGTTGTTGTTTTTGGTTAGAATAAGTTGAGAAGCATGCTCACTAAAAGATATTTATCGTCTTATTTAGTTGTTGTTTTTGGTTAGAATAAGTTTCAATTCCAAAACACATGAATGTCAAGATCGTCTTATTTAGTTGTTGTTTTTGGTTAGAATAAGTTGCATAAACTACTTTTTAATTTTTTTATTAAGTCTTATTTAGTTGTTGTTTTTGGTTAGAATAAGTTCCTTTTGACATGTTGTATATATCAAACATTGTCTTATTTAGTTGTTGTTTTTGGTTAGAATAAGTTGCTTCACAATGTTTTATTGTGTAGTATCAGGTCTTATTTAGTTGTTGTTTTTGGTTAGAATAAGTTATAGTCCAATGACCCAGCAATGCCTAAATCGTCTTATTTAGTTGTTGTTTTTGGTTAGAATAAGTTGTTAAATCTCAAGCACTTTCAGTTATAGTGGTCTTATTTAGTTGTTGTTTTTGGTTAGAATAAGTTAAGCCTATAAGATGACTTTTTAAGCCATTTGTCTTATTTAGTTGTTGTTTTTGGTTAGAATAAGTTGGTCTTGGGCCTACTGTGAAATCTGCTTTAGTCTTATTTAGTTGTTGTTTTTGGTTAGAATAAGTTAAAAATGAGATGGAGTTCAAGTGTCCAAAAGTCTTATTTAGTTGTTGTTTTTGGTTAGAATAAGTTAAAAATATTGGAGCAAGTGCATCACTAATTGTCTTATTTAGTTGTTGTTTTTGGTTAGAATAAGTTATAAACTAAATCAGCATTAGCAGGTGAAAAGTCTTATTTAGTTGTTGTTTTTGGTTAGAATAAGTTAAATGGTATATTACTGTATTACTACTTATGGTCTTATTTAGTTGTTGTTTTTGGTTAGAATAAGTTAGAGTTCTTCAACAAGTTTGCTAAGACAGCGTCTTATTTAGTTGTTGTTTTTGGTTAGAATAAGTTTTTGTTGCTAAGGTCTATGCAAAAAATCTTGTCTTATTTAGTTGTTGTTTTTGGTTAGAATAAGTTACTGGAAGGTTTCTTCTTTGATAGTACTTTGTCTTATTTAGTTGTTGTTTTTGGTTAGAATAAGTTGATAATTTTCTTTTGAATATAAACTAATGTGTCTTATTTAGTTGTTGTTTTTGGTTAGAATAAGTTTCTGAACAATAGCCCCTAAAAATGCTGAAAGTCTTATTTAGTTGTTGTTTTTGGTTAGAATAAGTTAAGTTTTAAGCAGACTTAGCAAACTTTACAGTCTTATTTAGTTGTTGTTTTTGGTTAGAATAAGTTTTTTTCAAATAGTAATAAATTTGCTAATTAGTCTTATTTAGTTGTTGTTTTTGGTTAGAATAAGTTCAACTGCTGTTGCTGCTCCTGTTTTTGCTGGTCTTATTTAGTTGTTGTTTTTGGTTAGAATAAGTTTAGAATCTTTATTAATTCCTTTATCTTCTCGTCTTATTTAGTTGTTGTTTTTGGTTAGAATAAGTTCAATAACACAACAACACAAAAACACCCTAAGTCTTATTTAGTTGTTGTTTTTGGTTAGAATAAGTTCTATGTGCTTCTAAACAGTCCTTATCAATAGTCTTATTTAGTTGTTGTTTTTGGTTAGAATAAGTTTTCATATTTGACTATTTTTTAAAAAAAACAGTCTTATTTAGTTGTTGTTTTTGGTTAGAATAAGTTTTCATATTTGACTATTTTTTAAAAAAAACAGTCTTATTTAGTTGTTGTTTTTGGTTAGAATAAGTTATTATTAATTGGTTGTTAAAAGCAGGTTTTGTCTTATTTAGTTGTTGTTTTTGGTTAGAATAAGTTATTTCTTCATATATGCCGAAAAATGACTCAGTCTTATTTAGTTGTTGTTTTTGGTTAGAATAAGTTAAATTAAAAAGTAACAGATTAGAATAACCGTCTTATTTAGTTGTTGTTTTTGGTTAGAATAAGTTACCTGCAAAATAAGAGTCCTGCTGTGAATCGTCTTATTTAGTTGTTGTTTTTGGTTAGAATAAGTTAAAAAAATCCAATATTGAAAGATGGAGGAGGTCTTATTTAGTTGTTGTTTTTGGTTAGAATAAGTTAGCTGTCATCAGCATTAATGAGTCTTCAAAGTCTTATTTAGTTGTTGTTTTTGGTTAGAATAAGTTTTGAAAACTCAGCAAATATTGCCTTAATTTGTCTTATTTAGTTGTTGTTTTTGGTTAGAATAAGTTATATCTCAAATTTCATAAATCCCATTGTATGTCTTATTTAGTTGTTGTTTTTGGTTAGAATAAGTTTCTTACGGTTCGGAAGTGATGGAAAGTTTCGTCTTATTTAGTTGTTGTTTTTGGTTAGAATAAGTTATTGAGCATAAAAACCGTTATTATGCGACCGTCTTATTTAGTTGTTGTTTTTGGTTAGAATAAGTTAGTTTCATCACTTTAAAATGTAACACAAGAGTCTTATTTAGTTGTTGTTTTTGGTTAGAATAAGTTATTTTTTAGACTCCTGAGATGTTCAATCATGTCTTATTTAGTTGTTGTTTTTGGTTAGAATAAGTTAAATTTCAATTGAAACTGCTGGATTCAGTCGTCTTATTTAGTTGTTGTTTTTGGTTAGAATAAGTTCTTTTGAATGCGGCATTAAAAGATAACGACGTCTTATTTAGTTGTTGTTTTTGGTTAGAATAAGTTCTTCCTTTGTAGCACATTTCACAATAAGCCGTCTTATTTAGTTGTTGTTTTTGGTTAGAATAAGTTTCTCATTCTTCTTTTGATACAGCATCTCCCGTCTTATTTAGTTGTTGTTTTTGGTTAGAATAAGTTAAGGTTGAAACAAAGAAATATAGGACAAGTGTCTTATTTAGTTGTTGTTTTTGGTTAGAATAAGTTCCCCAATTTACTCAATGGATAAGAAAAAGTGTCTTATTTAGTTGTTGTTTTTGGTTAGAATAAGTTCTCTTCAAGACCTTTTTTTCTAAAATTTAGGTCTTATTTAGTTGTTGTTTTTGGTTAGAATAAGTTAAAAAAGGTTTTAGTAAACTTATGCATTGGGTCTTATTTAGTTGTTGTTTTTGGTTAGAATAAGTTGAGGGGTTGAAATAGAATTAAGAGCATTCAGTCTTATTTAGTTGTTGTTTTTGGTTAGAATAAGTTGATAAGTTTAAAAAAAGATTAGAAGTTGGTGTCTTATTTAGTTGTTGTTTTTGGTTAGAATAAGTTTCTGCTTATTAGTATAACATACTTTTTTTTGTCTTATTTAGTTGTTGTTTTTGGTTAGAATAAGTTTTAATTTTAAAATCATTAATTAATACTTATGTCTTATTTAGTTGTTGTTTTTGGTTAGAATAAGTTAAGTTTTGACAAGTCGCGAAGATTGGGTTAGTCTTATTTAGTTGTTGTTTTTGGTTAGAATAAGTTGCATCTTTGAGTCATCATATTATTTACCTGGTCTTATTTAGTTGTTGTTTTTGGTTAGAATAAGTTTTCCTTTATAGGTCATGAATAGAACAAAGGGTCTTATTTAGTTGTTGTTTTTGGTTAGAATAAGTTGGGACAAGATTGATGCTGATGAGTATTCAAGTCTTATTTAGTTGTTGTTTTTGGTTAGAATAAGTTTAGTTCAAGTTTGGAGAATACCTCGAAAAGGTCTTATTTAGTTGTTGTTTTTGGTTAGAATAAGTTCTTAAAATGGTCTCAGCAAAACCTTTGTTGGTCTTATTTAGTTGTTGTTTTTGGTTAGAATAAGTTAATACATTCTGTAAGTTAATTGAGCTTTTAGTCTTATTTAGTTGTTGTTTTTGGTTAGAATAAGTTAAGTTATGGCGCTAAGACTGTTCAGATGAAGTCTTATTTAGTTGTTGTTTTTGGTTAGAATAAGTTTCAGCATTAGGATAATTGCCAAAAATATTAGTCTTATTTAGTTGTTGTTTTTGGTTAGAATAAGTTCTTTTCAATCTGACTTAATAGCTGATTCTGGTCTTATTTAGTTGTTGTTTTTGGTTAGAATAAGTTAGAGGACTATAATTCATTAAATTATTCTTAGTCTTATTTAGTTGTTGTTTTTGGTTAGAATAAGTTTTCTCATGTCTTTAGATAAAGTTGTTACTTGTCTTATTTAGTTGTTGTTTTTGGTTAGAATAAGTTATTGATTAGTTAGTGCTTTTAACATAATCCGTCTTATTTAGTTGTTGTTTTTGGTTAGAATAAGTTAAAGTCATGGAGCAACGTACATACGAATAAGGTCTTATTTAGTTGTTGTTTTTGGTTAGAATAAGTTCTAAAAAAATCAGAAATGTGCTTTAATGGAGTCTTATTTAGTTGTTGTTTTTGGTTAGAATAAGTTCTTATGCTTCATTGCCTACTATGTGAATAAGTCTTATTTAGTTGTTGTTTTTGGTTAGAATAAGTTCCATCAGAAAAAACATCTAAGGCTGATCTCGTCTTATTTAGTTGTTGTTTTTGGTTAGAATAAGTTAAAAGTCTAAACTAATTACATTTGTTAAAGGTCTTATTTAGTTGTTGTTTTTGGTTAGAATAAGTTTAATTTTGACTAAATATTTAGAAGACCTAGGTCTTATTTAGTTGTTGTTTTTGGTTAGAATAAGTTCACATTCATGACTGGGTGAAAATATGCTTGGTCTTATTTAGTTGTTGTTTTTGGTTAGAATAAGTTGACTTATGACCTTCAAATTCTAGAACTGAAGTCTTATTTAGTTGTTGTTTTTGGTTAGAATAAGTTAACGCGACGCATCGATGGAAAACATTAAAGGTCTTATTTAGTTGTTGTTTTTGGTTAGAATAAGTTTCAGGGGTGCTTGGTGCTCATTTGCTCATAGTCTTATTTAGTTGTTGTTTTTGGTTAGAATAAGTTACCGCGGCATCGACGGCGTGGTGAAATTGAGTCTTATTTAGTTGTTGTTTTTGGTTAGAATAAGTTCATAAACTAATTTTTAATAGTTTTTATTAAGTCTTATTTAGTTGTTGTTTTTGGTTAGAATAAGTTTTTGTTGACTAAATACAGGCAGAGAGTAATGTCTTATTTAGTTGTTGTTTTTGGTTAGAATAAGTTGTCAAAAGAAGAGGGATATCTTTATAGGTTGTCTTATTTAGTTGTTGTTTTTGGTTAGAATAAGTTTATTAAACATTGATTATTTCAACAAAAAAGGTCTTATTTAGTTGTTGTTTTTGGTTAGAATAAGTTTATTAAACATTGATTATTTCAACAAAAAAGGTCTTATTTAGTTTTTGTTTTTGGTTAGAATAAGTTCAATGATAAGAAGAAGATTAAGATATGAGAGTCTTATTTAGTTGTTGTTTTTGGTTAGAATAAGTTAAACAAAGTGATTCTAAGCATTTTTTAGAGGTCTTATTTAGTTGTTGTTTTTGGTTAGAATAAGTTAGATGAGGAGAGATAGATAAGTTAGCACTAGTCTTATTTAGTTGTTGTTTTTGGTTAGAATAAGTTAGAAACATCCGCACTCAATCTCAGACTATAGTCTTATTTAGTTGTTGTTTTTGGTTAGAATAAGTTCTTGTCAAAGATGATAAAATAGTTTTATAGGTCTTATTTAGTTGTTGTTTTTGGTTAGAATAAGTTTACTTAACTCCAAAACAATTGAGAAAATAATTCTTATTTAGTTGTTGTTTTTGGTTAGAATAAGTTAAAGGAATGTCTAAATCAAATTTAGGTTGTGTCTTATTTAGTTGTTGTTTTTGGTTAGAATAAGGTTTGATTGCTTCACTCACTAATTGATAAATAAACTTATTTAATTAAATTTCTGAGTAATTATTTTATAAGTTTTTTCTTTACACAGTTACCTAAAATATCAATTTTAACTATTTCTAAACTTGGACTTTTTTGAATTGAATGAATGCTTTCATAACCTGCAGCTCTAACCTCTTTTTGTGTTTTTTTTGATATGTAAGTTGATGTCCAACTGTGCTTGCCTGTTGCTACTAATTGGTTTGGATGAACATAGATTTTATCTTCTTGTTTCCTTGATGAAAATTTTTTTGTTATATAGGTATCTGTTTTCACATCTAGATATCTTAAGTTTACTCCTTTTACCAAAACTGGTTTCTCTCTCAAAAAGTTAACTTTTTCTCCACTTCTCTTTTTCTTATTTATTCTTCTTATTAGATTTATTCTTCTTTCTCAATTCCAATTCAATTTGTCTAATATACTAATTCCATAGTACTTGTCTGTTAAAAGTATATTCCCATATTTGTTTTCAAATGTGTTCTCCATAAATTTCTTTGCTTTCTTATTGTCCACTAAACTTGATTTTTTTCTTCATTTTCTGTATTCTTTCTTATCTTTTTTATCTACAACACCAAATTTATCTCTAGCTCAAGTTTTTTTCACTTTATAGTTTGTCATATAAGAGACAAGTGGGTATCTGAGATTAATCTCTTTTGTTTTTTTATTTTCATTTTTTTTCTTCCATTCTTCCTCACTAAGAAGACTTTGAAATTTAGGTATTCTTTTAATTCCTAAGCAACTACTACATTTTTCTACTTTTTCTTTTGTTGCTTTTTCACAACTACTACATTTTTTTATTTCTGTTTCCATTTTCAAAATTACTGGAATTCTATTTTCAACTTCAGTTTTTAGATCTTTGATATAGAAAGGTTCTATGAAATTATTGTTTTTTTCAGCAGAATCAATTACCTTAAAATACTTAACTTTTTGGCGTGTTTGTCATTTGTTTTTAACTTCTTTTAGGAATTTTTTATGTTCCTCAAGAGATAAGACTTTTTCTTTTTCATTTTTTATCCTTTTGATGTTTAATCTTTGATCACCTAATCGAATTAAATCAATTGCTAATTCTATTTCAAACTGACCTTTGAATTGAGAAATAATCATTGCATCAACAGCATGGTGAAAATGTGTGATATCTCTAACTTTTTCTTTTAAGCCTCAGGCACTATTGAATAATCATTTTCTTCTGAACATTGAAGTTGCTCTACTAGGAATGGCCAACACTTTTGATTTATCACTGATTTTTTTTAACTCTTGTTTCACATAAGCAGAAAACCATTTTGCAATATAACGGTTATCATTTAAATCTCTACTAGCAAAAACCATACATTTTTCTGCTAATTCATCTGCCTTGGTCATTAAATAATCATATTTTTTTCAACTAATTTTTTTTCTTAATTTTTCAACCCTTATTACAAATCTCTTTTTATCATTTTCTTCCATAAATTGAAGTGGTATCTTTTCTCCTTTTTTCTGATTACAACTAATACAAACTAAAACTTTGTTTTGAAAACTGTCATCAGTTAACTTGGAAGAGACTGGGATAATGTGATCTATTTCCACACTACCTAGTGCTGGAGCAATTTTTTGAATTGGTATCAATTTGCCACAGTACAAACACTGTTTTTCTTGCTCTTTTCATAACTTAAGTGCTAATGAGTTACTTTTACTTGCTTGTAGATTATTTCTATATAACTCTTCTTTAATTTCTTCATTTTTCTTTTCATTGCTTAAGTATTCTTTTTGTATTTTTTTTCTATCTTTCCAATTTTTGGCTATTTCTGAACTAACTTCAATGTTAATATTGTAGAAAAATTTATATTTTTTAACTAAAACTTTTAAAATCTTTCTTGCTTGATTTACTGCTCTAAGCACAATTGGATTTGTTTGTAATTCTGGATCAGTTATCTTTTGAAATGCCTCACCTTTTTCTTTTCTTACTAATGGTTCTTTTTTATGCAGCACCTCTTTTGGAATTTTACCATTCCAGAAAAGTTTTATTGTTTCCAGCATATGTCTAAATGAAACCTTAGCACTTGTTGTGTTTTCATTTTTCATTTTGATTAAATTTTTAATGCTCTCATCACTAACCTTGATTTCATGTTTTATAAGAAGATTTTTAACCTCTTTTTCTCTGCTTTTTCTTGTTCTAACTCTGTTGAGGATTTCTCCTAGTTTTTCAATAAGATTTTCATTTAATTGCTCAATAAAATTTTCTTGCTTTGTTTTCTTCTCAATGATTTTTTGAAGAGGTAAAATTTTTCTGATTTCCTTAAGAAATAAAGCTTTATTCAGATTCATACCCTCTTTTTTTGCCCACATTGGCACCTTGAAGTAGGAGTCATCACCATTCTCTCTTCATTCTGGTGTTTTTTTTATTAGATCTTTTAATTCTTTTTTTCCTCAACTATATGCTAAAAAACCTTTTAGCATTTTCTTATGAATCTTTTCTGAAAATTCAATTTTAGCTTTTTTTAAAAAAGCTAAAAACTTGCTTATCTCTTCAACAAAAAAGTAGGCAGAAAAAGTAAGTGAAGATTTAAAACCCCTCTTTTCATCAGGATAGTATGAACATTTTCCAACTAATTCATTAAATGTTTTATAGTCTGAACAGGCATTTGGATTACATTTCTTACTGTGATTCTTACATTTTGGACCAACTTCAAAGTCCCTCTGCAAAAAAACAATGTCTAAAATTCTTTTTGATATTCTTTCCAGTTCTGGATAATGCTTTGATTGTTGTTCCAGAATTGCTTTTAACTCAATTTTGTGCGTTTCTCTTGAAAAGAGAAAACGATAATCATTCTGATTAGATGTTTTTGTACTGAGGTATTTCCCATTTTTGGTATAAAGCAAGATGTTTTTGCTTCCTATTCTGAAATCTTTTCTATTTAAAACAGCATCAGAAATGTAAGAACCCCTTGAGATCTCCTCCCCTTTTTCCAAAGCACCACTGAAACTTTTTGAATTTGATTTTCTCTTTCCTTTGTTACCTAACTCTTCCTCTTCTGCTGCCAATGATCTATCTAAGTACCCCCTCTTTTTGCAAAAGTGGATCAAAACAGCACAAAGTTCAGATCTATCTAACTTACTTCTTAATCCCCTGCTTCTAAGGACAAAAGGATTTCAAAAATTTTTCTGGGTAGAAAAAAAACCATTGTTCTCTTCAATCTTGTTTGTTGACTTTTTTTTGTACTGTTCTAGAAACTCTTCTGCTGTTTTTATAAACTGATTTTTAATTAAAAGTAGTTTAACCCTTTTTATTCTGTTGCTTCTGCGACGTATTAATCTTCTTTGTGATCTTTGCTGCCTTCTCTTTTGAGCTTCAGTTTCTCCACTCTCTCTATCTTCAGCAACATCAAATATTCTTACACCAAAATCATGCAAAAAATGATGACCATCTTCATTTTCAACCATTATTGCTCATCCAACTGAAGAGATACCCATGTCTAAACCAAGGTAGTATTTCTCTTTTCTGCCTGTTTTATCAGGAAGCAAATCTTTCATAACTTATTAAGAAACAATTATACACTCTTTAGAGACATTCTTAGATTTAAAGCATTAAATAACAAACAAAAAGCATACAAGATTTAAAACTGAACTACTAAGAAGATTAAATTAAAATACTTCCCACAGTTCTAATCAAAAAAAAAAAAAACTAAAACTAATTTATAAACTCTTAAATTGGGCAGAGATATTTAAGGGATCTACTGCCATAACCCTCCGGCTTGAAAGCCTAATCTTAATTTGTTGTTGTGAACTAATTTTAGCATAAATTTTGGTTAAGTAATTTTTTTGTCTTCAAAGCAACTATTTTTATGTTATTTATTGTCTATTAGTTAGCAGAAATTTAAGTAAAATTGACAAACAAAGAACTAAATATTAAATGCTTTGCAGCATTGCTATTTTTAATGCTGTTTTAATTGTTCTTAAATTTGGTATAAAAAATATGCATAATTTTTTGTTCTAAAAAAGCATTTTGACAAGAAGCACTTAACATTTGAACTCTTAATTTAAAATTTTAAACTTAGAACTTTTTTCTAAATCAAATTTTTAAATATGGTGGTTCAGAACGGACTTGAACCGCTGACACCTTGTGCTTCAAACAAGTGCTCTACCAACTGAGCTACTGAACCTTGTTGCCAAGATTAAAAAAACTTATGCTTTCATTATATCCAAGCCTTTTTTGTATGCAGAATTCAAAATAACCTTTTTAGAGTTTGTTGCTAAATTAATTTATTGCTGAATTTTTATTAAAATAGAGAAGGTTTAACTCATCCTTTTCCCTTCACCAAGATGCTAAAAGTTTTTAATTTCTGAAAAAGTGTTTGTTTTTTACTTTGCTTCTTTTGTATATCTAGTTTTTTTGTTGTCTTTATCCCAACTTACCAAAGTATTCAAGTCAAACCTTTGCTAAGTCAACATCTTGTTAGAGAACCTGTTGTTGAATTTAGTGACTTATTTAAGGATTGAAACTCTACTAGAGAACAAAAATCATTGATGAAAAATTGGATTAGTAAAAACAGAGCAAGACTTGAACAAATTTCGTCTGATATTTCTAAACTGGAAGGTATTAATGAAAACTGGATGAGTAGAAACAACAAATTAAGATCTTTAGTTCAAATTAGTAGAAAATTAATTGAGAAGTTAAGAAGAGCAAACACCTATTATTCCTTCGAGAAGTTTGAAAATTTGTTTATTCCTTCAGTTAATTATCCTAATTGAAACATTAATTTAGATTTTTTGGAGTTTCAAATTAATTTTACAAAATACAATGATCAACAGCAACAAAGATGAACCAACTATTATTTATTGAGTTTTTGAATGCAAAGATTACCAATTCAGTGAGTGTTTTACCAAATTTATGATTTTTACAAACAGCAAAAAACAACTAATGTATTTTGATCTAAGTTTCCTACCCTCTTAAAAATGGAAAGAGACAAATGATTTGCTAAAGAAACTGATTATCCTCTACCAAACTACTACTTGTTGCTTTTGCAAAAACCCAAACGCCAGGAATTGAGACAGATTAGTTTTGCTATGATGGATTTAACTACTTGAGAACCAGTTGATATTATTGCTAAGTATAAGTCAGATGTTGCTGTTTCAAACTTCTGGGGCGGTGGTTCTTTTTACTTGTTGCTTTTATATGGTTTGTTACTTTTTAGTTTTTTGCTAAGTTCTCTCCACAATTCATTTAAACTCAAGAAAAGTATAGATTCAGTCTTAAAAAATTAACTTTCTAAAATCTTACTAAGATAGTTTTGCTGTTTTAAAACTCTTGTTTAATGATCTTTTTTTTGCTTTTGATGGTAGGATCTTAGATCACTAATTAAGAAAGGTTTTACCAGAGGATTTATAAACAAGATACAGCAACACACTATGAAACATTCTTTAAGCAGTTGTTCAGACCCAGAACTCAAACCTTTTGTTAAATGAGTTGGTGGCAAACGCCAAATTCTTTCTAATTTGTGGAAGTTAGTTCCCAAAAATAATCAAATCAGTTGTTATTTTGAACCTTTCCTTGGGGGGGGGGCATTATTTCTAAAAATAAAGCCTAAAAAGGCTTTTGTCAGCGATCTAAACTCTCCCTTAATTACTCTTTGACAGGTTGTTCAAAATTTTGTTTCTCAGTTTATCTCAGAATTAAAAAAACTTGCTAGTGAATACTGCAATGTTTCAGATGCTCATAAACAGCAGTTTTTTTGCCAAAAAAGAAAGGATTACAACCAGTTTTTGCAAATGAATGCCAACCAGAAAAAAAGTTATAAAGATAATTGGCAGGTTAAACAGTCAGTTTTGTTTGTTTTTCTTAATAGAACTGGTTACAACGGTTTATACCGAGTTAATGCTCAGGGTCAGTTTAATGTTCCTTGAAACAAGAATAAGAAGGTTAATTTTGATCAAAAAAATGTTGAAGCAGTTAGTAACTTTTTGCAAAAACAAGCAATTGCTATTGTTTGTTGTGATTTTGAACAGATTTTGGCAAAGGTAAACAAGGGTGATTTTGTTTACTTAGATCCTCCATATGATTTTTTAACTAAAAACACTTTCACATCCTATCAAAAAGAGAAGTTTCCTTCAGCTGAACAGGACAGGTTAGCAACCTTTTTTAAAAAGTTGGATAAGAAAGGATGTTTGGTAATGCTTTCCAATCATAAAACTGAAAAGGTTTTAAACTTGTACAAAGATTATTTTATTTCCCATGTTTCTGCTAAAAGAATGATTAATTGCAAAGGTCAGAAAAGGGGTGCAATTTCTGAACTAATCATTACTAATTATCAACCTTAAATGACAAATTATCAAAAAATTCATCAAATACCAAAATGATATGTTGATTTTTTTAAGGTTGAAAAAAATTTACAAAAGTACCAAAGGGAATTACAGAAACTAAAACAAGTCATTTTACTTCCTAACTTAAAGAGAAATTTGTTTAATCTAGTTAGAAAAGAACTATCTTTTTTAGAACTTTTATTTTTAATGATTGGTCAACGCTGAAAGAGTTTTCGAATGAAAGAAGATTGAAACATTAAAAGCAAAATTGTTGATGATAAGGCGCACTGAGATTGTAATGATAAATCTTCAGTTTTTTTTAGTTGAAAAAAGTGAGAAGAAATTTATTTTTTTCTCTCAGAAACTGGTTTAATTGATCTTTTACTCAAGAGTAAAATTCAATATCCTGGAGATTATTTGTTTGGTGTTGAAGTTGGTCTCAATTCTAATGCCCGTAAGAATCGTACTGGCAAAATGATGGAGGAAATGGTGGAAGATGTCTTGTTGAAAAAAAAGCAAAATAAAGAGATTCTTTGGTATGAAAAAGAAAAAAAAGTTACTGACCTAGCAGTTAGAGTTGGATTTTCTAGTAAGAAGATTAGCTTTGATCAAGTTTCTGATCGAGTTAGAAGAAAGGTTTTTGATTTTATTTTTTGTAAAAACTCTAAAATCTATTTATTGGAGTGTAACTATTACAATGCAGGTGGTTCTAAAATAGATACAATCATCAATGATTATCAAAGTCTTGCTAAGCAAACTCCTAGTTTTTTTCAGTTTATTTGGATTTCTGGCGGCCCTTTTTGAGAAGAAAATCCTCAGTATTATCAAAAAGCAAAGAAGATTAAACACTTTTTACTGCTAAAAGATTTCAGAGATTTTTAAATTACTTTTACTAGAAAGATAATTTTGTTTACTTCTAATTTCTTTTGAAAATAGAATCTATCACTGGATTAATAGACAGGCAAAAAATCTAAATTATTTATCAAAAACAGACAGAGGAGACACTAACAATTTTTTTCTTTGCTATTGCTTTTGTCTAAATTTACTCTTAGTCTTAAATAAAGAAGTACTTTTTAATCCATTTTCAAAGGAAGATGGATGAACTTCTTTGTTATTTTCTTCTTGCACTTTTGGTCTATTGCAACCACATAGAGAAACTGACTCCTTTTTTTTATTACGATAGTAAGTAATAATTTCAGCTATAGCAGAACGCAATGAAACAGAAAAAAAACCACCTAACTTAAAAGTAAGTGCTGCTCTAACAACATCATCTTTAACTAGCACAAAAATTAAAACTGCTAGTAACAAAGACAAAATACTAAGAAAAAGAAAGAGAAAAATTACCTTTCTGCTAAAACAACATGCTCCAGAAGAACAACCTTTATTTTTACAATGATCTTTGAAAGCAGATAACACAACACTCAAATTATACCCTAACATTCTCATTTTGGCAAATTATACCTCCAAAAGTGGAAAACTGGTCTTCTTTGGTGACCGATATGAGATTTGCACTCATGCTTCCAGATTGAGAATCTGACGTGTTGACTACTTCACTAATCGGCCAATTTGAGCAAGTTATAACCCTTAAAAAAGAAATGGTACGCTTGAAAGGATTTGAACCCTCAACCTTCTGGTCCGTGGCCAGATGCTCTATTCCAGTTGAGCTACAAGCGCAAATTAAAACTTGTTTAACCTTTCCTGCTCTGTCTTTATTTTAATCTTTTTAACTTTGCTTTGGTTAAAAAACAACAAACAGAGGTTAATTAATAAGTTTGACTAACCTAAGGATATTTAATTTTGATTGATTTGTTTCAGTTTCTTACTAAAGAATCATAAGTATTTGTCTTTAAGTTGCTTCTATCTTTACAACCAGTTTGATAATGAATTGCATTTTACTGAATTTGTTGTGAGTAATGAGATGTTGCTTGTTTTTTTGATTTAGCAACAGAGATAACTTTCTAATTATGCTAATCTAAATTCTGGTTTCTTAAATTTTGAAATCAGGTATAATTGCTTTTATAGGTACAGAATCTGATGAAAAAACCAGTTCTTAAGATAAGTAACTTGTTTAAAAGTTATGGTAAGTTGGAAGTATTAAAAGGTTTGAATTTAACTGTTTATCCTGGTGATTGCATTGCTTTGTTAGGAGTAAATGGTTCAGGAAAATCAACCCTAATGGAGATTATTTTGGGTTTAAACTCAAAAGATAAAGGTGATATTGTTTATTTTCCTGATAAATTTACTTTTTTGCAAAAAACCTTGGTTGTTTTTCAAATTGGTCTTTATCCTGCAAAAATGACAATTAAAAACCTGGTAAAGTTCTATCATGATTTTTATTTCAAACCCTATGATTTGGAAAGAACCCAAAAGATTGCTAAAAGTTTAGAGATAGAGCAGTTTTGAAACCAAAGGGTTAATAACTTATCTTTTGGTCAAAAGAAGAAAGTAGAAGCTTTAGTTTCCTTATCAGTTAATGCTGATTTTTATTTTATTGATGAATTAACAGCAGGCACTGATATTAATTCCAGGTTAAAGATACCTAAGATGTTTAGAAGAGAGATAACTGAAAGTAGTTTTCCCAAAGGAATGATTTGAATTACCCATGATCCAAATGAAATTGAACTTCTGTGCAACCGTGTTGTGATTTTGTCAAAAAAAACCAAAAATGTTTGTTTTGATGGTAGTTTTGCAGATGTTAAAAAAAAGTTTAAAACAATTAAAAAGATGTTGCAAACTCACTTTGATGATGAGAATGAACTAGGTTACTAGATCTAGCATATTTATTTTTGTATCAAAGGTAAAAAAATACTTTTTTTGTATTTTAATTTATAAACACAAACTAAGAGTGTCTAGTTTATGAAATTAAAAAACCTAAATTCTGATCAGAATTTGCAAAAAAGTACTACATTTAAGTCACTAAACTTAAGTGTAGATGATCCTTATTTTTTTCTCAACTTATTTCTTAAGTATTTCTTTCTTTCTTTCAAAAGAGTTGGACTGTTTTTTGAGAAGATATAAATGATTAAACCAATGAAAAGATGAGTTAAAATAATTCCAACAATACAATAAAGAATGGAATCATAGACAATTCCTCTTCTGATTAAATAAATTCCCAAAATAAATGAAATAATGCCAAAAACAGCAGAAAGAATCACAACTAATAAACTACCAGTAAGACCAACTTCTACAACACCAGTGTCAGCAAGAAAATAGAACATAACAACTAGAATTTTATCACTAAGAATAGTTTTTTTGTGAATAATTTTTTACTATAAATTTTTTTACTGAAAAAATAACTTTTTTGTTGTTAAAATTACTTTCTGATTTTAAAAAACCAGTAGAGAAAACCACCAACGCCAGCAAGAAACAGAACACCTCCACCAGTTGCTAAACCAATGACTAAATTTTCTTTTTCTTTCTCTACTTGGTTGAAAGCAAGCAGTTGGTTTTCAACTATTTTGGAAGTGACCTGATCATTAAGTAACTCTTGGAGTTGGAGTTTGGTATCTAAGGGCAAAGCAGAACCTTTAACATCTCCTTTTTCCTTGGCAGCAGCAAACAAAAGTTTAAGATCATAGCTTTTGTTTTTAATTTTGATTGAAGTATCTTTTCGTTTGCTAAATTCTGGTTGGTTGAGAATCTTTTTTAGTTGGGTTCAAAAGTTGTCTAATTTTTGGTTGTTTATTGTCACTAAACTAGTTTTGAAAATTTGGTGTTGAACATCAGCACTAACTAAACTCTGTAACTTATTTTTTGCTGGATCAGAGAGTTGTGAACCTAAAACACGATACTTATTTTTAGCAGCAACAAACAAGGGTTCAAGGTTGTAGTTATTACCTTTGACTAGGATTGAAGTTTTGACTAAGTAGCCATAATCTGGTTTCTTCAGTTCAGATTTAATTTCTGATCAGAAAGCATCTAAATTTTCATTGTTTTTAACATCTAAAACATCTTTAAGTTTTTGAGAAATAACAACAGCATTAACTAACTCTTGGAGTTTATCTTTTGCCTGGGCAGGAAGTTCAGAACCTTCCTTTGCATATTGAACATCATCTTTAGCAGCAGTAAATAAAGATTCTAGGTTGTAGTCTCTTCTATCAATTCCAATAGGAGTTTTGGATAGATAAGCATATTTTGTCTTTAATTCAGATTTGATTTCTGATCAAAGAAGATTTAGTGCTGTGTTTACTAAAGCAGAATTGAGATGCGCTCTTTCAACCTGAGCATAAACCAACCTAATAAGCAGGTCTTTAGCAGCAGTTGGCAGTTCTTCTCATCCTTTTTTGTCTCCATGATTTCTAGCAGCAAGAAACAAGGGTTCTAAACTGACCTTATATGGTTCTTCTCCTTCTTTTTTGATTGAGATTAGGTTTTTGGCTAAGTGAGCATATTTGGATTTTACTAATTCTTGAACAATCCTTCAAAGTTTTCTTAAAATAGGAGGAAAACCAAATCCTCTTTCTTGAGAAAGCGCAGAATTAACTGTTGCAGAATCTAAACCAGCATTAACCAGTTCTAAAAGTTTTTCTCTGGCACCTTCAGTTGTCAGACTAGAACCAGAGGTAGCAAGTTCATTTTCATTTTGTGCTGCTTTGTATAAAGGTCCTAAGACATAAAATTTACCACCTCGACTAGGAATTTTAATTGGGATTTCAGTTAGAAAATAAAATTCTGAATCCTTTATTTTATTTCTGATTCCTGATCAAAGCTGATCAATTTTAGCTATTTTTTCTGCTGGTAAGTTAGTAGAGGCAGAAACTCCTGATGAGAAAACAACTGGAGAAGATGGACTGGCAAAAACAAACAAACCTGAGTAAGCAAAGAAGATAAAAACTGGAAAAAAAGCAAAGACTTTTTTCAACATTGTGCCTTCATTTTACTTTTTTTTTTTTTTGTCAAGTAATTGGTAAAAAAGAAGTAAAAAACCAGGAAAGAAACAACTGATTTTGTCCACTTTTGAATAGTCAAAAAATGCTTTAGAAAAAATCTATAAGCAAGTGTTTTTTTTAAAAAAATAAGGAAAATAAAGATTGATAGTCAAAAAACTCTTTATTTTCTAATCCTAAAAAACCAGTAGAGAAAACCACCCAAACCAGCAGCAACTAAAACAACGCCGCCAGTTGCTAAACCAATGGTTAAATCTTGACTTTGTTGTTTTTCTTTTGCTTGCTTATTCTTTTCTGCTTCTGCCTGATTGAGAGCAGGCAGTTGGTTTTCAATCATTTTGAAAGTAACCTGATCATTGACTAACTCTTGGAGTTGGAGTTTGACATCTAAGGGCAAAGCAGAACCTTTAACATCTCCTTTTTCCTTGGCAGCATCAAACAAAAGTTTAAGATCATAAATTTTGTTTTTAATTTTGATTGAAGTATCTTTTCATTTGCTAAATTCTGGTTGGTTAAGAATCTTTTTTAGTTGGGTTCAAAGGTTGTCTAATTTTTGGTTGTTTATTGTCACTAAACTAGTTTTAAAAATTTGGTGTTGAACATCAGCACTAACTAAACTCTGTAACTTATTTTTTGCTGGAGCAGGAAGTTCAGAACCTTTTTTTTCATACTGGACATCATTTTTGGCAGCAGTAAGTAAGGGTTCAAGGTTATAGTTATCACCATTGATTAGGATTGGAGTTTTGACTAAGGAGGCATAATCTGGTTTTTTCAGTTCAGATTTGATTTCTGATCAAAGAAGATCTAGTGCTGTTTTTGCTGAAGCATCTTTAAACTTTTGAGGAACAACAACATCATTAACTAACTCTTGGAGTTTGTTTTTTGCCTGGGCAGGAAGTTCAGACCCTTTCTTTGCATATTCAACATCATCTTTAGCAGCAGTCAACAAAGGTGCCAGATCATAGTCTTTTCCATCAATTTTGATAGGAGTTTTAGATAGATGAGAATATTTTGTTTTTAACTCAGATTTGATTTCTGATCAAAGAAGATCTAGTGCTGTTTTTGCTGAAGCATCTTTAAACTTTTGAGGAATAACAACATCATTAACTAACTCTTGGAGTTTGTTTTTTGCCTGGGCAGAAAGTTCAGGCCCTTTCTTTGCATATTCAACATCATCTTTAGCAGCAGTCAACAAAGGTGCCAGATCATAGTCTTTTCCATCAATTTTGATAGGAGTTTTAGATAGATGAGAATATTTTGTTTTTAACTCAGATTTGATTTCTGATCAAAGAAAATCTAGTGCTGTTTTTGCTGAAGCATCTTTAAACTTTTGAGGAATAACAACATCATTAACTAACTCTTGGAGTTTGTCTTTTGCCTGGGCAGAAAGTTCAGACCCTTTCTTTGCATATTCAACATCATCTTTAGCAGCAGTCAACAAAGGTGCCAGATCATAGTCTTTTCCATCAATTTTGATAGGAGTTTTAGATAGATGAGAATATTTTGTTTTTAACTCAGATTTGATTTCTGATCAAAGAAAATCTAGTGCTGTTTTTGCTGAAGCATCTTTAAACTTTTGAGGAATAACAACATCATTAACTAACTCTTGGAGTTTGTTTTTTGCCTGGGCAGAAAGTTCAGGCCCTTTCTTTGCATATTCAACATCATCTTTAGCAGCAGTCAACAAAGGTGCCAGATCATAGTCTTTTCCATCAATTTTGATAGGAGTTTTAGATAGATGAGAATATTTTGTTTTTAACTCAGATTTGATTTCTGATCAAAGAAGATCTAGTGCTGTTTTTGCTGAAGCATCTTTAAACTTTTGAGGAATAACAACATCATTAACTAACTCTTGGAGTTTGTTTTTTGCCTGGGCAGGAAGTTCAGACCCTTTCTTTGCATATTCAACATCATCTTTAGCAGCAGTCAACAAAGGTGCCAGATCATAGTCTTTTCCATCAATTTTGATAAGAGTTTTAGATAGATGAGAATATTTTGTTTTTAACTCAGATTTGATTTCTGATCAAAGAAGATCTAGTGCTGTTTTTGCTGAAGCATCTTTAAACTTTTGAGGAACAACAACATCATTAACTAACTCTTGGAGTTTGTTTTTTGCCTGGGCAGGAAGTTCAGACCCTTTCTTTGCATATTCAACATCATCTTTAGCAGCATTCAACAAAGGTGTCAGATCATAGTCTTTTCCATCAATTTTAATAGAAGTTTTTGATAAAGTCTTTAGTTCAGATTTAATTTCTGATCAAAGAAGATCTAGTGCTGTTTTTGCTAAAGCAGGAATGGGATCTTGCTCACTAACCTTAGCTTTAGCCAACTCAACAAGTAGATCTTTAACAGCAGTTGTCAGTGCATATCATGGTGTTCCATCCTCTCGATGTCTAGCAACAAGCCTGAAAAATGGTTCAAAGTCATAACTACTACCTTTAATTGTAATTGGAACTCTGATTAAGTGAGCATATTTGGGTTTTGATAGTTCTTGAATGAAATTATCATTTCAAAGTTTTCTTAAAAGAACATAATGAGAACCAGATGATTGTTCATAAAGAAGTACAGGATTAACTTTTGCAGAATCTAAACCATCATTAACCAGTTCTAAAAGTTTTTCTCTGGCACCTTCAGTTGTCAGACTAGAACCAGAGGCAGCAAGTTCATTTTCATTTTGTGCTGCTTTGTATAAAGGTCCTAAGTCATAAAGTTTACCACCTTGAGTAGGAATGTTAATTGGGATTTTAGTTAGAAAATAAAGTTTTCACTTCTTTATTTCATTTTTGATTCCTGATCAAAGCTGATCAATTTTAGCTATTTTTTCTGCTGGTAAGTTAGTAGAGGCAGAACTTCCTGATGAGAAAACAATTGGAGAAGACGGACTAGCAAAAACAACCAAACCTGAGAAGGCAAAGAAGATAAAAACTGGAAAAACAGCAAAGACTTTTTTCAACATTGTGCCCCCATTTTACCTTTTTTTTATTTTTTGTCAAGTAATTGGTAAAAAAGAAGTAAAAAACCAGGGAAGAAACAACTGATTTTGTCCACTTTTGAATAGTCCAAAAAACACTTTAGAAAAGATCTACAAGCAAGTTTTTTTAAAATAAGGAAAATAAAGATTGATAGTCAAAAAACTCTTTACTTTCTAATTTTAAAAAACCAGTAGAGAAAACCACCCAGACCAGCAGCAACTAAAACACTACCACCAGTTGCTAAACCAATGGTTCAATCTTGACATTGTTGTTTTTCTTTTGCTTGTTTATTCTTTTCTGTTTCTGCCTGATTGAGAGCGAGCAGTTGGTTTTCAACCATTTTGGAAGTAACTTGATCATTGACTAACTCTTGGTTTTGCTTTAGCATTTAAGGGGAAGACAGAGTCTTTAACATCTGCCTTTTCCTTGGCAGCAACAAACAAGAGTTGAAGGTTATAGTTTTTGGAATTAATTTCAATTGAAGTATCTTTTCATTTGCTAAATTCTGGTTGGTTAAGAATCTTTTTTAGTTGGATTCAAAGGTGATCTAATTTTTGGTTGTTTATTGTCACTAAACTAGTTTTGAAAATTTGGTGTTGAACACCAGCACTAACTAAATTCTGCAATTTTTTTGTTGGATCAGAAAGTTTTGAAAATAAAACACTATACTTATCTTTGGCAGTATTAAGGTAATGATTCTAAATCATGCTCTTTTCCATTAATTGTGACAGGAGTTTTGGACAAATAAGTATGCTTTGTTTTTATTTCAGTTTTGGTTTCTGATCAAAAGAAAAAAAAGAAGAATGGTGAATTTTGGTTTAAAAAATAAATTTTTACTAAAAATTCTTTGGTCTTTTCAAAAAAATTAATATGATGAGAAATTTGATTTGATCTAATAAAATTTCTTTTTATCCTTCCATCTTATGTTTACAATTGATAGAAAAGTTCAGATGTATTATGAATAAGAGTTTTTGAATTGTTTGGTCAAGTTTGGAACACAAAAGAAGGATGTAACAATTACTAATGAAGTGGTTTAAACTTAAAGGTAAACTAGACAAGTTTGTTTCTTGTCCATGTGGCAAAGCAATTCCAAAGTTTAAAAACACCATTGAGGAGAACGGAAAGATAAAAGTTGTTAATGAGTCAGCAGAACAAATTTGTTCTGATTCAGAATCTTCCACTGCCCAAAGTAGCATGATTCCAACTGACAAGTTTGTTGCCTGTGACTGAAAAAATGATAAAGGATGAAATAAAAAATCTAAATGAGATTGCTTCTCAAAATGAAGATAGAAAGAATGAAAATCTCAAAGGTTGATTAAAATCTCTTTGAAGGATCAAAATTTCTATAAGTAGTTACCAAAAGATGCCTGCTGATAAAAAAGTTTTTAGGTACAAATACCAAATCATTGATACAGTTGCATCAATTAATTCTGGCTTTATCAGATGCAAAAACAATAATGCTTTTTCTATTGGGTTAAGTGTTTTTCTATTATCTTATCTATTATCTTTTTTGCTGTATCAAAGACCTAGCAGAGATACCAGTGTTAAAAATGTATTTTACTTACTAATAGAAGTTTTTTAAATGAAATTTTGGAAGAGTTGTCCTGATAAATGATGTTTAATAAAAACAAATTGTTAACAGATTATCAAGAGTCAACAATTAGTTTAAATAATACTGCTAAAAACATACCTAGTTGCAAAAAAATAACAGTAAAAAGAAATCTTTTTTGTAATCAAAAAAAATGTTTATCTTTTCCACTTTGAGGAGTAAAAAGCAGATTTTTAACTTTACCCTGGTAAGTAGAGTGAGTTAAAAAAAGAGGTTGCTCCTTGTCAAAATGAGTGTCAAAGCATTTTTGTAGGTCAACAATCATCTGGTCAGGATTTTGATAACGTTCCTGAATGTTTTTAGCAGTAGCTTTGATAATAACATTTTCCATTTGTTGACTGATCTTAAATTGATAATCAGTAATTCGGGGCATTGATTGGTAGAGATGTTTTTGAACTAAAATTCCAGGATTTTTACTGTTAAATGGTGGTGAACCAATTAACATTTCAAAGAGAACAATTCCCAAGGAATAAAAGTCACTCTGAATTTTAGTCCCAATGCCAGCAACAATCTCTGGAGCAATGTATTTAAGACTACCAATGACTTCTGTTTTAAATGTATCTCCCCCAAAATGTTGATCCACAGATATACCAAAGTCCAGGATTTTTACTTTCTTTTCCCCAACTATAAGAATGTTTTCTGGTTTAATGTCCCGGTGAACTATTTTGTGTTTTTGGGCTAATGACAACCCTTCTAGAACTTGCAAAACAATATTGATTGCTTCCTTTTCAGAAAGAGTTCTTTTTTGGTTTAGTAACTTCCGAAGAGTTACTCCTTCAATGTATTCAAAAACTAAACACCAAAATCCATCAAAAAGAAAATAATCATAAAGAGCAACAATGTTTTTGTGTTTTAATTGACTGGTAATTTTGATTTCATTCAGAAAAATTTGCCGGGTTTTATGACTGTTAAAAATGTGCTTATAAAGAATTTTTAAAACTACTTTCCTCTTTTTGACTAAATCAGATGCTAGATAAACTGTTGACATGCCACCAATTGAGATTCTCTCTTTGATTTCATAACGTTTTTTTATTACCTTGTTTAAGTTAGTGTCCATTTAAGTTAAGTTAATTTGATTAGCACACAAGTAATATCATCTAAAGAACCAGCATTTAATGCTTGATTGAAAAGGATTTCAATTTTAGTTTCTTCTTTGAGTTTATGGTTTTGCAAAACCTGATGGGCAAACTCTAAATCTATAAAATCATGCAAACCATCAGTAGTTAAAAATAAATAACCAGGATCAAGAGGCGCAACATAAAAATCAACATAGCATTGACCATAGTTAGAAACAACATTTTTTAGATGTTTTCCTCCTTTTAATCAGGAAAAAGTATCATCTAAATTGTTCATAACACTATGATCTTGAGTAATTTGAAAGAAAGTATTTTTTTCTCTCTTTCACTGATACAGGCGAGTGTCACCAATATGAAGTAAATAAAATTTTTTTTGCCAAAGAAGAACTAGGGTCAAAGTAGTGGCTATTTTTTCTGTAAAGGTAGTTAGTTTTTTTTCTATCTCTGGCAAAACACTTTTCTTAAATCAGACTAAAATCTCATTATCATCAGTTGTTGTTAAAGTGTCTTGAGTCAGTTTTGTTTGCAAAGTTTGACAAACAATTTGACTGGCTAGATGGGAATGATGATGTTTACCTACACCATCAGCAACTGCTATTAACATTCCCTTTTCTTTAGTTTGAAAATAAGTACAAGCATCTTGGTTAACACTTCTAAATTTACCAGTTAAAGTTTTAGAAAAAATTTGAATTTTGCTCATTTTTTACTGCTTGAATCACCATTTTTGTAAGTGATGAATGATGGTTTTTCCAGTTGTTTTTTGACAATCATTAACTAGATAATAATCAGCTAAATTGCCTTTTTTTACCTTTTCCATTTCTGTTTTCGCCTTAGCAATTCTTTTTTCAATTTCTGTCTCTGTTTCAGTTGCCCTTTTTTGAATTCTTTTCCTTAACTCTTGTTCATAAGGAAAGGGAGGAAATAAAAAAATTCAAAAAGCCTGTGGAAATTGTTTTTTAATTGCTAGTGCTCCTTCAATTTCAGTCTCAAACAAAATATTTTTCTTCTCTTCAATTAGTTTTTGAATGCTGCTTTTTAGAGTGCCATAGTATTCATCTAGATACTGAGCATACTCAACAAATTGATTGTTAGCAATTGCTTCTTTAAAACTGATTGTTGATAAAAAAAGATAATCAACTTTATTCTGCTCATTAAATCGGGGAGGGCGAGTAGTTGCTGAAATAGAATAAGCTAAGTTTAAAGATTTTTCAGTTAACAGACTTTGAATAATTTTTTTTTTGCCCACACCACTTGGACCAGAAATAATGAGTAACTTTGTCTGTTTTAAAAACAATTTTGGTTGAGGTTTAAGTATAAATTGTAAAAACACTAGGTAGTGTTTGCCATACCTTTTACTGGTTAAGATCGGAAGGTGAGAGGATTGATTTCAAGAAAGTGCTTGATTGGTTCTGATAACTATCACAGCTTGGGGGTTAAGCAGTTTCTTAGTTAAGAGTAAGTTTAATGATTCAAAAACTAAATTAACCTGGTTGTAGGGAGGATCAATAAAGACAAGATCTAATTTGTGTTTGTTAACTTTCAATTGTAATAAAAACTGTTTGTGGTGAAGACAACTAACTTGACCATTTTTGATTTGAAAATGAGATAGATTTTGTTGAATCATTTGGCAGCAAGTTTGACTAATATCATTCAAAAAACAAAACTGACTTCCTCAAGATAACGCCTCTAAACCTAAAATACCAGAACCAGCAAACAAATCAGCAGCAACAACTTTGTTCCAAGGTAAATAATTGTTCAAAACAGCAAAAATGCTTTCTCTAATTGCTGTTGAGATTGGTTGAAAAGGTAAACTCTTTGTTAGTTTGACCTTTTGATGTTTATATTTTCCAGTAATAATATGCACTGATATCCACCCTCCCTTTCCTTATTTTATCCCTTCCTTTACTGTTTGAGTCAATGCTTTTTAACTTCTCCAACCTCTCAATGGTATAATCAAAAACTTAAAATAGAGGAGTAGTTCACTCCTGTTATCTGATAGTTAGTAATGAAACAAGAAGCAGTAACCAAGGTTTTTGCTCTGGGTGGTTTAGGTGAGGTAGGAAAAAACACCTACTGTCTGGAACATCAGGACGAAATCATCATCATTGATGCTGGCATTAAGTTTCCGGAAAAGATGTTTTTTGGTGTCAGAAAGATTATTCCTGACTACCAGTATTTAGTGAAAAACCAAACTAAAATTAAAGGGTTGTTTATTACTCATGGTCATGAAGATCACATTGGCGGTATTCCTTTTCTTTTAAAAAAAGTCCAAATTCCCCAAATTTATAGTCCTTTATTAGCAAGTGATCTAATTAGGTTAAAGATCAAAAATAAGCATAAAAAAACCCAAGTTGTTGAATTTAATGAAACAAGTGAGTTTAGGTTCAAACACTTCCAAGTGACTTTTTTTGCTGTTTCTCATTCTATTCCCAACTCCTTTGGTGTTTGTGTCCAAACCCCTAATGGTGTAGTAGTTTCTACTGGTGATTTTAAACTAGATTGAACTCCGTTAGGAAATAAAACATCTTTGCAAAAGATTAGTCAAATTGGGGCAAAGGGAGTGACATTATTGCTTTCTGATTCAACTAATGCTGAAATTGCAGGTTACACTACTACTGAAATTAAAATTATTGACAACATCAGCAAAATTATTGCTAGAAGCAAAAAAAGGGTTTTTGTTACCACATTTGCTTCCAACTTTAATCGAATTTTCTGGATTATCCAGTTTGCCCAAAAACTGGGTAAAAAAATAGCAGTTGTGGGCAAAGCTATTCAAAACATCATTGAAATTATTAAAAAGAGAAGGTATTTTAGTATTGATCCAGCAATTTTTGTTGAAGAAGAAAAAATCAAAAACTTTGCCCCAGAAAAGATGGTTGTCATTTGTACTGGTTCTCAAGGAGAAACCAACTCTACAATTAGTCAAATTGCTAATGGAGAACACAAGATCATTCAAGGCGGGAGTAATGATTTGATAATTTTTTCTTCCCGTCCCATTCCCGGCAATGCTTATGGAGTGGAAGATATTGTTAATAAATTGCAAAAGCGGCAGGTTGAAGTGCATATAAGTAGTGATAGTAAACAGTTACATACTTCTGGACATGCTTGTCAAGAAGAACAAAAAATTATCCTTTCTCTGTTTAAACCCCAGTTTTTTATGCCAATGCATGGTGAACACCGAATGTTAAAAATTCATGGCGAGACAGCAATTGCTTTGGGAATTCCTAAAAAAAATGTTTTTATCTGTCAAAATGGTGATCAAGTTTATCTAAAAAAAGGTTTTGCCTGAATTGGTAATTATTTACCAGTTAAAAATGTTTTTATTGGTGATAAGGATAATGAAGAAACAATGACACTGCTCAATGAGAGACAGTTGATGTTAAAGAATGGATTTTTAGGAGTGGTTTTGTTTTTTGACCAAACAACAAAACAACTCTGCTCTAAACCACAATTAATTTTCCAGGGTAGTTTTTCTGTTGCTGAAGAAAGAAAAGTAGGTGAATTAATTACTAAACAACTTTTAGGAGAGATTAAACCTTTATTCAAAAAACAAAATTTTGTTGAACAACTAATTATAGAAAAAGCAGAGACTATAGTCAGTCATCTTATTTATGTTGAAAAGAAGATTAACCCCTTAATTTCTGTTCAGATTTTAAAGATTAATTAAAATCTAATTTGATTTTTGTTGGTAACGTTTCTGACAAACTGTTACTAACTGCTTTGCTTGCTGAGCATTTAATCATTTTTGTAAACTAACTTTTTTCTTCTCTAGATTTTTATAATTTAGAAAAAAATCCCACACTTTGTTTTTTCAAGCTTCAGTCACTGCTGTTAAATCTTTGATTGCCTTGGTTTCTGGATTGCCAACATAAACACCAATTAATTTGTTATCAATTTCTCCATCATCAACCATTGCCAAACCCCCAATAATTCTCACTTCTGCTCAACAACCAGGGAAAAGGGAGTGTTGAGAAAAAACTATAACATCAACTGGATCACCATCCAACTCCAAAGTCTCAGGAATAAAACCATAGTCACCAGGATAGACATTTGCTCCAAACAAAAAACGATCCAGTTTAATTTGGTTTAATTTTTTATCAAACTCCAGTTTGGCATTGGAACCTTGAGCAATTTCAATTAAGACATTAATTTTTTCCATTAAAGGCAGTTAAACTCCAAGATTTCAGCATAAAATAAAGGAACATTGAGGAATGAAAGGAGATTTTATCTCATTTCTACTTTTTTTTGTATTTGGTTTTTTATGAGTTTTTTGCAAAATTATTTTCAAACAAAAGGTCTGACAAAGAGTGAGAGTTCTTATTATTCAACTGGCAGAAAAAAGATTTTAGATATTTCCTTAATTGCTTTTGTTATTGCCATAACCTTGGTTGTTAATTTTTTTCACTTTCCTCTTTATTTCCACAGCATTGAAATTGAAAGGTTTGAAATGGGAATGGCCATAGTTTTGGTTTTAACAAGAAGGATTGCCACCAAAAACTTAGTTTATATCTTAACTATCTTGCCCTTAGTGGATCAATTACAACATGGACATAATTTGATTACTATTCCCCTCGAGATGTTTTTTAATCTCTATTTGTTGTTTGTTTTTCAGTTAAGTTTAAAACTAATTGGTAACAAAAGCAAATGAACAAAGGCGGCAACATTTTGTTGCTGTTTTTTTTTGGTAATTGTTATTAAAACAATTTATTTAATTGCCATTGTTTATGTGTTTATGCCAGATGTTCATGTTTTTCGATCTCAAAATTCTGAGCAAATACAAAAGTTTCTTTATTTTATTTTTTTGCCTTATTTCATTATCATTGCTGTTAAGTTTAGTGTTATTTTAGGAATTAGTGTTACTTTCAACAATTAAGGGTTAAGAGGGAAAGGAAATGAAAAAGACAGATTTATCAGAAACAAGAATTAAAAAATACAGTCAGCTACGTCAAGAAATTGAACAAGAAATTGAAGAAATTAACATCCAAAATGCTAACTATGCTAAGTTGCAACACTATCAAAAAGTACTTGATGAAATTGATCCAAACATTTTTAAAGAGGTTAAAACTAGAACTGATAGTTTTTTTCCTAATTTAAAACCACTCCTGCAAATAGAAAAAGAGAAAAAAAACAATCTAACAGTTGATGAAGTGAAAAAATGGTTGGAAACCATTGAAGTTATTATTGAAAAAAGTAAAAATGAAAAAAAGATAACAGATTATGTTCCAACTACTCATAATGAGCAGTTTGTAAAAAACCTTGCCAAAAGATGGCAAAGTGAACAACCATTGAGAGAACAACAGTTACAAAAACTAGTTGCAATCAAAAAACATTTTAGTGATTATAAGTTTAACAAAGGTATTGATAAAGCAAACATTGATGTTTCAAAGTTGGTTACTAAAACTGATGATGTTGTTGATAAATACTCCCAGAAACTTAAAAGAGTTATTAGGGATTGAAAACTCAAGAGTAAGTGGTTGTTTTTACTTATCCTTTTCTCTACTGTCTTTACAGTTGTATGTCTAATCATCTTCTTTCTCAGTTAGTTGACCAGAAAAAAATCATCATTACCATTGATGGCACAGCGGCTAGTGGCAAAAACACTTTGGGAGCAAAGTTACAAACTAAACTAAAAATTAATTATCTGGATAGTGGACAAATTTATCGTCTTTTTATCTGGTTTTATTGTCAAAATCCTACCTGAAAGATTAAGACAATAGTGGAACAGTTTCAAAAAAACATAACATTTCAAAAACAACAAATTTATTTTCAGAATAAAGCAATTGATACTATCAAAATTCATGATCAAAAAATGGATAGCAAAATAATTGATTTTGTTTATCAAAAGTGGGTAAGAAACTCTGTTAACCAAGTTTGTCAAAAAATTGTAAAAACAAAGAGTTTTATCATTACTGGTCGTGATGCCAACACCAACATCTTTCCTGAAAGTAATTACAAGTTTTTTCTCACTGCTAGTTTACAAACTAGGGCAAGGAGAAAGTATCATTTTTGACAAAAACAACCAAATTGCCAATCAATCCCTGATTCTAATCTTCTTAAACAGATCAAAGCACAAATTTTACAAAGAGACCAACAGGATGCGGTTTTTCAACTTCAAACCTGTCAGCAAATTAATGATCAAACCAGTTCAAACTCCTTGTCTAAATGACAAAAAATGCAACTAGATCAAGGGGCAATTGTTGTTGATAACACTCATTTAACTGTTGATGAAACAGTTAATAAAATATCTAAAATAATTGCTCAAAGATGAACTAATTTGGAAGAAGTAGTGATTGTAGGAGCAACTAATGTTGGCAAGTCTACTCTTTTTAATGCTTTGTCACCAAAGTCAAAAGTTTTAGTTTCTGATTATGCCAATACAACTAGAGATCTTTATCAATCTCAGATAACAACTGCCAATCACTCTTTTTTTTTAGTTGATACTGGTGGGATCTTTGGAGCTGAAAATGACAGTTTTCAACAAATAATTACCCAAAAAACTAAAAAAGCCATTCTTCAAGCCAAATGTTTGTTGTGAGTAGTTGATCACCATCATTGAAACAATCCTATCAACACCAAAATCAAAAGATTGATTAAAAAAAAAATGCACCAAACTATTCTTGTTGTTAACAAGATAGACCAAGAACAGACAATTGATAAACAAAAATGGTTGCAAGTAACTGGAATTAAAGACCAGATAGCAGTCTCAGCTAAATGAAAAAAAAATCTTGCCTCTCTCCAAAGAATGATTTTAACTAAATTAAAGTCACAACCTCCCTTACCAAAACCAAAAACTAGTATTAATGTTGGTTTATTGGGCAAAACAAATGTGGGTAAATCTAGTATTTTTAATGCTTTGTTTGATGAAAACATTGCCCTGGTTTTTGCCAAACCTCACACAACAACTAATGTTGTGGAAAAAACTTATTTTTATCAAGACTATCAAATTAACTTTATTGATAGTGCTGGAATGAGAAGAAGAAGAAAAAAAATGTTGTCAATAGAGGAAAAGGCAGTACATCAAATTCAAACATTGTTGCCTAAAATAGATGTAGTTGCTCTTGTTTGTGATGGTACTGATCAATTTAGTGTCCAGGAAAAAAGAATTGCTGGTTTAGTGATTAAATCCCAAAAACCTTTTTTTGTTCTAGTTAATAAAACAGAGTTTTTTAAAAAAAAGGAGCGAAAGGAAACTGTTGAAAGAGTTAAAAATTTTATTCCCCAGGTAAGAAAAGCAAAGAGACCTGTTTTTTTAGTTAGTGCGAACCATAAATCTGTTCAAAAAAGAACAGTTTTAAAAACAATAATTAATCTTGTTTCAAAAGATAAAAAATAATTTTTTTTGTTTTTTGTGATAAAACAACAGGAAGTTGTTCTTTATTTTTTAGATTTTTAGAGAGAGGAGGTTTGTAATGAAAAAGTTTGATTTTGTTGAAAAATTGGCAAGTAAGTTGGCAGTTAATAAGAAGGAAGCAGAGCGCCTTTGAGGTGTTTTTGTTGATGTTTTAAAAACAGATGTTAAAACAGAAGGCAAGTTCAGAATTTTTAATTTTGGTACTTTTTCTGTTGTTCATCGTGAAGCAAGAAATTCTATTGTTCCTAGAACAGGAGAGAGAATTGTTGTACCTGCCAAGAAAGTTGTTAAGTTTAAATCTAGTAAGGCATTTGTTGATTTTGTAAACAGTGAGTAAATAAAAAAGTGTTTACTGATTTATTAGTAACTGTTTTTTGTTCATCTTTTGCTCTTGTTTGTTTGTTGTTTTTGGTTAGGAATGAAAGGAAAATTTAACCTTAGTTCTGCTGACATTCTGGAAAAGAGGTTTAGTGTGGAGTTGAAAGGCTATGATGCCAGGGAGGTTGATTATTTTCTGGATCTTATTAGGAAGGACTATGAAATGTGGAATTTGGTTCTTAAGTACCATCTGGAAAACAGTAAGAAGTTGAAAGAGGTCAATGACCATTTAGTCAAAGAGAACAAAATTTTGCAAAACCACTTGGAAAATTTGAAAGTTCAGATGAAGGAATTAGAGGTTAAAGGTCTTGGTAATATTGATATCATTAAAAGGTTGAATGAATTGGAAGAAAGGGACAACAAAAAATAACCAACTTAAACTGATAGAATGAAAATAGAAATTTTTAATAATTTCTGTTTGTAGAGGGGTAGGTTTTAGGCAGTTGCTGCTTTTTAAGAAAGTAGAGGAAAGTCCATCCTTGCACAGTCTGGTTTTGTAAAAGAAAGATTGTAGTGTTTGTGTTTAGTGAAAACTAAAACTGGTAACAGATTGACTAGTGCCACAGAGACGAGTGAAGTGAAACGCGGTAAACTCCACAAGCAAGTAACCCAAATTTGGTAGGGGCATTGAAGGTTTTGCCAAACCAGTAAAACTTTCAGATTTATTGTTGCCAATAAATAGATAAATAACTGCCTGAAACAGAAGGTGGCTTATTAAAACCTATCCCTTTGCATTAATTTAGTTGTGAAATATAAAACCATTTATCTATTTTTCTAATGCTTTTTGCTGAGTTTAGCTTTATCCTTATTAGTGCTAAACTTAAGCAAAGTGATGATGGATGAATTTGAATTTTCATTAAAGAAGAAGATAAAAGAAATTGAAAAAAAGTACGGTTATAAAATTAATCCAGAAGGTGTAACTGTCCAAAAACCGCAAACTTTCTCTTCTGGCAGTATGATCATTGATCATTTGACTGGCATTGATGGTTATCCAACTAAAACAATGATTGAAATTTTTGGTCAACCATCAACAGGTAAAACAACCCTAGCTCTTTATGCCATTAAAGAATTGCAAAAATTGAGTAATAAAAAGACAGTTTTTTTTGATCTAGAGAGAACTTTGAATGTTGAATATGCTAAAAAAATTGGAGTTTCTATCAAGGATTTAATTGTTTTAAAACCAAAAAATGCTGAAGAAACTTTTGATTTAATTATTGATTTTTTAAAAACTAAGGAATTTCATCTCATCGTTGTTGATTCAGTTGCTGCTCTTTTGCCTAAAGCAGAAGAAAAAAGTCAAATGGAGGACAACACAATTGGATTACAGGCAAGAATTATGTCCAAGGCTTTGCGTAAAATTAATTATTTGTTGAGTGAGACTAATGCCACAATTATTTTTATCAACCAAATTCGAGAAAAAGTAAAACTTTTTTTTGGCAATCCAGAAATTACTACTGGTGGTAACGCTTTAAAGTTTTATGCCTCCTTGAGAATAGAATTAAGAAGAAGAGGCAAGATAACTGTCGGTAAGGAGGATGAAGGCATCTTAGTTGCTGTTAAAATCACCAAAAATAAGTTATCTAAACCATTCCAAAGTGGTTTAATATCTATTTTTTTTGGTAAAGGTTTATCAAAGATTGCTGAAGTAGTGGAGATAGCGACAAAAGAAAAGATTTTTAATCAAAGAGGTCCTTGGTTTTGGTACCAACAACAAAAACTAGGTATTGGAGTTGAAAACACAAAACAATTTTTAGAAAAAAATGAGAAGTTATTGAATGAAATAATTTCAAAAATAAAAAAAGAAAAGGGAAAAAATGAGGAATAGATTTTTTGGTCTTATAATAAGGGACACCTGGTTTTCTTTGTTGAGGTTGAAATTACTGAGAATCATTACTGATTACTTTTAATATGGAAGTTTATTTATTGATTGTTGTTTGTGTAACTGTTACTTTCACTTTTGCAGTAATTGCTTTTCTCCTTCTCCTTAGGTTTCAGCGAAAGAGGTTTAGGCAAGTTTTTGCTAGAGATGTAGAGTTAGAAAGAGATTTTAATCAAAAGAGAGCAGATTTTTTGGTTCAAAATCCAGGAAAAGGAAGAGAAGCAGGAAGTAGAAAAAACTCTTTAGAAACAGAGAAGAAAAGGGTAGAAGCAACAAATGAGTTGGAAAGAAAGTTAAAGGAGAAAGTTATGGCCAATGAACTTTTGAAAAAGGAATTACAAAACGAATGAGAGAGTTATAAGATTGCCAGGAAGGAATTGAGTAAAGAAAGAGAAAAAGTGGTTAAGCAGTTAGAGGAAGTAGCAGGAACTAGCAAAGAGGAAGCTGAAAAGATTTTGTTTCAAAACATTGAAAAACAACAAACTCAAAAGTTGAACAAGTTGACAAAAGATAAAATAAATGAAACAAAAGCAAAATTAGAACTACAAGTTAATGATATTTTAGCTAGGGCAATTGAAAGTCATGCCAGTAGTTTTGTTGATGGTAGAACTACTACTAAAATTGAACTAAGGGATGAAGAAACAAAAGGTAAAATCATTGGTAAAGAAGGGAGAAACATTAAAAGTTTTGAGGAAGTTTCAGGCACAGACATTATTATTGATCAAAATAAACCCAATGTTATTGAAGTTTCTTGTTTTAATCCTTTTCGGAGAGAAATAGCAACAAGAGCACTGAGAAAGTTAATCCAGGATGGCAGAATTCAACCACAAAGGATTAGGGAAACGATTGAATCAGAAGAAAAGAATCTGAAAAGAATTACTCAAATGATAGGACAGGAAGTAGTTGATCAACTGGAGATTATTAACATTGATCCAGAGTTAGTCTATTGTTTGGGTTTGTTAAAATTTAGAACTAGTTATGGTCAAAATGTTTTAAAGCATTCAGTAGAAGTTGCTAAATTTGCTGGTGCAATGGCAGCTGAATTAAATTTAAATGAAGAAATAGCAGTTCGAGCTGGTTTGTTACATGATATTGGTAAGGCAAAGGATTATGAATTAAATAAATCCCATGTTAAAGCAGGAGTAGAGTTAGCACAGAAATTTCAAGAGGATGAGATTGTGATTAATGCCATCCATTCTCATCATGATGATGTACCTAAGAATAATGTTTATTCAGTTTTAGTTTCAGCAGCTGATACTCTTTCAGCAGCTCGACCAGGAGCACGAGATAACATTAAAGAAGATTATTTCAAGAGAATGAAAACAATTGAAGAAGTTTGTAGTAGTATTCAAGGGGTAAAGAAAAGTTATGCTGTTAAATCAGGTAGAGTGATAAGGGTGATTGTTAATTCACTTGAGGTGAATGATTTTGAAGCTGGTAAAATTGCTGATGAGGTTCAAAAGAGATTGAAGACAGAACTAAAGATTCCTGGTGAAGCAAAAGTTGAAGTTATTCGTGAAATTAGAATCAGCAGGGATGTTTAAACTTCCTTTATAAGATTAGATTTTATTTAATCTAGAAATAAAGATTCTTCTGTCCAGTTGCATAACTTCTCTTGGTGCAAAGAGTTTTTTCATCTTGAGAAGAATTTTGTGATCTTTACCTGTTTGGAGTTTGATAAATAAAACCTGGGCAAAACCACCTTTGGCAATTTCTAATAGTTTTGATCATCTATTTTTTTGTAAAACATCTAAAAAGGCAAAGACAGATCTTGGGATTTGAATTTTTTTAACACCTTCAACAAGCAATGATTCTGGTTGATCAGTTTCTAAATCAAAAATAAAACAGTTTACCAGTGAATAAAACTTTTGTAAAGTTTTAGGAATAGATTGCAAGAAATCTTTACTAAACAAAAAAAGAATTGGTGGATTAGCATTAAATTCATTTAATTTTAGTAGTAAAAGTGGATAGATAAAGTGTCTACTGTCAGCAATAATGAAAACAGATTTAATATTTCAAATGTTGGAACTAATCAGTTTGTGACTGTATCCATAAAGTCAAAAGAGATAGTTAGAAAATCCCTTTACTCAATGGTAATTACTTTCTTCATTGGAACTATCTGAATTCTTTTGGTTTCGATGTTTAAAAAAGAGTCGCAAATGAAACCAAAGAAAATATGGCAATGTTAAAAACACTCTCAGGAAAAACATAATCTAATTAAACTGCTTTCAACAACCAATCCCTAACAATCATTCCCAGTAATATCAGATAAAAAAAAGAAAAAGAAACTGAGAAAATCATTTAATCCTAAAAACTCAGCTCTAATCTGACTAGAACCATAATTTTTAATTAAAAATAAACTCAACAGTTTAACTTGTGAACCATTAAGATTATATCTTTGTCTGAGGTTGTTGATAATTGTTTTTCTCTTATAAAAAAAGCATTTTTTTACAAAATCTAAAAATTCCTGAATTTTTTTTTCTTCTGATATAGCTAATTTTTCTTTCATTTTAAAGGTGACAAATACAACTTTAGTTTTTGGTTGGGGAAAAAAAAGAAAAGGTTCTAAGGTTATACTTTTTTGAGGTATGGCAAAAAAATTAACTAAGATGGAAAAAGAACTGTTTTTTTTATTACCAGACAAAGTTAAAATTTTTTCTGCAACATTTTCAGCAAAGGAGAGATATAAATGAGAAAACAAGTTTTTTTTTCAGAGTAACAATTTTAAAATTTTAGTTGCCACAGAGAAAGGTAAGTTACTGATTACTTTATATTTTGGTTGGTTTTTTATTTTGTTAAAATCAAAATCCAAAATATCTTTATGAAAGAATTTAATATTATTTAAATAAGCAAAGTTGTTTTGTAAAAATAAAAATAATTTTTGACTTTTTTCAACTGCAATGACAGTTTTTCCTTTTAAAAATTGTGTGATTATTCCTAAACCAGGACCAATTTCTAAAATGTTATCTGCTTTTTCTAACTCAAAATTATTAACAATTTTTTGTGCAATTTGTTCATTGAACAAAAAATTTTGCCCCAACTGTTTTTGCGGAGTTAAAGAGATGCTTCTAAGAATTTTTTTAATCTTTAATTTGTTGTTTGGTGCAGTGAGGATTTTGTTCAAATTTTAATTTTTTAGAGTATTTCAGTTGACTTAATGATGTCTTCAATTTCTATTCCTTTAAGTTTATCTATTTTTTTAATAAATTCTGGATCACTGATTAATTCATCTAGTGTTTTTTCAAATTCAGTACCTTCAATCTTTTGCAAAATATCATTAACAACTTTATCTTCATTTTCTTCAGTAATTTTAGAATCAACTAAATCATTAAGCAGTTCAGAATCAATGAGTTTGTTGATATGTTTTTCATTTTCGTTTATAAATTTTACTTTTTTTGCTTCTTCTAAAACTTCTTTTATTTTTTGTCTAGGCTTTGGATCAATTTTTAAGAATTCAGTAATTACTTTTTTCCTCTTTTCTTCTGGTGCTAATTTTTTATTTTGTAGTATTTGACTAAACTCTTGGATAAAACTTTTAGTTTCTTTAAAAAGAGAGATATAACTTTTTCTTTCAGTAATTTTATTGAATTTTATTTGGTGAACAAAGTTAATAAATTTAGATTTTCTAGCTATTTTAGTTCCCACTACAGGATCAATTAAAGCAGTTAAATAAGCAATTCCTAAAATGAAGAAGGGAATATAAATTAATTTCCAAAAATTTAACCTGAAAGATGTAATTGAAAAGTCAATAAAAAACTTTGTTTTAATAAAAGCTAAATAAATAATTGAAACAAAAATTAAGGTGAAGACAAAAAGCAAAGAAAAGATAATAATTTGAGTAAATAAAGGATTTTGAAACAGAAAAATAAAAATTAATCTGAAACTAGCATTGTCAATTTTTTCTATTAATCAGTTTTGAGCAATTAAAAGTTCATTTTCCAAAAAAGGTAGAGTCAAAGTGGTAGTGCCAATGAATATAAAAAAGAAAGCACTAAAAAGTTGCAAGTAAATATGACTGGTTATTCATAAGAATAAAATGGACACTCCTAAAATGGTAAAAGCAAAGACATCTACTCAAAAAATATTGGCAGTAAGTACCTGAGTAAAACTCATTAAGTTATTTTAACCTTAAAATAAAGGTGAGTATGGATGTTAGAAATTAAATGACTGCCTCCTTTAAAATTAGTGAACAAAAGAAAAATGAAATCTTGCAAGAAATTAAACATTTTCAAAAAAGAAAAGGTAATAATTTTTGGTTTTTATTTGCAAAGTGAGAGCAAATAAGCATTCATCTTTATGAGAATAACACTCTCCTTTTGCAAGGAGATGAAGTTAAGGTTAATTTATTTGTTAAACATTTTCAAATTGAATCTAAAAAAAAGCAGCAAAACTTTAGAAAGGCGCCAAAGAAACTACCAACAATCCCTTACTTTGGTTGTGATGAATCAGGAGTTGGTGATTTATTTGGTCCAATTGTTATAACTGTTTTTTATTTGGATCAAAAAATGTTGGAAGTGATAAAAAAGTGAAAAATAAAAAAACTTGATCCAAAAGAAATGTCTGATAAAAAAGTGGAAGAATTAGCAGAAAAGTTGATGCTAAAAAAAAAATATTTTGCTACCAAAATTATTTCCAACCTTGAATTTAATCAAAAATTTCAGAATCAATTTAATCTGAAGGAACTTTTAACTGTCTATTATTTGGAATTGATCACTAAATTTGTTGCTAAAAATCAGTCAAGAGAAATTATTATTGATGGTTATGTTGAGCAAAAAACTTTTCAGAAGTATCAAGCAAGATTCAATTTAGAAAATAATCTAAAAATTTCTTTAATTCATAAAGCAGACAAACACCACTGAGCAGTTGTTGCTGCAGCAATTATTAGTCGTTTTTTGTTTTTGCAAACAATTTCAAAGATGGAAAAACAAATTGCTACTAAAATTGTTTTAGGTGCCAGTCAAAAAACTAAAGATTTAGTTAAACATCTTTTTCAAACAAAACCCAGAGAGGAAGTTATGAAAATAACAAAAACAGGTTATAAAGGAGTTAAAGAACTAGTTGATGAATAAACCTAAGATTAAAATTTTAAATTTTTGTAACCAGAAAAAAAAGGAATAACATCCCGAATATTTTCAACTCCTGTAATAAACATTAATAAACGATCTATACCTAAACCAAACCCTGTTGACCCACTATAACCTTGAAGACGAAGGTTTAAATATCATTCAATGTTATCAATATTAACTCCTTTGTCTTTGGCATTTTGAACTATTTTTTGATAACTACTTTCTCTTTCACTACCTCCAATTATTTCACCAACATCAGGAAGGAGCAAATCAAAACAAGCAACTGTCTTTTGATCCATATTTTTTTTCATGTAAAAAGGTTTGATTTTCTCTGGATAATCAGTGATAAAAACTGGTTGATTTTGGAAGTGAGCACAAATTAACATTTCTTGTTCTTTTGTTAAATCCATTCCTCAGGTGATTTTTTCTTTGTCTAATTTCTTCTGATTTAAAATTGTTAATGCTTGAGTGTAAGTTATCTTGTAAAACTCCTTTCTGGTTAAGTTTTCAATTCTTTGCAAAAGGTTGATTTTAAATAAATCACTCAAAAAATGCAGTTCTTTTTGGTTGTTAAAATAAACCCTTTCTAGTATGTCTTTGATTAGATTGGTTGATAATAAAATTCCATCTTCTTTTTTGGCAAAAGCAACTTCAGGTTCTAACATTCAAAATTCAGCACTGTGGAATTTAGTATCAGATTTTTCAGCTCGAAAAACAGGACCTAAACTGTAGACTTTTTTGTAACATTGAGCAAATGCCTCGGCATGTAATTGACCACTTACTGACAGGATAGCTGCTTGATTAAAAAATTCTTTATTACCACTCCTGGTTTGGTTTAACAAAAAACCTTCTCCTCCACCTTCACAATCATTTTTGCCAATTATGGGAGTGCTAAGTTGAAGAAAACCTTCCCTGGCAAAAAAATCATGAATAATTTTAAACAAATTGCTCCTGATTTTGAAAAGGCAATGAAACAACTGACTTCTGGCTCGTAGATCAGACTTGGTTCTTAAAAACTCATTGCTATGTCTTTTTTTTTGTAAAAAATAATCATTTTGAGTAGGAGCAATAATTTCTAGTAAAGAAACAACAACTTCCACAGATTCTTTGGGATTTTTACTTTTGATTATTTTTCCTTGAAATTGGATTGCACTTCCTGGTAAAACTTTACTAATTTGTTGAAAATTAACTAACTTTTCTTTTTTATAAACTAATTGTAAACCTTCTAAACTGGAACCATCAACTAAAACTAAAAAACCAACCCCCCCACTACAACGGTTGTGTTTGATTCAACCTTGCAGACAAATATCCCTGTTCAAAAAATGATCAGGAAAAAGTTTTATTTTTTTAACTGTAATAGACATTTATTTAAAGACTAATTTTAAATAATTGGTTTCAAGGTACTCTGTTTGCTTTATTAATTGTAAGGGATAAATAAAATTGCTAGTTGAATAAACACACTCTTTGTTTTGATGATACCATTTCAAAGAAATATTGTTGCTGTTTTTCAAGGTTTAGGACTCACTTCTTGGTAATTTTTTAATAAAAGATGATAAAAATAAAAATAACAGAAAAAAGTAGTAACCCTTTGTTGAAAGAATTAGAGATTTCATCAATAAAATTAAAGATAACTGTTTAGTTTTCCTTTACTATTGATTCGGATTTCGCTTTTTTATTCATTTCATCATTTCTATCCATTAAATCTTTAGTTTCATAAATATCACCAAAACCTTTGGTAATTTTTTTACTAGTAATAGAAATCTGTTCAGCATCTTTCCCTAATCCTTCTATACGCCGATTAAAAGTATCTCAACGTTCTCCAAAGCGTTTAAAATCGCTGGCTGTTTTTTTTAACAGATTAATTATACGGTCCATATTCTCCCTTTGGTTGCTGTCTCGAACAAAAGAAACAATGGTTGCCAGCAAAACAGGCAGAATATTGGGTCCAGCAATTCAGACTTTTTTTTCATTTGCAAACCGAGTTAGATCCCTAAATTCATCTTTGCTATAGATGAATTCAAACAGAGCTTGGGCTGGAATATACATTACTGCATTTTCTGTTTGATCATCAGCAGAAATGTATTTATCAGCAACAACTGAAATATGTTTTTTTACATTTTGTTTTAAAACTTTTAAAATTCTTGAGTATTCTGAATCTTGTGATTCTAGTTTAAACAACTTGACAAAATTACTATAAGGAAACTTGCTATCAATAGGGATGTTGTTTCTTTTAGAGTGAAGAAAAACATCAACAATATTCCCATTTTTCATCTGGTGTTGTTTTTTAACAATCTGATTGTTGCTACCTAACATACTTTCCAAAATCAGATTTAGAGATGTTTCACCAATTTTTCCCCGACGATGATCATTGATAAAAATATTGTTTAGTTTTTCAATTTGACTACCTAAATTTTTACTTTCACCTTGATTTTGATTCATTTGATTCTTTAGGTTAGTGATATTAGGTATCAAATTTCTGTCTAAAACACTCTCAACACTGTTTATTTTGGAACTGGCTTCATAAACTGTTTTTTTTATATTTTCCAGTGATTGATTAAACTGATTTCCTGTTGTTTCATTTTTTACTTTTAATTCTGAGACTTTCTCTAAAATTTTTTCTTCTAAATTGGCAATTTTTTGAGTATTAGCATCAGGATTGGGAGATTCATTTTCTCCAGTTGTTTTTTTTCTTCAAGACCAAAAGAGATAACCCAAAATCAGAGTTAAAATCACAAAAATCAAAATTGTTAGTATTAGTTGAAAGGTTGCCATATTTGCTGAAATTAAAGATTCTTTTTTACCTGGTTAACAATTGTTGTAAAACTATGAGGATGATTAAGAGCAATTTCAGACAAAATTTTACGGTTTAAAAGAATTTTGGTCTTTTTTAAACCTTTAATAAACTGTGAATAGGAAAGACCATGTTCTTTTGAGGCAGCATTTAACCGCTTAATTCAGAGGGTGCGAAAATCTCTTCTTCTATTGCGACGATCGCGATAAGAGTAAGCTAGAGAATGCAAAACCTGTTCATTAGCAACTCGGAACAAGGCATGTTTGGAACCAACATAACCTTTTGCTGTTTCTAGAATTTTTTTTCTTCTTTTTCTAGTGGCAACACTACCCTTTACTCTCATAGTCTTAGATTAAAGATTTTAACCTTCTTGTTTCTACTTTTTTTACAACTCTTGTTTGATCTAAACGTTTCTTCTGTCGTTTGGTCTTAGATGCTGAAAGGTGAGAAGTTTGTGCTGATTTACGTACTCACTTTCCTTTGCCAGTTATTTTTATGCGTTTTTTTAATGACTTATGTGTTCTCTTTTTGATTTTTTTCATTACAAGAAGTAATTTTATCATCCTTGAAGATGAAAAAGGTCAAGACTTATTTTTTTAATTCCAAAAAAGTGGTATAGGAGTTGTTTTTTAACTGTGGTTTTTTGTAGGTAACTCCATCTTTTGCCAAAGTGGTTAAAACTTTTTCTATCTTATCTAAACCATAACCAGAAAGATATTTTTCTCGCCCTCGCAAACGCATAGTTAGTTTTACCCGGTACTTTTTAGTCAGAAATTTTTGACATTGGTTAATTTTTACCTGCAAATCATTTTCATCAATTCCAGGAGAAATTCTTAATTCTTTTTCTTCAACTTCATTGTTGGTGTTTTTATATTTTTTTGCCGCTTTCTGTTGAGAAAAACGGTAGTTGTCATAATTTAAAATTTTGCAAACAGGCATTTGGGGGTTGTTGTTTATACAAAGCAAGTCTAGACCAAGGTCATTTGTTATTTGTAACGCTTTATCTTTAGTTAAGGTTCCCAAACTTTTTCCATTTTGATCAATTACCAAAAAATGAGAGAAGGGAATTAGTTCATTCAGCAAAACCTTGGTTTTTTTGGGAGGAGTTCTAAAAAATCTTTTCACTAGTGCCTATTTTAATTGAAATCATTTAATTGTTTACAATAGTCCAGAAACTGAAAAATACTTCCTGTTTTTTTTTCTTGACTGGTTAAAAAGTGAGAGTAGGTAACTTGTTTTTTTGTTAATTCCTTCTGACCAATAAAAACCTGAACAGGAACTTTTAACAGTCATGATTTTTTTACATTTTCAGATAACTTTTTTTTTAAATCAACTGCTATGACTCTTAAACCATTGCTTTGACAAAACTGCACTACCTTTTTTCAATAATTAACAACATCTTCTTGCTTTTGGACTAGAAAAATCATGATCTGAGTTGGCGCTAATCAAAATGGTAATCAACCTTTTTTTTGCTCCATCAACAAAGCAACTAATCGTTCATATGTGCCAATGATACCATGGTGAATAATAATTGGAGTGGCAAACTGCTGTTGTGGTCCTTGCTTGGCAGTACGATATTTTAATTGAAATTTTTTAGCTAAAAGAAAATCCAATTGAATTGTGGAAACTGTTAAGTTATGACCCATTAAAGTTTTAACTTGAAAGTCAATCTTAGGTCCATAAAAGGCTGCTTCTCCCTTGATTTTTTGAAATGGTACTTGCATTTTAGTTAAAAGTTGAATTAGTAAAGACTCTGTTTCTTGTCATAGTTTAGGAGCCGAGTAGTACTTTTTTGTTTTAACAGGATCATGTAAGGATAGATCAATTCTGTCAATTTGAATTTCTAATCTTTCTAAAACTTTTTGGGTTAATACAAAGCAATTTCTAACCTCTTTTTCAATAGCTGATTGTTCATTGATTGTAAAGATATGAGCATCTTTTAACTCCATTTGTCGAACTCTTTCCAAACCGTGACTAGCGCCACTTTTCTCACAACGAAACAACAAAGAATCCTCTGACATTCGAATTGGTAAATCTTGATATGAGTAATTTTGACTGGCAAAAATTAAACAATGGTGGGGACAGGTCATTGGTCTGAGAAGTAAACTTTGTTGACTTACTTTTATTTCTGGAAACATGTATTCTTGATAATGTTGCAAATGACCACTTGTTTGATAGATTTCTTGGTTAGCCAGGACTGGACTGGTTACAAAAATAAAGCCATGTTCTTTCTCTAGTTGGTACAAAAAGTTCTTAATCAATCTCTTTACAGTTGTTCCTCTTGGTAATCAAACTGGTAAACTAGATCCTACTTCTTTTAAAAAAGTAAAAAACTTTAAGTCCTTATTAATCTGGCGATGGTCATTTTTGGCAAAAACTGCAACAACCTTTTTTTCCATAAAGAACAATCTATTGTTTTAAGACTCCAATATAGTTTAGATTACGTAGTTTTTCTTGGAAGTCTAAACCAAAACCAACTAAAAACTTGTTAGGAGCCTTCAGAACATAAAAGTCAGGTTTGATTTCTAAGTTATCAACTTTTTCTTCTTTATAGATGAGACTCACAACTTTGATGGAGTTTGGTTTCTTTAAAAATAGATGTTTTTTGGCAGTTTCAATAGTGTTCCCAGTTTCAATGACATCTTCTACAATTACAACATCACAACCAGTTAAATCCAAATCAGTGTCTAAAACTAACTTAGGTTTTTGGTACCTTTTTTCAACACCACCAAAATAAGAACTAACCACCATAAAATCAATTCTGAGATCAAAGTCTAAGTGTTTTACAAACTCCATCATAAAAGGTAGACAACCTTTTAAAATTCCTACAAAAACCACTTTGTGGTTTTTTCGTTTGTACTTCTTATTAAAAACATTTGCCAGTCAAATAATTCCCTTTTCAATTGTTGCCCAATCAAAAAGCACCTCTTCTACTAAGGGATGAATTGATGAACCAGAACTGTTAACTTGCTTCATTTATTTTGTTGGATAGATTTTATCACTTTGTTAAAAAAAGCATGAACACTTTGTGACATTATTTAAACATTTTGGTTATCTCTTTAACAACAAAAGGTTTGGATCAATTTAGTTTTAAAGATCAATTAACATCTGAGTCTAAACCAAGATCTTTTAAAATTTGTAAACTGAGTTGCGGAGCAATTGGTTGCAACATTAAACCAATAATTTTGCCAATTAACAGACAATGATAAAGGACAAAAACCAGGTATTCAGGATTTTGTTTTGCTAAAACTCAGGGTTTTTTTCTTTCAATGAAGTGGTTTGCATAATCTAAAAGGGTAAAAACAGTTTGACAAGCATCAGCGACAGCAAATTGTTTGAAAAATGAATGATATTGATCAACTAGTTTTTGAATAGTTTCAGTAATTGTTGTTCTTTCTTCCTGGTGTTGAGGTTTTAACAAGAGAGAAGTAAAGGTTACTTGGTATTTTTGCACCATTGTTAATGTCCGGTAAAAATAATTACTTAAATTATTAACAATGTGAGTTTGATAAAAAACTTCCAGTAGTTTTAAATCAAAACGCATATCAGTTTGACGATTCATTAAACTAGCCAAGTAAACTCTTAAAACAGCAACTCCATACTTTTTTAACAAAAATTCAGGTTCAACAACTGTGATTGGCTTAGATTTGGACATTTTTTCTCCTTGATTTAACAACCAACCATGAACAACCAAATGATTGGGCAAACGGTAGTTTAACATTCAACACAGCAATGGTCAGTAAATGAAATGGAATTTAGTAATCTCTTTCCCTAAAACTTGAATAATTTCTGTATCAGGATCTCTCCATATTTTTTCTTGTCATTGAGGTTTTAAACAAGATCAATAAGAAAGCAAGGCATCAATTCAAACATAAGCAATTTGGTTGTTAAACTGCTTATCCAAAACAACTCCTCAGTTGAGACTAGAACGATTTCGAGTGACTGAAAAGTCTAAATTAGGTTTATCCAATAAATTTTGTAACTGTTTGAGTCAGTGAAAGTTTGGTTGGTTTTTTTGCTGATTGGCAAAAAAAGTCTGCAAATTATTCTTGTATTTATCTGTTACCTTTAGGAAAAAGTTGCTTTCTTGTAGAAAAACTAGTTGCTTTTGACAATCAGGACAAACTGGTTGAGTTTTTAATTTTTTTGCTGTTTCTTGAGATAAAAAATTTTCACAACCAAAACAGTAAAAACCCTGGTATTTTCCTGAATAAAGGTGGTTGTTGTTTTTGAGTTGAGTAAAGACTTTGTTGACAAAATTTTCATGAATAGGAGAATGGGTTTGCACAAAGTGGGTGTAACTGATCCCTATTTTTTTTCATAGTTTGATAAACTCTCTAGTTTGTGTTTGGACAAACTCTTCTGGAGTTTTTTTATCTTTTTGTGCTGTTTGAAAAATTTTGTTTCCATGTTGATCACAACCAGTGATAAAAAACACCTTTTTACCTTCCTGAGAAGCAAAACGAGCAATTATGTCAGCATACAGGGTCGAATAAACATGCCCTAGGTGGGGTTTAGCATTAGCATAATAGATAGGGCAACTAATATAAACCAACTTTTTTTTAACTTTTGTTTCTAAATTTTTCAATTAACAACTTTTGCAACAATTCTTTGGAAAAACCAAAAACTTTTCTGCCTACAGCAACAATTTGCTGTTCAGAGAGTTGACACTCTCTAATTCTATCAATAAATGAAGATACCTTTAATTTGTTACTGGTTGAATGAATCAACTTAGGATTGCTAAGTTGAGTCTTTGATGGGGCAACAACCAAAGTGAATTCACCCTTAAAAGTAATTTGTTTTAGTTTTAATTCACTAATAACTCCCCGGTAGAAAGTTTCATAATGTTTACTTAACTCTCTAGCTAAACAAAACTGTCATTGAGGAATTGTTGCTTGCATAATTTGTAAGGTTTCTCGTAACTTGTAAACTGATTCATAGCAGACAATAGTGCTCTGAGTTGCAGTTAGTTGCTTGATTTGTTGTCTCTTTTGGAGACGAGTGGGCAGTAAAAAGTTATGAAAACTAAACTTTTTACAGTTAATGCCAGAACAAACTAATGCAGCAAGCAAAGGAGAGTTAACTCCAATTGAAGTTACATTAAAACCATAATCAAGGACAGCAACCACTAATTGTTGTCCTGGATCGGCAATTAAAGGAGTGCCGGCACAAGTTATTAATGCTACATTCATTCCTTTTTGTAAAAATCTTAACACCTGGGGAGTTTTTTGTTTCTCATTAAACTTATGAAAACTAATAAGTTTTTTGCTTAATTGGAATTTAGTCAGTAATCTTTGACTTATGCGGGTATCTTCACAAAAAACCACAGGAACTGTTTTTAAAACTGCTAAAGTTCTGGGACTGATTTCTTTCTGATCTCCAATAGGAGTTGTTACCAAAAAAAGAGTGGCTATTTGGTTTTGATAAGTTTTTTGGATTTTGATCATCGAATTGAATAAATATCTGCTAAATTACGAAATTGTTCTTCAAAATCAATTCCAAACCCTACAATCCAAACATTTTGAGGTAAAGACAACAGAAAATCAACAGCACAAGGTAGTTGTTCTTTTTTTACCTGAAAACCTTTAACCAAAGCACAAAAACGAATACTTTTGGGTTGTAATTTTTGAAAAAATTGATAAATAATTTGGCAAGTTTGCCCAGAATCAACAATATCTTCAACAAGTAAAAGATTTTGGTTGGCTACATTAATTTTAATTTCTTTGTAGAATTTGATTGCTTTTTTAGAGTTGCTCTGATAAGAAGAAACAGCAACAAAATCTAGTTGAAAGTTAATTTTTAAATACCTGGTTAGATACACTAGAAAAAAAGCTGCTCCATTTAAAACAGCAATTATAACTAGGTTTTGTTGCTGATAGGTTTGGTTTAGAAAATGGGCATATTTTCTAATTTTTGCCATAATTAAATGACGAGTAAATACAACCTGATCTAAAACAGCAACTTCTTTCATTTTCCAGGTTTTTAACTGTTATCAAAGACAGTATTAAAAATTGGGTCAATGTTTTTTAGAAAATAATTTAGGTTAAAACATTCTTGTAATTGAGCAGCAGATATGTAGTCTAAAATTCTATTTGCTTTTAAGGTTGTTAGTAAAGATTGTTTGTTTTTTTGAGCTAAGAAACTACTCTTTTGTAATAAATGGTAAGCTTCTATTCGACTAAGATTGGTGTTTTGGAGAAGAAAAAGTAAAATTCTGTGACTAAAAACTTCTATTTGGTGCTTTTTTAGGTTGTCCTTGATTTGATCATGGTTAACCTTTAGACCTTTTAAAACATTGCTAAAACGATCCAGAATGGTCATTAACAAATGAAAAAAATCAGGAATAACAACTCGTTCTGTTGCTGAGTTAGTTAGGTCTCGTTCATGCCAGAGAAGATTAGAGTAGTAGAAATTGTTGTGCATTGTTCTTAACATTCTTGCTAAAGCACAAATGTTTTCACAAAGAATAGGATTTTTTTTATGAGGCATAGAAGAGGAACCTTTTTGTGTAGAAGCAAAACCTTCACTTACTTCATTAATTTCACTCCGGTGCAAATTACGAATCTCTGTTGCCATTTTTTCCAAAGAAACAGCAAGGTTTGTTAAACAAGCAAAGAATGTGATGTAGTGATGACGACCAAACAGTTGGGAACCAACCACAACAGCTTTCATTTTTAAGTTTGCTGCCACAAACTGGTTCAAACCTAGAGGAAAATGACTACTCATGCCAGTTGGTCCTAAGATTTTAGTGTAGTTGATTTCTTTAATGACTAACTGTAACTGGAGAAAATGGTGGTTCAGTTCACTAAATCAAAGAACAAATTTGTAACCTAAAGTAATTGGTTCAGCAACAACTCCATGGGTTCTGCCAACACAGAGAGTATTTTTTTCTTGTAAAGCCTTTCCTTTCAATAGTACCAAAATTTTACTTAACTCCTCCTTAACAAGTAGAGCACTACCTTTTAAGCAATAATTTTGGTAGGTGTCTATAACATCATTGGAAGTTAAACCATAATGAATTCATTTGCCACCAACACCTGCCTGACTTGCCAGCATTTGAACAAAAGCTGTCATTTCATGGTTGCTTTGCTCTTCTAGCAAAACCATTTTTTGTCGGTTAGGAGTAACTTTAGTAATTTGAGCAAACTGTTGATCAGGAATTAAACCCATTTTATTTCAATACTTAGCAACTAAGATTTCAATCCTAGTTCAAATTTGTAAACGATTTTCTTGACTTCAAATTTGTTTGATTGTTTGATTTTGGTATCTTTCAATCATTATTTGACAAAAGCAAAATAAAGTATACCATTAAGTTTTTACCAACCCATAGGTAAAATCTAAGAAAAAAGTTTAATTAATTTTTTCTTGTTAAAAATTGGATTTTGAGTTTATAATCTTTTTTCAGTTTTGAGGTTTTTTGTTCTATTTTTAAGTTTTATTCAAGTAGTTGGACTGAAGGAAAGGGATTTACATCTTGTTGAATTTAATGAATATGAGTGAAAGAAAGCAAGTTACTAAATACATCAGGGAGAAGTTTCAAAAATTAGTTGATCTTGTCTTTCTTTTGGAAAGAAAGATGAAGGATTATAAGCAAAAAAGTAAGGAATTTCAAAGTTCTAAAACTGGTTATGATGAAGGGCAGTTGAATTTTTACCAAAAATCAATTGAAGTTTGTAAAGACAAGATTCGAGAAGTCAGAAGGATCATTGATAAGATTGTTCAAAGGTATAATTTATCTGCTTTTAGAAGTTCTAAAGGGAACCATCATTAAGCAACTACTAAAGGACAACTTTTAGCAGTTGTTTAGTAAGATGTTTGTATAGAAAATGAGTTCAGAACAAATGTTTTCAGTTGATAATTTAAAAGTAGAAACTTCTCAAAACACAAAAAAGATCAAAGATAAATTAAAAGTTAAGGCATTAGGTCAGTTTTATACTGAAAACAATCCTTTTCATTTAAAACAGTTTAAAAGTTGGTTTAAAGAAGCAAAGAAACAAACAAAATCAGATGTGGTTTTGGAACCTTTTGCTGGTTCTAACAATTTGATAAGGACTTTACTTCTTAATGAATTTTAGAGAAATTTAGAAATTGAAGCAATAAATTTGATTTTGTTTTTATAAGGTATAGCAGGAAAACATTTTCTTTAAAAGAGTTTTTTGTTCAAAACTAAGACTTGAAAAGAATTATGTGAAAAAATGACTTTTCAGACTGAGTTGAAAGAGGTGATCAGGTTAATAATTTTCAGAAATTAGTGGTCCAAAACAAGAGCAGGGTCTATTTCAATTAAGGTTAGATTTTTTTTCAAAAAAAAGTTATTAATATTTAAATCTTCAGGATTTTGAACAAGAAGTAAAAACTGCAATTTGTTTTTCATACAAGCACATTGAAGGATGAGGATATAGAAAATTAACAATGTAAAAAAACGAGTAAGAATTCATACTCCCTCTTTTATGATGAGGAAGATAAAGAGTTGCTTCCTGCCTTATGTAATGGAAAATATTATCAGAGAAGTGATAGAAAAAGAGTTCAAGGAAGATAATTAATTAGAAATAAGCACTACTTATTTCTGAAATTAAAGGAGTTTGAAAAAAAGTTAATTGGTTTTCAAAAGAGTTTCAACATACAAAATATTTTTGCTGTGATAGAATGAAAAGATAAGGTTTTTCACATTTCTGTAGTTGAATTTTTTGTATGAAAATAGAACCAAAAACATTTAAGGAGATGTTTAATGATGGAAGGAGGTATGTTATTCCTGAATACCTAAGAGAATATTCCTGGGAAGAATCAGAGTGTGTAATTTTATTATCCAACATTCAAAAAGCAATTGTTAAAAAAGAAGGAAAGGAACTATTTTTGGGATTTTTAACGTTTTCAAATTTTAAGAAGACAAAAGAGGAGAATGAATTAATAATTGTTGATGGGTTACAGAGAATGATAATGTTTTCATTGTTGGTGATGGTGATAATTCAAATTATGAAAGGAAAATACAAAACAAAATTGGAAAAGGCAGATTTGCAAGAATTAGAAGAAATAATTGCTGACAACTCATATTCTCCTAACTTGAGATTTAGTAATAATTCAGAGAATGATGATGCATATAGAGGGATATGAAGTTCTGTTAGTGAGGATAAACCAATCAATTTGGAAAAATTCAAAAAAACTCAGATCTATAAAAGTTTTAAATTTATTGAGAAGTTTTGCCAAAAACATTTTTCACAAAGGACTCAAGAGGTTATGAAATTTTTAAAAAGTAGTTTGAAGTTTTTGGTGATAAGTTTGACAGATGAAGATCAGAAAAAGTACAATAATCAAAGAATTTTTGAGAGTTTAAATTCCACAGGCAAAGTGCTTAAGGCAGATGATTTGATAAAAAATTATATTCTTTTTAATACTGAGTTTTCATCTGTTTCAGAAAACGATATGGAATTAGTTGTAAGGGATTATTGAAAATTATGGTTCAAAATGATTGAAAATACATATAAAAAAGGAAAAAGAAGAAATTTTTTTCAAGTGCTATTCTATGTTGTCTCTTCAAAAGAAACATTGAAAAAATATAGGTATTTAGACAGAGAAAAAAAAATTTATCAATGTTTCAAAGATTTTTTTTGTGAATTTGAAGAGTATGATTTGAAGGATAAGAAAGTTTATTGAGACTGATTAACAAAGTTTTTTGTTGCTTATTTTTGTGTTTCAACAAAGGAAAGGGGAGTAGAAAAGAATAAACAAACTTCAGAACAACTCAGCAAGATGGCAAAAGGTAAATATATAACTGAAATTGCTAAAAACAATGATCTAAAGTTATTTGGTGAAGAAATTAAAATTCCTTGAATTTTTTTGTCACTTATTTTTGAAAATAAGATCATAGACCAAGAAACATTTAAAAAAGTTTTTGCCTCAATAAGTGTTGGTGAGTTGATTTTAAGGATTTTTAAAGATAGAATTGGGCAACTTTCTCCTCTATACAACATGTTAGTTCAAGATATAACAAAGGAAATTGAAGTCAATCTACAAATTAGCAAAGATCAAATATTTCAAAGACCCTTTAAACATAATAGTAGTTTTGAAGGTTATAAACATAAAAATTTCTTTAAGTTACAGCAGAAAATATTGGAATTGATTGCTAATTTCATAAAAAATAATTTGGGAAAACAATTTTATCAAAGTTTATTAAGTTTGAAAGAAGCAAAAATATCAGACAGTTTTGTTGAAGAAGTGATCAAAAAATCGGAATCAAAGTCAGAAGGAGAGTTTAAATTGATTAATCACAGTATTTTAAAGTTTACAACTGGTGGTTTTGCTTGTACTAATGAAGTTGACATTGAACATATTTGACCTGAATCTAAAAGTAAAGATTTAGAGGGAACAAGAATTGATAATCTTGGCAACATTATTTATTTGGAGAAAGAACATAATAAGGATTCTAAAAATTTAAGTTTAGGAGAAAAACTAAAATATTATGAAAAATCCAAAAGTAAAGAAATGAAAAAACTGATTTTACACATCAAAGACAATAACATCAATGAATGAAGCAAAGAGGAAATAAAAGCAAGAGAAAAAGAAAAAATTAGGGATTTTCTTCAAAAAATTAAAAAAACAATAACACTGTTGTTTTAAAGAAATATACTAAAAATCAGATCACAGATTGTTTTACTCAGAAACTAGCAAAGTAAAAATAGAGTTTTATGTTAAGAATGGTGTTGATCTTGCTAAAAAGTTAACCTAATTTTACTTTTTATTTTTTTCTACTATTTCTTTCAGCAACTTAACCACTGATTCTTTTTGTTTTTGATGAAGTTTCATTAACTCTTTCTTGTATGCTTCTTGCCTTTCTTTTAACTCTTTAAAGAAAGCTGCTTGTTGTTTTTCTATCTTATTCATTATTCAATCATAAAAACTCTTTAACAAAAAAGCAGCAACAGCAATAAAAACAAGGATAAAAATGACTGAAAATGTTAAAACAATTTAGATTCCTACATTCATACTGTCTCATTTCTTTGGCCTAATTATAAGTCTGTTTTGCTTGTTTTTTAAACAGCTTTTTTCCTGTTTTACAAAGTTAAGACTCCTTTTCTCTTCTTAAAAACATCCAAAAAAAATTGATAAAAAAGATGATACAATCCTGGGTGAGTTTAGGTTTCTCAAATTGTTTTTTTAGTATGATGAAGAAGTTTTGTCCAAAGGAATTAACAAGAAGAAAGTATAGAGAAAATCTGAAAAGAGTTGAGGAAGAATTTGACACTCCAGAGTTTCAAAAAAAGGTTAAAACCTGGGCTGACAAGTTTGGTTTTGACTTTTGATATGTTATGAATGAGATAACTGCTAATGAGTATTTCCAAGCATGCTTCATTAAGGATCCTCTTAGACAAATCTCAGTTAAAAATGAGTTTGCAGATTGAATTAAAACAAGTGGTTTAGTTGAAAATTTTCAGAAGTTAACAGTTCAGGATAAGAAAAAACTCTATTTTAGGGATGGTAAGATTACTGGAAAACCAGAAGAAATAAATGCTCCAATGGCAAAACTCTTAGATTTTAAGTGGGAGTTAGCAACAGAGAAAAATGAAGTTTTGGACTGTTATGCTGTTTATCGTCACATCAAGGGTGGTTCTCATCAAAGTCAGTATGAAGATTTGAAGGAGTTGGTAAAACATGCGCCTTATGATGAGGCAGAGAAGAAAGTGTTGTTCATTTTTTGTGATGGTTTTTATTTTGACAGTGAAGATCGATTAAGACAGTTAGAAAAAATTAATAAAGAGAACAAGTTTTGTATCATTTTGAGATCAAGTGAATTAGAAGAGAGAATAGAGAAGTTGTTATCAGATTTTTCTACCTTAACTGATGAAAAACATTAAGTTAGACTAGTTTTTCTTTAAAAAACTGTTTGGTTTTCTGTTGAATTTGTGAAGGTTTTTAGTAAATGTTTTGGTTGCTGAGTTTGGGTTGTTTAATAGTCATTTATTTTTCAACTTATTCTAACCAAAAACAACAACTAACACCATTTGTTGTGAAAGTTTATTTATTAACACTTTTTTACCTGGGTAGGTTACCAGTATTTTTGACTGATTTAGTTTTGTTTTTTTTTGAAAGTTTGTTGTTTTTGGTTAGATGGAGATAATGAGATTGATGTCTCTTTAAAAAATTTTTTCCAAAATGATATTTTTCAAATTCAGTTTAACAAACAAAATTACTCTATTGAGAATTTAATTGCAGAAACTAACCTGACAAAATCAGGTTCAGAACTTGAAGGTAGTGCAAGAAAAGAATTAATTAATTTGTTTGGTGGTGACCACAACTCTTCAATTCTAGAAGATATTTTAGAGGTAAGAGATTCAGTTCAAAAAAAAGAAAACTGATCAGTCTTTGCTAATTTCATTAACTGTTGTTGGAGTTGTTTCAGGCATTGCTGGTGTTGCTTCTTTTGCTTATTTGTTTTATAGACAAAAGTAGTAATCCTTATTACTTCCTTTATGCAATGTTCAATTTGTTTTTTAAATTCTTGATTCTAAAGCATTTTTGCAGATAAAAAGTAATTTAATAGTAGTGTTTTGATTGGTTAATCTCTTTGAATTCAAAACACTTAGTTTAAATTTTTTAGTTTTTAACTAAATTTCTAATGAAAAAAATGATTTATAACAGGTTGAAAGTACTTAAGAAAGTACTAGAAGCTAGTTCAGAAGTAGGTGCTAAACACCCAACTAATGTTGGTGAAATTAGGGAAGGACACTTTAGAAGTTTTTTAATGATTTTTTTCCCTATGATGATGCATTTAAAGGAAGTATTTTTGGTAAGAGTTGTGATTTTATTCTTGTTGACACAATCATTGATCTCAAAGGTTGTTACTTCATGATAAAGTTTTTTAGAAGGAATAAATCAAGCTTTTAAGATTAAAAGTTTTGCTAAACAACAAGGGAGTAAAAAAGTCAGATTAATTTGAAAACAACAAGAGTTAATTCCTAACAGTTATTTTAATCAAACCATTATTAAACAAGGATTGGTTTTTATTGAGGGGAAGTGTGTTCAAACTAAGTTTTATCAAACTTTATTTAATTTATGTCCAATTTAATAAAATTACTTCATCTTTAGTGGAAGAGGTAAGTTCTAAAAACAGAAAAGAAAGCATTGATTCTTCTGCTCTTTGGGAAAGACTTTATAAGTTACCTGATTTTTTCTATTTTGTTGAAGATGATACTTTTTGCTTAGTGGATAAAGGACAAAATATTTTTAATTTAGTTAAATTTGACTCTGATAGCAAAGAGAAAAAAACTTCTCCTTTTTCTATTACTATTCTTGACAGTGATGGTTTGTTGTGAATGTTAGCTGCCGTTGAATTCTTTTTTAGTGAAAGAAGAGGCAGATTTGTTAGATTTTTTTAACTATAAGATAGCAAACTTGCTAGAAACAGCAGTTAACAATTATCCTTTATTAGCAACAGAAAAGACTCTTGCTGAAATAGACAGTTTGTTCCAACCCTGTCTCCCTAAAAATAGAGAGAGTTTAGAAACAGTTTTAACTAAGGTAAGAGACTTTTTAAAAATAAAAAAACCAACTAATTCTACTACTAAGGTTGAAATCAAAGCATCATCAACAACAACTTCAGAATTTGTTAAAAAGGTTAAGAGTTGTTTAGAGACTGGTTTTTTTGTTTATTTTTATTAAAAAAAGCAGCAATTTTGTTTTGATCCAAATCAATTCCAAAGACTAGAAAAAGTAATTTTACCTCTTGACAAATTAACATTTTTAGTTGGAATTCTCTTAATTCTTCTCGAAACTCATTTTCTTTTTTTTCTATTTCTTGATCATCTGCTCACTTAGTTAAAAAAGGACGCATTTGTTTATTAAGCAAACTTAAAACAATATGCAATGTTTCAGAAGTTAATTCTTCTTTCTTAATCTCTTCTCTAATGTTTTGAAAGCAAACATAAATGCTGTTTTTTGCTTGAATAGATTTACCTTGAAATTTTTCCAGATCATTAAGGATAATCCGGGTGGATAATTCAATTAATATTGCTCAAAGTGACCTTTTAGTATGAGAGTTAATTTTTAATACTAATTTTGCAAAAAATAAATTTAAAATTATTTCATCTAATTGAATGTTACTTTTTTCTAAATCTTTGTTGGAAATGTCAAAACCAGCAGCAAACTGTTTATACTCTTCTTTGAATTTTTGGTTTCTATTACAGTTTTTCCAGCGTTGATAAAGATAATAAAGTAAAAAAAGAACAATAAAAAATGTGTAAAAAATAAGGATAACATCACTAGTGCAAATTTTCATGACCTCTTGAAGTTAAAAAACAATTATAACACTGGGCAAAAAGAAGAGTTAATTTTAATTGAAGGTAAGTTTTTGGGGCAGAATTGGAGAGTAAGTAAAAAAGTTAGTACTAGTCATTAGGGGAAAATTGAAGGATAAAGTTCTTGAAAAAGTTAACAGTAAGTTTTACATTTAAGAAGAGGATTAAATGAAGAATGTTTATAGAAACATTTGAATTTTCTATGTTGCCTTATCTTGTTGATTATTTTTTCTTGTTTAAATGCTATTAAACTACTTTGTTTTTTTGTTTTATGTTGAAGTTTTTTGACTTTAAAAATTATGACATTTTGGGTAAGTACTGAGTGTTTTTATTGTTTTTGGTTAGAATAAATTGAAAAAGTAATTTTTAACTGATTGACATTAGTTTCTTTTAATTGAAGTTTTTTGAAATAAACATTTTATGCAAAACTAGATTTTTCTTATATTTTTTGTTGGGCTTTCACCAAAATATAAAAAACTCTTTGTTTTGTAGAATTGAACACATAGTTTAAATTGTGCTGCATTGCTGTCTCTAACAGAATGTAGTATAATGCAGTTGATTTCATTATGAGCAAACACAGAGTTTTTATTTCTTATCATCACAGAAATGATCAGCGTTATAAGAATCGACTTGTTGAAGTTTTGAACCATAATAGTTTTATAGATTGCTCTGTTGATACTGGAGATATTGATGATAGTTATTTGACAAATGAAGGAATTAGAATAAAGATAAGAGATGAATATTTGAGAAATACAACAGTTACAATTGTTTTACTTGGTGCAGAAACACACAAAAGAAAGCATGTTGATTGGGAAATTTCTTCTTCATTGATTAAGAGTAAACTTAGTTCTAGAAGCGGGCTTGTAGGAATTTTATTACCTAATCATCCAACATGTTCTCGGGGAGAGAAGATGACAAAAGACAATACTCAAGAAAGGTTTTTTGATAATTATAAGAGTGGTTTTGCTGAATTAATTAGATGAGATGAAGTGAATTCTTCATCATTATCGTCAATTATTGAAAAAGCTTACAACAAGAGAGATGGGGATAATTTTGATAATTCAGCACCATTGAGAAGATATAACTCATAATTTTTTGGTTTTTCAAGTTGTCTTTGTTGCTTTTTTTTGACTATTTTTATTTAGTTTTTTGTTTACTAACAGTTGTTTTCAAGGTTTATGTACTAAAAACTAAAAAAGAAGTTTTATTTCTTGCTAATACACAACCTCTTTTAATTAAAGTTTTTTAGATCTTTTCAAAACTTATGTTTTTTACTTTTTTATCAGGACTCCATTTAATTAAAAAACAGTTTTTATTTAATTAATGATTTAGTTGCTCTTTATTAACCTCTTTTGTGATGTTTTGAAAACATTGATAAATATTTGCTTTTGTTTCAATATTTTTCCTTGAAATTTTCCAAAAACTAAGTTTAAAACTACTTGATGAGATTAGAAAAAGTAATAAAAAAAGTTATTTATAAATGAATAATTATTTTTTGATGAATATTTTTTAAGAGTAAAGATTCATATTTGAATAATATAAAAAACTCTTTATTTTGTAGATTTGTAGAATTGAACACATAGTTTAAATTGTGCTACATTGCTGTTTCTAACAGAATTTAGTATAATGTAATTGATTTCATTATGAGCAAACACAGAGTTTTTATTTCTTATCATCATGATAATGATCAGTGTTATAAGGATCGACTTGTTGAAGTTTTGAACCATAATAGTTTTATAGATTGCTCTGTTGATACTGGAGATATTGATGATAGTTGTTTAACAGATGAAGAAATTAGAATAAAGATAAGAGATGAATATTTGAGAAATACAACAGTTACAATTGTTTTACTTGGTGCAGAAACACACAAAAGAAAGCATGTTGATTGGGAAATTTCTTCTTCATTGCGTGACAGTAAACTTAGTTCTAGAAGCGGACTTGTAGGAATTTTATTACCTAGTCATCCAACATATTCTTGGGAAGAGATGACAAAAGGCAATACTCAAGAAAGATTTTTTGATAATTATAAGAGTGGTTTTGCTGAATTAATTAGATGAGATAAAGTGAATTCTTCATCATTGTTGTCAATTATTGAAAAAGCTTACAACAAGAGAGATGGTGGTAATTTTGATAATTTAGCACCATTGAGAAGATATGACTCATAATTTTTCAGTTTTTCAATTTGTCTTTGTTGCTTTTTTGACTATTTTTATTTAGTTTTTTGTTTACTAACAGTTTTTTTCAAGGTTCATGTACAAAAACTAAAAAAGAAGTTTTATTTCTTGCTAATACACAACCTTTTTAACTAAAGTTTTTTAGATCTTTTCAAAACTTATGTTTTTTACTTTTTTATCAGGACTCCATTTAGTTAAAAAAACAGTTTTTATTTAATTAATGATTTAGTTGTGCTTTCTTAACCTCTTTTGTGATGTTTTGAAAACATTGATAAATATTTGCTTTTGTTTCAATGTTTTTCCTTGAAATTTTCCAAAAACTAAGTTTAAAACTACTTGATGAGATTAGAAAAAGTAATAAAAAAAGTTATTTATAAATGAATAATTATTTTTTGATGAATATTTTTTAAGAGTAAAGATTCATATTTGAATAATATAAAAAACTCAAGATTTATAAAGAGTTTGAAAAAACTTACTAACTAGTTTTTAAAAAAAGATGTTAGTATTGTTGTTTTTGCAAAAAGTAGGATAATTAAAAGAGAATACTGACTGTATATGCAAAGAAAAGTTGTGAAAAAAATTAAGATTATTGATATTTTTAGTGGAATTGGTTCATTTTTGCAAGCACTAAAAAATCAAGGAATTGACTGTAAGATTCTTTTTAATATTGAAATTGATTTACTCAAGAATAGAATATTTGAAGAATTACATGGCAAAAGTTTAAATTTAGGTGAAATTTGAAAGATTCAAGAAAAGGATATTTTAGAGTATGCAAATGGTTGTGATGTTTTGTTCTTTTGGAACCCATGTAAAGATTTTAAACAAATAATTGAAGATCCCAAGAGTAAAATAGAATCTTCCACAAAAAGAGTCAATCTTTTTTGAAAAGGAATTGATATTGTTAGACTTATCCAACCAAAAGTACTTGTTATTGAAAATGTTGGTTTGATAGGCAAGAATGAAAGAGGGGTACAAGAATTTAAGATGAAATTAGAAAAAATTATGGACAACTATAAATTCAAAAAGGAGATTGTTAACTCCAGAAACTATGGAATTCCTCAAAATAGACTTAGACTATTTTTTATTGGAGTAAGGGAAGATGTTTTTGAGAAATCTTTTCAATCTGCCTTTACAGAATTAGAAAATTTTAAGGAAGATGAACAAACATTGAAAAGTTTTCTAAAAATACATGATTTTGCAAAGAGAAAAATTTTCTTAAAAGGTAAGCCAGAATACAAATACACAAATTATGTAACTTGAATGGATAAAAAAGGCAATAAAAATAGTAGTTTTAATCGTGCTTGAAGAATAGATAAATACTGTGGCTCAATTAATTCCAGTCAAATTATTAAAATAACTGATGGAGAAAGAGTTAGTGAATTAACAGCAAGAGAGAGTTGAAGTTTGATGGGATTTTCAGAAGAACAATTTAAAAAAGCAAAAGCAGTTTGTAATTTTGAAAAAAAATTAATTAGGGTGGTAGGAAGTTCTGTTGATGTAAATGTTTTAGAAAAGATTATCCAAACTTTACCATTGGATAAATTATCAAAATCTTAATAGATTTTCTATTTTTAAAAATTTTAGAGATTGTTTTAGCACTTTTGTTATAAAAGATGTTTAATGTCATTGATTATTTAGAATGCAGATTAAAAATTTTTGCTATTTGTTTTATTCCTAGTATTTAAACAAGGCTGAATAATGAAGTGGTTTTTTAAAGAGATGCCAGTAATGATTTATGTTGATCATAACTATAAACATTTTTTGATTAAACAACTATTATCAGAAGCAAAACACTTAGAATAGGGTAATTAGTCCTTGTTGTGATTTCTAAAGTACTGCTAATAATGTTGTTTATTGAGAATAAAGATAATGAATTTGATGTTTTGCTTTTAATTTAGTTTGAGATTTTATAGTTGCTAAACATAAGACATAGTTGTTCAATACACTGAAAGAGATAAAAATAAACTTTTTTGAACTGGAATATTTAATCAGAAGATTCTAAAATTTCCATTTTTTCAATTGTTTTTTTAGTTAGTTTATTTTTATTAGGGTTATCAAAAAAATTGGTAATTGCTTTTTTGTTAATTTTTTTAGTTTGATCATATGCTCTTCTTGCATATGGAACAAAACCATATTCAAGTTTTAAATCATTCAGTGGAAAAATCATCTTTTTTAAATTGTTCAAAAAATTTTTTTCATTTTCTTTAATTTTTTCTCAAAAACTGATTAATTTTTTTCTTTCTATTTTTGACAATACAAACTCTCCCTTGAAGATAACAATTTCGCTGTATTTATAATTGCCAAAAAGATAAAAACCATTATGTCTTGGTAAGTTACTGTTTCAGACAGGTTTTTTTGCTTCTTTTTCAGAAAATTTTACTTCAACAGGAATTATGAATTTAGGTAAAAAAAGTATAAAATCAGGATAGTTCTGGCTACCAAGTGGTTGAAAAACAAAGTGTTTTTTAAAATTAGAAAAACAATTTATAGTTTCTTTTTCTGTGTTTTTTTCTCCTATTAATTTTTTTAGTTCCTTGAACTCTTGATGGGAAAAATCACTCTCTTTTAATTCAGCTAAGAAACCAAGTAATTTTGTCCTTATTCTTTGCTCAAAATCAGCACCTTTTCTGGCCTGTAGGTAATTTTTAGGATTTTTAATTAAATCCTTAAGCAACTCTGAAACTTTTCTAAAATGAAGCATTAGTTCTGAAAAACCCACAAGATAAAATTAAGTTTAATCAAGCAGGGGTGATATCGTCATTGAGTTCAGTGAATACTCACTGATCAATTTTTAATTTAGTTTCTTGTTTGTTCATATGCCTTGATTAAATCAGCTTTACCAAAACCAGGAATAATTGTGTTTTGCTTGGCAAGCAAGTTAAAATCAATTTTTTTTAATTTCTCTAAAACTTTCTTTTTTTTACTTCTTATGAAAATGTATTGTCTTTTTTTAGATAATTCTTTTTCTGTTTCAAACTTGGATGAATAGTTGTAAAAACCTTGCCTGTGGACTGCAAAATTTCATTTAAACTGTTTCTTGTCAAAATACTTTTCTGCTACTTTTGTATTGTTATATTGGAAAAGGTCAAAATCTTGATGTTTAGTAACAGGTTTTGTTCTTATTTTTAAATCTTTTTCAATTTTCTTTGAATTTGTTCAAATTTGAAAACAAGTATTCACACCATATTCCTTATTTTTGAATATAAAGGACTTTCTTTTTAAATCTTTTTGATAGATTAGTTTAAAACATGGGTTTAATTTGATGTGAACAGAATATTTTTTGAATTGAAATGGGAGTATAAGTAATATTCATTGAGCAAAACTGCTTGCATGGTTAAAGAAAGCAATTGCTTTCTTTGCTCTTTTTCCAAATGGAGGGTTGCCAATAACAATGTTTTTTTTTGTAGAAGTTTGATAATTTAAAAAATCTGCTTTCAAAATATCTTTCCTTTTTGAATCAATGTCAATACCAATTCTTTTTTTTTTTGGTAGGAGATCAAAAAAACTACCATTACCAGCACTTGGCTCAATTCAAATATAATCACTAATTCTTGTGTATTTTTTTAATTCTTCTTTTGCTTTTTTGACTAATTCTCTTGCAACTTCTTTCTTTGTGTAGAATTGTTCAAGTAATTCAGATTTATTGTTCACAATAGCAAAAAAGGAGCAAAATATTAATTATTTTATGAAAAAATAAAAAATCTGGCTCTAACCAAAACATATATTTTTGTTTGGGGGAAATTATACTTTATAAAATTGGTTTTCTAAAAAATTCAAAATTAGATTTCTAAATCAGAATTGAATTTGAAAGTCTTGTTAAAGAAAGATTTAATCAGATGATTTCAAAAGAAAACTGAAGTTTTACAGAGGTTTTTTAGCTACTTATTTACCTTCATTTTATTCCCAGTTCAAGAAAACTTAATTAAAATCAGAAAGGGTGGTGAAGAAGTACATAAATTTAATTTAAAACCTCTTTTTTTCTAGCTAAAGAAGGCAACACTTAAATCTTTTGACACTAACAACTAAAACAAAACTGTAAGAACCACATTATAGTCTAGAATTGATTTACAACAATTTTAGAATGTTTTTCAGTTCCATTGTATGAGTTTTAAAATTAATTGAGAAAGTTTTCCAACTAGCCAGATAGTAAAAACTAAAGAAATTTAATCTTTTTTAAACTTCACTAAAGACATCTTTTCAATCAACTTTAGAATTTTTATCATGCTCCTTAAAGTTGAAATAGTTTTTAAAACAACCTTTTCTATCTAAGACTTAAAACTCATCTGCTAGAGCATTTAAACCTCTAAAGAGTTTTTCCATAGGTCATCTGGGCAAACCTTTTCTAAACCTTTTGAGAGTTGCAATAAAAAGTTCATAGGATGCTTTCAAGAATGATTCTTTATGTTTCCAATCAGAACAATTAACAACATCTTCTAAATTGAATATGATTTCTTCTTTTGCCTGCTTTAGATCTAAAAAGTCCACATTTCCCATTCTAAGATAAGGGAAGGTTTGTAATTTTTTTTCTTTTTGGTTTGTTTTTCTAAAAGTGACTCAAAGTCTTTTGAAAAACAATTAGAGAATTTGATTAGGAAGGCATTTTTTGGTCTTAATATTTGTTTTTTTTGTATTTTGACTTTAGTAGAATGTTCAATTCAAGAAAGATAAACTTTCTACTTTAAAACTGCTGAAGTTTGTTTAACTTTTATGGTAGAATCTTGACTGCTTAGTTGTTTTTATTCTGATGGTTACTAATAATAAAGTGAAAAGTGAATCTTTTGAGCATTGAAAAACAGAATGGGAAGAAGCAAAAACTGTTTTAGAGAATTTGCCTAAGTGTTTTTGCCCTTTTTGTAGTCAAAAAACTAGTTCATGTTTTCTTTATGAGAAGGTGGATGGTAAATTAGTTTTTAGTTCTGGTGACTGTCTTGATTTTTCTTGTTCAAAAGATGAGTGTAAATCAGCTAAGTCAACTCATGATTACATTACTTTGCGTTTGCCCTACCTCCTTGAAACTATGAAGAAGCAGTCTGAGGAACTGAATGAATTGAAAACAACAGAGGGTAGTGAGTTTGTTAGTCATTGAAAAGCTCAGTTGGAAACCCATTTAGTTACTGTTAAGCATTTAGAGGAGACAATTGAAGATAAACCTTTTTTTCTGAAAGTTCATAAGGTAAAAAAGTTAGAGTTTGATAAAGTTTATGAGTATATTTTTTCAGTTTGAATTCCCAAAACCTTACCTTTTATTAATGCTGAAAAAAAATGAATTGTTAACAGGATTTGGTGAAAGTACAATGCTTTGTTGTGGGGATTTGCAATTGCAACTGGTCTCATTTCTATAGCGCTCTCTTTGGTTGTTTTGTTCTAAGATTTTTTGTTTACTTAATTCTTGTTTGAAAAGATATTTATTTATTCTCAGTTAAGAATACTTTGCTTTTTAACAAGAAATTGTAATGTTTAAAAATTATTTTTTATTTTGTTGAAATTTTTGTTTGTCTGTTTCTTTGCTTCTGTTGGTTTTGTCTCATCAATCTTCTGGTTTATTCTGAAAAACACCCTTGTCTTCTCCAAATTCATCTTGCCAGTGAAAAGATAATCAGGAAATAGTAAAATTTTGGGCAGATATTAAAAAAGAATTAAAAAAGCCAGAGTATTCTCACTGGTTGTTTGTTGATATTAAAATTGATTCTAAAGAGTATGACTTAACTACTCTCCATATAGCTGCTATAGAAGGAGGTGATGTTTGTGGTTCCCAATTTCCCAGTTATAGTAAAAAAGAATTTCAAGAACAATTTCAAAAACTACTAGAAAATAAAATTGAATTTTCTGATTTTCAAAATGCATTAGTTTCTTATAGAGACAAAACAGATCAGAAGATGCAAAAGTTTTGAGAAGAGATTAGAACAGTATTAAATAAACCAGAAGTTCCTGAATTAATTCAGGAAGGATGAGGTTTAGTAGTTGGAAGGGCATTTTTATCTTCTAGAGAAATTAATCCTTTGTTGAACCTTGCTAAGTTAGCCCCTAATGCTGAATTGAATGTGGAAAATGAAGAACATAGAGAAGTTAAAATAAAAGTTAAAAGATCACTTTTGCTTTGAATTAATCGTGAAATTAAACATGAAAACTTTAAAACAGCATGAGACAAGTTGCCTGATCAGGTCAAAAAAGCAAAAGAACTTTGAGAAGGTATTAAGTCTGAATTGGTTCAAGATAAGTATGCTTATTTAGGGAAAAAGGTTCGACACTTCATTTGAGTTCAAAATAAAGAATCTCAATACAGTAGTAGTCTTGATCTAAGTGCTTCACGTTTTATTGCTAAAAGTAATTTAGTAGATTTAGATTTATCTGAACAACAACAAGGAACAGACTCTGAATTATACCAATTATCACAAGTTAAATTTCGTCTTCAATTTTTAGCTGCTTATGAAGTTGAACTTGAAAACTTTTTAACTGCTTTAGAAAAGTATCAAGAATTAAATGACATTTTAGTAAAATTGAAACAACCTCAATATAGGCATTTAGTTGAAACATCAATTTTAATTGATGACTTAGAAATTAATGTTGGTAAGATTAATTCTGAGCCATTATTAAGAGAAAAAACATTGCAAGATTTGTATCAAAAGGGAATTACTGCTCAAAAGTTTAAAGATGCTTTAGATGTTAAAAACAATGAAAAGTTAGATGCTTTCTGATCAGAAATCAAATCTGAACTAAAGACAAAATATGCTCATCTATCCAAAACTTCAATCCTAATCAATGGTAATAACTACAACCTTGAACCCTTGTTTGTTGCTGTTAAAAATGAGTATAGTGTTTTAGGTTCACAACTCTCTGATCCAGCAAAAAATAAGTTACAGAGTTTAGTTAGTGCTGGTGTTCAACACCAAATTTTTAAAACTAGTTTAGTGACAATAAACAACCAAAAATTAGATGACCTTTGAACCCAACTAAAAAAGATTCTTAACCAACCAGAGTTTGACAAATGAAAAAACACTTCAATCAAGATTAAAAACAAAAACTATGATCTTAAACTTTTGTTTACTGCAAAGAATAAAACAACTGTTAAAGGTTCTGCCTTGCCCTTGGATGCCAAACTCCAACTTCAAGAATTACTCAATGATCAAGTTAATTCCAAAATGGTTGAAAACCAACTGCTTGCTCTCAATCAGGCAGAAGCAGAAAAGAATAAGCAAGCAAAAGAAAAGCAACAAAGTCAAGATTTAACGATTGGTTTAGCAACTGGTGGTAGTGTTTTAGTTGTTGCTGGTCTGGGTGGTTTTCTCTACTGGTTTTTTAAAATCAGAAAGTAATTTTAACAATAAAAAATTTAAGAGAACACTCCTTCATTAAAAAAAGTAAAAAGTTAATCTTTTTTTCAGTAAGTATCCTTATAATGGGTTTTTAATTGTTATAAGTTTAAATTCTTTTCCTGCTGAGTCTGTAGAAATTAAAATTTATTTGCAAAAAATTATTTGAATATGAAGAGTTTAATCCTCTTTATGACATAAAAAGGGAAGAAGATAAATATGCTGTTTTGATTGTTTTAGTTAATCCTTCTTGCTAAACAAAAGTAGCATAATATATGCCAAAAAGAAACAGAAATAAGACTCTCTAGAGGGGATTAAGGTAAAGATCAGGTTCAACTTGCTAGATAAGGATTTGTTTTTTATAACAAAAAAATTCTAAAAAATAGATTTAGACTTATAAGATTTAGAATTATAATTAGGGTAAAGATGACTGAAACAGGAATTATTATTCTTAGTGTAGTGACTGTAATTTTTGTCAGTTTCTTTACTGCTTTGTTGGGTTTTATGTACTTTGTTTTAGTCAGGTTTGATGGTTTGAGAGCAGATAATAAAGTTTTTCAAACCAAAATTGGAGAACAAATATCTTCTTTGGAAAAAACTATAATTGATAAAGTTGTTGAAAGGGTTGATATTGAAATTAGTAAACAAACTATGAAACATTTTCAACAAACAAACAGTTTGTTGAATGAATACAAAATAGAGCATAATAAAGTTGTTGAAAGACACAACCAGGTAATCCAAGATTTTGACCAAAAACTGATTAAACATCAGACAAGAACCTATCAAGATCTTGATATACTTAACAAAAATCAACAAAAATTTGCTTTTGATCTTAGTGCTATCCACAACAACCTTAATTGATTAAAACAAAATAAACAAGACAAACCTGAATCTATAAAATCAACAACAAAGTAATTTTGTTAGTGCTGAAAAGGATTTTCAACAACTAAATTGAAACTACTTTTCCAGTTTTATCTTGCTGGTGATGAAATAGTGGAAAACAGGTAAATTAGATATGTATTTACCTTTTGGATGGTATTTTTTCTGATTTTATTTGGCAAAGAGGAAGTTTTTCTTTGTGCTTATTTTAATCTTTAAAAGGAGGTATTTTGTTATGTTACTCTTATCAATTTGTTTTTGAGTTTGATTAACTCTTGTTAGGAAGAAGTTCATAATATTAAGATGTTAAACTGAAAAGAATGATGTTGGTGTTGATTAAAATGGCAGTTGTTTTAGAATGAATAAAATTTTTAGTTTTGATCCAAGGTGCAGTTAATGGAAATTTTTCTGCTTTGTCAGTTAAGAGTAAACAAATGTTAGTTAAATTTTGCCAAGCAAAGATTGATCCTGTTGAATTTGGACTAAATCATTCTAAATTAGATACATTTTGAAAAGAAAACAAGGTAAATTTTCAAGGTTATGCTATGAAAGGCGCTTTAATTAGTTTTGGTGGTAAAGGTGTTCATCAGTTAGATAATTTGTTTTCACTAGCAGGGTCAACAAGGAATTGATTTGGTAAAGAGGATACTGTTAAAGAACTTTGAGGTTTAATTAAGAATGGGATTAATTCTGAGTAACTTTTTGATGTGTTCCATCAAACATATGTAAGAAAAGCAAATGCACTTTGGAGAGGGATTTTTTATAAATTAACTGATAGGGATTTGTGGTACTTAAAGTATGAACAACTAAGAATGAATTCATTAAATTATCTTTCCATTTCAGGTTTGTTCAAAAAGACTCAAAATGGAAGCAGATCTGAAACTGCTATTTATTTGTTTGCTTCAGTTGGCAGATTTTTGGCTTTGAGGTTTAACTGCTGCAGATGTTTTAGCTGCTATCAGCAAAAAATGATTTCTTTTATAAGATCAGATCTATTTTGAAAGTTTTACCTCAATCTTGAGATGGTTCAGCAAGGATTGGAGACAAAACTTATAATTTGAGTTATTTGTCTGAATGAGGAGAAAGATTTCCAGTATGAAAAAAAGAGTTTTATCTTGAAAGCAACTTCAGAAACTGGTTGATGGCAGGGTTACTATTTCTCAGTTTAAAAAGAGTTTTTTAGGAGCAATTTTACTTTTTACAAAATGAACAGTTAGTGAAAAAACTTTAACAAACTTAATTAAAACCTATGCATATGAACTATATGAGTTTTTGGAAGAGATAGATTTGTATGAACAAGGTGGTGATGTGACTGATTTGGATTTTATAATCTATGATTATGGAAGTAGTTGGCAAGTGGCATCCACTTCTCTTACTCAATATTGACAAAAGAAGTATTATCAAAATAAGTCTTTTGCTGAGTACAGACAGGATTTGCAAGATGCTTGCTTGAAAGTTTTGTATTTGCAATAGTTCTGAGAAAAAAAGTAAATTTGTTTACAGTTTTGTTCCAAGATTTTTTAGTAAACAAGGTAAAAAAAGTTAAAAAAAGTCTGGAAGAGGGAGTTTATTTTTCCAATAAGTTTTCAAGTGAGTTTAAGTACTGTTGGAGTTGTAAAAAAAAAAAAAAAGTAGTAGAATGAAAAACATAATGGTTTTAACTGTGAAAAAAATTGTTGTTTTCTTTTTTTTCTTTTCTCTTTTGTTTGCATCTGGGATTTTGAGCAGTTTTGAAAGTGATGGTTTTCAGAACTTTTTAAGTAAACAAGAAAGTGAAGATAAAAATAAAAAAGAAACACTTTGGCAATCAATTAGAACAGAACTAGAAAAAGAAAAGTATGCCCATTTAGTTGAAAATTCAGTCAAAATTAATAATAAAAATTATGAACTAAAGTATTTGCTTGTTAGCAGTGGGAATGAGGAAGCACAAAGATACTTTCTTTATTCTATTGCTTATCCTTCTTATTCTGTTTCAGAAAAATTAGAATCTGTTTTACCAGAGCGCAATAAATTGTTGCAACAGTTAGTTGATGATAATGTCCAAGGTGACCAATTCAAGCAATCTTTAATAAATTTAGAGGCAGATAACAATCCAGAGTTAGATGCTTTCTGATCAGGAATCAAATCTGAATTAAATGAATCAAAATATAAGTATTTAGAAAATTCTAAAATTATTTTTGATGAGAAAAAATTTGATTTGTTTCCCCTGTTTTTGGCTGTTAAAAAAGAGTATGATGAAAAGGGTTCTGAACTAACAGTAAAAATTGGAAAAATGGTTCTCTTTTCTGGTGGTTTTCCTCTTGCATTTAACAAGATTAAAAAATCTTGGGGAACAAAAACTTCAAAGATAACAATTCAAAGATTATTAAATGCCCAGGTCAATTTTGAAGCATTCAAAGATGCTTTAAAAGATTTAAAAGAGGAAAGTAATAAGAAGTTAGATACACTTTGGTCAGAGATTAAAGATGAATTAAGAAAAAATAAGTACTCTGATTTAGAATGGTTTATTCTTCCTCCCTCTTATCATGATGGTTTTATTCCTAATTATTTCTTTCTAGATTTAGACACTCTGATTGCTGCTAGCAAGAACTCTGATTATGATAAAAAAGGTTCAGAGTTAAGTTTAGAGACAAAAAAGAATTTACAAAGATTTGTTAATGCTAACATTGATGGTGAAAATTTTAAAGTTGCTTTAACAGCAATGAACAATCAAAAATTAGATGACCTTTGAATCCAACTAAAAAAGATTCTCAACCAACCAGAGTTTGACAAATGACAAAACACTTCAATCAAGATTAAAAACAAAAGTTATGATCTTGAACTTTTGTTTGCTGCTGCCAAGGAAAAGGCAGATGTTAAAGCTTCTGTTTTGCCTTTAGATACTAAACTGAAACTCCAAGAGTTAGTCAATGATCAAGTCACTTCTAAAATGGTTGAAAACCAACTGCTTGCTCTCAATCAGGCAGAAACAGAAAAGAATGAGCAAGCAGAAGCAGAAAAGAATGAACAAGTGAAAAAAAAACAACAAAGTCAAGGTTTAACCATTGGTTTAGCAACTGGTGGAGGTGTGTTAGTTGCTGCTGGTCTGAGTGGTTTTCTCTACTGGTTTTTTAAAATTAGAAAGTAAAGGTTTTAAATGCTAACTCTTTGTTTATTCAGAGGTTGTTGTTTTTAGATAGCAATAGTTTTGATTAAAAACAAAAATTATGATCTTGAACTTTTGTTTGCTGCTGCCAAGAAAAAGACAGATGTTAAAGGTTCTGTTTTGCCTTTAGATATTAAACTGAAATTCCAAGAGTTACTCAATGATCAAGCCACTTCTAAAATGACTGAAAACCAACTGCTTGCTCTTAATCAAAAAGAGAGTTTAACTTTTGGTTTAGCAGTTGGAGCGGCAGTTCTGACTGCTGTTGGTCTGGGTAGTTTTCTCTACTGGTTTTTTAAAATTAGAAAGTAAAGGTTTTGGATAAATAAATCTTCCTTTTTTAGTTTCCAACTTGCAATAGGTTCTGAAAAAAACATAGTATTAGTTAACCTAGAGATGTTTTTTTGCTGATTTAAACAGTTTAGTAAATGAGTTTTGAGTTTTTGATTAAAAAGACATTTTTAGGATATTGACTATGTTTATTCAGTGGTTATGTAAAGTTTGCTTACTGTACTTGTTTAGTTATTGTTGAAACAGTTAGCAAGAGTTTATAAGATGCAGAGTTTGAGAATTTTTTTATCTTTTCAACAAATTGAAAAACAAAGTATTTATTTTTAAAATACTGCTCAATGAATTTTAGTTAGCATTTTTTTGGTATTTTTGTCATCCAAAAAGTAAATAAATTCAGTTGTTTTTTCTCTAGTTTTTAAAATCAACAACCTGATTTTTCCTTTTCTTTTTCTTAACTACTTGACAAAAAAAAAAAAAAAGTAAAATGAAGACACAATGTTGAAAAAAGTCCTTGCTGTTTTTCCAGTTTTTATCTTCTTTGCCTTCTCAGGTTTGTTTGTTTTTGCCAGTCCATCTTCTCCAGTTGTTTTCTCATCAGGAGGTTCTGCCTCTACTAACTTACCAGCAAAAAAAATAGCTAAAATTGATCAGCTCTGATCAGAAATCAAAGATGAAATAAAGGATTCAGAATATTATTTTCTAACTAAAATCCCAATTGAAATTTCTAATCAAGATGGCAAACTTTATAACTTAGGACCTTTATACAAAGCAGCACAAACTGAACTTGCTACCTCTGGTTCTAGTCTGGAAACTGAAGGTGCCAGAGAAAAACTTTTAGAACTGGTTGATGCTGGTTTAGATTCTGCAAAAGTTAATTCTGTGCTTTCTTATGAAAAAGGATTTGGTTTTGTTTTTGATTTAGTCAAAATTTGAAATAATATTTTCACTCAAGAATTAGTAAAACCCAAATATACCCACTTAGTTAAAACCCAAATTACAATTAGAAGTGGTGGAGAAATATTACATGAGGGTAGTTTAGAACCCTTGTTCAATGCTGCTAGAAATCAAGGAGACAAAAAACCAAAACCATGATATAAACTGCCAACCGCTGCTAAAGACCTGATTATTAGTTTGGCTGATGTTCAGGTTAGTGGGGAGCATCTCAATTCTGCTTTAGCAAAAACAGCACTAGATCTTCTTTGATCAGGCATTAAGGATGAGTTGAAAAAACCAGAATATGCTTATCTATCCAAAACTCCTATTGGAATTGATAGAAAAGACTACAACCTAGAATCTTTGTTTGTTGCTGCTAAAGATGATGTTCAATATGCAAAGGAAGGTTCTGAACTTCCTGCCCAGGCAAAAAACAAACTCCAAGAGTTAGTTAATGCTGTTGTTATTTCTCAAAAACTTAAAGATGCTTTAGATGTTAAAAACAATGAAAAGTTAGATGCTTTCTGATCAGAAATTAAATCTGAACTGAAAAAACCAGAATATGCTTACTTAGTTAAAACTCCAATTCTAGTTAATGGTAATAACTACAACCTTGAATCCTTGTTTGTTGCTGTTAAAAATAAGTATCGTGTTTTAGGTTCACAACTCTCTGATTCAGCAAAAAATAAGTTACAGATTTTAGTCAGTGCTGATGTTCAACACCCAATTTTTAAAACTAGTTTAACAAAAGCAAACATTCAAAACAACCAAAAATTAGACAACTTTTGAACCCAACTAAAAAAGATTCTTAACCAACCAGAGTTTGACAAATGAAAAGATACTTCAATCAAAATTAAAAACAAAAGTTATGATCTTAAACTTTTGTTTACTACCAATGAAAAGGTAGATGTTAAAGGTTCTGCTTTGCCCTTAGATGCCAAACTCAAACTCCAAGAGTTATTCAATGATCAGGTTACTTCCAAAATGGTTGAAAACCAACTACTTGCTCTCAATCAGGCAGAAGCAGAAAATAATAAGCAAGCAGAACCAGCAAAGAATAAGCAAGTGAAAAAAAAGCAACAAAGTCAAGTTTTAACCATTGGTTTAGCAACTGGCGGAGGTGTGTTAGTTGCTGCTGGTCTGGGTGGTTTTCTCTACTGGTTTTTTAAAATTAGAAAGTAAAGGTTTTGAATAAATAAATCTTCCTTTTTTAGTTTCCAACTTGCAATAGGTTCTGAGAAAAACATAGCACTAACCTAGAGCTGTTTTTTGCTGATTTAAACAGTTTAGTAAATGAGTTTTGAGTTTTTGATTAAAAAGACATTTTTAGGACATTGACTATGTTTATTCAGTGCTTATGTAAAGACTGCTTACTGTACTTGTTTAGTTATTGTTGAAACAGTTAGCAAGAGTTTATAAGATGCAGAGTTTGATAATTTCTTTATCTTTTTAACAAATTGAAAAACAAAGTATTTATTTTTAAAATACTGCTCAATGAGTTTTAGTTAGTGTTTTTTTGGTATTTTTGTCATCCAAAAGGTAAATAAATTCAGTTGTTTTTTCTCTAGTTTTTAAAAGCAACAACCTGGTTTTTCCTTTTTTTTCAATCTACTTGCCAAAAAAAAAAAAAAAAGAAAGTAAAATGAGGATGTGATGTTGAAAAAAATCCTTGCTGTTTTTCCAGTTTTTATCCTCTTTGCCTTCTCAGGTTTGTTTGTTTTTGTTAGTCCATCTTCTTCAGTTGTTTTTGAGGCTCAACCCCAACTCCTTACTAATGAACAAAAACAAGATCGTACTTGAAAATGAATTAAGTCTGAACTGAGAAACAGGTATACTTATTTAGATCTTAGTGAAAATTGAAAACCTTTGTTGGATGCTGTCCATAGCAATGATTATGATAAGAAAGCTTCTGAATTAGAACAAAAAGTTAAAAATTGACTGCTAGCTCTTTTTACTTGAACAACAAGAAAAGACAAAACAGGAATGCTAGAGTTTTTGCTTGAAAAGCGAACTATTTTTCTAAGATGACAAAAATGAAGATGAAATTCTTTAGTTGATGCCAGTGTTGGTGAAAATCAAGATGCATTGTTAAATCTTAAATATGCTCACTTAGCTAAAACCCCAATCTCAATCAAAAAAGAAGGAGAAGAAGTATATAAGGGCAGTTTAGAACCCTTGTTTCTTGCTGCTAAAAGGTTTGGAGTTTTGGAAACATGAGAGGAGTTTTCAAAAATAAAAATACCTGGTTTCAGAGAAATGATTTGAGATTTTAGATTATTTGGTGTTGAGGAAAGTGATATTAATGCTGCTTTAAAAACAGCTGATGCTGAAAACAAACCCAAACTAAATAATCTCTGAACAGGCATCAAGGATGAGTTGAAAAAACCAGAGTTTGACAAATGAAAAAACACTTCAATCAAGATTAAAAACAAAAACTATGATCTTAGTCTTTTGTTTGCTGCTGCCAAGGAAGAGGCAGATGTTAAAGGTTCTGCTCTGCCCTTAAATGCCAAACTTAAACTCCAAGAGTTAGTCAATGATCAGGTCACTTCTAAAATGATTGAAAACCAACTGCTTGCTCTTAATCAAAAAGAAAATTTAACCATTGGTTTAGCAGTTGGAGCAGCAGTTCTGACTGCTGTTGGACTTATTGGTTTTCTTTATTGGTTTTTTAAAATTAGAAAGTAAAGGTTTTGGATAAATAAATCTTACTTTTCAGTTTACAACTTGCAATAGGTTCTGAAAAAAACATAGCACTAGTTAATCTAGAGATGTTTTTTTGCTGATTTAAACAGTTTAGTAAATGAGTTTTGAGTCTTTGATTAAAAAGACATTTTTAGGAAAATCACTATACTTATTTAGTGGTTATGTAGAGATTGATTACTGTACTTGTTTAATTATTGTTGAAACAGTTAAAAAGAGTTTATAAGATACAGAGTTTAAGAATTTCTTTATCTTTTTAACAAATTGAAAAACAAAGTATTTATTTTTAAAATACTGCTCAATGAATTTTAGTTAGCATTTTTTTGGTATTTTTGTCATCCAAAAAGTAAATAAATTCAGTTGTTTTTTCTCTAGTTTTTAAAAGTAACAACCTGGTTTTTCCTTTTCTTTTTCTTAACTATTTACTAAAAAAACAAAAATAAAAGTAAAATAAAGGCACAATGTTGAAAAAAATCCTTGCTGTTTTTCCAGTTTTTATCTTCTTTGTCTTTTCAGGTTTGTTTGTTTTTGCCAGTCCATCTTCTCCAGTTGTTTTTAATGTTCAACCCCAGCCCCTTAGTAATGAAGAAAAACAAGATCTTACTTGAGACTGGATTAGGTCTGAACTGAGAAACAGGTATACTTATCTAGATTTTTATCCAGATTGAAAACCTTTGTTTACTGCTGCTAATGGTAGAGATTATGATAGAAAAGGTTCTGAATTAGAACAAAAAGTTAAAGGTGAACTGCTAGTTATTTTTGATGCAGTAGCAACAACAAGAAAAGACAGAACAGAAGTGCTAGATTTTTTGCTTCAAACCCAACTTACTTTTCTAGATCGACAAACATCAACATGAAATTCTTTAGTTGATGTTAGTGTTGGTGAAAATCAAGATGCATTGTTAAATCCTAAATATGCTTACTTAGCTAAAACTCTAATTTCAATCCAAAAAGGAGAAAAAGTATACAAAGTTAGTTTAGAACCTTTATTTATTGCTGCTAAAAAGTTTGGAGTTCTGAAAACAGAAGAGGAGTTTTCAAAAATAAAAATACCTGGTTTCAGGGAAATGATTTGAGATTTTTACTTTTTATTTTTTGTTGAGGAAAGTGATATTAATGCTGCTTTTGCAGCAACTGATGCTGAAAACAAACCCAAACTAAATAATCTCTGATCAGGCATCAAGGATGAGTTGAAAAAACCAGAATATGCCTACTTAGTCAAAACCCCAATTCCAATTAATAATAAAAATTATGACCTAGAACTCTTATTTGAGGTTGCTCAGTCTAGTTTTGCTGGCAATGGTTATGATCTTGATTTAGCAGCTAAAATGCAGTTGCAAGATTTAGTTAATGCTAATATTGATGATGAAAATTTTAAAGTTGCTTTAACAGCAATAAACAACCAAAAATTAGATGACCTTTGAAATCAACTAAAAAAGATTCTCAACCAACCAGAATTTAGTAAATGAAAAAACACTTCAATCAAGGTTAAAAACAAAAATTATGATCTTAAACTTTTGTTTACTGCCAAGGAAAAGACAAATGTTAAAGGTTCTGCCTTGTCCTTAGATGCCAAACTCAAACTCCAAGAGTTGCTCAATGATCAGGTTACTTCCAAAATGGTTGAAAACCAACTGCTTGCTCTCAATCAGGCAGAAGCAGAAAAGAATAAGCAAGCAAAAGAAAAACAACAACGTCAAGATTTAACCATTGGTTTAGCAACTGGCGGCAGTGTTTTAGCTGCTGCTGGTCTGGGTGGTTTTCTTTACTGGTTTTTTAAAATTAGAAAATAAAGTTTTTAGGTACCTGCTTTGGTTGTTTATTTTTTTAGAATCTTGTTGAACTAAAAGAAATGATTTTCTGAATTTAGATTTTAAACCTTTAAATGTATAACAACTTACTAGTCTAGTCTTTCAATTTTAACTTGTTTAGTTTTCAAATTTTTTTTATGGACCTGCTTTTCAAATAGTTTTAAACACTTAAGAAAATAAATAAATTTAATATTTTTTTAGTTTTTGAAAAAAACATTTTGGTTTCTTCCCTGGTTTTTGCTTCTTTTTCACCAATTACTTGACAAAAAAAAAAAAAAAGTAAAATGAAGGCACAATGTTGAAAAAAGTCTTTGCTGTTTTTCCAGTTTTTATCTTCTTTGCTTACTCAGGTTTGTTTGTTTTTGCTAGTCCATCTTCTCCAGTTGTTTTCTCATCAGTAGGTTCTGCCTCTACTAATTTAGCAGCAGAAAAAATAGGTAAAATTGATCAACTTTGATCAGGAATCAAAGATGAAATAAAGAAGTCAGAACTTTATTTTCTAACTAAAATCCCAATTAAAATTTCTAATCAAGATGGCAAACTTTATGACTTAGGACCTTTATACAAAGCAGCACAAAATGAACTTGCTACTCCTGGTTCTAGTCTGACAACTGAAGGTGCCAGAGAAAAACTTTTAGAACTGGTTAGTGCTGGTTTAGATTCTGCAAGAGTTAATTCTGCGCTTTCTCATGAAGAAGGATTTGGTTTTGCTTCTGATGTAGTGAGTCTTTGAAATGTTTTCAATCAAGAATCAGTAAAACCCAAATATGCTCACTTAGCTAAAACCCTAATCTCAATCAAAAAAGGAGAAAAAGTATACAAAGTTAGTTTAGAACCCTTGTTTCTTGCTGCTAGAAATCAAGGAGACCAAAAAAGATGATACGAACTGCCAACCTCTGCTAAAGACCTACTTATTAGGTTGAATTCTGCTGAGTTTTTCTTTCAGGATCTTGTTCCTGTTTTAGCAAAAACAGCACTAGATCTTCTTTGATCAGAAATCAAATCTGAACTAAAAACAAAATATGCTTATCTATCTAAAACTCTAATCCTAGTCAATGGTAATAACTACAACCTTGAACCCTTGTTTACTGCTGCCAAAAATGATACCCAGTATCAAAAGAAAGGTTCTGAACTTCCTGTCCGGGCAAAAAAGAAACTCCAAGAGTTGGTTGATGCTGTTGTTATTCCTCAAAAACTTAAAGACGCTTTAGATGTTAAAAACAATGAAAAGTTAGATGCTTTCTGATCAGAAAGCAAATCTGAACTGAAAAAACCAGAATATGCCCATCTATCCAAAACTCCAATTCTAGTCAATGGTAATAACTACAACCTTGAACCCTTGTTTGTTGCTGTTAAAAATGAGTATCGTGTTTTAGGTTCACAACTCTCTGGTCCAGCAACAAATAAGTTACAGAGTTTAGTTAGTGCTGGCATTGATCATCAAGCTTTTAAAAATAGTTTAGCAACAGCAAACACTCACAACAACCAAAAATTAGATGACCTTTGAACCCAACTAAAAAAGATTCTCAACCAACCAGAATTTAGCAAATGAAAAGATACTTCAATCAAAATTAAAAACAAAAGTTATGATCTTAGCCTTTTGTTTGCTGCTGTCAAGGAAAAGGCAGATGTTAAAGGTTCTGCTTTGCTCTCAAATACTAAACTCCAACTCCAAGAGTTACTTAATGATCAAATTACTTCCAAAATGGTTGAAAACCAACTGCTTGCTCTCAACCAGGCAGAAGCAGCAAAGAATAAGCAAGTAAAAAAAAAGCAACAAAACACAGGTTTAACCATTGGTTTAGCAACTGGCGGAGGTGTATTGGTTGCTGCTGGTCTGGGTGGTTTTCTCTACTGGTTTTTTAAAATCAGAAAGTAAAGTTTTTAGGTACCTGCTTTGACTGTTTATTTTTTTAGAATCTGTTGAACTAAAAAAAATAAGACATAAAAATAAGACATAATATGGTTATGAAAAATCAGGAAAAAATTACTGCACAGGACAAAAAAAAAAAAAATAAAAGACATTGAATATTTGGTGCTGTTTTAGTTGCTATTGGAATTCTCATATTATCTACTGCTTGCATTGCTTTAATATTGTTTTTAACAAACAAAAAAGCAAAAACAGAAGTTGTTACTAAAACTAAAATTCAGCATCAAATTGTTGAAAGCAAATCAGATTCAGACTTAAAAACAGAAACAACACGCTTACAGGATGAACTTAAAAATAATGTTGTTCAAGGGGGTCAAGAAAGAGCAAACTTAGATGCAACAGAGAATAAACAAGCAGAACTAGAAATAACACGTTTACAGAATGAACTTAAAAAGACTGAACTTGATTCCGTTTTAGCAAACATTGACTCTTTGAACAAACAAGGCGGTCAAAGATCTGTTGACTCTATTATTAGAAACTCATGAAGAATTTGATTTGAAGACTTGACTAATTTTGTTAACGACAAGTCAAAAAGGCAGTTGTTAGTCAATTCTGGTCAAACAAGTGAAGACCAAAAAGAGAAAGATTTTTATCAATTTGTCCCATGATTAAATCAAGCAATTGACCTGAAAGAAAAAAAAGATGAACAAACATATGATCTTTTACTAGAAGAAGTTGAAAATAAATTTGGCACTCAATTTCAAAAAGTTTTCAATTTTTATGTTTCTAAAAAAGGAATTTGATCAAAAATCAAATCTGAAAAAACTTATCTAAGAATGATGTTAAAACATATTTTATCAACAAAAAAAATAAAGGAGTCTGATATTAAATAAATGAAAAAAATGTCTGCAGTAGCAATTGAAATTAAATTATTAAAGTTGTTTAAATTTCAGTTAGATGAATTAAAAGCAGTACATGATTTTTACTATGATTATTTTAAAAAAATGGAAAAAAAGTTACTGTATGAAGAATTTATTCATTTAGAAATGATCAGGACCAGAACAAACAAAGCAGAAGCAATGCTAAAAGCAATTTTCAAGTTGCATCAATAAAAAATTGAAATGAATGTTGATAAAACCAGAAAAATTTACAAAGAAAAACAATTAAAAAAAAGTAAATATATGAAAGACTGGCAGCAGAAAAATAAAGCAAAAAAGCAATCATATTAAAAAAATATTATGAAGTGAATAAAGAAAAATTGAATAAGAAACAAGCATTGATCAGAAAAAGGAAAAAAGACCAGTTATCTCAGGTTGTTTGAGAATTAAAAAAAAATAAACAGGAACTAAAGATAATTAAAAAAGCATTACAAAGACAGAGTGAACAAGTCAAATAAAGAACAAATTAAATCATTAAGTTGAGCAATTGCTAAAGGCATTGCTTTCCTGGATAATAAATTGAAAAAGATTGCAGAAAGAAATGATTTTCTTTTTCTGAATTTAGATTTTAAACCTTTAAATGTATAACAACTTACTAGTCTTTCAATTTTAACTTGTTTAGTTTTTAAATTTTTTTATGGATCTGCTTTTCAAATAGTTTTAAACACTTAAGAAAATAAATAAATTTAATATTTTTTTAGTTTTTGAAAAAAACATTTTGGTTTTTTGCCTGAGTTACTTGACAAAAAAAAAAAAAAAGTAAAATGAAGGCATAATGTTGAAAAAAGTCTTTGCTGTTTTTCCAGTTTTTATCTTCTTTGTCTTTTCAGGTTTGTTTGTTTTTACCAGTCCATCTTCTCCAGTTGTTTTCGAGGTTCAACCCCAAGACCTTACTACTGCTGAAAAACAAGATTATACTTGACAATGAATTAAGTCTGAACTGAGAAACAGGTATACTTATTTAGATTTTCATCCAAATTGAAAATCTTTGTTGGACACTGTCCATAGTGATGACTATAATAAGAAAGGTTCTGAATTAAAGCAAGAAGATAAAAATTTACTGGGAGTTATTTTTCATTACACAAAAACAAAAGACAAAACAGGAGTGCTAATGTTTTTGTCTGGAGCAATTTCTTCTTTTCTAAGAATCCAAAAAAAAAGATGAAATTCTTTAGTTGATACCAGTGTTGGTCAAGATCAAGATGCGTTGTTAAATCCTGAATATGCTTACTTGGTTAAAAGCTCAATCTTAATCAAAGTATTAGGAGTAGCAGAGACAAAAAAAGTTAGTTTAGAACCCTTGTTTCTTGCTGCTAAAAGGTTTGGAGTTCTAAAAACAGAAGAAGAGTTTTCAAAAGTAAAAATACCTGGTTTCAGGGAAATAATTTGAGATTTTTGCTTTTTAAGTCCTTCTGTTAATGAAAGTGATATTAATGCTACTTTTTTAGCAGTTGATGGTGAAAACAAACCCAAACTAAATAGTCTCTGAACAGGCATCAAGAATGAGTTGAAAAAACCAGATTATGCTCACTTAGTTAAAACCCCAATTCTAATTAATAATAAAAATTATGATTTAGAACCCTTGTTTAAGGTTACTCATTCTAGTTTTGCTGGTAATGGTTACGATCTCGATTTAGCAACTAAAATGCAGTTGCAAGATTTAGTTAATGCTAACATTAATGGTGAAAAATTTAAAGTTGCTTTAACAGCAATAAACAACCAAAAATTAGATGAACTTTGAACCCAACTAAAAAAGATTCTCAACCAACCAGAATTTAGCAAATGAAAAGATACTTCAATCAAAATTAAAAACAAAAGTTATGATCTTGAACTTTTGTTTACTGCCAAGGAAAAGACAAATGTTAAAGGTTCTGCCTCTTCCTTGGATGTCAAACTCCAACTTCAAGAATTACTCAATGATCAGGTTACTTCCAAAATGGTTGAAAACCAACTGCTTGCTCTCAATCAGGCAGAAACAGAAAAGAATAAGCAGCAAACAAAAGAAAAGCAACAAAGTCAAGCTTTAACCATTGGTTTAGCAACTGGCGGTAGTGTTTTAGTTGCTGCTGGTCTGAGTGGTTTTCTCTACTGGTTTTTTAAAATTAGAAAGTAAAGGTTTTGGATAAATAAATCTTACTTTTTTTTTTTTTTTAGTTTCCAACTTGCAATAGGTTCTGAAAAAAACATAGCACTAGTTAATCTAGAGATGTTTTTTTGCTGATTTAAACAAGTTTAGTAAATGAGTTTTGAGTTTTTGATTAAAAAGACATTTTTAGGAAAATCACTATACTTATTTAGTGGTTATGTAGAGATTGATTACTGTACTTGTTTAATTATTGTTGAAACAGTTAAAAAGAGTTTATAAGATGCAGAGTTTGAGAATTTCTTTATCTGTTCAACAAATTGAAAAACAAAGTATTTATTTTTAAAATACTGCTCAATGAATTTTAGTTAGCATTTTTTTTGATATTTTTGTCATCTAAAAGGTAAATAAATTCAGTTGTTTTTTCTCTAGTTTTTAAAAGTAAAACCTGACTTTTCCTTTTCTTTTTCTTAACTACTTGACAAAAAAAAAAAAAAAGAAGTAGAATGAAGAAGTGATGTTGAAAAAAGTCCTTGCTGTTTTTCCAGTTTTTATCCTCTTTGCCTTCTCAGGTTTGTTTGTTTTTGCTAGTCCATCTTCTCCAGTTGTTTTCGAGGCTCAACCCCAAGACCTTACTAATGAACAAAAACAAGATCGTACTTGAAAATGAATTAAGTCTGAGCTTTGAAACAGGTATACTTATTTAGATTTTCATCCAAATTGAAAACCTTTATTGGATGCTGTTCATAGCAATGACTATAATAAGAAAGGTTCTGAATTAGAGCAAAAAGTTAAAAATTGACTGCTAGATCTTTTTTCTTGAGCAACAAGCAAAGACAAAACAGGAATGCTAGAGTTTTTGCTTGAAAGCCGAACTATTTCTCTAGAAGAACAAAAATGAAGATGAAATTCTTTAGTTGATACTAATAATGGTGAAAATATAGATGCATTGTTAAATTCTAAATATGCTTACTTAGTTAAAACCCCAATCTCAATCGAAAAAGGAAAAAAAGTATACAAAGTTAATTTAGAACCCTTGTTTCTTGCTGCTAAAAGGTTTGGAGTTCTGAAAACAGAAGAAGAGTTTTCAAAAGTAAAAATACCTGGTTTCAGAGAAATAATTTGAAATTTTTTCTTTTTATCTTCTGTTGAGGAAACGGAAATTAATACTGCTTTTGCAGCAGCTGATGCTAAAAACAAACCCAAACTAAATAGTCTCTGAGCAGGAATCAAAGATGAACTGAAAAAACCAGAGTATGTCTACTTAGTCAAAACTCCAATTCTAATTAATGATGAAAATTATGACTTAAAACTCTTATTTGAGGTTGCTCAGTCTAGTTTTGCTGGCAATGGTTATGATCTTGATTTAGCAGCTAAAATGCAGTTGCAAGATTTAGTTAATGCTGGCATTGATCATCAAGTTTTTAAAAGCAGTTTAGCAACAGCAAACATTCAAAACAACCAAAAATTGGATAATTTTTGGGAAGAGTTAAAGAAAACCAAGTATGCTAATTTAGCAATACTACCAGTAAAAATTAACATTAACAACAAAAGTTATGATTTGGCGAAGATTTTTTCTACTATTACTCAATTTAATGGAAAAGGTTCACAACTTTCTCTAGAACCTGGAACAGAACTCCAGAACCTAATCAATGCTGGAATTAACCCTCGACAACTTGGAGATGTTTTGAAACAAATGTTAACCTCATTAGACAACTTTTGAACCCAACTAAAAAAGGTTTTTAACCAACCAGAGTTTGACAAATGAAAAAACACTTCAATCAAAATTAAAAACAAAAACTATGATCTTAGTCTTTTGTTTACTGCTGCTAAGGATAAAACAAATGTTAAAGGTTCTGCTTTACCCTTAGATACTAAGCTGAAACTCCAAGAATTACTCAATGATCAAGTTACTTCTAAAATGATTGAAAACCAACTGCTTGCTCTCAATCAGGCAGAAGCAGAAAAGAATAAGCAAGCAAAAGAAAAACAACAAAGTCAAGCTTTAACGATTGGTTTAGCAACTGGCGGTAGTGTTTTAGTTGCTGCTGGTCTGAGTGGTTTTCTCTACTGGTTTTTTAGGATTAGAAAATAAAAAGTTTTTTGACTATCAATCTTTATTTTCCTTATTTTTTTAAAAAAACACTTGCTTATAGATTTTTTCTAAAGTATCTTTTGTGACTATTCAAAAGTGGATAAAATCAGTTGTTTCTTTCCTGGTTTTTTGCTTCTTTTTCACCAATTACTTGACAAAAAAAAAAAAAAGTAAAATGAAGGCACAATGTTGAAAAAAGTCTTTGCTTTTTTTCCAGTTTTTATCTTCTTTGCTTACTCAGGTTTGTTTGTTTTTGCTAGTCCATCTTCTCCAGTTGTTTTTGAGGCTCAACCCCAACCCCTTAGTAATGAACAAAAACAAGATTTTACTTGAGAACAAATTAAGTCTGAACTGAGAAACAGGTATACTTATTTAGATTTTGATGATGGTTGAAATTTTTTGTTTACTGCTGCCAAAGATGATACTCAATATGAAAAGAAAGGTTCTGAATTAGGACAAAAATTTAAAGATCCACTGCTGAATCTTTTTGATGGAGTAAAAAGATATGGAGCATCAGAGTTTTTTATTACAAAGAAAAGACATTTTGCAAAACAACAAAACACAAAATGATCTTATTTAGTTAATGCCAGTTTTGGTGAAAATCAAGATGCATTGTTAAATCCTCAATATGCTTACTTAGCTAAAACCCCAATCTCAATCGAAAAAGGAGAAAAAGTATATGAGCGTAGTTTAGAACCTTTATTTATTGTTGCTAAAAGGTTTGGAGTTCTGAAAACATGAGAGGAGTTTGTAAAAATAAAAATACCTGGTTTCAGGGAAATAATTTGAGATTTTACCTTTTTATTTTTTGTTAAAGAAACTGATATTGATGCTGCTTTTGCAACAGTTGATGCTAAAAACAAACCCAAACTAAATAATCTCTGAACAGCAATCAAAGATGAACTGAAAAAACCAGAGTATGTCTACTTAGTCAAAACCCCAATTCCAATTAATGATGAAAATTATGACTTAAAATTCTTATTTGATGCTGCTCAGTCTGGTTTTACTGGCAATGGTTATGACCTCCCTTTAGCAACTAAAATGCAGTTGCAAGATTTAGTTAATGCTGGCATTGATCATCAAATTTTTAAAAATAGTTTAGCAACAGCAAACATTCAAAACAACCAAAAATTGGATAATTTTTGGGAAGAATTAAAGAAAACCAAGCATGCTAACTTAGCAAGACTGCCAGTGAAAATTAACATTAACAACAAAAGTTATGATTTGGCAAAGATTTTTTCTACTATTACTCAATTTAATGGAAAAGGTTCACAACTTCCTCTAGAACCCATAATAGAACTCCAGAACCTAATCAATGCTGGAATTACCCCTCAACAACTTGGAGATGTTTTGAAACAAATGTTAGTCTCATTAGACAACCTTTGAAACCAACTAAAAAAGGTTTTTAACCAACCAGAGTTTGACAAATGAAAAGATACTTCAATCAAGATTAAAAACAAAAGTTATGATCTTAAACTTTTGTTTGTTGCTGCCAAGGAAAAGGCAGGTGTTAAAGGTTCTGATTTATCCTTAGATGTCAAACTCCAACTCCAAGAATTACTCAATGATCAGGTTACTTCCAAAATGATTGAAAACCAACTGCTTGCTCTCAACCAGGTAGAAGCACAAAAGAATAAGCAAGCAGAAGCAGAAAAGAATAAGCAAGCAAAAGAAAAACAACAAAGTCAAGATTTAACCATTGGTTTAGCAACTGGTGGCAGTGTGTTAGTTGCTGCTGGTTTGGGTGGTTTTCTCTACTGGTTTTTTAAAATTAGAAAGTAAAGGTTTTGGATAAATAAATCTTACTTTTCAGTTTACAACTTGCAATAGGTTCTGAAAAAAACATAGCACTATTTAATCTAGAGATGTTTTTTGCTGATTTAAACAGTTTAGTAAATGAGTTTTGAGTTTTTGATTAAAAAGACATTTTTAGGAAAACCACTATACTTATTTAGTGGTTATGTAAAGATTGCTTACTCTACTTGTTTAGTTATTTTTGAAACAGTTAAAAAGAATTTATAAGATGCAGAGTTTGAGAATTTCTTTATCTGTTCAACAAATTGAAAAACAAAGTATTTATTTTTAAAATACTGCTCAATGAGTTTTAGTTAGTGTTTTTTTGGTATTTTGGTCATCCAAAAGGTAAATAAATTCAGTTGTTTTTTCTCTAGTTTTTAAAAGCAACAACCTGGTTTTTCCTTTTCTTTTTCTTAACTACTTGACAAAAAAAAAAAAAAAGTAAAATGAGGATGTGATGTTGAAAAAAGTCTTTGTTGTTTTCCCAGTTTTTATCTTCTTTGTCTTCTCAGGTTTGTTTGTTTTTGCTAGTTCATCTTCTTCAGTTGTTTTCCAGGGCCGACCCCAAGTCCTTACTGATGAACAAAAACAAGATCATACTTGAGAACAAATTAGGTCTGAAGTGAGAAACAGGCATACTTATTTAGATTTTCATTCAGTTTGAAAACCTTTGTTTATTGCTGCCAAAGATGATACTCAATATGAAAAGAAAGGTTCTAAATTAGGGGAAAAAGTTAAAAATGTACTGCTACGTATTTTTGCTGCAGCAGAAAGAAAAAACAAAACAGGATTGATAGAGTATTTACTTGAATACCAAATTTTTTTTCTAGAACAACAAAGATCAAAATGAGATTCTTTAGTTGATTCCAGTGCTGGTGAACATCATATAGATGCATTGTTAAATCCTCAATATGCTTACTTAACTAAAACCCCAATCTCAATCAAAAAAGGAGAAAAAGTATATGAGCGTAGTTTAGAACCGTTGTTTCTTGCTGCTAAAAGGTTTGGAGTTCTTAAATCAGAAAAGGAGTTTGTAGAAATAAAAATACCTGGTTTCAGAGAAATAATTTGAGATTTTCGCTTTTTATCTTTTGTTGGGGAAAGGGAAATTAATGCTGCTTTTACAGCAGCTGATGCTAAAAACAAACCCAAACTAAATAATCTCTGAGCAGGCATCAAGGATGAGTTAAAGAAACCAGAATATGCTCATCTATCCAAAACTCTAATTCTAATTAATAATAAAAATTATGGTTTAGAACCCTTGTTTAAGGTTGCTCAGTCTAGTTTTACTGGCAATGGTTATACTCTCCCTTTAGCAGCTAAAATGCAGTTGCAAGATTTAGTTAATGCTAACGTTGATGATGAAAATTTTAAAGTTGCTTTAACAGTAACTGATGCTAAAAACAAACCTAAACTAAATAATCTCTGATCAGGCATCAAGGATGAGTTGAAAAAACCAGAATATGCTCATCTATCCAAAACCCCAATTCTAATTAATAATAAAAATTATGACTTAAAACTCTTATTTGATGCTGCTCAGTCTAGTTTTACTGGTAATGGTTATAATCTCAATTTAGCAGCTAAAATGCAGTTGCAAGATTTAGTTAATGCTAACATTGATGCTCAAAAACTTAAAGATGCTTTAGCAAAAACAGTACTAGATCTTCTTTGATCAGAAATCAAATCTGAACTAAAGACAAAATATGCTTATCTATCCAAAAATCCAATCCTAGTCAATGGTAATAATTACAACCTTGAACCCTTGTTTGTTGCTGCTAAAGATGATACTCAATATGAAAAGAAAGGATCTGAACTTTCTGTCCAGGCAAAAGATAAACTCCAAGAGTTAGTTAATGCTGTTGTTATTTCTCAAAAACTTAAAGATGCTTTAGATGTTAAAAACAATGAAAATTTAGATGCTTTCTGATCAGAAATTAAATCTGAACTGAAGAAACCAGATTATGCCTACTTAGTCAAAACTCAAATCCTAGTCAAAGGTAATAACTACAACCTTGAACCCTTGTTTGTTGCTGTCAAAAATGAGTATCGTGTTTTAGGTTCACAACTCTCTGATTCAGCAAAAAATAAGTTACAGAGTTTAGTTAGCGCTGATGTTCAACACCAAATTTTTAAAACTAGTTTAATGACAATAAACAATCAAAAATTAGACAACCTTTGAACCCAACTAAAAAAGATTCTTAACCAACCAGAGTTTAGCAAACGAAAAGATACTTCAATCAAAATTAAAAACAAAAGCTATGATCTTAAACTTTTGTTTACTGCCAAGGATAAAACAACTGTTAAAGGTTCTGCTTTGCCCTTAGATGCTAAACTCCAACTCCAAAAGTTAGTCAATGATCAAGTTACTTCCAAAATGGTTGAAAACCAACTGCTTGCTCTCAACCAGGCAGAAGCGGAAAATAATAAGCAAGCAAAAGAAAAACAACAACGTCAAGATTTAACCATTGGTTTAGCAACTGGTGGCAGTGTTTTAGTTGCTGCTGGTGTTGGTGGTTTTCTCTACTGGTTTTTTAAAATCAGAAAGTAAAAGTTTTAGATACTAACTTCTGGTTTTTTCTTTAGAAGTTGCTGAAGTAAAGATTGTCAGCATGCTTTGAAAAACAGGATGTTTAGAATTAAAACACAGCATTGCAAGTGAGTTTAGGTCTTTGATCAAAAAGGATATTTTCAGGGCAACCACCACACTAACTTCAGTGGTTATGCAGGGAGTGCTTATTTTCCTTGATTGAGTGCTTTTGAAAAAGATAAAAAGAGTTTGCAAGAAGAAGCAGTTACTAAAATTATCTGGATTGGCATTAGTTTTGCTAGGTGTAAAATTGATGCTGCTTTCAATACAACTTGAAGTGAAGACAATGATCGAGAGATTATGAGGGAATGTTGCCAAGATGTTGTTAATGTGATTAAAAATTACCTTAATGATCTTTTCTACAATCCTGCTTTTTTCCAATTGAACAAGTTAGTTCAAGATTTTTTTGCAGTTAGAAAAAGCAGGTCACTTTCATAACCCAGTTCATTTTCTGAAATACTTTAAACAAACTAGTTCTGTTTGGGAAACCACCTTCATTTCTAATGGCAAAGACTACTCACTAGTTTAGTTTTTTTTTGAATACAAAAACAGTTCTCTCTAAACTGTTTTAGCAAAAAAAATTCAAGTATGAGTTTCTTACTGAAAGAGGAAATTTTTTCTGATACTTTCTTAAAAGAAGCATTGTAGACAGAAGAAGTTGAAAAATTAAACTAGTGGTAATTTTTTCTCAAGACTCTCTGATTATTTAAAAGTAGATAATATTCAGTTGTTTTTTCTCTAGAACAGTTCCTTTTTTTTTGGTTCATAAGTTCAAATCCTTCTGCTTCCGCCATTTTTTGGGAGCATAACCAAACTGGAAAGGCAATGGGTTTTGGTGCTGTGATTACTAGTTTGAGTCTAGTGATTTATTTTTTGCCCTGTTAGCTCAGTTGGTAGAGCAACTGGTTTTTAACCAGTGTGTCAGAGGTTTGAGACTTCTACAGGGTACTTTTTTAGCCTGGGTGGTGAAATGGTAGACACAACAGAGTTAAGATCTGTAAAACAGAATATGTTTGTGTTGGTTTGACTCTGACTCCAAGTACCATTTTTAGATGTTTGGAAAGTGTGATTTTTTCTCTTTTAGGATTCTGGTTGTTTTTAAAAGTTCAAGAGAGTTTTATATTCATTTGTTAAGAGGCAAGTTCTAAATTAGGAAATTGAAGTCTTTATTTTTGTTTGCATGTAGATATGTGGATATTTTTTTGCTTTTGGGAAAAATACTTTTTTTGAATATGCTATGAGAAGAAAAAAAGATGTGCCATTATGAAGTTGTTACAGAAATGAATTTTGCTGAGTTCATAATCTTCAATACTAAAAAGTTGAAAGCAAGAATTAGAAATTGTGGGTTAAAAAAAATTAAAAAGAGTTTTAAAGATAAAACAAGAAGAAGTTATGAAGGGATTAGCAAGTTTTTTGACTGCTTATAAACAAATAGCAAGAGAAAGCGAGAGAACAAATCAGCAGATGATAAAGGAGAAAATGAAAGATTTAGCAGAGATTCAAAGAAGAATAGAGAAGATTGAAAAGACTCTTTTTCAGTTGAAACTAAAGAAAATAGCAATGAAAAATAAACAAAAACCTCAACCAGAAGCAATAAAAGAAGTAGAAGAATTAATGAAAGAACAAAAAAATTATTGATTTCAGCACAAGCAGAAGCAACTGACTTTTTAGAAAGAGAACAACAAGAGCAAGAAAAATTAAAAAGGGAAGAAGAGCAAGCATGAGAAACAACAAAGATGTTTATTGGAGTTTTTTTAATAGTAATGGTGGTGATTGCTGTTGTTTTGCTTGCTGTTTTTTTGTAAGCATAATTCAGGATTCTCTAAAAGAAAATTGGCAAAAATCAAGGCAAACAAGGTTTAAAAACTTAAAAATAGATTGTTAAATAAAAATTTTGTTTTTGTAGTAAAAACACTCTGAGAAAAAAGTTATAAATTAATGTTATTTGAAAAAAACCTCCTTAATAGATATTTTTTTGAGGTATTTCCCCAATGTTCAAAAGTGAATAAATTCAACTGTTTTTTTCTCTATTTTTTAAGAGAAACATTCCATTTTTTCTTTTTTTTTTAAACTATTTTGATAAATGAAAGTAAAATAAGGATGTAATGTTGAGAAAAGTCCTTGCTGTTTTTCCAGTTTTTATCCTCTTTGCTTTCTCAGGTTTGTTTGTTTTTGCTAGTCCATCTTCTCCAGTTGTTTTTGATGCTCAACGCCAAGACCTTACTACTGCTGAAAAACAAGATCATACTTGAGACTGAATTAAATCTGAACTGAGAGATAACTATACTTATTTAGATTTTGGAGATGGTTTAAAACCTTTGTTGGATGCTGCTCATAATGATGACTATAATAAGAAAGGTTCTGAATTAGAGCAAGAAGTTAAAATTTGACTGTCACTTATTTTTGTTGCAGCAAAAGAAAACAAAAAAGGAGCACTAGCATTTTTGCTTCAAAGTCAATCTCTTACTCTAGAACAACAAAAATTAAGATGAAATTCTTTAGTTGATGCCAGTATTGGTGAAAATCAAGACGCATTGTTAAATCCTCAATATGCTCACTTAGCTAAAACCCTAATCTTAATCAAAAAAAAAGGAAAAGAATACAAAGTTAGTTTAGAACCCTTGTTTCTTGCTGCTAAAAGGTTTGGAGTTGTGAAAACAGCAGAGGACTTTTCAAAAATAAAAATACCTGGTTTCAGGAAAATGATTTGAGATTTTTGCTTTTTATTTTTTGTTGGGGAAAAGGAAATTAATGCTGCTTTAACAACAGCTGATGCTGAAAACAAACCCAAACTAAATAATCTCTGAACAGGAATCAAAGATGAACTAAAGACAAAATATGCTCATCTGTCAAAAACTCTTATCAACATTGGTGGAACAGACTATAATCTGGAACCCTTGTTTACTGCTGCGAAAGATGATACTCAATATCAAAACAAAGGATCTGAACTTTCTGTTCAGGCAAAAAAGAAACTCCAAGAGTTAGTTGATGCTGTTGTTATTCCTCAAAAGTTTAAAGATGCTTTAGGTGTTAAAAACAATGAGAACTTGAATGCCCTCTGAACAGGAATCAAGGATGAGTTGAAAAAAGCAGAGTATGCTCATCTGTCAAAAACTCTTATCAACATTGGTGGAACAGACTATAATCTGGAACCCTTGTTTACTGCTGCCAAAGATGATACTCAATATCAAAACAAAGGTTCTCAACTTCCTGATCCAGCAAAAGACAAACTTCAAGAGTTAGTTAATGACATTGTTACTGCTCAAAATGTTAAAGATGCTTTAGATGTTAAAAACAATGAGAACTTGAACGCCCTCTGATCAGGCATCAAGGATGAGTTGAAAAAATCAGAATATACTTACTTAGCTGAAACCGCAATCACAGTTGATGAAACAGACTATGACCTGGAACCCTTGTTTGCTGCTGCCAAATATTATGCTCAATATGAAAAGAAAGGTTCTGAACTTCCTGCTCGAGCAAAAAATAAGTTACAGAGTTTAGTTAATGCTGGTGTTCAACACCAAATTTTTAAAGCTAGTTTAACAAAAGCAAACATTCAAAAAAACCAAAAATTAGATGACCTTTGAACCCAAGTAAAAAAGATTCTCAACCAACCAGAATTTAGCAAATTAAAAAACACTTCAATCAAGATTAAAAACAAAAACTATGATCTTGAACTTTTGTTTGCTGCTGCCAAGAAAAAGGTAGGTGTTAAAGATTCTGCCTTTTCCTTAGATGCCAAACTCCAACTCCAAAAGTTTCTCAATGATCAGGTTACTTCCAAAATGATTGAAAACCAACTGCTTGCTCTCAAACAGGCAGAAGCAGCAAAGAATCAGTGAATAAAAGAAATACAACAACGTCAACTTTTAACCACTGGTTTAGTAACTGGTGGAGTTTTGTTAGTTGCTGCTGGTCTGGGTGGTTTCTACTGGTTTTTTAAAATCAGAAAGTAAAGGTTTTGAATAAATAAATCTTTTTTTTTAGTTTCTAACTTGCAATAGGTTCTGAAAAAACATAGTATTAACTAACCTAGAACTGTTTCTCTTGCTGCTTTAGGTAGTTTAGTAAATGAGTTTTGAGTCTTTGATTAAAAGACATTTTTAGGACAGTGACTATGTTTACTTCAGTGGTTATATAAAGATTGCTTACTGTAGTTGTTTAGTGATTGTTGAAACAGTTAAAAAGAGTTTATAAGATGTAAAGTTTGATAATTTCTTTATCTTTTCAACAAATTGAAAAACAAAGTATTTATTTTTAAAATACTACTCAATGAATTTTAGTTAGTGTTTTTTTTGCTATTTTTGTCATCCAAAAGGTAAATAAATTCAGTTTTTTTTCTCTAGTTTTTAAAAACAACAACCTGTTTTTTCTTTTCCTTTTCTTAACTACTGGACAAAAAAAAAAAAAAAGAAGTAGAATGAGGAAGTGATGTGGAAAAAAGTCCTTGTTGTTTTCCCAGTCTTTATCCTCTTTGCCTTCTCAGGTTTGTTTGTTTTTGCTGGTCCATCTTCTCCGGTTGTTTTCCAGGGCCAACCCCAAAACCCCCTTACTAATGCACAAAAACAAGATCGTACTTGACAATGAATTAAATCTGAACTGAGAAACAGGTATACTTATTTAGATTTTAATGAAGATTGAAAATTTTTGTTTGCTGCTGCCAATAGTAGAGATTATGATAGAAAAGGTTCTAAATTAGGGCAAAAAGTTAAAAAAGCACTGCTAGATATTTTTGCTAAAGCAAAAAAATTAAAAATGGGAGTGCTAGATTTTTTGCATGCAATGCAAATTTCTTTTCTAAAACGACAAAGAGTAAGATGAAATTCTTTAGTTGATGCCAGTGTTGGTGAACATCATATAGATGCATTGTTAAATCCTAAATATGCCTACTTAGTCAAAAACCCAATCCTAATCAAAAAAGGAGAAAAAGTATACAAGGGTAGTTTAGAACCCTTGTTTCTTGCTGCTAAAAAGTTTGGAGTTATTTCATGAGAGGAGTTTTCAAAAATAAAAATACCTGGTTTTAGGGAAATTATTTGAGATTTTTACTTTTTATCTTCTGTTGGGGAAAGTGATATTAATGCTGCTTTAAAAACAGCTGATGCTGAAAACAAACCCAAACTAAATAATCTCTGATCAGGCATCAAGGATGAGTTAAAGAAACCAGAATATGCTCATCTATCCAAAACTCTAATTCTAATTAATAATAAAAATTATGATTTACAACCCTTGTTTAAGGTTGCTCAGTCTAGTTTTACTGGTAATGGTTATGATCTTGATTTAACAGCTAAAATGAAGTTGCAAGATTTAGTTAATGCTAACATTGATAGTGAAAATTTTAAAGATGCTTTAACAGCAAACAACCAAAAATTAGATGACCTTTGAACCCAACTAAAAAAGATTCTTAACCAACCAGAGTTTAGCAAATGAAAAAACACTTCAATCAAAATTAAAAACAAAAATTATGATCTTAAACTTTTGTTTACTGCCAAGGAAAAGGCAGATGTTCAAGTTTCTGCTTTGCCCTTAGATGTCAAACTCCAACTCCAAAAGTTACTCAATGATCAAGTTACTTTCAAAATGATTGAAAACCAACTGCTTGCTCTTAATCAAAAAGAAAATTTAACCATTGGTTTAGCAACTGGCGGAGGTGTGTTAGTTGCTGCTGGTTTGGGTGGTTTTCTCTATTGGTTTTTTAAAATTAGAAAGTAAAGGTTTTGGATAAATAAATCTTCCTTTTTTAGTTTCCAACTTGCAATAGGTTCTGAAAAAAACATAGCACTAGTTAACCTAGAGATGTTTCTCTTGCTGCTTTAAGTAGTTTAGTAAATGAGTTTTGAGTTTTTGATGAAAAAGACATTTTTAGAAAAATCACTATACTTATTTAGTGATTATGTAAAGACTGCTTACTGTACTTGTTTAGTGATTTTTGAAACATTTAGCAAGAGTTTATAAGATGCAGAGTTTGAGAATTTCTTTATCTTTTCAACAAATTGAAAAACAAAGTATTTATTTTTACAATACTACTCAATGAATTTTAGTTAGTGTTTTTTTTTGCTATTTTTGTCATCCAAAAGGTAAATAAATTCAGTTGTTTTTTCTCTAGTTTTGAAAAGCAAAAACCTGGTTTTTCCTTTTCTTAACTATTTGCTAAAAAAACAAAAATAAAAGTAAAATAAAGGCACAATGTTGAAAAAAATCCTTGCTGTTTTTCCAGTTTTTATAATCTTTGTCTTCTCAGGTTTGTTTGTTTTTGCTGGTCAATCTTCTCCAGTTCTTTTCCAGACTCAACCCCAAACCCTTGCTGATCAACAAAAACAAGATCTTATTTGAGAATGAATTAAATCTGAACTGAGAAACAAGTATACTTATTTAGATTTTAGTAACCGTTGAAAATCTTTGTTTGCTGCTGCCCATAGCGATGACTATAATAAGATAGGTTCTGAATTAGAGCAAAAAGTTAAAGATAAATTGCTACTTCTTTTTGCTGCAGCAAAAACAAAAAACAAAACAGGAGCGCTACAGCTTTTGCTTAAATCGCAAGATATTTTTCTATCAGGACAAAGATGAACATGAAATACTTTAGTTGATGATGGTGTTGGTGAGCCATTGTTAAATCCTCAATATGCTTACTTAGCTAAAACCCTAATCTTAATCAAAAAAAAAGGAAAAGAATACAAAGGTAGTTTAGAACCCTTGTTTCTTGCTGCTAAAAGGTTTGGATTTGTGAAAACATGAGAGGAGTTTGCAAAAATAAAAATACCTGGTTTCAGGGAAATAATTTGAGATTTTCGCTTTTTATTTTCTGTTGGGGAAAGGGAAATTAATGCTGCTTTTGCAGCAACTGATTCTGAAAACAAACCCAAACTAAATAATCTCTGAACAGCAATTAAAGATGAACTGAAAAAACCAGAGTATGCTCATTTGAGCAAAAACCCAATTCTAATTAATAATGAAGATTATGACTTAAAACTCTTATTTGATGCTGCTCATGATTTTATTGGTAATGGTTATGATCTCCCTTTAGCAACTAAAATGCAGTTGCAAGATTTAGTTAATGCTAATATTGATGGTGAAAATTTTAAAGTTACTTTAACAGCAACAGCACTAGATTTTCTTTGATCAGAAATCAAATCTGAACTAAAGACAAAATATGCTCATCTGTCAAAAACTCTTATCAACATTGGTGTAACAGACTACAACCTGGAACCTTTGTTTGCTGCTGCCAAAGATAATACTCAGTATGAAAAGAAAGGATCTGAACTTCCTGCCCAGGCAAAAAATAAACTCCAAGGGTTAGTTGGTGATGTTGTTGTTCCTCAAAAGTTCAAAAACACTTTAGCAAAAACAGCATTGGATCTTCTCTGATCAGGCATCAAGGATGAGTTGCAAAGACCTGAATATGCTTACCTAGTTAATCTTCCAATTTCAATTGAGGGGAAGTTGTATAATCTAGAACTTTTGTTTGCTGCTGCTTCAAAAGATCTTTTATTAGAACCAGAAGAATTAGAAAAATTGTCAGAATTAGTTCAAAACAAGATTACTTCTCAACAATTCAAAGATGCTTTAGCAAAAACAACATTGGATCTTCTCTGATCAGAAATTAAATCTGAACTGAAGAAACCAGAATATGCTTATCTATCGAAAACCCCAATCACAATTAAAGGGAAAGAGTATGACCTAGATTTATTGTTTGTTGCTGCCAAAGATGATGCCCAGTATGAAAAGAAAGGTTCTGAACTTCCTGCTTCAGAAAAAGATAAACTTCAGGAACTATTCAATGCTAAAGTTAGTTTGTTTCATCTTTTAAATAGTCTAAAATTTTTAAATTCAAAAAGATTAACTGTTTTTCAAAAGTTATGAACTAACCAACCATCTTCTTTCCATTATCTGCTTTGATTACCTTTGTTTAACATTCAGAATTTAACAGTCAATCAGATGGATTTAACAGTTGGACAATTAGGTAGTGAAGTTGCTGGAATGCTTGCTGATCAAAAACTAGATTTTATTAATCTTTCAGAAAAAGGAAAACAGGAGTTGCTTTCTTTGCTAAATGAAGTTGGTAGTTTAAGTGAAGTAGTTAAAACAGCAGTTTGAAAACAGGTTCAAAATTCAGAAAAATGAAAAAAAATCACAGATGCTAATAGCATTGACACTATTATGAGAATCAAAAAATTGCTGGCTGAAGAAGTTGTTGAATTAAACATCAAAAAGGTTGATCATCCTTTTTTTCCTCAAGGTTATGACCTTAGTTTTTTGCAAGATGTAGTAACTTGAAAGGATACTCCATTAAAACAACTTCTTTCAGGAATTAGCATCAGGATTGAAAACAACAATGTCATTTTTACTTCCCGGCTTTTTCCTGATCAACCTGTTTTAAAGTTGCCTTTTAACAAAATCATGTCTGTTTTTGACCAATTAACTTTGGAAAGTATTGAAAGCGCATTGCAAACAAAAGTTGCTACTAAACTGGATGATTATAAAAGCTCAATTCAGATTAATTTAAAAAATTTTCTTCAAAATGATATTTTTCAAATTCAATTTAATAAACAAAATTACTGTATTGAGAATTTAATTGCAGAAATTAACCTGGCAAAATCAGGTTCAGAACTTGAAGGTAGTGCAAGAAAAGAATTAATTAATTTGTTTAGTGGTGACCTCAATTCTTCAATTCTAGAAGATATTTTAGAGGCAAGAGATTCAGTTCAAAAAAAGGAAACTGATCAGTCTTTGCTGATTGTATTAACTGTTGTTGGAACTATTTTAGGTGTTTCAGGTATTGGTGTATTTTTTCTATTTTTTTTTACAAGAAGATAACTTTGACTGGTTTTTTTGCAAGTTATTAAAGTTGTTTTTATTATTCTTGGGTTGGAATAAAAAATTGGGTTTAAATTTTTAGAAAAGTTTTTGATTTAGTTGTTTTACTTATATTATTCAAAAAACTGAGAAAAGTTTAAATATCTTTGAAATAAACACAGTAGTTGGATGATTCAAAAAACATCATTTTGAATTTAGCAAAAAGTATGTGAAATAAACTTCTAGCAAAATTAATTACTTCTCACTAGAGTTCAGAATGTGGCTTGTGGATCTTGAAAAGAGGTAAGTAAATGTTTTATTAAACCTAATTTTTTAAACTATAACAAAATTTTCCTTGTCTGGTATATTTGAAGTTTGTTTGTTGTAGTGCTTTTTTTCTTCTTTGGTTTTTTTGTTAATGACTTTAATATTTATTGGATAGTAAGTGTAGTTTTAAATGATTTTAGTGTTTAAAAGTAACTAATTTTGCTTTAAAAAGTTACCTTTAGTTTTAGCAAGATAAAAACATTTTCTAGTTTATGCTTTTGCTCTAAACTTTTTTGCTAAAGGCTGGAACAGTTTTGGGTTAGGAGTTAAGATTTTGTACACCTCTAACTCAGAAGTTGAAATTAACTTTTTTAGATGACAAAGTTGTTTAACAGGGCAACTTAAAAAACTGTTGATAAGGATTAGTTGATGCTTTAATTTTTTTGTTCAGTTGTTAAAATTGTTTTCCTTACTGATTTTTCCAAGTTGATTTCCAATTTAGAAAGTAGATAAGTTTAGTTGTTTCTCCTTTAATTTTTTTTGAAGAACATCTTTGTCTTAACTACTTGACAAAAAAAAAAAAAAAGTAAAATGAAGGCACAATGTTGAAGAAAGTTTTTGCTGTTTTTCCAGTTTTTATCTTCTTTGCCTTCTCCGGTTTGTTTGTTTTTGTTAGTTCATCTTCTCCAGTTGTTTTCAAGGCTTAACCCCAAGTCCTTACTAATGAACAAAAACAAGATCTTACTTGAGAACAAATTAAGTCTGAACTGAGAAACACATATATTTACTTAGATTTTCCTTCAGATTGAAAATCTTTGTTGGATGCTGCCAAAAATGATGCCCAGTATGAAAAGAAAGGTTTTGAATTAGAGCAAGAAGTTAAAATTTGACTGCTAGATATTTTTGTTGGAATAAAAAGCACCAAAACAGGAGTGCTAGAGTTTTTGCTGGAAAACTGAACTATTTCTCTAAGAGAACAAAAATCAAGATGAAATTCTTTAGTTGATGCCAGTGTTGGTGAAAAACATATAGATGCGTTGTTAAATCCTCAATATGCTTACTTAGTCAAAACCCAAATCTCAATCAAAAAAGAAGGAAAACAAATATATAAAGTTAGTTTAGAACCCTCGTTTCTTGCTGCTAAAAGGTTTAGATTTCTGGAAACAGCAGAGGAGTTTGTAAAAATAAAAATACCTGGTTTCAGGAAAATGATTTGAGATTTTCACTATTTATTTTCTGTTGGAGAAAGGGAAATTAATGCTGCTTTAACAACAGTTGATGATGAAAACAAACCCAAACTAAATAATCTCTGAACAGGAATCAAAGATGAACTGAAAAAATCAGAGTTTGACAAATGAAAAAACACTTCAATCAAGATTAAAAACAAAAACTATGATCTTAAACTTTTGTTTGTTGCTGCCAAGGAAAAAGGAGATGTTAAAGGTTCTGCTCTGCCCTTAAATGCCAAACTTAAACTCCAAGAGTTAGTCAATGATCAGGTCACTTCTAAAATGATTGAAAACCAACTGCTTGCTCTTAATCAAAAAGAAAATTTAACCATTGGTTTAGCAACTGGCGGAGGTGTGTTAGTTGCTGCTGGTGTTGGTGGTTTTCTCTACTGGTTTTTTAGGATCAGAAAGTAAAGGTTTTGAATAAATAAATCTTCCTTTTTTAGTTTATAACTTGCAATAGGTTCTAAAAAAAACAGCACTAGTTAACTTAGAACTCTTTCTCTTGCTGCTTTAAGTAGTTTAGTAAATGAGTTTTGAGTTTTTGATTAAAAAGATATTTTTAGAAAAATCACTATACTTATTTATTAGTTATGTAAAGATTGCTTACTTTCCTTGTTTAGTTATTGTTGAAACAGTTAGCAAGAGTTTATAAGATGCAGAGTTTGAGAATTTCTTTATCTTTTCAACAAATTGAAAAACAAAGTATTTATTTTTAAAATACTGCTCAATGAGTTTTAGTTAGCATTTTTTTGGTATTTTTGTCATCCAAGAGGTAAGTAAATTCAGTTGTTTTTTCTCTAGTTTTTAAAAGTAAAACCTGACTTTTCCTTTTCTTTTTCTTAACTACTTGACAAAAAAAAAAAAAAAGAAGTAGAATGAGGAAGTGATGTTGAAAAAAGTCCTTGCTGTTTTTCCAGTTTTTATCCTCTTTGCCTTCTCAGGTTTGTTTGTTTTTGCTAGTCCATCTTCTCCAGTTGTTTTTGAGGCTCAACCCCAAGACCTTACTACTGCTGAAAAACAAGATTATACTTGACAATGAATTAAGTCTGAACTGAGAAACAGGTATACTTATTTAGATTTTGGTCCAGATTGAAAACCTTTGTTGAATGCTGCTAAAGATGATACTCAATATGCAAAGGAAGGTTCTGAATTAGAGGAAGAAGTTAAAAATTGACTGCTAAATATTTTTGCTGCAGCAAAAAGAAAAGACAAAACAGGAGTGCTAGAGTTTTTGCTTGAAAAGCGAACTCCTTTTCTAAGACAACAAAAATTCAAATGAGATTCTTTAGTTGATGCCATTGTTGGTGAACATCATATATATGCATTGTTAAATCCTAAATATGCTTACTTAGCTAAAACCCCAATCTCAATCAAAAAAGAAGGAAAAGAATACAAAGGTATTTTAGAACCTTTATTTATTGCTGCTAAAAGGTTTGGAAGTGTAAAAACAATAGAGGAGTTTGCAAAAATAAACATACCTGGTTTCAGGGAAATAATTTGAGATTTTCGCTTTTTATATTCTGTTGGGGAAAGTGATATTAATGCTGCTTTTGCAGCAACTGATGCTAAAAACAAACCCAAACTAGATAATCTCTGATCAGGCATCAAGGATAAGTTGAAAAAACCAGAATATGCTCATCTATCCAAAACTAATATTGAAATTGATGGAACAAGGTATGACCTGAGAAATTTGTTTGTTGCTGCCAAAGATGATACTCAATACAGAAAAGAAGGTTCTGAACTTCCTGCTTCAGAAAAAGACAAACTTCAGGAACTAGTCAATGCTAAAGTTGTTTTTTCTGATCTTTTAGATAGTCTAAAACTTTTAAATTCAAAAAGATTGACTGTTTTTCAAAAGTTATGAACTAACCAACCATCTTCTTTCCATTATCTGCTTTGATTACCTTTGTTTAACATTCAGAATTTAACAGTCAATCAGATGGATTTAACAGTTGGACAATTAGGTAGTGAAATTGCTGGAATGCTTGCTGATCAAAAACTAGATTTTATTAATCTTTCAGAAAAAGGAAAACAGGAGTTGCTTTCTTTGCTAAATGAAGTTGGTAGTTTAAGTGAAGTAGTTAAAACAGCAGTTTGAAAACAGGTTCAAAATTCAGAAAAATGAAAAAAAATCACAGATGCTAATAGCATTGACACTATTATGAGAATCAAAAAATTGCTGGCTGAAGAAGTTGTTGAATTAAACATCAAAAAGGTTGATCATCCTTTTTTTCCTCAAGGTTATGACCTTAGTTTTTTACAAGATTTAGTAACTTGAAAGGATGCTCCATTAAAACAACTTCTTTCAGGAATTAGCATCAGGATTGAAAACAACAATGTCATTTTTACTTCCCATCTTTTTCCTGATCAACATGTTTTAAAGTTACCTTTTAACAAAATCATTTCTGTTTTTGACCAATTAACTTTAGAAAGCATTGAAACAGCATTGCAAACAAAAGTTGCTACTAAACTGGATGATTACAAAAGCTCAATTCAGATTAATTTAAAAAATTTTCTTCAAAATGATATTTTTCAAATTCAATTTAATAAACAAAATTACTCTATTGAGAATTTAATTGCAGAAAATAACCTGGCAAAATCAGGTTCAGAACTTGAAGGTAGTGCAAGAAAAGAATTAATTTATTTATTCAGTGGTGACCTCAACTCTTCAATTCTAGAAGATATTTTAGAGGTAAGAGATTCAGTTCAAAAAAAGGAAACTGATCAGTCTTTACTGATTGTATTAACTATTGTTGGAACTATTTTAGGTGTTTCAGGTATTGGTGTTTTTTTCTATTTTTTTACAAGAAGATAGCTTTGACTGGTTTTTTTGCAAGTTATTAAAGTTGTTTTTATTATCCTTAGGTTGGAATAAAAAATTGGGTTTAAATTATTAGAAAAGTTTTTGATTTAGTTGTTTTGCTTACATTATTTAAAAAACTGAGAAAAGTTTAAATATCTTTGAACTAAACACAGTAGTTGGATGATTCAAAAAACATCATTTTGAATTTAGCAAAAAATATGTGAAATAAACCTCTAGCAAAATTAATTACTTCTCACTAGAGTTCAGAATGTGACTTGTGAATCTTGAAAAGAGGTAAGTAAATGTTTTATTAAACCTAATTTTTTAAACTATAACAAAATTTTCCTTGTCTGGTATGTTTGAAATTTGTTTGTTGTAGTGCTTTTTTTCTTCTTTGGTTTTTTTGTTAATGACTTTAATATTTATTGGATAGTAAGTGTAGTTTTAAATGATTTTAGTGTTTAAAAGTAACTAATTTTGCTTTAAAAAGTTACCTTTAGTTTTAGCAAGATAAAAACATTTTCTAGTTTATGCTTTTGCTCTAAACTTTTTTGCTAAAGGCTGGAACAGTTTTGGGTTAGGAGTTAAGATTTTGTACACCTCTAACTCAGAAGTTGAAATTAACTTTTTTAGATGACAAAGTTGTTTAACAGGGCAACTTAAAAAACTGTTGATAAGGATTAGTTGATGCTTTAATTTTTTTGTTCAGTTGTTAAAATTGTTTTCCTTACTGATTTTTCCAAGTTGGTTTCCAATTTAGAAAGTAGATAAGTTTAGTTGTTTCTCCTTTAATTTTTTTTGAAGAACATCTTTGTCTTAACTACTTGACAAAAAAAAAAAAAAATAAAATCAAAGCACAATGTTGAAAAAAGTTTTTGTTGTTTTTCCAGTTTTTATCTTCTTTGCCTTCTCCGGCTTGTTTGTTTTTGCTAGTCCATCTTCTCCGGTTTTTTTCCAGTGCCAACCCCAAGTCCTTACTAATGAACAAAAACAAGATCTTACTTGAGAACAAATTAAGTCTGAACTGAGAAACACATATATTTACTTAGATTTTCCTTCAGATTGAAAATCTTTGTTGGATGCTGCCAAAAATGATGCCCAGTATGAAAAGAAAGGTTTTGAATTAGAGCAAGAAGTTAAAATTTGACTGCTAGATATTTTTGCTGGAATAAAAAGCACCAAAACAGGAGTGCTAGAGTTTTTGCTGAAAAACTGAACTATTTCTCTAAGAGAACAAAAATCAAGATGAAATTCTTTAGTTGATGCCAGTGTTGGTGAAAAACATATAGATGCGTTGTTAAATCCTCAATATGCTTACTTAGTCAAAACCCAAATCTCAATCAAAAAAGAAGGAAAAGAAATATATAAAGTTAGTTTAGAACCCTCGTTTCTTGCTGCTAAAAGGTTTAGATTTCTGGAAACAGCAGAGGAGTTTGTAAAAATAAAAATACCTGGTTTCAGGGAAATGATTTGAGATTTTCACTATTTATTTTCTGTTGGGGAAAGGGAAATTAATGCTGCTTTAACAACAGTTGATGATGAAAAAAACCCAAACTAAATAATCTCTGAACAGCAATCAAAGATGAACTGAAAAAATCAGAGTTTGACAAATGAAAAAACACTTCAATCAAGATTAAAAACAAAAACTATGATCTTAGTATTTTGTTTTCTGCTGCCAAGGATAAAACAAATGTTAAAGGTTCTGCTTTGCTCTTGGATCCCAAACTCAAACTTCAAGAGTTAGTCAATGATCAAGTTACTTCTAAAATGATTGAAAACCAATTGCTTGCTCTTATCCAAGTAGAGAAAGAAAAAGAAAATTTACTCATTGGTTTAGCAACTGGCGGCAGTGTTTTAGTTGCTGCTGGTGTTGGTGGTTTTCTCTACTGGTTTTTTAAGATCAGAAAGTAAAGGTTTTGAATAAATAAATCTTCCTTTTTTAGTTTATAACTTGCAATAGGTTCTAAAAAAAACAGCACTAGTTAACCTAGAGATGTTTTTTTCTGATTTAAACGGTTTAGTAAATGAGTTTTGAGTCTTTGATTAAAAATACATTTTTAGAAAAATCACTATACTTATTTAGTGGTTATGTAAAGATTGCTTACTGTAGTTGTTTAGTTATTGTTGAAACAGTTAGCAAGAGTTTATAAGATGCAGAGTTTGATAATTTCTTTATCTGTTCAACAAATTGAAAAACAAAGTATTTATTTTTGAAATACTGCTCAATGAATTTTAGTTAGCATTTTTTTTGATATTTTTGTCATCTAAAAGGTAAATAAATTCAGTTGTTTTTTCTCTAGTTTTTAAGAAAAACAACCTGATTTTTTGCTTCTTTTTCACCAATTACTTGACAAAAAAAAAAAAAAAGTAAAATGAGGATGTGATGTTGAAAAAAGTCCTTGCTGTTTTCCCAGTTTTTATCTTCTTTGCCTTCTTGGGTTTGTTTGTTTTTGCTAGTCCATCTTCTTCAGTTGTTTTTGAGGTTCAACCCCAACCCCTTAGTAATGAACAAAAACAAGATCGTACTTGAGAATGAATTAAATCTGAACTGAGAAACAGGTATACTTATTTAGATTTTCATCCAGATTGAAAACCTTTTTTTGCTGCTGCCAAAGGTAGAGATTATGATAGAAAAGGTTCTAAATTAGAAGAAACAGTTAAAAACCCACTGCTAGTTATTTTTGATGAAGCAAAAAGAAAAGACAAAACAGGAATACTAGAGTATTTTTATCCAATACCAACTTCTTATCTAAGAACACAAAGATTAAGATGAAATTCTTTAGTTGATAACAGTGTTGGTGAAGATCAAGATGCATTGTTAAATCCTCAATATGCTTACTTAGCTAAAACCCCAATCTCAATTGAAAAAGGAGAAAAAGTATACAAAGTTAGTTTAGAACCTTTATTTATTGCTGCTAAAAGGTTTGGAGCTCTGAAAACAGCAGAGGAGTTTTCAAAAGTAAAAATACCTGGTTTCAGGAAAATGATTTGAGATTTTCGCTTTTTATTTTCTGTTTGGGAAAGTGATATTAATGCTGCTTTTGCAGCAGCTGATGCTGAAAACAAACCCAAACTAAATAATCTCTGAACAGGCATCAAAGATGAACTAAAAAAACCAGAGTATGTCTACTTAGTCAAAACCCCAATTCTAATTAATGATGAAAATTATGACCTAGAACCCTTATTTGATGCTGCTCAGTCTGGTTTTGCTGGTAATGGTTATGCTCTCACTTTAGCAGCTAAAATAAAGTTGCAAGATTTAGTTAATGCTGGCATTGATCATCAAGTTTTTAAAAATAGTTTAGCAACAGCAAACATTCAAAACAACCAAAAATTGGATAATTTTTGGGAAGAATTAAAGAAAACCAAGTATGTTAACTTAGCAAGACTGCCAGTGAAAATTAACATTAACAACAAAAGTTATGATTTGGCAAAGATTTTTTCTACTATTACTCAATTTAATGGAAAAGGTTCACAACTTCCTCTAGAACCCATAACAGAACTCCAGAACCTAATCAATGCTGGAATTAACCCTCGACAACTTGGAGATGTTTTGAAACAAATGTTAACCTCATTAGACAACCTTTGAACCCAACTAAAAAAGATTCTTAACCAACCAGAATTTAGCAAATGAAAAAACACTTCAATCAAGATTAAAAACAAAAACTATGATCTTAGTCTTTTGTTTGCTGCTGCCAAGGAAAAAGCAGATGTTAAAGGTTCTGCTTTGCCTTTAGATACTAAACTGAAACTCCAAGAGTTACTCAATGATCAGGTTACTTCCAAAATGGTTGAAAACCAACTACTTGCTCTCAATCAGGCAGAAGCAGAAAATAATAAGCAAGCAGAACCAGCAAAGAATAAGCAAGTGAAAAAAAAGCAACAAAGTCAAGGTTTAACCATTGGTTTAGCAACTGGTGGAGGTGTGTTAGTTGCTGCTGGTCTGGGTAGTTTTCTCTATTGGTTTTTTAAAATTAGAAAGTAAAGGTTTTGAATAAATAAATCTTCCTTTTTTAGTTTATAACTTGCAATAGGTTCTAAAAAAAACAGCACTAGTTAACCTAGAACTCTTTCTCTTGCTGCTTTAAGTAGTTTAGTAAATGAGTTTTGAGTTTTTGATTAAAAAGACATTTTTAGAAAAATCACTATACTTATTTATTAGTTATGTAAAGATTGCTTACTTTCCTTGTTTAGTTATTGTTGAAACAGTTAGCAAGAGTTTATAAGATGCAGAGTTTGAGAATTTCTTTATCTTTTCAACAAATTGAAAAACAAAGTATTTATTTTTGAAATACTGCTCAATGAGTTTTATTTAGTGTTTTTTTTTGGTATTTTTGTCATCCAAAAGATAAATAAATTCAGTTGTTTTTTCTCTAGTTTTTAAAAGTAACAACCTGGTTTTTCCTTTTTCTTTTCTTAACTACTTGACAAAAAAAAAAAAAAAGTAAAATGAAGGCACAATGTTGAAAAAAGTCTTTGCTGTTTTCCCAGTTTTTATCCTCTTTGCCTTCTCAGGTTTGTTTGTTTTTACTGGTCAATCTTCTCCAGTTGTTTTTGAGGATCAAGTCCAAGACCTTACTGCTGCCCAAAAACAAGATCGTACTTGAAAATGAGTTAAGTCTGAACTGAGAAACAGGTATACTTATTTAGATTTTAATTTAACTTTAAAACATTTTTTGGACACTGTCCATAGTGATGACTATGATAAGAAAGGTTCTGAATTAAAGCAAGAAGATAAAAATGTACTGAGATTTATTTTTCATCACGCAAAAACAAAAGACAAAACAGGAGCGCTAATGGTTTTGTCTGGAGTAATTTCTTCTTCTCTAAGAATCCAAAAAAAAAGATGAAATTTTTTAGTTGATACCAGTGTTGGTCAAGATCAAGATGCGTTGTTAAATCCTCAATATGCTTATTTAGCTAAAACCCCAATCTCAGTCAAAGTATTAGGAGCAGAGACAAAAAAAGTTAGTTTAGAACCCTTGTTTCTTGCTGCTAAAAGGTTTGGAGTTCTGAAAACAAGTGAGGAGTTTGCAGAAGTAAAAATACCTGGTTTCAGAGAAATAATTTGAGATTTTTGCTTTTTAAGTCCTTCTGTTGAGGAAAGTGATATTAATGCTGCTTTTTTAGCAGCTGATGGTGAAAACAAACCCAAACTAAATAGTCTCTGAACAGGCATCAAGAATGAGTTGAAAAAACCAGATTATGCTCACTTAGCTAAAACCCCAATTCTAATTAATAATAAAAATTATGATTTAGAACCCTTGTTTAAGGTTACTCATTCTAGTTTTGCTGGTAATGGTTATGTTCTTGATTTAGCAGCTAAAATGCAGTTGCAAGATTTAGTTAATGCTAACATTAATGGTGAAAAATTTAAAGTTGCTTTAACAGCAATGAACAACCAAAAATTAGATGACCTTTGAACCCAACTAAAAAAGATTCTCAACCAACCAGAATTTAGCAAATGAAAAAACACTTCAATCAAGGTTAAAAACAAAAACTATGATCTTAAACTTTTGTTTACTGCCAAGGAAAAGACAGATGTTAAAGGTTCTGCTTTCCCCTTAGATGCCAAACTCAAACTCCAAGAGTTACTCAATGATCAAGTTACTTCCAAAATGGTTGAAAACCAACTGCTTGCTCTCAATCAGGCAGAAACAGAAAAGAATAAGCAGCAAACAAAAGAAAAGCAACAAAGTCAAGCTTTAACCATTGGTTTAGCAACTGGCGGAGGTGTGTTAGTTGCTGCTGGTCTGGGTGTTTTTCTCTACTGGTTTTTTAAAATCAGAAAGTAAAGGTTTTGAATAAATAAATCTTCCTTTTTTAGTTTCCAACTTGCAATAAGTTCTGAAAAAAACATAGCACTAACTAACCTAGAGCTGTTTCTCTTGCTGCTTTAAGTAGTTTAGTAAATGAGTTTTAAGTCTTTGATGAAAAAGACATTTTTAGGACAGCGACTATGTTTATTCAGTGGTTATGTAAAGGTTGCTTACTGTACTTGTTTAGTGATTGTTGAAACAGTTAAAAAGAGTTTATAAGATGTAAAGTTTGATAATTTCTTTATCTTTTCAACAAATTGAAAAACAAAGTATTTATTTTTAAAATACTACTCAATGAATTTTAGTTAGTGTTTTTTTGGTATTTGTGTCATCCAAAAGGTAAATAAATTCAGTTTTTTTCTCTAGTTTTCAAAAGCAACAACCTGGTTTTTTGCTTCTTTTTCAACAATTACTTGACAAAAAAAAAAAAAAAGTAAAATGAAGGCACAATGTTGAAAAAAGTCCTTGCTGTTTTTCCAATTTTTATTCTCTTTACCTTCTTGGGTTTGTTTGTTTTTGTTAGTCCATCTTCTTCAGTTGTTTTTGAGGTCCAACCCCAACCCCTTACTAATGAACAAAAACAAGATCTTCTTTGATCAGAAATTAAATCTGAACTGAGAAACAGGTATACTTATTTAGATTTTGATGATGGTTGAAATCTTTTGTTGACTCCTGCCAAAGATGATACTCAATATGAAAAGAAAGGTTCTAAATTAGGGCAAAAAGTTAAAAATGCACTGCTATCTCTTTTTGCTGACACAAAAGGAAAAGGAGAGGTAGCATCAGAGTATCTTATTGTAAAGCAAAAACATTTTGTACAATTACAAAACTCAAAATGAGTTTCTTTAGTTGATGAAGGTGTTGGTGAACATCCAGATGCATTGTTAAATCCTGAATATGCTTACTTAGCTAAAACCCCAATCTCAATCAAAGCATTAGGAGTAGCAGAGACAAAAAAAGTTAGTTTAGAACCCTTGTTTCTTGCTGTTAAAAGGTTTGGAGTTCTGAAAACATGAGAGGAGTTTGCAAAAATAAAAATACCTGGTTTCAGGGAAATAATTTGAGATTTTACCTTTTTATCTCTTGTTGTGGAAAGTGATATCAATGCTGCTTTTTTAGCAGCTGATGGTGAAAACAAACCCAAACTAAATAGTCTCTGAGCAGGAATCAAAGATGAACTGAAAAAACCAGAGTATGTCTACTTAGTCAAAACCCCAATTCCAATTAATAATAAAAATTATGACTTAAAACTCTTATTTGAGGCTGCTCAGTCTAGTTTTGCTGGCAATGGTTATGATCTTGATTTAGCAGCTAAAATGCAGTTGCAAGATTTAGTTAATGGTGACATTGATGCTCAAAAACTTAAAGATGCTTTAGCAGCAACTGATGCTAAAAACAAAACTGAACTAAATAATCTCTGAACAGCAATCAAATCTGAACTGAAAAAACCAGAGTATGCTCATTTGAGCAAAACCCCAATTCCAATTAATAATAAAAATTATGACTTAAAACACTTATTTGAGGTTGCTCATGATTTTACTGGTAATGGTTATGATCTTGATTTAGCAGCTAAAATGCAGTTGCAAGATTTAGTTAATCCTGGTATTGATGCTCAAAAACTTAAAGATGCTTTAGATGTTAAAAACAATGAGAACTTGAATACCCTCTGATCAGGCATCAAGGATGAGTTGAAAAAACCAGAGTATGCTTATCTGTCAAAAACTCTTATCAACATTGGTGGAACAGACTATAATCTGGAACTCTTGTTTACTGCTGCCAAAGATGATACTCAATATCAAAACAAAGGTTCTCAACTTCCTGATCCAGCAAAAGACAAACTTCAAGAGTTAGTTAATGACATTGTTACTGCTCAAAATGTTAAAGATGCTTTAGATGTTAAAAACAATGAGAACTTGAATACCCTCTGATCAGACATCAAGGATGAGTTAAAAAAACTAGAATATGCTCACTTAACTAAAACCCCAATCACAGTTGGTTGAACAGACTATAATCTGGAACCCTTGTTTACTGCTGCCAAAGATGATACTCAATATGAAAAGAAAGGTTCTGAGCTTTCTGCTGCAGCAAAAAATAAGTTACAGAGTTTAGTCAGTGCTGGTGTTCAACACCAAATTTTTAAAACTAGTTTAGTGACAATAAACAACCAAAAATTAGACAACCTTTGAACCCAACTAAAAAAGATTCTCAACCAACCAGAGTTTGACAAATGAAAAGATACTTCAATCAAGATTAAAAACAAAAACTATGATCTTAAACTTTTGTTTGCTGCTGCCAATGATAAAACAAATGTTAAAGATTCTACCTTTTCCTTAGATGCCAAACTCCAACTCCAAGAGTTACTCAATGATCAGGTTACTCCTAAAATGGTTGAAAACCAACTGCTTGTTCTTAACCAGGCAGAAGCAGAAAAGAATAAGCAAGCAAAAGAAAAACAACAACGTCAAGATTTAACCATTGGTTTAGCAACTGGCGGAGGTGTGTTAGTTGCTGCTGGTCTGAGTGGTTTTCTCTACTGGTTTTTTAAAATTAGAAAATAAAGAGTTTTTTGACTATCAATCTTTATTTTCCTTATTTTAAAAAAACTTGCTTATAGATTTTTTCTAAAGTATCTTTTGTGACTATTCAAAAGTGGACAAAATCAGTTGTTTCTTCCCTGGTTTTTTGCTTCTTTTTTGCCAATTACTTGACAAAAAAAAAAAAAAGTAAAATGAAGGCACAATGTTGAAAAAAGTCTTTGCTGTTTTTTCAGTTTTTATCTTTTTTGCCTTCTCAGGTTTGTTTGTTTTTGCTAGTTCATCTTCTCCAGTTTTTTTCCAATCAGAACCTGTTTCTTCTGTTCAACTAACAGCAGAAAAAAGAAGAGAGATTAATCAACTTTGATCAGAAATCAAAGATGAAATAAAGAAGCCAGAAAATTATTTTCTAATTGAAATCCCAATTGAAATTTCTACTCAAGATGGCAAACTTTATGACTTAGGACCTTTATACAAAGCAGCACAAAATGAAAATGAACTTGCTGTCTCTGGTTCTAGTCTGACAACTGAAGGTGCCAGAGAAAAACTTTTAGAACTGGTTAATGCTGGTGTAGATTCTGCAAAAGTTAATTCTGCACTTTTTTATGAAGAAGTAGCTGGTTTTTCTAGTGCTTTAGCAAGTCTTTGAGCTTCTCTTTCCATTCAAGAATTACTAAAAAAATATGCTCACTTAATCAGAGTTCCAATTATGGTTGAAGGTAGTAGTTATGACTTTGAACCATTTTACAATGTTGCTGCTAGAAATCAAGAAGACAAAAGATCATGACATGAACTGCCAACCTCTACCAAAGACCTGCTTATTAGGTTGGCTGATCAGGTTGGAAATATGCATCTCAATCCTGTTTTAGCAAAAACAGCACTAGATCTTCTTTGATCAGAAATCAAATCTGAACTAAAGACAAAATATGCTTATCTATCCAAAACTCTAATCCTAGTCAATGGTAATAACTACAACCTTGAACCCTTGTTTACTGCTGCCAAAAATGATGCCCAGTATGAAAAGGAAGGTTCTGAACTTCCTGCTCAGGCAAAAAATAAACTCCAAGAGTTAGTTAATGCTGTTGTTATTCCTCAAAAGCTTAAAGACGCTTTAGATGTTAAAAACAATGAAAAGTTAGATGCTTTCTGATCAGAAATTAAATCTGAACTGAAAAAACCAGAATATGCTCATCTATCCAAAACTCCAATCCTAGTTAATGGTAATAACTACAATCTTGAACCCTTATTTGTTGCTGTTAAAAATGAGTATGGTGTTTTAGGTTCGCAACTCTCTGATTCAGCAAAAAATAAGTTACAGAGTTTAGTTAGTGCTGATTTTCAACACCCAATTTTTAAAAATAGTTTAACAACAGCAAACATTCAAAACAACCAAAAATTCGATAATTTTTGGGAAGAATTAAAGAAAACCAATTATGCTAACTTAGCAAGACTACCAGTAAAAATTAACATTAACAACAAAAGTTATGATTTGGCAAAGATTTTTTCTACTATTACTCAATTTAATGGAAAAGGTTCAAAACTTCCTCTAGAACCAAGAACAGAACTCCAGAACCTAATCAATGCTGGAATTACCCCTCAACAACTTGGAGATGTTTTGAAACAAATGTTAGTCTCATTAGATAACCTTTGAAACCAACTAAAAAAGGTTTTTAACCAACCAGAATTTAGCAAATGAAAAGATACTTCAATCAAAATTAAAAACAAAAGTTATGATCTTAGCCTTTTGTTTGCTGCTGTCAAGGAAAAGGCAGATGTTAAAGACCCTGTCTTCCCCTTAAATGCTAAAGTGAAACTCCAAGAGTTAGTCAATGATCAAGTTACTTCCAAAATGATTGAAAACCAACTGCTCGCTCTCAATCAGGCAGAAGCAGAAAAGAATAAGCAAGCAAAAGAAAAACAACAAAGTCAAGGTTTAACAATTGGTTTAGCAACTGGCGGAGGTGTGTTAGTTGCTGCTGGTCTGGGTGGTTTTCTCTACTGGTTTTTTAAAATTAGAAAATAAAGGTTTTGAATAAATAAATCTTCCTTTTTTAGTTTCCAACTTGCAATAGGTTCTGAAAAAAACATAGTACTAACTAAACTAGAGATGTATTTTTGCTGATTTATTTAGTAAATAAGTTTTGAGTTTTTGATTAAAAAGACATTTTAGAAAAATCACTATACTTATTTAGTGGTTATGTAGAGATTGATTACTGTACTTGTTTAGTTATTTTTGAAACAGTTAAAAAGAGTTTATAAGATGCAGAATTTGAGAATTTCTTTATCTTTTTAACAAATTGAAAAACAAAGTATTTGTTTTTAAAATACTGCTCAATGAGTTTTAGCTAGCATTTTTTTGCTATTTTTGTCATCCAAAAGATAAATAAATTCAGTTGTTTTTTCTCTAGTTTTTAAAAGTAAAACCTGACTTTTCCTTTTCTTTTTCTTAACTACTTGACAAAGAAAAAAAAAGAAGTAAAATGAGGAAGTAATGTTAAAAAAAGTTCTTGCTGTTTTTCCAGTTTTTATCTTCTTTGCCTTCTCAGGTTTCTTTGTTTTTGCTAGTTCATCTTCTCCAGTTGTTTTCCAGGATCAACCCCAAGGTCTTACTGATGGACAAAAACAAGATCGTACTTGAAAATGAGTTAAATCTGAACTGAGAAACAGGTATACTTATTTAGATTTTGGTTCAGATTGAAAACCTTTGTTTGCTGCTGCCAAAGATGATACTCAATACAGAAAAGAAGGTTCTGAATTAGGGGAAGAAGTTAAAAAACAACTGCTATTTCTTGCAACAAAAATAAAAGACAAAGCAGAAGTGCTAGATGATTTGTCTGAACTTAAAACTCCTTTTCTAAGACATCAAAAATTCAAATGAAATTCTTTAGTTGATGGCAGTGTTGATGAACATCATATATATGCATTGTTAAATCCTCAATATGCTTACTTGGCTAAAACCCCAATCTCAATCAAAAAAGAAGGAAAAGAATACCAAGGTATTTTAGAACCTTTATTTATTGCTGCTAAAAAGTTTGGAGTTCTGAAAACATGAGAGGAGTTTGCAGAAATAAAAATACCTGGTTTTAGGGAAATAATTTGAGATTTTCGCTTTTTATCTTCTGTTGATGAAAGTGATGTTAATGCTGCTTTTAAAGCAGCTGATGGTGAAAACAAACCCAAACTAAATAATCTCTGAACAGGCATCAAGAATGAGTTGAAAAAACCAGAGTTTGACAAATGAAAAGATACTTCAATCAAGATTAAAAACAAAAACTATGATCTTAGTTTTTTGTTTGCTGCTGCCAATGATAAAACAAATGTTAAAGGTTCTGATTTGCCTTTAGATACTAAACTGAAACTCCAAGAGTTAGTCAATGATCAGGTTACTTCCAAAATGGTTGAAAACCAACTGCTTGCTCTCAATCAGGCAGAAGCAGCAAGGAATAAGCAAGCAGAAGCAGAAAAGAATAAGCAAGTGAAAGAAAAACAACAAAGTCAAGGTTTAATGATTGGTTTAGCAACTGGTGGCAGTGTTTTATTTGCTGCTGTTCTGGGTGGTTTTCTCTACTGGTTTTTTAAAATTAGAAAGTAAAGGTTTTGAACAAATAAATCTTCCTTTTTTAGTTTATAACTTGCAATAGGTTCTGAAAAAAACATAGCACTAACTAACCTAGAGATGTTTCTCTTGCTGCTTTAAGTAGTTTAGTAAATGAGTTTTGAGTCTTTGATTAAAAAGACATTTTTAGAACAGTAAATATGTTTATTTAAGTGATTAAAAGATTGCTTACTGTCCTTGTTTAGTTGTTGTTAAAACAGTTAGCAAGAGTTTATAAGATGCAGAGTTTGAGAATTTCTTTATCTTTTCAACAAATTGAAAAACAAAGTATTTATTTTTAAAATACTGTTCAATGAATTTTAGTTAGCATTTTTTTGGTGTTTTTGTCATCCAAAAGGTAAATAAATTCAGTTGTTTTTTCTCTAGTTTTGAAAAGCAACAACCTGGTTTTTCCTTTTCTTTTTCTGAACTACTTGACAAAAAAAAAAAAAAAGTAAAATGAAGACACAATGTTGAAGAAAATCCTTGCTGTTTTTCCAGTTTTTATCCTTTTTGCCTTCTCAGGTTTGTTTGTTTTTGCTAGTCCATCTTCTCCAGTTGTTTTTAAGGCTCAAGCTCAAGTTCTTACTGCTGCCCAAAAACAAGATCGTACTTGAAAATGAGTTAAATCTGAACTGAGAAACAGGTATACTTATTTAGATTTTAGTCCAGCTTGAAAACCCTTGTTTGCTGCTGCCAAAGATGATACTGAATATGAAAAGAAAGGTTCTGAATTAGGGCAAAAAGTTAAAATTTTTCTGCTAGATATTTTTACTACAGCAGGAACAAAAGACAAAGCAGGAGTTCTAAATGTTTTGAGTGCATCTAGAGATTCTTCTATACAAAGACAAGAATTAAGATGAAGTTTTTTAGTTGATGGTGGTGTTGGTGAACCATTGTTAAATCCTCAATATGCTTACTTAGCTAAAACCCCAATCTCAATCAAAAAAGAAGGAAAAGAAGTATATAACCGTAGTTTAGAACCCTTGTTTCTTGCTGCCAAAAGGTTTAGATTTCTGGAAACAGCAGAGGAGTTTGCAGAAGTAAAAATACCTGGTTTCAGGGAAATAATTTGAGATTTTTTTTCTGTTGAGGAAAGTGATTTTAATGCTGCTTTTTTAGCAGCTGATGATGAAAACAAACCCAAACTAAATAGTCTCTGAACAGGCATCAAGAATGAGTTGAAAAAACCAGAGTATGCTTATTTAAGCAAAACTCCAATTCCAATTAATAATAAAAATTATGACTTAAAGCACTTATTTGAGGTTGCTCAGTCTGGTTTTGCTGGCGATGGTTATGATCTTGATTTAGCAGCTAAAATGCAGTTGCAAGATTTAGTTAATGGTGACATTGATGCTCAAAAACTTAAAGATTCTTTAACAACAGCTGATGCTAAAAACAAAACTGAACTAAATAATCTCTGAACAGCAATCAAATCTGAACTGAAAAAACCAGAGTATGCTCATTTGAGCAAAACCCCAATTCCAATTAATAATAAAAATTATGACTTGAAACTTTTATTTGAGGCTGCTCAGTCTAGTTTTGCTGGCAATGGTTATGATCTTGATTTAGCAGCTAAAATGAAGTTGCAAGATTTAGTTAATGCTAACATTGATGCTCAAAATCTTAAAGATGCCTTAGCAAACACAGCAATAGATCTTCTTTGATCAGAAATCAAAGATGAACTAAAAAAACCAGAGTATATCTACTTAGTCAAAACCCCAATTCTAATTAATAATGAAGATTATGATTTAAAATTTTTATTTGATGCTGCTCATGATTTTACTGGTAATGGTTATAATCTTGATTTAGCAGCTAAAATGCAGTTGCAAGATTTAGTTAATGCTAACATTAATGGTGAAAAATTTAAAATTGCTTTAACAGCAATGAACAACCAAAAATTAGATGACCTTTGAACCCAATTAAAAAAGATTCTTAACCAACCAGAATTTAGCAAATGAAAAGATACTTCAATCAAAATTAAAAACAAAAGTTATGATCTTAAACTTTTGTTTGCTGCTGCCAAAGATGATACTCAATATGAAAAGAAAGGTTCTGAACTTTCTGCTTCAGAAAAAAACAAACTCCAAGAGTTGCTCAATGATCAGGTTACTTCCAAAATGGTTGAAAACCAACTGCTTGCTCTCAATCAGGCAGAAGCAGAAAAGAATCAGCAAGCAAAAGAAAAACAACAAAGTCAAGATTTAACCATTGGTTTAGCAACTGGCGGAGGTGTGTTAGTTGCTGCTGGTCTGGGTGGTTTTCTCTACTGGTTTTTTAAAATTAGAAAGTAAGTTAATTTATGATCTTACATTCTAAATCTTTGTTTCTTTAATTTTTAAGCAATGTTTTAGAAAGAGATTATTTTGATTTTTGTTGTTTTTTCTATTCTAGAAATAAGTTTTAAAGGAATAATTTTTATCAGTGATTTTTTCTTTTTAAAAATGAATTAATTAATGTTGAGGGTAGTAAAACAACTAAAACATTGTTGTGGAGTATCCTTTTTGTCAACAACAAAGTGATTGAGATTGTTCTCTTGCTTGTATCTATATGTTAGCAAAGTATTATCATCAACCCAAGATAAATTATTTTCAAATTATTAAAAAGTATGATTATTTCCAGGATTTAAACCTTCTTCAAATGCAAAAAACAGCAGATAAATTAGGTGTTTTTCTAACTGCTTATTTTGCTAAATGAAATGATTTTGCCAAAAAAGAAAAATTTGCTCCTCTAATTTGTCAAATTCAAAAAAATAATCAATTTCATTTTGTTGTTGTTTATAAAAGGAATGCTGATGCTTTCTTAGTTGCTGATCCTTGACAAGAAGAATTGGTATGAATTAAAAATGTTGAATTTGCCAAGATGTATACAGGAGTTGTGTTAGCAAGTCAGAAAGGTATTTATTTAACTAGTGAAAAAGACTCTGACAATAAAAGTAGTTTTATTTTTTGAAACAGTTTAGCTTTTGAGCTGTTGATTAGTTTCTTACTTAGTATTTTGGTTGCTGCTTTTGTGATCTTGCATCAGTTTTTTTTGAAAATAATTATTGATGAAGTCTTGGTTAAACAAATTTCAGCAGTTGTAACAACTATTTTGTTAGGTTTTTTGGTGCTTTTTTTCAACAAACTGGTTTTAAAAATTTTTTTGAATGTGGTAGTTAGTAAAATTGAAGTTAATTTTAAAAAAAAATGAAATTTAAAGTTTTTTAATCAGGTTTATCAACTTCATTTTAATGATTATCAAAAGTATAAAACTCAACTACTATTGCAAAATTATAGGTATTTTAATGAAGTCTTACACTTTTATTTTCCAGTTTCTTTTCAAATTTTAGAAAGTGTTTTTACCTTTTTTTTCTCTTTTTTAGTTTTGATATTTTTTAATATTACAATGGTTTTGCCTGTTTTTTTTCTTATTTCTTTAAATTTAATTATTTGTTTTTTATTTCTGCCTTGATTTAGAAAGGTAAACCAACTTCAAATTAATCATGACAAAAAGTTACAAAGTCAGGTTATTGAATTTTTTCATAATTACTTAACTTACAAGCAGAGAAACCTTTTACATCTTCCCCTTTTTCAAATTCAATCAGAAATTGATAGTCAAACTAAAACTTTTTACCAAAAAACATCTTTGAACAACTTAGAAATTACTGTCTATCAAATTTTTAACTTTTTTGCTACCATTGTTGTAGTTTATCTTTTGTTAAATCTAGATCAAGATGTGACTTTGGCACCAGGTTCTTTTGTTTTTCTTTTTGCCCTAGTTAACAACTTGATTACTAAAAGTAGTGGTTTTTTTCATTCTTTTGTTTATTGAACCAAATTGCAAGAGCCTAAAAAACAAGTAGATGCTTTTCTTTTTTCTCAAGAAATGACAAAAGTTGGTTCAGGCACAGGTTTTTTTCTAAGACAAATTGAGAGTATTGAATTGCAAAAAATTAATTTTAGTTATGATCAAAATGATCAAATTTGGAAAGACAACCTCAGTCTCAAGATTAATAAAAATTTGGTTGTTCATGGCTCTTCTGGAGTTGGTAAAACCACTCTATTGCAGATTCTGGCAAACAATTTAAAACATTGCACAGGTACAATTTTGATTAATGGCAAGGTTTTAAAACAGATTAACAACCCCTTCTATCAAAAACATATTTATTTTTTATCAGCTTCAACCCCGCTTTTGCCTGGCACAGTTTTGAATAATATTGTTAATTGAAACCAAAGTAAAGGTTTTATTCAAATCTGAAAAAAAGCAAATATTGATTATTTTTGTCAAAAAATTAATTTAGATCCTGGTAGTTGAGTTAGCAATGAAACAGTGAGTAATGGACAAAGACAAATAATTAATTTTTTATCTGCTTTTTTCTGTCAAGAAAAAATTATTCTCCTGGATGAAAGTTTAAACTCAGTAAATTTACAATGGAAAATTGAATTGTTAAGCACATTTTTAGCAGTTAAGCAAAAAAGTTTTATTTTTTATACAACCCATGATCAAAATATTGATCATTTGTTTGAGCAAAAATTATGCTTAATTTCTTCCTGTGATGAGAAATAGTTTAATCTTTTTCCTCTTTTTTGCTTTTTTTACTAGTTTAATAACCTTTACTATTTTAAGTTTAATTCCCAAAAAGGTTTTTCTTTTAGCTAGTTTAGAGGTTTATCAAATTGAAAATGTTGTGGAAAAAAATCAAGAACAAAAAAAGTGTTTAGTAAGTCTAAATTGACAAAACCAACCTCTCTCTTCAGTTGCAGCAACTAAAGAAATTCAACAAATAAGTGGTTTACAAGATGAATTTAGTTTGGATTTAAAAAACTATCAATTAATTCCTAAAAATAGTTATCAAATCATTGTCTCCAACTTTAACAATCATTGTCAATGGTTTTTTAAACCAGTTTTAATTAGAATTGCCAATACAACTCTTTTAGATTATTTGTTTGACCAGTTGTTTAATTTTTAATTTTTTTCTTTTTCCTTCAACAGTATTAAAATAACTGAGACATTTCTGTTTATGCAAAAGGTAAAAAAGCTTTTTAGTATCAGTATTTTAGGTCGGACTAATGCTGGTAAGAGTACACTATTTAATAGTTTGGTTAACAAAAAACTTGCTGCAGTAACCAGTACAGTTAATACAACAAGAACTCCAGTAACTGCACTTTGAAGTTTAAATGATTACCAGTTTTTGTTGTTGGATGGACCAGGAGTTTGTCAGATTAAATCTAATTTAGACCAAGTGCTTTTCAACAATGCTCTTGCTATTGCTCATTCTAGCAGTCTTATTTGGTGAGTAATTGATGTTCAGGATGAGTGACAAAAAGACAACCAGATTTTAACTAAATTACTACAAGATTTTCAGAAACCAATTTTTTTATTGATTAACAAGATTGATTTAGTTGATAGTAATTTTGTGTTAAAAAAGATTGCTTTTTTTCAGAGCAAATTCCCATTTACTGAAATTATTCCTCTTTCTGCTTGAAAACAAACCAATTTTTTTAATCTGAAAAAAGCAGTTTTACAACATTGTCCTCTTGTCTTAAAAAAGATAAAATCTAATTTGACTTTTCTAAATCACTATTCTGAAATTGCTAAAGAAATTATTAGAGAACAAATTATTTTGCAAACACGAGCAGAAATTCCCCATCAAACTGTGCTAGCAGTTGATGAGTTTAAAACAAAAGCCAATGTTGTTTTGTTTCAAATTACTATTTTTGTTGCTGCCAACTCCCAAAAAGGAATTATTCTAGGCAAGAATGGCAATAAGATCAAACAAATTCGTCTTAACAGTCAAAAGATTTTAATGAAATTGTGAAAAAAAGCAGTGCTTTTGTTTTTAAAGGTTAAAGTACACAAAAATTGGTATCAAGATCTGCATTTTTTGAAGAATCTAAAATTGCCATGAAAGGAGAGTTTTAATGTTTAAAACTGAGGTTTTTTCTCATTCCATTTGAAAAACCATTGATTATCTTTTAGTTTGTCAACCTGTTAATCGTTTTTGGTTAACTGATTTTGAAAGCAGTTATGGTTTTCTTTTATTGAGCAAGAAAAACCAAACTGGAAAACTGTTTTTGGATAATCGTTATTTAGCAGAAGGCAAAAAAGTTGTTCAGCATTATCAGATAGTTTCTCTGACCCAGTTTTATACCATTTGAACTAAACTAAGTGGTTGTGTTGGTTTTGAACTAGATTTGACTTATGCTTCTTATCAAATGTTACAGAAGTTGAATCCAAAAGTAGTTTTAAAACCTGTTGATTTCCAAAGGTTAAGAATGATTAAAACAGCAAAAGAGATTAAACAAATTGAAAGAGTGTGTCAAAAAACTGCTCAAATTTGAAGAAAAATTGAGAATAATTATCAAAAATTTCAAACTGAAAAACACCTGGAAAAGTTTATTCTAATAGAAGCTTTGCAAATGGGGGCAAGAGAGAATGCTTTTTTTCCTATTGTTAGTAGTGGCCAACATGCTGCTTTGATTCATACTAAAGCCCAAAACTTTCCTGTTTCTGATCATTTTCTTTGTGATTTTGGTTTAAAGATTAATGGTTATTGTTCTGATTTTACTCGTTCAGTAATCATTGATCCAGCTAGCAAAATGGGAAAATATTGGAAAATTATTCAACACATTCAAAAAAAAGTTATTGACAAAGTTAAACCAGGAACACCAATTGCTGTGTTGGCACAAACAGCAAATGATTTGTACCAACAGCATAATTTAAAGTTAGAACATGCTCTGGGTCATGGTATTGGTTTAGAAGTTCATGAACAACCCAATATAACTATCAATAACAATGAAGTTTTGCAACCAGGAATGATCTTTACTGTTGAACCAGGAGTTTATTTACCTAATCTTGGTGGAGTGAGAGTGGAGGATGTTGTTTTAGTCACTGAAACTGGTTGCCGGGTTTTAACTCAGGTGTTAGATGTAAATTCTTAATTTACTTTTTAATTCCTTTGTTTTTAAACACTACTTTATGCTGATTCATTTAGTTTCTTGCATGCTAACAGTTTTTTTATCAAGGTTTAATTTTTTGTATTTTTTTTAGAAAATAAGAACCTAGCATTATTAAACAAGCAGTGCCCATAAAAATTAAAATAACAAGTACAATTATTTTCCAAAAACTAAAATTGGTTTCTGAATTAGAGAAGATTCCTAACATTGTTACTATTACAGTTGTTCCCAAGGATATGATAATAGTAGTAAATCCTGAAAACTTGATGGCATAATTACTTGTTTCTATCATTATCTTGCTTTCACTTTCAATTTCTTTTGCATAAAGTGCATTTTCTGCTTTTATTTTCTTGACTTCACTTTTGAATTCACTTTTAATATTTTTTAAACAAAGTTTAGTCTCTTTTGCATTAGTTTTATTTCAAATTTCTTCTTTTATCTTTTTAGATTTTTCATCTTTTATTTTAATTTCATTCATCTTATTTATTATTTGTTTTTTAGGAACTTCTCTTTAATATTTTTGGCATAATTTTCAATAAGTTTTTCTTTAATCTGAGTATTTTTTTATCTGGAAGATATGTTTTTTCCAAGGTTCTGACTGATATGTTTCACTTACTAAGGTTATTGCGTCAATATTTTTTTTGAATTTCAAACATCATCAACTATCTTTTTAATATTTTTGTTTATTTCTTTTTCTGTGCCAGCAAAAAATTTTTAATAAATTCTTCAAATTCATCAATCTCAGTTAAGTCAGATTTATCTGATTGCAACAATAAATCTGAAAATTCTATTCAAATGCTTCTAATTACTGGACCATACTATCATGCTTCAAAACTTTCAGGTTCAAAAAATGCCTTTTCACTTTGATAATATTCAATCTGGCAATACCAAAGTAACTTCAATAACTCGGTTATTCTAACCAAAAACAACAACTAAATAAGACTAAATACTCACTAACCCTGAAAGGATCAGCATATTCTTTTTTCATTTTATGATTTATACCAGTCTACATAAATGGTATCATTTAATTTTTTTCAGAGTATTTTTTTTGTTGTTTTTAGACAATTTCCCTGTTTGGTAAAGGTTTTCTATGTTTTTTCCTTTTCTCAGAAAATTAAATAAAAAACCCTCCTTCTTTTATCTGTTTACTTTTTTTATTTGTTTGGATAGAATATTATTTTTAGGTTTTTTCTTAATTTTGAATGATTTTGTAAATAAATTTCTTTTGACTACTGAATCAGTTAGTGAAGGTCATCCAGACAAGATTGCTGATCAGGTGGCCGAGGCAATTTGTGATCTTTGTCTAGTTTTAGACCCTAACGCTCATGTTGCTTGTGAGGTTTTTATTACCTCTGATGCTGTCTTTATTGGTGGAGAATTGAGAAGCAAACAGTTTTCTTTTAATGATTCCAATTTTAAGAAAAAAGTGGAAAATATCTTTTGAAAAATAGTAAAAGATAAAATTGGTTTTGACAAAAGTAGTTGAGGTCCTTCTTGAACAAAGATCAAAGTAAAAAACCACCTTCATTCTCAGTCAGAAGAAATCAACCATTTAATAGAAAAAAGAGATGGTGCTGGTGATAACAGTGCTGTTTTTGGTCATGCTAACTCTGATTTAAACTATTTTCCAGTTTTTCAACATTTAGCTAATAAAGTTTTACAAAGAATTAATTCAATTCGCAAGACTAAGCCTTCCTTACAAAAGGAGTTAGGTTTTGGTCCTGATGGTAAAATTCAGGTCCTTTTTTGTCAAAAAAAAAGAAAGTTGGCACAAATAGTTTTGTGCCAACAGTTTGTAAAACAATTTACAAGTTCAAGAAGAGAGAAAATCAAACTTTTAATAAAAAACAAAGTAATCAAACCAGTCTTAACAGAGTTAGATTTGAAGGATGATTATAATTTGGTCTTGCGAGATTTTTTTAAAGGTGGTCCAATTGCTGATTCTGGATTAACTGGCAGAAAGTTGATGGTTGATAATTATGGTGTTTTTAGTTTTCATGGCGGGGGTAGTTTTGCTGGCAAGGATCCAAGTAAGCCTGATCGTAGTTTAGCTTTATTTGCTCGTTTTGTTGCCAAACACATTGTAGCTTCCAAAATTGTTGATCAGATTACTATTCAAATCAGTTCTATAATTGGTCAAAAGGAGTTTGTTAACATCGCTCCTATTTCACCAATGAAAGATGAAAAGTTGTTAATAGTTCAGGCAATGATTAAAAAGTTTTTTCTTTGAGATTTGGATAAAGTGATTAAGGAATTAGATTTATTAAAAACCCCATTTTTGCCATTTGCCAGTTATGGTTATTTTGGCCGCTCTCTTCCTTGCAGTTGAGAAAAATTGACTTATTTACAAGCAATCAAAGAGTGAATGAAAGCAAATAATTTTCATTAAATTTGTTTATATTTCCCAATATTGTCCTTGTTTCTTTTGTGATAGAATCATTTCTGTTTGTTATGACTTTTGGTGTTTTAATCACAGTCTCTGCTATCTATGGGAGCATCTTTTTGATTTTGTTTTCTTGTTTTGTTTATGCTTTTTTCAACTATCGAGCAGTGTTCCAGTCAGAAAAGGAACTAGTTCAAAAGGTTGATGGAGTTTTAGCAGAGAGTCACGATGATCTTTCAGAAGTTAAAGAGGAAGATAAAAAAGAAGCAGATAAAAAATTAACACCTAAGAAGGTGAGAGGAAGAGTAAAGAATTAAAAAAACTGCTTAGTATAGTAAGCAAGTGTAGTAGTTATGATTTCAAAAAGAGTTGTTCAGTTTTCAGCAATTGGTTTTATTTTTTCAGCAATTGGAGCAGCAGTTGGTTTAGGAAACATCTGGTGGTTTCCACAACGAATGGCAACAAATGGTGGTTCTACTTTCATTATTGTTTATTTTATTGTTTTGCTTTTATTAGCACTTCCATTAGTTTTGCTGGAGTTAAACTATGGACTGTTTTTTAGAGTTAATGTTGTTGGTTGTTTAGGTAAAACAGGTGGTAGATTTGGACGACTAGTTGGTTGGCAGCAGATTGTTTTGACTGGTTTTTTATCTATCTATTATTTAGTAGTGCTTTCCTGAATTGCTATTGCTCTTGTTCTTTCTTCAGTTCCATCCTGATTTTCTGAGATGAGTGGTAGTGGGGATTGGTTTGACAAAAACATTTTAAAAAGTGAGGCAGCAAGCGAAGGGATTAGGTTTGCTCCCTGGGTTTTTGTGGCTTGTTTAGTTTTAATTACTTTAGTTTTTTTGGTTCTTAATGGTGGAATTAGAAAAGGTTTAGAAGTTGCTAATTATATCTTTGTTCCTGGTTTCTTCTTGCTTTTAATTGGTTTAACTGTTTATGCAGTTTTTTTTCGAGATTATGGTCAAAGTGGTGCACAAGCTTTATTTACCTTTGAATTTAGTAAGATGGCTGATTCTTTTGTCTGGTATAGTGCGGTAAAGCAGGTAGTTTTTTCTGTTGGTGTTTTGATTGGTATTTTGGTACTTTTTGGTAGTCAATCTGATATCAGAATGGATAAGGGGAATGAAGCAGTGATTATTGTTTTTGCTGATACTTTTATTGCTTTGATAGCAGGTTTGTTAATTAGTGCCTTAATTGCTAACAAGGAAGGAGTAAAACTAGCAGAATCAGGTGTTGAACCAACAAATGCAAGGGTTGCTGAACAGGTTAAAAATGTCTTTGATAGTGGTAAAGGTGGTGGTTCCAAGTTGCTTTTTCAGTACCTACCTCCTTTGTTTTTTGGGATGAATGCAGTTGGGACAACTTTTGGTTTGGGTAATGGTTTGATGATAGCATTTGTGGTTACTCTTCTCTTTGCAGGTCTTTCATCACTGATTGCTATTGTTGAAACCTTTGTTGAACCTATCAGAAAAACACTGAATTTAACTAATGCTTCTGGTTTGTTAATTTGATCTTCCTTTACTCTGGTTTTAGTTGTTTTTTACTCGACATCATTTGGTAGTGCCTTGCTTGATAATCAAGACAAAACCATTATGTCATTTGTTGTTTTTATTGGTCTGTTTCAGACTCTTTATTTTGTCTTTGGTGGGAAATTTAATGATGTTACAGAAAACAATGATCATTACACCTTCTTGAAGTTAGGTAGTTTGAATTGGTTTAGGATTTTAGTCTGTATTTTTACTATTCCACTTTTGTTTGTTCTGGGAATTTTTGGGGTTTTAGATCTTTTTGGGGTTAATTATCTGATTGCTAAAAGTGATTTTTTTTCGGATTTTAAAGATCAAAACCAATTTTTTAAATCATTTTTTGCCAAAAGTAAGAAGTTTGTTGTCAACCTGGAACAGGTTGTTTCTCTATTAATGTTTGCTTTTTCTGTGTTTCTAGCTTTCTTTTTCACAATTTTTTCAAAAAAAACTGATTCTCGCTCTCTTACTTAGTTTAGTATTTTTTAGGTGGATTATTTTCAAAAAAATTCTCTTTTTTTACTTCAACTTTGATTAAATTCACCCTTTCTTTCTCCAGTTGTTAAAACTAATTTATTGCTTTTAACTGCTGGTGATAAGGAAAAGTGTTTTCAATATCCTTATTTTGGTTGTGGTTTTAGAGGTTTTATTGGTTTGGGTTCTTGTTGTTTTAACCAACTTACCACTAAAGTAATTGCTTTGTCATTGTTACAATTTTGAAAAAAAAAACAAAAAGTTTTGATTTTTCATGATCACCGTCATCAGTCTAAATTAACTAGTGAATACTTAGCTAATATTTTTCAAAAATTTGGTTTACAAGTTTATCTTTTTGCTAATAATCAAGCAGTTCCAACTCCCTTTTTGAGTTTTGTTCTTAACCACTCACAAAGATTTCAAGCTGGAATAATGATTACAGCCAGTCATAATGGAAAGAATTTTAATGGTTTCAAATTGTTTCATGGTTCAGGTTTTCCCTGAAACAGTAATGACAACATTGCAATTAATAAAATTATTTTTAGAAAATATCAAGAATTTTTTGAAAAACAATTAATTTTGAAACCTCAAAAACCAAAGGAAATTTCTCTTCTTTGAAAAACCAGGTATTTACAGAAAGTCTTAACTGTCATTCAAAACAAAAGTAAATTAACTTTTAAAGACAGAAAACAAATTAAAATTCTTTATTCTCCCTTGCATGGTATGGGATTAAATTGAACTGATCAGTTGTTACAAAAGGCAGGGTTTCAAGTTACTTTGGTATCTCAACAAGCAAAAATTGATCCTGATTTTAGCACTGTATCTGAACCTAATCCAGAGCAAGATGCTACTTTTGATTTGGCAAAAAAGCAGATTGGTAAGGGGTATCCCCCCCATTTAATTGTTTTAAATGATGGTGATGCTGATAGGATGAGAGCAGCATGTTGGCATGAAAATAAAATTTATTATTTGTCTGGAAATCAAATAGCTTTAATTTTTGTCTGTTTTTTACTAGAAGAAAAAAAAGCGAAGGGTAAAATTTATTCTTCTCATGTTTCTTCACTTTTAATTGATCGAATTGTTTATAAGAGCAAAAACTGTTCAATGGTTAAGGCAGGGACAGGTTTTGGTAATTTAGCTGATAAGTACCAAAAGCAAGATAAGTCTAAGTTTGTTTTAGCTTTTGAAGAATCTCTTGGTTTTTTGCTGGATTTAAAGATTAATTGTGATAAAGATGGTTTGCAAGCAGCATTGTTTCTTGCTGAAATTACTGCTTTTTGTTGGCAAAAGAAGATTAGTCTTTGGCAGTATTTACAAAATATTTACCAAAAGTATGGATTTTTTTATGAATGAAAAAAATCTTATTTGCTTGCTAAAAATAATATTTTGGATTGTTTCAATTTTTTACAAGTAGGTGATTTGTTTGCTTCTCGCTTTGTTTTGACCAAAAAAAGAAGTTTATTTCTAAAAAATCCTGTTATCAGTTCTTTATTTTTGTTCTTTTTCAAGTTCAAAGCCAGACAGGGCAAAAAATGCTTGGTTGCCATTCGTCATTCTCAGACTGAACCAGTTCAAAAACTTTATTTTTTTGGTTATGATCAGGTTATCAGTAAGAATTTTAAAAACATCTTAGATAACATTAGTTTAAAATAAACTTCAATTATGGAAAAGTTTCAAACTAGTAATGGTTTTATTGAACTGATTGTTGGTTGTATGTTTGCTGGCAAGACAGATGAGTTAATTCGTCATATTTCTGTTTTAAGAAGAGGCAAAAAGAAAGTTTTGGTTTTTAAACCTGTTTTTGATAATCGTTTTGCTAAATCAGTTGTTCAAAGTCATTCTGGTGCTAGGATTAGTGATGTTTTGCTTGTTAAAACTCCTGAAGATGTTGAACATCAACTACAAAGTTGCCAGTCTCGGGTAGATGTTTTAGCATTTGATGAGATTCAGTTTCTTAAACCTGAATTTTGTAATTATTTTGAGCAAAAAGCTAATGAAGGTTATCAAATCATTTGTGCTGGCTTAGATAAAGGTTATAATGATGAGTTTTTTCCCACTATTTTATGTCTTTTAGCAACAGCTGATTTTGTAACTAAATTGACTGCAGTTTGTGCTGTTTGTGGTAATTTATCAGCAACTAAAACTCAAAGAATTGATCAAAATCAACAACCCATTGGTCCTAAAAAGGTTAGCAATGTAATTGGTGGCGAAGATGTTTATCAAGCTCGTTGTCGTAAATGTTATAAACATTTTTTTGAATAAGGATAGAATAAAGCAGATGGGTCTATGTTGTTAAATGCCTACAATTAATCAGTTAACCAAAGGAGCAAGAAGAAGGAAGAAGAGCAAACCAAACACTCCTCTTTTGAAGACATGAAAAAACACCTTAAGGAAGAAGAACAATAAAACTCTACCTTCTCCCCAAAAGCAAGGAGTTTGTGTTCGGGTAGGGACAATGACGCCCAAAAAACCTAATTCAGCTTTACGAAAGTATGCTCGAGTTTTACTTTCAAATGGTAGAGAAGTGACTGCTTACATTCCAGGCGAGGGACACAATTTACAAGAGCATTCAGCAGTTTTGGTAAGAGGAGGCAAAGTTCGTGATTTGCCCAGTGTGAACTATAAAATAGTTCGGGGAGTTTTAGATACTTCTGGTGTTAAAGAGCGTAGTTCTTCTCGCTCTTCTTATGGGGTAAAAAAACCTAAGAAAAAGAATTAATCAAGGATGAGAAAAGGAAAAGCAGTTAAAAGAATTAAATTACCTGATCCTCAGTATAATTCTGTTTTGGTAGGTCAGTTAATTAATCAAGTAATGAGAAAAGGTAAAAAAAATTTAGCCCAGAAAATTGTCTACCAAACTTTGCTGAATTTGAAAAAAGAGTTTAAAGCAAAAATGGTTTTGGATGTCCTTGCTTTAGCTGTTGATACAATTAAACCTACTTTAGAAGTAAAATCCCGAAAGGTTGGTGGTGCTAGATACCAAATTCCAGTTGCAGTACAACCAGAAAGACAAACTACTCTAGCTTTAAGATGAATTGTACAAGAAGCAAAAAAGAGAACAGGAAAATCTTTTATTAACAAATTAACTGATGAATTGGTTGCTGCTACAAAAAGAGTTGGTGGCGCTTATAAGAAGAAAGAGCATATTTTTAAAATGGCTCAGGCTAATAAAGCATTTGCTTATTTTTCTTGGTAGTGTTAATTTGCTATGAGTAGTCATGATTTAAAGTTTTTTCGCAATATTGGTATTATGGCCCATATTGATGCTGGGAAAACAACAACTACAGAAAGAATTCTTTTTCATAGTGGAAAGATCACTAAAATTGGTGAAACTCATCATGGTCAATCACAAATGGATTGAATGTCACAGGAACAAGAACGGGGAATTACAATTACTTCAGCAGCAACTACTGTTTTTTGAAGAAAACACCAAATCAATATTATTGATACTCCAGGACATGTTGATTTTACTGTTGAAGTAGAAAGGTCTTTACGAGTTTTGGATGGAGCTATTGCTATTTTAGATGCTCAGGTAGGTGTAGAACCACAGACTGAAACAGTTTGAAGACAGGCACACAACTATGATGTGCCCCGGATTATTTTTCTCAATAAAATGGATAAAATTGGTGCTAACTACCAAGATTCTTTGAAAACAATCAGGGAGCGTTTTGATGTTGAACCTTGTTTAATACAAATTGCTGTTGGTAGTGAAGATAGTTTTGCTGGTGTTATTGATTTGTTCAAAATGAAGTTTTATTATTTTAATGGTCAAATTGGTGAAGATTATACAATCAAGGAAATTCCTGATAATTTAGTTAAGACAGCAAATTTTTATCAAAAAAAGATGATTGAACAGATTGTTCATTTTGATGATTGTTTGTTGGATTTGTATTTGAATGGCAAGGTTATTCCAGTTACTAAACTAAAGTTAGTTTTACGTCAAGCAACTTTAGCCTGCAAACTTTTTCCTGTTGTTTTAGGTTCAGCTTTCAAAAACAAAGGAGTTAAGTTGTTGATTGATGCAGTGATTGATTATCTTCCCAGTCCTTTAGATGTTGCTGATGCAAAAGGTCAGGATTTAAACAATCAACCTTTGGTTTGTAAAAGTGATAAAAACGCCCCTTTTGCTGCTTTAGTTTTCAAGATAATGTCTGATCCTTATGTTGGTAAGTTAAGTTTTTTTCGTATTTATTCTGGTAGTCTTCATTCTGGTTCTTATGTCCTAAACTCCAACAAAGGCAACAGAGAAAGAATTGGTAGACTGTTGCAAATGCATGCTAACAACCGAAAAGATGTAAAGAGTGCTTATGCTGGAGATATTATTGCTGCTGTTGGTTTAAAAAAGACATTTACTGGTGACACTATTTGTGATCTTAATTTTCCTGTTGTTTTGGAAAAGATGCATTTTCCTGAACCAGTTATCTCCTTAGCTTTAGAACCTAAAACTAAAGTTGATCAGGAAAAAATGAGTTTGTCATTAACTAGGTTGGCTGAAGAGGATCCAACATTTAAAACATGAATGAATCATGAAACTAATCAAACTATTATTGCTGGTATGGGTGAATTACATCTTGATGTTTTGGTGGAGAGGTTAAAAAGAGAGTTTGGTGTTCAAGTAAAAACTGGTAATCCCCAAGTTTCTTACCGGGAAACTATTCAGACAAAAGTTAGTTGTGAAGGTAAATACATTCGTCAATCAGGTGGAAGAGGTCAGTATGGACATGTTTGGGTTTCTTTTGAACCCTGTTCAGAAAAAAGTTTTAAATTTGTTAATAAAATTACAGGTGGAAGAATTCCTAAAGAATACATCCCCCACATTGAAAACTCTCTCAGAGACAATTTAAATCGAGGCATTATTGCTGGTTATCCAGTAATTAATGTTCAAGCAACTCTTTATGATGGTTCATTTCATGATGTTGATTCTTCTGAGTTTGCTTTTAAAGTAGCAGCGGCAATGGCTTTAAGAGAAGCTAAGAATAAAATCCCTATTATTATTTTAGAACCGATTATGAAGGTAGAAGTAGTGGTTCCAAAGCAATACTATGGTAATGTTACTGCTGATTTAGCAAGTCGAAGAGGTAAGATTGTTGAAACTACACAAATTAAAAATTTAGAAGTTTTAACTGCTCACATCCCTCTGGCAGCAATGTTTGGTTATGCAACAGTTTTGCGTTCTTTTAGTCAAGGAAGAGGCACATATACTATGCAGTTTTTGAATTATGAACCAACTCCAAAGATGGTAGCTGAAAAGATTATTGCTAAAAACAACTATCAACCTCGTGAACTTTAGTTATTTAAGTTGATAAATAAAAATAAACCGGTTAATATTGTTGAAATCTTTCCTGGTTTTTAGATTTGCATTCGGCAACTCTTTTTTTATTAATTGAATCACTTTCACACTCTGTTGAAAACCTATTTCCAAAGCAATTAGGTATCTTTCTTTTAAGAATTTTTTTACATTTTCCAAAAATTTTTTAATTAATTCTAGACCATTATTCTTAGCAATAATTGCATTGATTGGATCTCAATAAAACACTTTTTGGTCTAATTGAGGTTCATTTTTACCAACATAGGGTAAATTAGCAACAATGAGATCATATTTTTTATCTACTTTTGTAAATAAATCACTCTGTCAAAAATGGACTGTTTTAACTTTCAGTTTTAGTTGGTTTTTTTTAGCTAATTTAATTGCTTTAAAGTTAATATCTATTCCATCAACACTTCAATTTTTATCAGCTTTTCCCAAAGAAAGAGCAACAACCCCACTTCCAGTTCCAACTTCTAACATTTCTACCTCTTTGGCAAAGAGGACTTTAGCATATTGAATTATTAAGTCTGTTAATTGTTCAGTTTCAAAACGGGGTCAAAAAACTTTTTTCTGAAGATAAAACCAGTTTTTATAAAAAAAGATGCATTTACTTTTTGGTTTTTTCACAACTTCAAGATGAGTTTAAAAGGGTTAATTTATCTAGTAAAATTCCTAATTTACCATTAAAAATTTGTTCAATATTTTTGTAAGTTCAACCAATTCGATGATCAGTTACTCGGTTTTGCAAAAAATTATAAGTACGAATCTTTTCACTTCTTTCTCCTTCACCAATTTGTTTGTTGCGAGAACCTATTCTTTCCTTTTCTAAGTTTTTTTGTTTTTGTTGGAATAAACGTACTTTTAGTATGTTAAGAGCTTTTTCTTTATTATCATGTTGTGATCTGCCCTCTTGACAACTAACAGCAATACCAGTTGGTAAATGGGTTATTCTAACTGCTGAATCAGTAGTGTTTACATGTTGACCACCAGCACCACTGCTTCGAAAAGTATCTATTCTAATCTCTTGGTTGTTGATTGAAAAATCATCAACTATTTTTTCAGTTAAGATTGCTACTGTAGCAGTTGAAGTATGAACTCTGCCCATGCTTTCTGTTTTGGGTATCCTTTGAACTCTATGAACTCCTGCTTCATATTTTAAAAGTGAATAAGCTTCTTTGTTTTTAATCAAAAAAATAATTAAACTGTATCCTCCCCCTTCAGTTTTGTTTGTTTCTCAGATTTCATAACTTCAACTTTTGTTTTTACAAAAGTTTGTATACATGTCAAAAAGATTTTTTGCAAATAAATTAGCTTCTTTTCCTCCTGCTGCTCCTCTAATTTCTACAATTGTATTGTTTTTATCTTCTTTATTACTCTGTTTTTTAATTTTTTGAATTTGTTGATAAAGCACTTTTAATTCTTCTTCCAACCTATTAATTTCTTTAAAACCTTCATCAAAGTTGTTACTAGTTTTAGTGATAATTTTTCATTCTTTTAGTTCTTTTTCTTTTGTTAAATACATTCTAAAAGTTGTTGCTAACACTTCAATTGTTTTTATCTTTTTTCTTAAATTAGCATACAATTCTAGATCATTAATTGTTTTTTCTTCCAACACCTTTCTGTTTAAATCCAGATAATTGTTTAGAATTTTTGTTAGGTACTTTTTCTCTGATTCAATCATCCCAAACCAAAAAAACTAGATTGATTTAATTTCTTTGTAACAAAATCGACATCTGGCCTGATAATTTTCTTCCCTTACTAAAATTTTGGGTAAGTAAGAGTTGATTGGTTTTCCTTGTTTGTCAACTCTTTGAGTGTGACTTGCTAAATTTTTGTTGCATAATTGACAAATTGTTAATAACTTATCTACTTTTTCAGCTCGGACTAATAGTCTGGCCATCAAACCATCATATTCATTTCAATAGTCTTTGTCTAAACCAGCACAAATGATTATTTTGCCATTTCTGGCCCATTTTTCTATTCAAGGAAACAAATCTTTATCTAGAAACTGAACCTCATCAAAAGCAATGACATCCAATTGTGTTTTTTTTTCAATTTCTTGAACCATTGCAACTATTTCATTAGTGTTTTTGACCAGTTGAGCAGTCATTTGTCTTTTGTCATGTGAAACAATTATTTGTTCTAATTTTGACCTTTCTAAAACTGGTTTAAAAATTACATATTCTTTTTTAGCATGTTTTAAAATTAACAAACGACGAATTAACTCATTTGTCTTGCCAGCAAACATACAACCACTAATTACTGAAACAGTCCCTTTATTCAACCACTCCATTATGAAAAATGAGATTCTAGATCTTTAATCAATTGATCTACCATTGCTCAGTTTTGTAGTTTTGCTCCTGCTGCATTTTCATGTCCGCCACCACCATATTTTTGGGCAAAAACATTAACTTTAGTATTTTCTTTAGATCTCAAAGAAACAGCAACTGGTTGATCTTTTTCTGTTTGTATTATTGTAACTCAAACTTTAACACCTTTAATATTTTCAAAAATGTTAATTAAATTTGTAATATCTTTTCTGCTTTTTATGTAGGGAAGAATTTTTTTATCACCAACATTAAATTTTACATAGATGAGTTTTCCTCTTCGAACATAGTTTTCTAGAACTCATTTTCTTGTTTTCAAAGTTGTTTCATGTGTTTGAAACACTCTTTGATTAATTTCAAAAACTGGCATTGCTTTTTCTGCTAATTTACTTGCTACCCAAAATGTACGAGCATTGGTTTTTTTGAATCTAAAACTACCTGAATCAGTAATCATACCTGTTAAAAGAGCAGTTGCTATTTTGGTATCAATTGGTAGTTTTAAGTATTTTAAGAGAAAGTAGATCATTTCACAACTGGATGAGTTTTGAGGATCTACTCAGGATAGATTAACTTCTTTCTCTTTTTTGTCTGGATGATGGTCAATTTTGATTATTTTGTTGCTTTCTTTTATTTTAATTGATTTAGGTAATCTTGCTAATTCTCCAATATCAACTAAGATTAATAAAGCTCCTGCCATTTCTTTTTCTGTAATTTCATTTTGATAATTTTTAGGCAGTAAAAACTTTAAATTATTTTTCATTGCCAATGGAGCATAAACTTTTTTTTCTGGATACTGTTTTTTAATTGCTTGTAACATTGCTAATTGTGAACCAATACAATCACCATCTGGATCAACATGTCCTATAATAACAATTTTGTCAAACTCTTTAATTCAATTTCCAATTTCTTCAAACTTTGCACAACATTCTTTGTAGAATGAACAATCATCCATTTTTTCTTGTTTGTTTCTAAGTTGTAAACAAGATAAGCAGGAACAATTTTTGCAACTGAGATTATTATTCATTTTTGATCGCTGTTTTGGTTTAATCTTTTTTTAAAAAACTAATAGTATGGTTGAATTTTTCGCCAACTGTTGTCACCAATATCACGAGTTGTGATTCCCATGAAACCAACAATCAATAAAGCTAGTAAAAGAATTACAAAGAAAACTGCTGCTCCATAGACAGCATAACTTTCTTTTGTTTGTTCAACATTCAACAATAAAGCAAGCAAAAAACCCACTACAAAACTAAAAAAGGTAAATGTGATGTAATAACTACCAACAGGCATTATGCTGTTGTTTTCAAAAAACAGGTTATTTCGCACTCTTACATATTTTAGAATAGAAAAGATAACTAGTAGAATTACTGTCTTGATCAAACTACTTTTTACCATACTTAGAGCTTGCTTGTTTTTAATTGATTTAGAAATAACCATAAATGTTAGTGATCCGAGAGTTATTCATGATAGATATTCTGTTCCATAATAGTAAACAGATTCTGTTTTGGTTAGAAACAACTGAGTGAGACCAACAATAAGAACTCCTGTTGCTCAGATTATTAAGGTTTTTTTTGAACCTAATAAAACTTCTTGATAAAAACCAATGGAATAAAAAGTTAAACCAACAAAAATAGCAGATATTAAAACTTGAAAACCCTGAACATTTTCAATAAAGGGGAAACTGATAATTCTTCAAACCTGTTTGCCTTCTATAACTGAAGAAGCATGGTTAGCACCAAAGAAAAGTTCATATCAACTGCTGTCTAACTTTTCAATACCAATCTTTTCTTTGATTATAATTAGAAAGAAGATGAATACATTAACAATTAAGATAATGGTTATAAATGATAAGAAAACAGGACTTTTGTTGAGATTTTTATATTCAATACTCTTGATAAACTCCTTTTCTTTTTCTTTTTTGTCAGAGAAAAAGTAATTTCCTTTACTTTCTTCAGGTTGTTTTCCAGTTTGTTCTTTATCCATCTGATTTTCTTTGCTAATTTTTCTTCACAAGTTAGTAAGAAACGACATGTTAAAAATACTCAACAAAGAACACTCAGGAATTAATTATACATCACAGTTTGGAAGATAAAATTTATTGGCAAGAGATGTTTTTGCTTTTAATAATTTAGTCCAAAGAATTCAGGAACTTTCTTTTGCAGTTGTATTTTCTTATTTGTTCCTGGTTCATAAAAGCTTAAAAAGAATGAATAAAGAAAGATGCATTTACTCTCGCCTTTATAGTAGAGAGGATCATTGATAATTGGATGACCGATGAATTTTAAGTGAGCACGAATTTGATGAGTTCTTCCTGTTTCTAACTGACACTCAACTAAGGTTTGGTTTTCTCATCTTTTTATTACTTTCAAGTAAGTGATAGCTTTTTTACCAAAGGTACTTATTCTTGTTTTCAAATACTTTCCTGGTTTAGTAAGTGGCGCATCAACTTTTAGATAGTTTCAGTCTGTTTTACCTTTTACTAATGCATAGTATTTGCGGGCAATTCTTCCTTTCTTCATTTCTTTTTGGAGATACTGTCAAGTTTTTAAGTTTCGAGCAATTAACAACAAACCACTTACTGGTTTGTCAAGACGATGAACAATTCCTTGGTTAGCACTGTATTCTGAAAATTGGAGTTGGTTTTTTACTAAATCTAAAATTGTTCCTTGATGGTGATTACTGTCGGGATGAACAACTAAACTGCAAGGTTTTTCAACAACTAAGACATTTTTATCTTGGTAAACAAATTTCATTTACTTTCTCTTTTCAGGTATTAAAGAAGTAATTAGCAAAAAAACAATCAAGATACTGCCACTAATAATGCAAACATCTTCTAAGTTGAAGTTAATATAATTTTCTTTTCAAGTAATTTCAATGTAGTCAATGACTTTCCCATTGTTTCAGAAGCGATTAATTAAGTTTCCTAAACTACCAACCAGAATTAGTAACAGACAAAATTGCATTTTTCTTTCTTTCTGTTTGCAAGCAATTAAAGCAATCAAAATGATTGATCAACTTTGAAAGATCATTAAAATAATTTTAGTTGTCATTGAAGGTTTAGAAACTAAACCAAAAAAAAAACTAGCATTTTCTTTTACTTGAATACCATTCAAATTTGTTTGCCTGTTAATTGAAAAATGAGTAATTAATTCATATTTAATAATTTGACTGGCAAACAAAAAAAAGATTATTAAAATTCCTAAAAAAAACCACAAGAATCTGAAAAACTGCCTTTTCCAGGGAGTAAAACAAAAAGTGTTAAAAGATTTTTTAGACATTTTTACTGTTTATTATTTTAGTGAATTTTGCTTGTAAAAAGATGAGTTTTCCTAAATTAATTTTGTAAAACTGATTGACATTTTTCACAAAACAAACTATCTTTTTGAACAAATTGAAAAGTACATCTATTGCATAATTTTTTTTTAACTTTGTTAAACTGAATAAACCCAGTTTTTTTTTCCATTCCTTCTTGGATAGGATTTAAAGTAATTTTGTTCACTTGCAAAAACAATCCTAGTTCTTTTCAATTAATTGTTTTTGTTCACTTTTCCTTTCACTCTTTTTCCACTCTTTTTCAGGAGTATTTACTGTTTAATTGATTCTTTGCTAAAAAAAGTTGAAATTCTCTTTCATTTTTAAACAATTGATATTTTGAATTAAAACTAAACTTAATTTCTACTTCAGCAAAAAGTTTGATGACTTTTTGTTTGATGATTTCTTCCAAAATTTTGTTAACATCCAGTTTTAAATCTTTGAAAAACTTTATTTTTATTGCTACTTCTATTTCTTTTCAATCATCAATTGCTAATTTTATTTTCTGAGGTCATTTTTCTAAATGAACAGATTTTTTGTTCTGCTTTTTTTTATAAATTTGGTATGCTTCTTCACTAGTATGGATTAAGATAGGAGCTAAAATGATAATTAGTTTTTCAATAATAAAAGCAAAAACAGTTTGAATCTGTCTTCGGTTCAAGGCATTAGGTAGTTCAGTATAAAGAATGTTTTTAGCATATTCAAAGTAGAGGTTAGAAAGTTCAATAGTTAAAAAATCCATTACTTTTAAATAGAACAAATGGTAGGAATAATTGCTAAAATCAATTAAACTTTTATTAATTAAAACCTTCATTTTGATCAGAATTCACCAATCAATAGTTGTTAGTTTTGCCGCACTATTTTGGCAGTTAAAATCCATTAAATTATTGATTAAAAAACGTATGGTGTTTCTGATTTTTGTATAATTTTTAACAATTTGTTTTAGAACTGCCTCACTCATATTGACATCTCTAAAGTAGTTGGAAGATACCACTCAGAGTCTTAAAACATCAGCACCTAAATTTTGACAAACATCAATAGGGTTGATCACATTGCCCACTGATTTAGACATTTTTTGTCCTTTAGCATCATTTACAAAACCATGAGTAATTATTTTTTTAATGGGAAAATTTCTATCCAAAGCAGCACTGATAATAATTAATGAATTGAATCATCCTCGGTATTGATCATTTCCTTCTCAAACTACTTCAATTTCTTTTTCTTTTCCAACAATTGTTGCTGAACAACCAGAATCAAATCAGACATCAAATGTGTCTGTACCTTTTCCTACAATTTGAAATTGATTAATTTGCTCCTTAGTAAGTAATTTTGTAACTGGTCATTGTCACCAAATTTGGTCACCATGAATTGCTATTAATTTGGCAGTATGGTCAATCAGTTGTTTGGTCAAGACTAATTTTTTTTGTTTGTTAAAAAAAGCAGGAATTGGTACTCCTCAACTTCTTTGTCGAGATAAACATCAATCTGTTCTATCTGTTAAGGTTAAATTCATTCTTTTTTTACCTCAGGCAGGAATCCATTCTACTTTATTGATGATTTTGCTGATTTTTTTTTGAAGGGGTTTAAGATTTAAATATCATTGAAAGGTAGTTCGATAAATTACTGGTTTTTTTGTTCTTCAATCATGAGGATATTGGTGTTCAATTATTTTTGTCTTGACTATTTGACCCTTTATTTTCAACATTTTTAAAATGCTTGCTTCACTTTCTGAATAGAAAACACCAATTAAACTTCTATCACTGCTAAATTTGTTAAAACAACCATTATTATCGATTGCGCAGTCAAAATTAATTTTGAGTTTTTTGGCCAATAAGTAGTCATCCTTACCAAAGGCAGGGGCAATATGTACTATTCCTGTTCCTTCTTTAGAATCAACAAAATCACTATGAAACAATTTTCCTTTTTGTTTTAAATAAGGATGCTGATAAACAGTACCAACTAGTTTTTCTCCCTGGTAAGTGGTAATTTCTTGAATTTTTTGCCAATTCAGTGTTGTTTGTAGTTTTTTCAACATTTTTTTACCCACAATTATTTTTTGCCTGATGCCAGAGACTTTTAAGAGAAGATATTCTGCTTTTTGGTCAACAGCAAGCATTTTATTTTCTGGAATTGTTCAAATTGTTGTGGTTCAAACTAAAAAAGCTTTTTCATCATCCATATTCTTGTCCAAGATGTTACAAAGAAAGAAGGCACTAAGTGACTTTTTTGTCAGATGTATTACTTCAGTTTCTGCTAGAGCAGTTTTGCTGGATCAAGACCAATAAACAGGTTTTTGACTTCTAAAAATTAGGTTTTTATTTACTATTTGTCCAAATATTTTTAACTGTTCACTGATGTATTTTTTATCTAGAGTTTGATAATTATTGGCAAAATTAATTTGCAACCCCAGTCTTTCTAGTTGTTGAATTTGTATATCAATTTGTTCTTTAGCAAATTGAGCACAAATTTTACGAAATTCTAAAATGTTATTAACTAACTGTGGTCTTTTTTTGTTAATAACTAAAGCAATAGGCAGTCCATGAGTGTCTCATCCTGGTGTTAGGTTTACTTTTTTTTCTAACTTGTTTTGAAAACGGATTGCTATGTCTTTTAGGATAAAGTTGAGAGCATGCCCAATATGAATATTGCCATTGGCATATGGTGGACCAGAGTGAAAAACAAAACAATCATTATTTGTTTTGTTTTCTGATAATTTTGACAGATTCAGAGTTTTTCAGTAGTTTTGCAACCTTGGTTCTTTGTTTTTTAAAGCAGCCCTGGCAGCAAATTCACTTTCAAAAATATTTAGTTTTTTTTTCACTGCTTACTATTCTTTAGCATCAGGCAAGAAAAAATAGTAGATGTTATTTCTGACTTTTTTGGCTTTTCCTTCCTGAAAAAAAATGGTACCACTTAAAAAATCTAAAATTCTTCTTCTCTCTTTTTGTTCTAAACCTTCCAGATCAATTAACACTTTGCCCTTTTTTGCTAAAACTTTTGCTACATAAGTTGCTTCACCAAAAGAAGTTAGTTTAAACTTATACAAACCACTGTCATTTTCAACTGCTTCTAAGTTAACTTTTTTAGTTTCTTCTTTAGTTTTTTTGTTTCAAAAATTTCACCACATTTTTAGTTTGCTTCTCCTTTCATTAAACTTTGTTACTGCATAAATGGTGGTAAATCACCTTCATCAGTTTGTGATTTGGATTTATCTGCTTTTTGTTGGTTGTTTTCTGCTTGATTTTCTTCACTAAAGATGCGATTTTTACGGATTTGTTCAATATGTTGAGGGTTAGCATATCTTATTTCCTTTTCATCAAAATCAGTGCCAATAATAGAAACTATCATTTTATCCCCCATTTCCTTATTGATTTTTAAACCAAATTTAATATCAATCTCCCCACCAGCTTCTTTTTTAATACATTCAATGCTGTCATTAATATCAAAAAGAGTTGTTGTTTTCCCACCAGTAAAGTTGACAATAGCATTTTTTACCCCCTTAATTGATGCTTCTAAGAGATGGGAGTTCACTGCTTCATGAGTAGCATCAATTGCTTTTCTTTTTCCACTTCCAATGCCAATGCCAAAAACAGCATTTCTTTTTCCTTTGAAGACACTTCGAATGTCAGCAAAATCTAGATTAATTTTAGCTGGCAAAACAACTAAGTCAGTGATTGTTTGGACTGCTTGTCTTAACATTTCATCAGCACTTTGAAATGAATCATGCAAGGGATTGTTGCCATAAACTTCTAGTAATTTGTCATTGGCAAAAACGATAATAGAATCAACATATTTTTTTAGATCCTCAATTCCTTTTTTGGCATTAGTTACTCGTAAATACCCTTCAAAACTAAATGGTTTAGTAACAGCTGCCACTACTAAAACTTCCATATCTTGAGCAATTTTGCAAATGACTGGTGTTGCTCCTGTTCCAGTGCCTCCACCCATGCCGCAAACCACAAAAATTAGATCAGTTTCTTCCAAAATGTTACGAATTTCTTCCTCGCTTTCAATAGCTGCTTTAGCTCCTGTTTCAGGAATGCCTCCAGCTCCCAAACCTTTCAGCATTTGTCTACCTAAATTTATTTTTTCTTTTGCTAAAGTGTTGTTAAGTGCCTGAGCATCAGTGTTTGCTACTACAAAATCAACACCTTCAATTTTACAGTTAATCATATGGTTAATAGCATTGCAACCTGCTCCACCAACCCCTATTACCTTTATTTTAACTGTGTGTTTTTCATTTTCTGTCATCATTATTAAGAAATTAAATACTTACTTTTGGATGTAATTTCAGCAACTGATTTTGATTATATAACAACTTGTTCTGTAAATGCTGAAAGTAAGCATTACCAATTAAAGCAGAATCATTGTTATCTTTTAAACCAATAAAAGTGTGTCTATACACTTCTCATTTATAACTAGTTTTTAGGTTTTTTAAAAAATCATCAATACCACTGATTTGACTGATATCTCCCATTACAAATACTTTGCTTTCTTGATTAATTAACTTGAGTTTTTCATCAATGATTAGTTCTGTTTCTAAAATTGCTTTTTCAATAAAACTTTTTATTATTTCTCCAACTTTTGTTTGTGATTCAAACTTATTTTTTTCTGACTTGTTAAATATTTTTAGTGAGTTTGTTTTTTTGTTTTTGTCTTCAAGATTGAAGAAGTTGTAGAGATACTTTTTAATTGTTTCTAAATCATAACTCAACTCTTCACTAATTTTTGCTAACAAGCTATTAATTTTGCCACATTTTAAAATTAAGTATTTGGAGAAGATGTTGTTGGTAAAAACTAGAATTTGACATTCCTTTTCTTTTCATCAAACTAAAATAGAGTTTGCTGTTTTTTGAAGAAAATTAAGGTTAATATGGATAGCATGGGGTAGTAAAACAGGTTGAAAATTTACAGTTTCAGCAGTTAAAAAAATTTGGGAAAATTCGTAAAGTTGTTCTCATTTTGCTAGGTATAAGTAACCACTAATTTTAATTGAACTTATTTTTTGACCATATGGTGGCTTTTTCCAAATTTCTTTTTGATCCAAAAGAGCATATTCATTGACATGAAATAATACATTTTGATAATCACTTTCTTTTTCATAATCTTTTAAAAATTTATTGTTTAATCATTTTGACACTGCTGGAGTAAAAATAGTGGGTTTACTGAATTGGTAGAAGAAACTGTAGGGAACAATTTTAGTTCCCCTTACTGGTAAGTTGTAGTTGATACTTTTAATGGTAAAACCCAGTTCTGTTTCAGCTGTTACAATCAATTCTTTTAGCATTTCCCCTTTTTTGATTAGTTTGTTCAGATCATCTTCTTTTCAATTTGAGGGAAAGTATCTTCTTTGATTGAAAACAATATGAAATTGTGAATCTTGATAAACAGTGATGAGAAGGGTGATATATTTATCTTCAATGCCTACAATTGGATAAACTTCTTTTGTCAAGTATCAAGTTTTTTCGTTTTCCATTTTTGCAGGTTACTAAGAAAAAGGTTAGTTTTTCTCTTTCTTTTTGATAACTAATTTACCTTTATAAAAACCACAATTTTTGCAGACAATATGATTTGTTTTTTTAATACCACAATTTTGACAATCTAATAGACTAGGTAAAGACAACTTCAAGTGAGAACGTCTTTCTCTTTTCTTTTGTTTTGATGTTCGGTGTTTAGGAACTGCCATAATTTTTGTCTGGATTCATTTTAGCATTTTTTAATTGATTGATTGCTAAATTAATTTGCTTAAACTCTTCTTTTTTACTTAAATTTTGCTTTATTTCTTTTCTTTTTCAGATTCGGAAAGTTAAACTTTTTTTTTTGTATTGATCAATTAGTTCTACTTTTGTTACTGTTTTATCTGCTAAATGAATGTATTCAACTAAGTGTTGATAGTGGTTGCATTCAACAATCTTGTTCTTATCTATTGAACAGTAGATCTTCTTTTCAAATTCAGGAAAAAATTGAAGAGAAAAGTCAGCATAAATTTCTTTTTCTGCTGCTTTTTCTTGTAGTTTTTTTCTCTTTCCATAAAGTTTTTGTTTTTCTTTTAGTTTTGTTAAATTCAACTCTAAATAGTAGCAAAAACCTGGGTTTGATTTATTTTTGTCTAACCAACCAATCTGACCAATTTTATCTTTTTGATGGTAAATTTCTTCATAACCTTGGTTAAGAAAAAGATAATCATTTAGTCAGGTTTTTTTTACTTCTTCTGTATTTTTTTCTTTGCTTGTTTGTTTTTTTACTAAATGTTTTCAAGACAGAGAAAAAATTTGACAAATGTTAGCTGTTATCTTTGTTAAGAAAGTGTGGTTGATGCTTATTTTTTCTTGGAAAATGGGGTTTTGTAATCATTCTTTTGTAAAGATAATGCCTAAATGTGTTTTTTCTATTAACTCTCCTTTTTCTGCATAAAAAACTTTATCAATGGTAAAACTGTTTACTTTTTTCTGACTTTTTACAACTAAGTTGTGGATCAGTGAGTTTTGGAGGTTGTAGTCTGGATTTTTGTAAATAGAAATTGTTTTAGATTTATTTTTAATCAAGAAATTTTCTTTTTTGGAGTAAAAAACAGAGTTTTTATTCTCCCAAAAACCTAGGTTTAAAAGATAATTTCTGATTGCCTTTTCAGTTTTTCAGTCAGCATTTGTGTCTCATTCAACTGTTGTATTTGTTAGGGGTTGTGGCTTGATTTCATTACATCCTAGTAATCGAATTATTTCACTGACCATTTGGTTTGTATTTTTTATTCAACGATAGGATGGAATGCTGATTTCTAACTGGTCAGATTGATTTGTTTTACTTTCAGCATCAACTGTGAAAATACTTTCTTCCAAAGTGTTAACAATTGTTGTTTTTGCTATCTTTTTACCAAGAATTGTTTCTAAATCCAGCAAGGAGATAATTAATTTTTCTGGTTTGGTGCAAAAACTTTTTTCTTCTGTAATTGTTGCTTCAGGCAGTATTTTTTTTATTCACCATAAAAATCTTTGATAGGCATAGTTTGCTAGAATGTAGGGCAATCTTATTTTTGTTTGCTCCTTTTTTTGGTATGCCAATTTGATTTGTCAACTGTAGATATTGTTTTGGATATTTAGTTTTTTTTCTTGAGGATTTAGACCAATTTCAGAGAGGTTAAAACCTATTTCACAATGAATATAGTTGATTAAGTTATCAAAAACATCATTTTTTACTTCTATTTGTAACTTTTCCAACAGATTGTGAATTTCTGATGGCAAAGTTATTGGATTGTTTGTTCACTTGAGGTTGACATTAACAATTAATCCTTCTTTTTGTTTTGGACTGGGTTTTTGCTGAGTTTCTTTTTGTCAATCTGTTAACTTCATTGTTTTTTTTAACATCTTACTTAAGTATTTTGCTAAAACAAAAACACTGCTTAATTCTTTTTCTTGTCAGGGCGTTTCTGCTTTCAGTATTAAGTCATTGTAACCAACATATTGAAGAGGATTTTGGTCTCCTGTTTTTGCTGTGTTTGGTAAAACAGCAATTCCTGGATCATCTTTTTGGCAGATTTTTAGTTCTTTTCAGGAACAAAACATACCTTCAGAGGTGTAATTAGCAAATTTTCTTTTACTAATTGTTAAACCTTTGTCTAATTTTGCTCCAACTGGTGCCAGAATTACTTTGTCATTAACATTAAAATTGTTAGCACCACAAACAATCATTACTTTTTTTGTACCTGTATCTGCTTGGCAAATTCATAATTTGGACGATGTTGGATGTTTTTTCTTTTCTAACACCTGGGCAACTATTAACTGTTGTGATAACTTTTGGTAGTTTTGCTGAATTTTGGTTTCTATTCCTAATTGGTTTAGACAATTCAACACTTGTTCTGGCAGAACATTTTTTAGATCAATAAATTTTTGTAATGTTTGATAACTAATTCTCATTTGCTTATTGGAAGTATAAGTTGTTTTGATAAAGTAAGCGAATATCCTTTATTTTGTTTTTTAACATTGCTATTCTTTCTACTCCCACTCCAAATGCTAAAGCAGTTGTACCTTCCTTAATTTGACATCGTTTTAAAACTTTTGGTGCTATCATTCCTGCCCCTAACAGTTCAATTCATCCAGTGTGATCACAAGTGCTACAACCATGGTGGCAAAATGGACATTTTATGTCTAATTCTATTGATGGTTCGGTGAAAGGAAAGAAACTGTTACGAAACTGAAATTTAGTCTTTTTATCAAAGATAAATTCACAAAATTTTATCAAAATTCATTTTAGATTTGCTAGTGATAATTTAGGTTGAATTAAACAAACATCCAACTGCATAAACTGTTTTAGGTGAGTGTTATCATCAGTATCATTTCTGTAGACATTACCAATTGTATATACTGATTTTGTTTGTTGATTTTTGCTGTATTTTACTAACTCTCTGGCTGTCATATTGGTTGTATGTGTTCTCAACACTCACTGAGCATTGTTTTTTGCTGTTTTTAAAACATTTGTTGGTTGTTTTTCCTTTTCAACTATTTGCCAGTCTCAATTTTTTGAATCAATAATAAAACAATCATTAGTTCCTATTGCTGGATGATCAGGGTCAATGTTTAACAAAGCAAAATTTTCTTCAAAACTTACTAAATCAGAACTAGGAATAAACCTTCAATTCATTTGCTGACAGAAAGTGTGGAGTTTTTCTACCATTGCTATCAGGGGATGTGCTTTACCTATTTCTAAACTAAAATTAATATTTTTATTGAGTAAACTGTTGTAGTATTCATTGTTTTTTAGTTTGGCATGTTGTTTTTCAAAGTTGTTATTGATTGATGGTTCTACCATTAATTTTTCTACTCTTTTTAGATGTTTTTTATAATTTACTAAAACCATTTCCTTTACTGCTTGCACTTTTTTGCTTAATTGGATTTTTTCTGCTTTGTTGAGATTATTGAACTCTTTAATCAAAGGAGCATTTCTACCAATTATTTGGTTTTTTGCTACTATTAATTGGTGTTGATTTAAGCACTTTTGAAATAGTTTTTCTATTTCTTTTATCTCTACTTTTTCTAACAGTTTCATACAAAAATTCATTTTCTTTTCCTTTATTTTAAGTTAAACATCTGAATTTGTTTCTTTTTGTTTTTCTAATTAGTGATTTTTGGCAAAGAGGTAGTTAAAACTGTTAACTTTTTTATAATTTCTCTAATTTTTTGACCATTATCATCAAATTCTAAATAATTTGCTTTGGCAATAAAAACAAGGTTTAGAGTTCAGCTTCAATTAACTTGATTCCTCAAGAGTGCTTTGAGTTGTCTTTTTGCTTTGTTTTTTCTTCAAATTGGTTTAATTTTTTTACTGATAGCAACTCCTATTTTAAGACCTTTGCCTACTTTTTTTTTTCAATAGCAAACAACTGTTTTAGTTTTGATTAAACTACCATTTTTGATTACATCTTGAATTTCATCTCCTTTGAGTATGTCTTTATGTTTCATAAGAAAAATTAAGCAAAACCTAGAGTTATCTTTTCCAAAAAAGAAGAAAACACTCTAACTTTATTGGACAACAACTTCTAAATCAGATTGCTTGTCTATTTACCTTTTTCTTGCCAAAGCAACTACTTTTCATTAAATATTTTACTTCAACAACCAGGATTTTTTTCTTCAAAGTTAGTGTTTTGTTTTGCTTGATTAATAGAAAAGCATTGTCTTACAGTATTCTGTTTTTAGCATATTTTTTAGAAGAAAACACTTTTTCAGGTCCATTTATTTTTCAAGTTTATTTTCACATGAAAACCCTCCAGAATTTGTGTAAACTACTTTTAAGTAAAGCAGGGTCTTTATTTTGATCTAAACTCTTTAACCAGAAACAGTAAGACTCTTTCTTTGTTTTTGTCGACGTCTTTTTATTACTTTCTGTCCACCAACAGTTTGCATCCTGGCACGGAAACCATGCTTTCTCTTTCTTTTCAGTTTTTTGGGTTGATAAGTCCTTTTCAAAACACTAACTTGCCTACTTCTAAATTATACATAAGTGTAATCTCTTGTGCCTAATTTCTTGATTAAAAATAAAGCATTGATAGGAATTTATTCCTTTTTTTTTCTTACAAACCAATAGATGATAAAAAAAATCACAAGTGGCAACATAAAAATTACAAAGCAAACAATATGAATTTTTTTTTCATAATTTTTAATTTCCTGGTAATCAATTTTTTTTCTTAAATCAAAAATAGCAGTTAATCGACTCTTTTCTCTTACACAATAAATCACCACAGCAATATGACAAAAAAAAACAGTCCCTACATAGACAAAAGTTCAAATAATGTCCCATTTATAATCAGGAAATATTTTTCCACTGCTCAAAGAAATTTCTAGACCTCCTGGCAAACCAATGACTTCTTTGTTTTGAAAAACAAAAAAGAAAGTCAGAATAAGAGCAGAAATGACATAAGAAACACCAGCAAATCAATTGTAGAAAATCTGAAAACCACTAATGTTTTTAAACTTGTCAATGATAAAGTTAGGAACTCGGTTCAGATCAAGAGTGTTAATGTTTGTAAAGTAAAAGTTTCTTTCCTGTTCAAAGGTGTATCTAGCTAAACCTGCATAAACGACCATAATCAGAGAGATGATAAAAACTGGCATGCTGAATCAAGGAACAAAAAAATGCATTTCTTTGGCAACATCAAGTTTGATTATTTCTCCTAATTTTAGAAACCAAAGCAAATTGACAATTCCAGCAAACAAAAAAACCACTCAACTAAAAATGTTGAAAAGAATTAACCTGATGTTTTCACTGTTTACTTCTTCAAAAACTGCCTTATAGAGTTCACTGTTGTTTTGAACTGAGACATAATCAAAGTTTACCTTTTTTGTCTCATTTAGATTAGAGTTTTTATTTTCTCAATCCATCTTCATTTTCTAAAATAAATTTTTTGCTTCTTTTGCTTTTAATTTTGTCATTTTTCATAAATTCTTGTTTTTCAACATTATTTTGAGTGAATTTTTTCAATGTTTTTCTCTTGTTTAGCAGGAAGATAAACAGAGAAATTAATCAAACTAACCCTACTACTATCAACGTTATTGCCACAATAAAGTCAAAAATAATAATTTTTTTTCCTAAAAAAATTAAGGTTTTCTCTCCAAACTCAGTGATTAAATGCACCATTTACTTAGATTTTAGCACTACTTTTTCTTGTAAAACTTAGGTTTTGTTTCCTTTTTGAAATTTTTGTTCAGAACCTGAAAAAAAATTTCTCCAGGAATTCTCACTTTTCCTAACTTTTGCATTTTCATTTTTCCTGCTTTTTGTTTTTGTCATAACTTTCTTTTTCTAGTAATATCACCACCATAACATTTGGCAACAACATTTTTTTGTAATGCTTTTATGTCTTCTCTGGCAATAATTTTGTTGTTAATTGCTGCTTGTAAACTAATTTTGAAATTATGTTTAGGGATTAAGTTTTTCAATTTATTGATCATTTCTCTTCCCCTTTGAATACTATCTCTTTGGTGGACAATTTGACTAAATGTAGGTATTATTTCTCTGTTAACTAAGACATCTAGTTTTACTAGTTTACCTTCTTGGTAGCAGTCAAATTGGTAGTCAAAAGAAGCAAATCCATTGCTGATTGATCTTATTTGATCTGAAAAATTAATAACAACTTCTTGAAGAGGTATTTTGGTTGTAATTTTAAGGTGGTTTGCATTTAACATTTCCTGTTTCACAACAAACCCTCTTTTTTCTTTCACTAGATTCATTATTGGACCTAGATTTTTGACTGGAGTGAGAATTTGAACTTTGGCAATTGGTTCAAGAATTCTTTTTACCTCTTTTCAATGCTTAAATTTGTCAATGTTTTTGGTTAGTTTTTTTTCTTTATTGTGCATTTCTAATTGAAAACTAACACTAGGCGCTGTGACAACTACTGTTAAGTTGTATTCTCTTTTTAAGCGAGTTTGAACAATGTCAAGGTGTAAGAGCCCTAAGAAGCCACAGTAAAAACCATTGCCCAGGGTAGAAGAGGTGCTTTTTTCAAAAAACAATGCAGCATCAGTGAGTTGAATCTTAATTAAAAATTTTTCTAAATCCTGATAATGTTTTTGTTGCTCAGGGAAAAAATGAGCAAAAATACTATGGTTAACTTTTTGAATTTCAGATAGTTTTGGACTTGTAAAATCATCACTTTTAACTAATGTATCGCCAATTATGATTTCATTTAATTTTTTAATGTTAGCTTGAAAAAAACCTACTTCTCCTGCTTGAAGACACTTGATGTTTGAAAGATAAGGTTTTTTTACTTTTAAACTTGTTATTTGGTACTCCTGCTTTTTCAAAACTGATCTGACTCTCATTTTAGGTTCAATAAAACCATTTTCAACAAAAATTAATCCAGTTACTCCTTGATATTGATCATAATAGGCATCAAAAATTAATGCCTGGAGGGGTTTATCTTTTGAACCAGAAGGAGGCTTAATCTCTTTAACAATTCTGTCCATTAAGGTAGTTATTCCCCAGTTTTTTTTTGCTGAAATTAAACTGATTTGATTGGAGTTAATTTTTAAAAGTTTATTAATACTGGTTTTGATCTTGTCAGTTTCTGTCCTTTCTAGGTCAATTTTGTTTATTGCAGGAATAATTTGCAAGTTGCTTTTTTGTGCTAACTCTAAATTTGTAATTGTCTGGGCTTGTATTCCTTTACTGGCATCAACTAGGAGAAGTGCACCTTGGCAAGCAAAAAGAGAACGACTAACTTCAAAGTTAAAATCAACATGTCCTGGAGTATCAATCAGGTTTAAATAGTACATTTTTCCTTGAAACTGATGTTGAATTTGAATTGTGTTCAGTTTGATAGTAATCCCCCTTTCCTGTTCCAAAGTCATAGCATCTAAAACATTAACTTGATTATGTTGCTTGTGAGGTTTAAAACTGTTTTTTAGTATTTGGTTAGCAAGGGTTGATTTACCATGATCAATGTGGGAAATAATGCAAAAATTACGAATAAAATTTTGATTGTTTGTCACTCTTAGTTTTAGGAAAATATAAACTCCTTCTTTTTCTGTTAAAATTAAAACATATTTTTGCAAAAGATTCTTCCTTTTTTAATGAATTTTGAATACTTAAAGGATTTTCTTTCCTTCCAAACTAAACCTGATAACTTTTATCCTGACTTTCAAGTGGGTGATTTAGTTGCTGTTCATCATTTTGTTTCTGGTACTAAAAAGAAAAGGATTCAGATTTTTAAAGGTTTGGTAATTGCCATTACTGGTAGTTTGAACAGCAAAGCATTTTCTGTTCACCGAGTAGTTAGTGGTCTTGCAGTCAGAAAGAAGTTTTTTTATAATTCACCCCTAGTTACTAAAGTAGAAGTGGTCCAAAAAGGCAGAGTGAGAAGGTCTAAAATTTATTACATCTGCAACCTCAAGGGAAAAGCAGCCAGAATTAAGAGAGCAAAGTAGGGTTTTGTTTAAAAAGTTTTGGTAGTTGTTTAACAATAGTTCTGGTCTAGAAGTGAAAGTTGTTCAGTTTTTACTAAATCACAAGATACCATTTAAAAGTCTAGAATTGTACCAAATGGCTTTTACTCATTCTTCTTATGCTTTAGAAGACAAAGAGAAGAGTGTTGATTATGAAAGATTGGAGTTTTTTGGTGACAGTCTAATTGGTTTCATTATTACAGAGCTGCTTTACCCTTACCATTCAAAGGATGAGAAACTTCTTTCTCCAGGACAGTTATCTAAGTCTAAACATTTTTTGGTGAGTGCTACAGTTTTGAATAAGGTAGCATCTCAGTTGGATTTGCAAGCAGTTGTTTTGGGTAATTTTCCATCAAAAACTCAAAAGAGTAACAAAGATTCAAAACTTTTGAGTGATGTTTTTGAAGCTTTTATTGGTGCATTGTATTTTGATCTGGGTTTGTTAGCTTCCAAAAACTTTGTTATCAAACATTTATGAGAACCTTATTATTTAGATTCTTTGCAAAGAACTGACTATACTTCTTTTTTGCAAGAAATAATGCAAAAAGAGAGTCAAAAACTACCCAGTTATTCTTACTCTTTTCAGGAAGAAGATAAGGAATTTATTGCAAGTTGTTGTTGTAATAATTTCAAAACAACTGCTAAGGGCAAAAATAAAAAAAGTGCTCGTAGCAATGCTGCTTTTTTAATGCTAAAAAAGATGAAAAAGCTTCCTGATAATGCCTAGTTTTAAAAAAATAAAGACTAATTTTACTAAGTTAATGAAAAGGTGAATGCTTTTTTTCTTCCAAGGATGATTTTTTCACTTTTTTTTTATTACCTCTCTTTTTCTGGCGCTTTTTTTACCAGGTTTATTTGGTAATAAAACTTTAGTTTTAGGTGGTTCTACTTCAGTTTTCGCCCTTTTTGATCAAGTAAGTGATTTGGCAAATAGGCAAAAACTTCATTATGTTTACAATTCAATGGGTAGTTTTGCTGCTATTCGTCAAGTAGAAAGGGGTTCTTTTTCTGTTGGTTTTATGAGTAAAGAACCTCCAGCTGATTTATCTACCAAAATTAAAACATTTAAACTTGCTGATGATCAAATTATTGTTGTTTATCATTTACCTTTAAATTGTCAAAAACAAGTAAGATTATCTTTTAGTGAACAACCTGAAAAGTTGAAAAAGATTTTTCAACTATCATCTGAACAAGCAGACTGAAAAAACTTAAAATTTGCTGGTCTTGATGATAAATGTAATGGTAAACTTTTCCGAATTAACCGGGAAAATGGATCTGGAACAAGAAGTGTTTTTGAATCTAAAACTCAATTGAATGACTATTTTTATGAGTCACAGATGAAATCATCTGGTGCTGTCTTAAGTCAGATTGAGAACACTCCCGGTTCTATCTCCTATGTTAGTCGTTCATACAAAGACAAAGTGGATTCTTTAGCAAAGGTACAAATTGCTGATGACACTAATTTTTTAAAACGACCTTTTTATGGTTTATTTTTAAATGAAAAAAGGGCAAGTTTAGTTGAATTTTTTGCTTTCTTAAAAAGTGATACCTTTAAAAAAAGAGTTGAGGAATTAGGGTTTAAATATGAATATTCATATGAGAGTGAGTAGAGTTTTTTCCTGATTGAGAAAGGGTGATTTTGACTGATTAAAATGAATCAGTAACTGTGTTGTTTTTCTTTCAATTGTGACTTTTTTTGGTGTTTTAGGTTTTATTATTTATAGATCAATACCTGTTTTTGAACATGTTGGATTAGATTTTGTTGTTAGTGATAGATGAGTTCCCAAGGAAAATCATTTTGGAATTTGAAGTTTTATAGTTTCTACTTTTTGAGCAATTTTGCTCACCATTGTTTTAGTTGTTTTTTTGAACTTATTTGTTTCTATTACTATTAGTAAATTTTTACCAAGTAAAGTTAAAAATTTTGTGCTTTTTTTTGTTCAATTTTTTTCTGGAGTACCTTCAATTGTTTTTGGAGTGTTTGGTGCTTTTGTTTTCACTAATTTTTTACAAAAATTAGGGGTTATCCAACCCCAAGGAATGTTGATGGCTGTGCTAATTTTGGTAATTATGATTTTGCCAACAACAGTTGCTTTAACTGTAAACATTTTAGACAATGTGCCTCGCCAGTATGAACTATCAGCATATGCTTTAGGAATTGATAAGGTGACAGTCACTTTTACAATTATTAAAAGGATTTGTACTAAAGCTATTTTGGTGGTTTTGTTTTTTGCTTTTTGTAAAGCAGTTGGTGAAGTAACAGCAATTTCTTTAATTGCTGGTAATGGACCCAATAAACCACCTCTAGATCAGGGTTTTGCTGCTTTCTTCTTTGCTTCAATTACTACCTTATCTTCTTTGATTGGTTTGGAGATTGCTGAGAATTTTAGTAATTTACATGAATCAGCTTTGTTTGCTGTTTCTGCATTTTTACTTTTTGTTGTCTTGATTGCTAATTTGTTGTTAACTTTTTACTTTCATCTCAGGTTTTCTTCCACTTTTTTTAAAGGTAAAAAGTTTAGTCTTTACAGAGTGCTTCCTGATCAGTTTATAACTTCTCAATTTTTTACTAAATTCAGTTTTTACTGGACTAAATTTGTTTATTGAATGCGAGTTTTTTTTATGGTTTGTCTTCCGCTTTTGGTAGGAATTCTTTTTTCCTGGATTCTTGTTGATATTAGTTGAAATGGTATAATTGCCTTCAATTTAAGTTATTTGATTGAAACTACTGGTGATACAGGATTGCTATCAGTTTTGTTAACTACAATCATTTTGGTTGTTGCTTCTCTTTTGTTTGCTGTTCCATTAGGTTTTTTGATTGCTGTTTTTTTAGTTTATTATGGTCAAGGCAGTTGGTTTTTAGTAAAGTTAAATAAATTTTTAACCTTTTTTATTTACCAATTTTCAAGCACTCCAACGATTATTTTTGGAATGTTTGGTTTAGCAGTTTTTGTTTCCTTTTTTAATTTAGGTTTTTCCATTCTATCAACAGCTTTGACTATGGTTTTAATTGTTTTACCAGTTATTGTTCAAACTTTCAGACAAAACTTTGAAAGTTTTTCTCCTTTCCAGTACAAAAGTGCTCTTGCTCTTGGTTTAAAAAAACACAAAATAATTTTGAATTTAATTATGCCAGCAACTTTATCAGGCTTGTGAATTGCTTTGATTTTGACAGTTAATCGGATTATTGCTGAAAGTGCTCCAGTTCTTGTTACAATGGGAGCAACAGTTGTTTTTCCTCACAGAGGTATTTTTTCAGGTGGGCGAACTTTATCCAGTCACATTTATTTGGTAGGAATGGAAGGCACTTCTGTTTATTCACAAGGAATTGTTTATCAGACAGCTTTTTTGGTTTTAATGTTGCTGTTTTTGTTAAATCTTTGTGTTTATTTTTTTCAAAAACAACAAAAAAAGTTTTTTAGATCACAAGGTTACAAGCATGAACAAAAAAAATAGTTTAAAACCAATTTTGCAATTTGTTGATTTTACTTTTTTTTATCATTCTGGTCAAAACCAACAACCAGCATTGGATAAGATTAATTTATCTATTTTTCCCAACCAGATCACAGCTGTTATTGGTTCATCTGGTTGTGGTAAAACTACTTTGCTTTGAACAATTAATCGTTTGAGTGAACTACAAAGTGATTCCTATCATGTCAGAGGACAGATTTTTTTTAATGGTAAACCAATTTATGGTTCTGGAATAGATGTTGTTAGTTTGCGAAGAAACATTGGTTTAGTTTTCCAAAAACCAGCACCATTTCCGATGTCCATTTATGAGAATATTGCTTTTGCCATTCGAATCCATAATCAGAATCCAGAAAAAGTTTTGGACAAAATTGTGGAAGACAGTCTAAAGCAGGTTAATTTATGGGAAGAAGTAAAAGACCGTCTTCATGAATCTGCTCTGAATCTTTCTGGTGGTCAACAACAACGTCTATGCATTGCTCGTTGTTTGTCCAATCAACCAAAGATTATTTTAATGGATGAACCTACTAGTGCATTAGATCCTGTTTCTAAGCAAAAATTAGAAAATTTGATTTTTTCTCTCAAAAAAAAATATACAATCATCATAGTTACTCATTCTCTCAATCAAGCTTCTAAAGTTTCTGATTATGTAGTTTTTTTGGAAAAGGGTGTTTTGATTGAGCATGGTCAAACTAAACATGTTTTTGTTCAACCTAAAAACAAAAAAACTCTGCGTTATATTACTGGTAGATTTGATTAGTTTTTTAATGTAATGGAAGCAATTTTAAAGACAAGAATTATCAATACAGAAAAAAATATTTGGGATTTTTATCAAATTGTTAAAAATCAATACAAGCAGATGATTCAGTTTTTGAAGTCTCAAGATCTAGTTGGTTTACAAAAGTTGGTTAAACATGAAAAATTTGTTCACTCCCATTACAATGCTTTTTTTAAGCGAAATCTTTATGATCTTGCTCAATTTAGTTTTTTTGGTTCCTACTTGCGTAAAATTTTAGGTTATTTGTATATTGCTAATGAGTTGGAAAGAGTTGCTGGTTATCTTTATGACACCTGTCAGGAATTAACTAATGATAATTTGTTACCTGATCATGAAAAGATTTTGTTTGCTTTCTGGGATCAATTGTTTTGCCACTTTGAAAAGGTAGAAAAACTTTTTTTCAACAAAAGTATTGAAGTTCTACTGGAATTTTTAAGAGTTCAAAAAAAGGAAAAGGTAACTTTTTTAACGTTGTTAGAAAAACTAAATTTATCTACTTCTAAGGTAGATGCATTGCTGTTAAAGCAGGTTTTTTTGCTTTCTGATCAGTTTAAAAACATTGAAAGGTGTTTTGGTTCATTGACTAAAATTGTAGAATTTCTTCTTTTGATTCAAAGTTTTCCTGAGTTTTGGAGATATAAAAAAAGTTTGTATAAGGTTTAACTTTCTTAGAATTATTAATGATTAAAGATAGCAGACAAAAAACAACAGATAAAACTTTTACTTTTCTGTTTATTGGTGATATTTTTGGTGGTGTTGGTCGTAAAACTGTTTTTCAGGTACTTCCTAGTTTAATTGATAAGTGGCAGATTGATTTTGTTGTTGCTAATGGGGAAAATGCTACTCATGGACGCTCCTTATCAATTAAACATTATGAGTTGTTAAAAAATGTGGGAATTGATGTTTTTACAATGGGAAATCATGTTTTTGATTTAGTTGAAACCACTGACTATCTAAAGTTGACAAACAACATATTAAGACCTGCTAACTACTCTGTTTTAGCTCCAGGCAAAGGTAGTTTTGTTTTTACAAAAAAAAGAGTGAAGGTTCGGGTAACTAATTTATCAGGTCGAACATTTATGCAAAATAAACCAGAAAATCCTTTTCTGGTTTTTGAAAAGATTTTAAAGGATGATGATAGTGATTTCCATTTAGTTGATTTTCATGCTGAGAGTACAGCAGAAAAAATTGCTTTTGCTTTTGCTTTTGATGGTCAAATTACTGCCTTTTTGGGAACTCACACTCATGTTCCAACTGCTGATTTAAGGTTGTTGCCAAAAGGTAGTTTGTTTATCACTGATGTTGGTATGACTGGTCCACATCATTCCATTATTGGTGCACAACCAGAAAGTATTATTCATTCAGAGAGAACTAGTTTACCATTTAGAGTGGTTCCAGCAGGAGGTCCAGGACAGTTTTGTGCAGTTTTATTTACTGTTAGTTTAAAGGATAAAAAAGTGATTCAAACTAAACATTTCTATCAAAGGTTGTAGTTTTTCTGACAAGAGTTAATTCATTTCTTTTCAATTATGGTAAAATTCTAGGGAGTTAGTTTTTCAGTGTTTTTTTGTCTAGTTATTGTTTTTTAATTGGTTAATATCTAATGGTTGTTAGCAAGAATAGTTTGCCACTTTTCATCACAAAGTCAATTTATATTTTTCCTGGTTTTGTTTCTGAAATTGCAGTTGCTCAGAAGCAGTTTGGTGCTGTTGAAGTTAGTAAAGAGAACTTTGATAGTCAGATTTTAGTAGTTTCTGAAAAAAGTGTTTCTAAAGATGAGAGAGTTGCTTTCTTTGATGTTGGTGTTTTGTGCGCAATTAAGGTTGTTAGAAAATTAAAAAACACCATTTTAGTTAGTTTTAAATCTCAACAAAGAATAAAAGTTGTTAGTTCTTTTGAAAAGGAAGGTGTTTTGCATGCCAAATATGATCAGTTAGTTGATCAGAAGTTAACATCAGAGGAAAAAACAAAGTTGGTTGATTTAATTGTTAAAATTTTAAAACAAACAAAACCTAAATTAATTGAAATAAAACCAGAACATGTTTTACAAGGTAATGTTGTTTCAGATTTTTTTAGTTTAATTTTACAAAAATATCCTGACAATGAAAACAATTGGAAACAAAAAGCACTGGAAATGGACAATCTTTTCAAAAGATATAAGTTTATTTCTAGTTATATTAAGTTTGAACCCTTAAAAACACTTAATTTGTCAAAATTAATTGATCAATCAATCAACAATCGGGTAAAAACTCGTTTGTCTAGACAGCAACGAGAGTTCTTTTTACGAGAAAAGTTACGAGCAATCCGAGAAGAGTTAGGGGAAACTGACCCTCGAGTTAAAGAAATTAATCAATATTTTAAGAAGTTAGAAGTTCAACCTTTTCCTGAACATATTAAAAAACGATTGAGTGAGGAGTTAGAACGTTATCAATCATTACCTCCAGCATCAGGCGAAGCTGGTTTGATTAAGGGTTATATTGATTGATTAATTGATATTCCTTGGTATCAAAAAACTGAAGACATGACTGATTTAAAAAATTCTAAAAAGATTTTAGATAAAAATCATTTTGGTCTAAAAGAGGCTAAGGAAAGAATAATTGAACATTTAGCTGCTAATTTATTTTCTAAGAAAGCAACTGGCCAAACTATTTGTCTAGTGGGACCACCAGGAACTGGTAAAACTTCACTAGGTTTTTCCATTGCCAAGGCTATGGGCAAAAAGTATGTTCGTATCTCTCTTGGCGGAGTTAAGGATGAAGCAGAAATTCGAGGACACCGTCGTACTTATTTAGGATCAATGCCTGGCAAACTTATCCAGGCATTAAAAAGGGTTGGAACTGTCAATCCAGTTGTTGTAATTGATGAAATTGATAAGTTGAGTTCTGATTTTCGTGGTGATCCAGCAAGTGCTATGTTAGAAGTTTTAGATCCAGGACAAAATCAGAGTTTTGTTGATCATTACATTGAAGAAGTTTATGATCTTTCAAAGGTAATGTTTATTGCTACAGCTAATTATGAATGAGCAATTCCTGCTCCTTTGCATGATCGAATGGAGATTATTAATCTGTCTTCATATACTGAAATTGAAAAAATGAAAATTGCCAAAGAGCATCTGTTTCCATTGGTTATTAAGGAGTTAGGATTAAAAAGAACTCAGGTTACTTTCCAGGAAAATGCTTTTAAAGAAATTATTAAATTTTACACCCGAGAAGCTGGTGTTAGAGAGTTAAAGCGTTTGATTAACAAAATTTGTCAGAAGATAATTGTAAAGATTTTAAGTAAAGAAAACTTAACTTTTCAAATTGATGCTAAAGATGTCTCTGGTTTTTTGGGAAAGAGAATTTTTGAGTTTACTAAAAAAAATAAAAAATCAGAAGTAGGTTTAGTGACTGGTTTAGCATATACTGAGTTTGGAGGTGAAATCTTACCAATTGAAACAACAATGTTTAAGGGTAAAGGTGATCTTATTTTGACAGGTAAATTGGGTGAAGTAATGAAAGAATCAGCAAACATTGCTTATGATTACATTAAATCCAATGTTAGTTTATTTGGCATTGATTTTAAACATTTTGTTTCAAATGATTTTCACATTCATGTTCCAGGTGGAGCAATTCCAAAGGATGGACCTTCAGCTGGAATAACAATCACTACAGCTTTGATTTCTTTGTTAAAAAAAAGTCAGGTTTCTAATAATTTAGCAATGACTGGCGAGATTACTTTAAGAGGCAATATTTTACAAATTGGTGGTTTAAAAGAGAAACTTATTGCTGCTGTTCGCAGTGGTATTAAAACTGTTTTTATTCCTAAAAGTAATAAAAAAGATCTTGGAGAAATTCCTTCTGAAATCAGAAAAGTTCTAAAAATTCATTTGGTAAAAAGTTATGAAGATGTTTATCAATTTCTTTTTGGTAAAAAAACGTAGTTTTACTGATTTTCAATCGTTTTATTAAGAAAAAAACCACCTAAAATAGCATCAGCTTGATCATCATTAATTTCAGTAATTTGGAATTTTTGTTCTGCCCATTGAATTGTAGTTTGTTTTTTTATTGCCCTTAGTGGAATGGCTTTGTTTTTAGTTATCTCTTTTCATGCTGTTCATTCATTGACAAAATGGAAATTAGCATTGATAAAAAACATTACTAAAACTGCAATCATCATTGAAAGAAAAATAATGGTTTTTCGATTGGTGCCAAAAGGTTGATAACAACCCACATCAGTGATGTTTTCTTGGAAAACAAACTCTTTTTTTAGTAGTTTTTGAAAGTTAGTTAATCTTTTTTTGATTGAATAGTTTGGTTTAGTTGCTATTTGAAATTTGCTAAATTTAGATAACTTGCCTTTTTCAAAGAAACTAATAGCTCCATTTTGACCAACATCAAAAAAAATAATCATAATTGTTTCAATATAGTTTACATTTCTTTTTTTTTCTGCTTTCAACTTTATTTGTTCCCTGTTTTAGAAATTACAGATGATTAAAAGCCAGGATAGTTTTTTGTTTTTTTAGTTTATTTTAGTGTGATAGAATCTTGGACAAGGATACCTAAAGTTAGAAGATGAGAAAAGGCAAACTTAGTGACATTTTGAAGGAGTTGCCATCAAATTTAGTTTACAACTTTGATGCAATTGTTAATAATGTTATTAAGAGAACAACTAAAACAGGGCATATTTACTTGGATTTTGCTTTGGTAGCAAATGAAGTTTCTGTCACTGGAAGAAGATGAAATGCAGATTTAGTTGATCTTGAACAGTTTAGGCAGGGTGTTTTGTTAAGTTTAACTGGTAAATTTGTTGAATTTCAAGATCAAAAGCAGTTTGTTGTTGATTCATTTCAGGTTTTAAATGATGAAAAGAAGTACAAAAAGATTTTACCAACAGCACCTGGTTATGAAAAAATGGCAGATGAATTGAAAAGTTTTTTGGTTAAAATTGTTGATCCAGATTACAGAAAGATTGTACAAAACATTCTTGATTCTAAAACTTTTAAGATTTTTTGTGAAGTTCGAGCTGGTTTAAAAATTCATCATAGTGTCTATGGTGGGCTTTTATGACACACTGTTTCTATGCTAAAAACTGCAGAAAAGTTACTCAAGATTTATGATTATTTACCAGTAAATCCATCTTTGCTTTATGCTGGCATTATTCTTCATGATGTTGGTAAGATTTTGGAAATTGGTGATTATTTTCAAAACAAATACTCTCTGGAAGGAGAGTTTTTAGGACATATTAGTCTTGGCACTAACTGAGTTTTAACAGTTGGCAAGCAGTTGTCTATTGATTCAAAAAAGGTTAATCTTTTAGCCCATTTAATTTTGGCAAGTCATGGTAAGTTGGAGAATGGTTCAGCAGTAGAGCCGAAAGTTATTGAAGCTTGAATTTTATTTTATTTAGATAATTTAGATGCAAAGTTAAATGCGATTTTTAACTGTGCTAAAGGTGTTTTTAACTCCAAGGATGGTTTGACAACATTTTATGCAGATGGTAAAAAAACAAACCTTTATCTTCATCATTTAAAAAAGTAGAGTTTTAGTTTTGAATTTTGTAGATTCAGTTAAAATTGAACTCAAAGCTGGTAATGGTGGCAATGGTTTCATTTCTTTTTTTCAAGATTGAATGCAAAAAAAACCTTCACCAGATGGTGGCAATGGTGGCAATGGTGGCAGCATTGTTTTTGTTGCTAAATCAAATTTGACTTCTTTAGTTACTTTGCAAGGCAGAAGTAAAATTATTGCTCCAGATGGTGGCAATGGTTTACGTCAAAAAAAACATGGTAGAAATGGGGACAATGTTGTTGTTGAGGTACCAGTTGGAACATTAATTTTTAATTCTGATAAAACAGAATTAATTTTTGATTTTGTTGCTCCTGGACAACTATTAACTTTAGTTGAGGGAGGCAAAGGAGGAACTGGCAATGCTTTTTTATCTTCTAAGTTTATTTCTTCATCTGAAAATAGACAGATTGGCAAACTAGGTGTTAAAAGAACTGTTTGATTAGATCTTAGGTTTTTAGCTCATGTTGGTTTAATTGGTTTGCCAAATGTTGGTAAAACATCTTTATTAAATGTTTTAACTAATTCTGTTGCTAAAGTTGGTAACTACCAATTTACTACTTTAACTCCTAATTTAGGAGTGCTTAAAGAGACTTTTTCTGGTAAACAAATTGTGATGGCTGATTTACCTGGCATAATTGAAGATGCTCATAAAAATCGTGGTTTGGGAAATCAATTTTTAAAACATGCTGAACGTTGCCGTCTCTTAATTCATGTTTTTGATTTAAGTTTAGATTTTTCAGAAATTAAAAACAACATTCAACTAATTAATGGTGAATTGTTCAAATATGACAAGAGTTTTCAAACAGTTCCTCAGATACTAGTTGGTAATAAAGCAGATTTGGTACCTTACCAAAAGAATTTATCTCACTTTTTATCAGTTTCAGTAGTTTCTAAAACAGGTTTAGAAAAGTTAAAAAAGATTATTGTGCAAAGTTTTCAAGATAATTTGAACTTACAAACTGTTGTAGAAAAAAAAACATCTATACTTAAGAAACAATTTAAAACAATTAGTTATTTTCCAGGAAAAGATATAAGTTTTAAAAAAATTAGTAAAAATGTTTGAAGATTATCTGGCAAAATTTTTGATGAATTTTTACGAAAACATGACATTAATACATCAACAGGTTTAAATCTTTTTAATCAAAAAATGAAAGAAAGTAAAGTTGATTTATTGTTGAAAAAAGAAGGAGTGAGGAAAGGTGATTTGGTTTATCTTCAAAAGTTTATTTTTTATTGGCAGGATTAGTTGCCTTTTTTTTGTATTGCATTTGAACTTTTTCTCCAAAGAATTTTTGAATAGTTTGAATTTGCACAATCATTTGCAAAAAAATTAATTGCTTTTTAGCATTGTTGTCATAGTTGTTAAAATCTAAATAACCATCCTTTTTTTCTACTACTAAATTATTGTTAATTAATCTTAATTTTATTAGTGTATTGACTGTTCCTAGTGTTATTGCTGAAACAACAGCACAAACAGGTTCAATAGTGTTTGTTTCTTTTTCAGTGTGTCCTTTTACCACAATCCTTGTAATGACTTTTTTTTTGTTTTCTTCTTTCTCTCAGATTGTTATTTTAATCATAAAAACAGATTAGGATTTGATTTAAAAACAATTAATTGGGGTTTCTAAATGTTTTTTAATTTGGATTTTGTTGCCAAATATCTTTGTTAATTTTTCTGTTAGTTTATCAATGAAGATTTCTTCTGTTTGATGACCAATTGTTACTGTACATTGATCCAGATCTTTACATTTTATTCATTGACTTCATTTTAATTCACCAGTAATGAAAAGATCTGCTTTATTTTCAATCAGCATATCTAAAGCAAAACCACCAGCGCCAGGAACTAATGCAATTGTTTTAATTACTTTTTTGACTTTTTCTTTGCAATATCAGTGTAAAGATGTCTTAAATATCTTTTTCAGTATTTTTAAAACTGCTAAAAAGTTTGTCTGCTCTTGGAGTTTACCAAAAATTAACATTTCCTTTTCATCAGTTTGAATTATTTGAGTAGGTAGTTTTTCCATAATTTCATTTTTTAGAAATTTTTTATCATAGTTTGTGTGTAATGAAAAAAGATTGATTCGATTTTTGTTTAACTTATCTAATTTATTTTTAATGATTTGATTTTTTTTTGCTTTTTCTTTGCTAGGTCAAAGCAAGGGATGATGAGTGATTATTAAATTGCATTTTGTCTCAATTGCTTTTTGAATCACTGTTTCAGAACAGTCTAAAGCAATTATAATTTGTTTAATTTTTCTTCTGATATCACCAGTTTGCATTCCTATCGGATCACCCTTTTCAGCTATTTTTTGGGGACAGAGATGTTCTAAATGTTTAATAATTTCTTTTAACTTCATTTTAGTTTTTTAGAATTTCTTCAATTAGTTGTATTTCTTTTGTTAGTATTTTGCTTTTTTTATTGTCTTTAATTTGAGTAAGAACTGCTATTTTTCTTTTTTTTTCTTGCAATCAAAAACTCTTAAATTCTCTACTTTTGTTTTTGAGCAGAATTGGACCAAAAGTTGTTGTTTGTTCATCTTTAATTTTAACTCCTGTTTTCTTATTGATGAACAAATAGTGATAAAAGTATTTATTTTCCTTTATGATTTTTTCTTGACTGAGAAAAAAATTTTGTTTTTGGATTCATTTTCTGATGATAATTGGTTTATTTTGGGTTTGCAAAGCATACTCTTGGATTAAAGGGTTGTCATTTTCAAGGATTTTTAAGATTGTACCAGTTCCTAAACCAGCAATGATTACTAGATCTACTTTTTGATTAATTTTTTTTAGACCATCCATTGCTAAACAATGAATTTGAGGATAATCTGCTACTTTTTTCTTTAACTTGGTGATAATTTTTTGATTAATATCAGTTGCTCAGATTTGTCCAGAGTAGTTGTTTTGCACCAAATTGATTGGTAAAAATCCATGGTCAGTTCCTACATCATAGATAGTTTTATAATTTTTGTCTTTGATAAAGTTAAAAATAACTTTCAACCTTGTTTTTAACTTTGCCCTTTTTTCCAAGTTATAACAGTTTTGTAAAAAAATTAGTCCAAACCAGTTAGATCAATTTCATATTCTTCTCCCTTAATGTTTGCCATTGCTTTTTTCTTGATTTCATTTTGAATTTTTCTTACTTTTTCTTGATCTATTTTTGGTCGAATAATAAAGAGAACAAACAAGAGAGAAATTGTAATTCCAATTAAAATGATTTCCAAAAGATTTAAAATTTTTCAAACTTCAAAACTATTACTTTCTCTGATTTTTGGAACTTCTTGAAGCTCTAATAAATTTCATGTTCAAAAGGCATTGTAACCAATGACTAAAAATATGTAAAAAAGTGATGCTGAGTATTTTTCAGAATCATATTCAGGTGTGCGGAATGATTTATAAATTACATAAAGTGAGATGAAAGGATAAAGATAAAAAATACTTCTTTCTAAAACTTGAGCATAAATACTTTCAGTAGTTTTGTTTCAAAACATCCCTAACAAATTAGAACCTATGAACAAGAAAAGGGTTAGACTAACCAGGGAACCAATGACTTTTTTCAGAATTAGCATTGCTTTGGGTTTTGTATGGTAAGGATAAAACCTTTGATAATTAAAACTATTCTCTCTGTTTTTGTTTCTGTCAAATAAGATTGTTTCTCTCATTCTTTCCTTAACTGATTAAGAACAACTCAAGCAATAACTTACTATCTGCAAGTTTTGTTGTTTTCAATTCATACTCCAAATTATACATTTTTTTGATTAACATACTGAGTTTTTCATTACTACTCTTCCTTATTATTTGTACTAAGTGGAAAACAAAAAAAGGACTTTTTTTTAATTTCTGGGCAATTTTTTGAAGGGTTTGTTTTGTTTTTAACAAAACCTGGATTTTTTTTATGAAAAAAAGGTATGTCTGTAAAGTTGCTAGTAGAACTAGTGGTTTTATTTCATCTTTTTCAGTTAAATTTCAATAACTGTTTACAACTTTGACTTTATTTCCTTCTAACAGTCCTGCAATTAAGGCAAAAATTTTTCCGCTTTTGTATTTGTTAATTATTTTTTGGCATATGCTTTTATCTAAAATTCCAGAATGGATTGGTGCATAATTTGTGATTTTTTCTATTTCTTGTTCAACAATCATTAAGTTGTCTGGTAAGTTTTTCATTAGATAATCAATTGTCTCTGGTTGGACATAGATCTTTTTTGTTTGCAATTTTTCAATGATTAATTCTTTTTTGCTTTTTTTAATTGTTTTTGTGATTTTAACTAACTGGACAGAGTCTCCTAATTCTTTTTGTCAGTTGATTGATAATTGTGTTTTGGAGCAGAGAAAGATTCAGTTTTTGCTCTTTTGCACAGTTTTCAGAATAATTTTTTTATCTTCTTGTTTTAATTTGTTTCATTGATTAATATCTAAGCAAATTATTTTAGTTTTGAAAAGAGAGCAATAACTTATCTCTGAAACTATTTCCTCTAAACTATTTTCATTTATTTTTAGTTTTATAAGACAAACTGTTTGAATGTTGTGTTCTTTGAGGATGTGTATTATTTTTTGTTTGATCAGTAGTTGATCTGTTCCAATAATTACAAAAATGTTTTTTACTTGCTGTTTCATACTTTTGTTTTAGATTTTCTTTACATTTAAATAATGGTAGTTTTTACTCTCAATTAACTTTAATTGGTTTGTCCAGAGTTAATTTAATGTTGTTTTTTTCTTTGGTGTTGAAAGTTTGGCAGTTTATTTTTTTTAAATTATGATTAACTTTGGTTTGTTCTTTGTTGCTGGAGATTAAGCAGTATTTAGGTTTAATTAAAGACAGAAATGATGCTTGTGAAGAGCTTTTTGATCCATGATGGCCGACTTGTAAAATGTCTATTGGTTTTAAATCAAAGTTTGCAATAATTTTTTCTTCTCCCTCTTTTTCTAAATCAAAAGTAAATAATATTCTATAACCATTTATTTTGGTTCATAAAACCAGACCACGATTGTTTTCTTTTTTCATTGTTTGGTAATAAGGATATGCTAGATTTTGAAATGATATTTCATTAACTTTGTAATGGGTTTTTTGCTCTTGATTGGTAATTATTTGTTTAATAACAAACTGTTTAGTAAGAAATTTTAGATTGTTGTAATGATCAAAATGATTGTGGGAAATAAAAACAGCATCAAGTTCACTAACTGCTAGTTTTTTTAAATATTTACTAATTCTATTACTGTTGTTAACAGCAGCTTTTCCACTTCCAGCATCTAGAAGAATATTGGTGTTTTTGTTTGGTCCTTGAATAAAAACAGCAAGACCATGTCCAACATTAATTAAATGAATTTGAAAGTTTTTTTGTCTTCAATTGTTAAAAGTTAAAGCAGTTAAATTAATCAATAACAAAACAATTAAAACTACTTTTTGTCAATTTGCTTTTGTTAAAGCAGCGAGGGCAACTGTTAAACAGTAGTAAAAAGTAATAGTATTTTTATCTCATCATCCAAAAGTGATTGTAGGATCCCATATTTTTATAAAGGATAGTTTTTGTTCAAAATAAAAAAAGACAGTTTTTCAGATGGGCCAGATTGGTTTAAGTCAAATTGTGACAAAAAAGATTGGATAAAACAATGCTGTTATTAATCCATAAATGATTGTATAAAGAATAACTAAAACTGATATCTGGTGTTGAATGTTAATTAAGATAGGCAGAACAACAATTAAAATGAGGCAGTTTGTTTTGATTTTTTCTTTTCAACTGGAGTTTTTGTTTTGAGAATTAAAGAAAACAAACCAACTAACTAAACAACTAAGTTGAAAACCAATTTGATAAAACAGTAATGGATTAAAAACCAGAAACAAAAGTGCTAAAAAAGCTATTTGCTCCTTAGGTTCTGGATGAAAAACAGATCTTTTTTTGTTGATTCAATTTCAAAACAAAAAGAGAAATGCTTTACTAGCACTAAATTTTCAATTGGTTAGATAAACTAAAAATACTCCAAAAAGTAAACCCAGAATTTCTAGAAGTATCTTTATAGTTTTGTTTCTGGTTTTTTTACTGATCCATATTCATAATCTGACTAGAATTGTTAAGTGAAACCCACTAATTACAAAAAGGTGAATGATTCCCATTTGCATCATAGTGTTTTTAGCTTCTCAAAGTTGGGAGTTAGTTTTTTGAAAGAGCAAAAAGTTAATTCATCTTTGGTTTATTTTTCAGTTGTTTTTGGTTAAAAAAGTCTTAATTTTTCTGTAAACAGTTTGACTTGTTCAGACTTTTGGTGTGCATTTTTTTCCTTCAGCATAAATTTGGGTTTGGACTTGAAAATTTAATCACAACCATCTTTTTTGCTTGTTTGTGATTTTTTTACTTTTGTAACAGAGTTGAATGCGATCATAAACATCTGCTTCTATTTTTTTTTGACTTCCTTTTTGATAGTAAAACTTGCTTAGATAGTGTTTTTGCTTCTTTTGATCAGTTACAATGTAAAAGTTAGTGTAGTTTTTGCTTACTGATACTGTTGCTTTGACTGTTGTTTGGAAGTTACTAGTTGGTCTAATTTGGTTTTGTCAGAGAGTATTAGTAACCAATAAAGTGGTAAAAACCACTGCTAAGATTCATTTGTATCATTGAATATGATAAAAGATTTTTTTGCCTCAAAATAAACTAGAACAGAAAATGATAATTAACAACCATCACAATGTTTGATTAGTTGTCAATCAGTTGATTAATCAGATGTTAATTAAGAGAGTTCAGGATAAAAATCAGTTCATTCTAAACTTCAAATGTTGTTTTGTAAAACCTTTTTGAGGATGTTTTGCTGTTTTTGAACAAAATGCTGTCTGATAAAGTGTTCTATTTCTTTTCAAACAATATTTTTGTTCCTAATTAAGTTGATTAGTTTAGTTAAGACCATCTTGGTTGTTTGGAACTTTTTGGCAGTGATTCCTAATGCTGTAAACTTTTTTCAGTTCATTTCTTGTCGAAACTGACGATTTTTGATTATTTCTTTTGGTTGGTACCAAATAATGTTTACTTTGTTAATTTTTCTTTGTAATGTCTTGTCTTCAATGATAAAGTACTTACTCCAGTTTGGTCAATAGTAGTCAAGATGGTTGCCAATTGTTCATTGAAAGGAGTTTTTTTCTGTTTTTTTTCTTTCCTGATGTCAAAAGTTTTGGTATTTAGGCAAAACTAAGCTTTTTACTTTGGGGTGAAAATAGAAGTTTTTGGTTGTTTGGTCATTTTTGAACATCCTATTTTCTGCTTTCTTTTGAAAGTTATGGTTGTTTGTTGTTTCCATTTCTATTTTGTTTCTGTTTCAAAAGAAGAAAATTAAAATGGCAGCAAAGACAAAAATGACAACACTTCAGACAATCTTTTCTTTTTGACTCATAAAGGATAAAATAACAAAAGTTGTAAGTTTTGTCTTTCTTAATTTTTTACTTGATTAATCTTTTCTTGTTGGTTCAGTTGTTGTCTTATTTAATTGTTGTTTTTGGTTTCCTAGGTTAGTTTTTGTAAAAATAGATTAGAACAAATGAACAGAGAAAGTAACCGATTATCCCTTGATAAACCAATTAAGCAATTAGCTGTTGCTCGTGATATTGAGGTTGATTTAGTTTGAGATAAAGTTAAAGATGCACTTTCAAAAGCCTATAATGCTGAAGTTAATTCTGAAAACACTTTAGTTATTAAACCAGTACCAGACTCTTCTGATTTGTTGCTGTTTGAAAAGTTTTTAGTTGTTGAAAAGGTTGCCAATCCTCTTTTAGAAATTAGTTTAGTTGCAGCTCAAAGATTAGATAAGAATGTAAAATTAGGAGAAGAAGTAGAAAGACCTCTTTTCCTCTCACAGTTTTCCTATTTTGCTATTCAAAAAGTCTCTCAGGTTATTAAACACTTCATTAATGTTTCAGAGAGTCAAAAAGTTTACAAACAATACATTGATAAGAAAGGAACTATTTTAAGTGGGACAATTGAAAACTTTGATTATCGTTATTTTTCTGTAAATATTGGCAGTATTTTTGCTTTTATTCCCCGGGAAGAGCAGAATCTTTTTGAACGTTTATACCATGGAGATCGAATAAAGTTTTATGTGAAGGATGTTTTTTTAAACCATCATTTTGGTCAGGTAATGGGTTCTCGTAAATGCATTGAGTTTTTGGAAGCGTTGTTTGCCCTGGAGGTTCCAGAAATTGCTAGTCAGGTAATTAAAATTAAGAAAGCAGTCCGTGAACCAGGGTTAAGAGCTAAAGTAGCTTTGATTTGTGAAGATTCTTCTGTTGATCCAATTGGTTCTTGTATTGGACGAGGTGGTTCTCGAATTAAGGCTATTTCCCAAGAGTTAAAAGGGGAAAAGATTGATATTTTTCTTTGGGACGATAATTTGAGACAACTCCTTATTAATGCTGCTTCACCAGTTAAAATTGTTAACATAGAGTTTTTATCAGAGACAGAAGTGAGGTTAATAGTTTTGGAACTTCAATATCCAGTAGCTGTTGGTCGTAGTGGTTCTTCAGCAAGATTATTGGGCAAGATTACTGGTTTGGATGTTGAAATAGAAGTGTTTGAAAGTTACATTCAAACAGTTGATTATTTGGAACTAAATGGTAATTTAACTCATATTGATTTAGAAAAATTAGAAGTTGATGCTCAAACATTATCTAAATGTATTGATCCCAAAAAGAAACAAGAGTAGTTTTTAGTTAGGTAAATGATTATTAAGGATCAGACCTCTTTAATTACTATGATTAAACAAGGTAAGTTAGGGATCATTCCTACTGATACAATCTATGGATTTAGTTGTGCCTGAAATGCTAATTCCAGTTTAGAGAGACTTTTTCAAATTAAAAAAAGAAGTTTAAATCAACCATTTTTGATTTTGATTGCCTCTTTTTTTCAGTTGGAACAGTTTATAGATGTTGATCAGAAAATAGTTCAGTATTTTGAAAATTTAACTACCCCTGTAACAGTTGTTTTTCCTCTTAAACCAGGTTTTTCTTCTCCTTTTTGAACTGATACTGTTGCCATTCGTTTTGTAAAGTGAAGTTGGTTGCAAACAGTTGTTTTAGCTACTGGTCCAATTGTTTCTACTAGTTGTAATGTTAGTGGTCAAATTTTTAGTAATGATTTTCAACAACTTTTATTTTTTCAGGATAAAGTTGATTTTATTTTTGCTAAAAAAACTCAAGGAAACAGCCCTTCATCAGTTGTAGATTGAATTAGTCAGCAGCAAAAACGTTAATCTTTTTTAGCATTGTTTTTTGTCAGAGAGGCATTTTTGCTAGTAGTTGAGAGGTTTTCATTCCCTGCTTGAGTTTTTTTTGCATTAGTTGAACATATTTACAGTCAGGTTTGTTAATGTTCATTGTTTTGGCTCAAAAATAACCTAATACATCACGGTAGAGAATAAAGTAGAGGATTTTTTCTTTCTCTGTTGCTTTGTTAATTTGAAACAACTCCAATCAATATGATAAAAGATCACTTCTCTTAACTAATTGATTAGCGGAAGCAAAAACAGCAATGTCATAATAAGGTGTGTTTAGTGAACAGTATTCATAATCAATCAAATATCACTTTCCAGTTTGATTGTCAAATAAAAAATTTTCCTTTAAAGTATCATTGTGAGAAAGTACTATTTTTTCTTTTCAATTAAAGTTTTCCAGAAAATTAATTAAACCAACAATGATTTTATTCAAAGGTTTGTTTTGGTAGTCATATTGACCAAGTTTAATGTGATTAATCAAGTTTTTTTTCATATCTAATTGCTCAAAGTTACCACTTTGGTAATCAATCTGGTGCAGTTTGTTAATTAGTTGAGCAGTTGCTTTCAAGTTTGTTTTGTTTAGTCCTAGCTGAGCAAGATTCTTAACCAAAGGTAAAAACTTAGTAACATAGATAAAGTTTTGCTTTCTATCAAAAAAGGAAGTAACAACTGGTACATTTATTGCCTTTAAGGCATTGAGTTTTAGCGCTTCTATTTCATTGGTTCTTTGAATGAAGAAGTTAGTTTTTGTGCATGATTGTCGAAGTAAAAACTTCTCATCTAGTAAATAGTTATCATTTGTTAAACCTAGATCAGTTTTGATGTATTTAAAATTGCTCTGTCAGTTTTGAAATTTGTCAACAAAACCTTTGTTTGCTAAATCTTTCAAGGAACTTTAATTATTTACTCTTTATTATTTTATCCCAATTGATTTGGTTATCTTTCTTTATCTCTCTCCCTGTCTCTCTTTTGCTGGTTTGGTTTATAATTCTAAATAGTTTGTGGGGTTTAAATAGTTTTGTCAGGATTTAATTTTAAAATTGCTAAGTTTGATCAAGTTAAAAAGCATTTAGAACAAACAGTTGCCTTAGTTAATGATGTTGTTTATTATTTAAAACCAGTTAGTATTTCTGTTTTAATAAGGTGTTTGAATCTAGACTGAGAACAACAGAAAAAAGAAGTTGCCAATCTTTTGTCTTCTAAAACTAGTTTAACAACAGAGTTGTCAGAGGAACAGATGCAAAGGGTCATTTTACACCTTGGTTATGATTTTCAAAATATTGCTAATTTTCATTTTTATGAACAAGTGCAACTGCTTCTGTTTTCTCATCTTGTTAATGTTTGGCAGACACGCTCCTTGGTTGTAACAGTGATGGGTCACATTGATCATGGCAAAACAACCTTGTTAGATGTTGTTCAAACTTCTAATTTAGTTTCACAAGAACATGGCAAAATTACTCAAAAGATTGGTGGTTATCAGATTGCTTTTCAGGGCGAAAAGATCACTTTCATTGATACTCCGGGACACCAACTTTTTAGTGTTGTCCGTAGTCAGGGCGTTGATATAACTGACTTGGTGGTTTTAGTAGTGGCTGGCAATGAAGGAGTTAAGACACAAACAGTTGAAGCAATTCATCATGCTCAAATTGCTAAAGTACCAATTGTTGTTTTTGTCAATAAGATGGATTTACCTGTAAGCAATCTAGAAGAGGTAAAAAAGAGTTTAAATAATTACAATTTAGAGCATCCTCTTTTAAACAATCAAGTACCTTTTATTGGTGGTAGTTGTTTAAAAAAAACAGGCATTAATCAACTTTTAACTACTCTTTGTCAAATCAAAAAAAAAATGTTGTTAAAGGTAAACTTTAACTGCCTTGTTAAAGCTGTTGTTTTGGATTGCAAAGTAACTCCTCTGGGAATAAAAACAACAATTATTCTGCAAAAAGGTGTTTTAAGATTAAAAACCCCTATAGTTGTTAACAATGTTGTTGGTAGAGTTAAGGTCATTTTTGACCATTTAGGCAAAAAATTAGCAACAGCAATGCCTGGAATGTGTGTAGTGGTTTTAGGTTTAGATTCTTCAGTAGAAACTGGTAGTTTATTGTTTTCTTTTCCTGAATTTAAGTTTGTTAGCGGTTTGGCAAAAGGTTTGTCATTGCCCTTAAATGAAAACAAATCACTTATTCAATCCAACCCTTTACAAGTCAACTGGCAAAACCTTTGAAAAGAAGAAAAAACTTCTAAGGTTGTTAATTTCATTGTTAAACTTGATACAAAAGGTAGTGAGCAAGTTTTTTGGGATCAGGTGCCTTATTTTCAAAAAAAAGTTGCTAATAAAACAGAGTTAAACTTTGTCCACATTGGGGTTGGAGAAATAAATTTAAGTGATTTTCATTTAGCTAAGATTAGTCAATCAATTGTTTTAACCTTTAACTTAAAATCATCTAGTCCTGTTCTCTCACAAGTATTAAAGGCTGGTCTTATCTTTAAAAACTTTACTATTTTTTCTCATCTTTTTGATTATTTAGAAGATTTGAAGAAAGGTCAAAAACCTACTCAATTGGTAGAAAAGATTATTGGTCAAGCAAAAGTATTGAAAATATTTAAACATTCTAAATTAGGAACAATTGCTGGTTGTATTGTCCAAAAGGGAGTGATTAAAATGGGTGAAGAAAAGTTTAAATTGATTAGAGATAAAAAACAGATTATTACTGATTTAAAAGTTAAGTCACTTAAATGTGAACGAGAATCAATTAAATTAGCAGTTTTAAATCAAGAGTTTGGTATTATTTTTACTAATTTTAGTGATTTGGCAGTTGATGATCAACTGTTTCAGTTTACTCCAGTTCCATTTAATGAAAAATAGTTTATCCAGGCAAAGAAGAACTAAACTTTTTCACCGTCTACTTTTGCAAGCAATTCTAACTTTTAATGATCCTTTTTGGCAAAGAATCAATATTACTTATTTAAAACTAGTTGATGCTCATAATTACCATATTTTTTATACAGTTTTTGGCAGTTTTAACCTGAATGTTGCACAAAAAAAACTCCTTGCTAAAGTTCCTTATCTTAAAAGAGCAATGTTGAAGAAATGGAATTATCACTATTTTCCTAATTTGGTTTTTAGTCCTGACCAAAATTTATTAAATGCTGAAAAGATTAATCAGATTTTAAAAAACACTGATGAGCATTAACAAACCATCTAAACTTGGTTTTTTGCCCAAAGCAAACACTTTAGAAAAGTTTAATCAAACAACTAAAAGTTATTTTTTTTTACAAGGCAGAGTAGTCTCAGGGGATAAGTATGGCAGTAAAATTGGTTTTCCTACAATCAACCTCCATTTTTCTCCATCTGCTTTTTTACTTGATCTAGGTTGTTATCTTTCTCTAGTTCAGGTGAAAGACAAGTATTATCCTGGTTTGACTTGTTTAATTAAAAAAGAACTTGCTGTTGTTAGATGTGAAAGTCATTTAATTAATTTTGATCAAAACACTTATGGTCAAACAGTTTCTGTTTTCTTTTTACAATTTTTTCGGCAGAATTTTACTTTTTCCTTTTGACAGAAAAACAGCAGACAAATTATTCAGAATGATCTAAAACAACTGCAAAAAAAAGTGATTATTTTCCCACATTGAATTACCACCTGAAAAAAAGATGTTAAAATTGAACTACAAGGAACAGGTTGAATGGTTGATTCAATAAATAAAAAACAATTAATTCTTAACTCTCAAAAACATCCTGATGATACTGGTTCTACTGCTGTTCAGACCGCCCTATTGCAAGAACAAATTCAAACTTTATCTAAACACCTTAAAGGTAATATTAAAGATATTGTAGCTCGTCGTATTTTATTAAAAAAGGTAGCTAAGTTCAAAAAATTGAACAAGTTACAACTTGCTTCCCAGGTTAAAGATGTTGCTAAAAGCAAGGTAGAGGATTCAGCAAAAAAGGTTACTTAGTTTCTGAAGCAAATTTTTTGTTTCAGAAAGACAATTAAGGGATAGAATAATGCCTATCTTCCTCTTTTAGGAGTTAGATAAGCAAAATTTGTTTTTTGAAAACTAGGCATGACTCAACACCAATTTTTGCGGTGTTTTGTTTTTTTATTTTTTTTGAGAGTTTGATCCTAGCTCAGGATTAATGCTGGTGGTATGCCTAATACATGCAAGTCGAACGAGGTAGTTTACTACCTAGTGGCGAACGGGTGAGTAATATACATTTAACCTACCCTTAAGTTGAGGATATGCATTGGAAACAGTGCTTAATACTGAATATGTTTTATTAACAAGTGTTTTTGAAATGAAAGAAGTTTTTCACTTTGCTCAAGGATGGGAGTGTATTGTATTAGATAGTTGGTGAGGTAAAAGCTTACCAAGTCGATGATACATAGTCGGACTGAGAGGTTGAACGACCACACTGGGATTGAGATACGGCCCAGACTCCTATGGGAGGCAGCAGTAGGGAATTTTTCACAATGGGCGCAAGCCTGATGAAGCAATACCACGTGATTGATGAAGGTTTTTGGATTGTAAAAATCTGTGGCAGGGAATGAATGATCCAGTCAGGAAATGGATTGGATAGTGACAGTACCTTGCTAGAAAGCAATGACTAATTATGTGCCAGCAGTCGCGGTAATACATAAGTTGCAAGCATTATCCGGATTTATTGGGCGTAAAGTATGTGTAGATGGTTTAGCAAGTCAAAAGTTCAAAATTGAGGCTTAACCTCATTCAGTTTTTGATACTGTTAGACTAGAGGATAGAAGATGTTAATGGAATTTCATGTGTAGCGGTGAAATGTGTGGAGATATGAAAGAACACCAAGAGCGAAGGCAATTAACATGTCTACTCCTGACATTGAGACATGAGAGCACAGGTAGCAAATTGGATTAGATACCCAAGTAGTCTGCTGCTGTAAACGATGAGTACTAGATGTTGCCAGTTAGGCAGTGTTGCAGTTAACACGTTAAGTACTCCGCCTGGGGATTACGAACGCAAGTTTAAAACTCAAAGGAATTGACGGGAACTCGCACAAGCGGTGGAGCATGTGGTTTAATTCGAAGATACGCGAAGAACCTTACCAGGACTTGACATCTGGTGCAAAGTTATGGAAACATGATGGAGGTTAACATCAGACAGATAGTGCATGGTTGTCGTCAGTTCGTGTCGTGAGATGTAAGGTTAAGTCCTTTAACGAACGCAACCCTTGTTGCTAGTTGCTAACATTTAGTTGAGTACTTTAGCAATACTGCTAACATAGATCTATTCTATGTTGTGATGGAAGGAGAGGATGACGTCAAATCATTATGCTTCTTACGTCCTGGGCTACACACGTGCTACAATGGCAGGTACAGAAAGTTACAATTTTGTGAGAAGGAGTCAATCTTTAAAGCCTGTCTCAGTTCGGATTGAAGTCTGCAATTTGACTTCATGAAGTTGGAATCGCTAGTAATCACAAATCAGCAATGTTGTGGTGAATACGTTCTCGAGTTTTGTACACACCGCCCGTCAAACCATGAAAGTTGATAGTGCTGGAATTTGGTTATCCAACCTTGCAAGAGGAGGGTGCCAACCAAGGCAAGATCAGTGATTGGGGTTAAGTCGTAACAAGGTATCCCTACGAGAACGTGGGGATGGATCACCTCCTTTTTTTAGAAAAAAGGTTTTGTTAGAGTTATGTTTAGTTTTCAGAAAACTGTTTTTCTTTTAGCTAATAGTTGTTTAAGCAATCAATTTAGTGTTTAAAACAAACTATCTTTCTATATTTGTTTCTTCATAGATTCAATGAAAGAGTATTTAAATATTTTTCTATTTGATAGTTCAATACACATTATAATGTAATTAATTTATTAATTACATTATAATAAATCAAAGATTTTTATCTTGTAGGTTTTCTAACTTTGAAGACACCAACAAAGCAGAAACAGGTTGAAAAAGCACTTTCTAGAAAAATGATAACTAAAAAGTTAGAAGATCTAAAAGCAGTGTTTCAGCAGTTTAGTCTTGCTGAACAAAAGAGTTTGATTTCTATTTTTGCTAAAATTGAAACAGTAAACAATAAAAAGATTGAGAACAAAATTGAAACAGTTTCCAACCTTAAGTTTGAAGAAGTTGTTGAAAAAATCAGATTTGAAGTTGAAAGGGGTAAAATTTACCAAAAAATTCTTGATCAAGGTTGTCAAATGTTGAAAGAAGGAGGATTAATTAGGATTCAAAATGTTGTTGAATTATGGCATGGAATTGATGGTAGTTTTGCTGGTGGTTTCCGAGACACTTCAGCACTTGAATGACCTCAATTTGGTGTTGGAGTGGTTGGTTCTCATCCAGTAATTAAGGTTATTAAACAGAATTTAATTAACAACTGTTTAGATGACTATTTGAGTCTTTTTCACAATCCACCAGAGGAAAAATGTCCTTTAGAAGTTTGTTTATTGTTGCATCATTATTTTGAAATAATTCATCCTTTCAAGGATGGCAATGGCAGATTAGGGAGGATTCTTATTTCTTTGTTTTTAATTAAGAATAAACTCTGAATTGAGTATTTGTTTTTTCCAATCAGTTACCTCATTGCTAAAAACAAAAATGATTATTTGTGAGAGATAGATTTTTTTAATCAAAAAAAAGCAGTCAATGCAAGGTTAGAAGAGTTTGAAGTTGCTAATTCCAATGGTAAAAGGATAAGTTATTTAGATTTTTTGCAAAAAGAAAAGATTGACTATCAAAGTTATCTCCAAACTATGACCAAGTGGTTTGATCAGACAATTGAAAAGGTTAGTGATACATTTCAAACATATTCTAAATTCAAGTTAAATTTAGAGAAAACTCTTGTTGAAATGGCAAAAGATAAAAAGAAATTGAGGGTTTTTAATCAAAAGAAAGACTTGATTGTTAAAATTGTAAACTTTTTAACAAGTGATGTTGTACTCTTTTTTGCTGATTTAAAAAAGGCAATTAAAATTCATCATCAAACCCTTAAAAAGATAATGGATGTTCTTTGTGCTAAAGGATTGTTTGAACGTAGATGAAAATTGTTTTACAAGCAGAATGTAAAAGTTTTTGTTGTTTTTATTAACCAAAAAATCAAACATAAATTTAAAGATGTTGCTTTTATTTAGGTTTCTTAAACTTGCCCAAAGTTTTTCTGTTTTTTCCTAGTTTAGTAAGTTTTTTTGCTTTGTTGCCAAGGACTGTTTTTAGAAGAATGAGTATTGTTTTCTCCTTAAAAGTTAGTGGTCATTGAATCAATGTCTTAGAGAGAGATAACAGTTTTGAAAAAACTATTGATTATTTTTTATTTTGGATTTGCTCTTGAGTTGAAGGGATTTTTTTAGAAATAATCTTGTTTTTTCAGAGAAAGAAACAACAACTTGTTAACAACTTATTGACAATTTCTATATAATTTTATTCGAAATGGCAAGAAGGGGTAAGGTAGCTTTAACACTTACAGATGTAACCAAGATTTATCCCAATGGTACAGTTGCTAATCATAAAATTAATTTGGAAGTTAAGTATGGGCAAATTCATGCTTTATTTGGAGAAAATGGTTCAGGAAAAACCACTTTAGTTAAAAACATTTTGGGTGAGAACAAAATTACTAGTGGTCAAATAAGAGTTGATGACAAGTTGTTAAGTGATAATAGTCCTGAAAAAGCAAGAATGTTTGATATTGCTGCTGTTCATCAACACTTTTCTTTGATTGGTAACTTCTCTGTTTTTGAAAATGTGGTTTTAAGCGGGGGTAAGAAGAGTAAAAATCAAGAATTAAGCAAAACTGTTTTTTGCTACCAAAATGCTCTGAAAAAAAAAGTTAAAGGTTTAATTAAAAAGTTTAATCTCAACCTCAAGTTAGAAGACATTGTAGCTGATTTAGCAGTAAATAAAAAACAGAAAACAGAGATCTTAAAAGTTTTGTTTAGAGAGGCAAAGATTATTATTTTTGATGAACCTACTTCAGTAATTTCAACTGCAGAAATTGATAAATTATTGAAACTTTTGCTTGCTTATAAAAAGATGGGAAAAGCAATTATTTTTATTTCTCACAAAATTAAAGAAGTAAGAAAAATTGCTGATTGAGTAACCATTTTGAGAAAGGGCAAAGTAGTTGGTTCTTTTGCTATCCAGGATATTACTGATAAAAAACTAATTGCCTTAATGGTTGGAAAACAACAGTTATCTGACTTATCAAAGTTGAAAAGAAAAGCAGTTAGTGATGTGCTTTTAAATGTTGACAATCTTTCACTAAGAAAAGATGGCAAGGATGTCTTAAAAGAAGTTAGTTTTACTCTTAAAAAGGGTGAGATTGTTGGTCTTGCTGGTTTAGAAGAAAATGGTCAAAAAGAGTTGTTGGAAGCAATTTTTCAACTGCAAAAAAATTGTTCTGGCACTATTACCTATCAAAACAACATTGATCTCTTGCAGTTGAGTTCAATGGAAGTTAGGGATAACAAAATTGGTTATGTTCCCCAGGATCGACAGAATCAAAGTTTAGTTTTAGAGGAATCAATTGCTTTCAACACTTTTTTTACTAATTGAAACAGTTCACATTTTTTTCGTTTTGGTTTAATCCAATGAGACAACATTTTTGCTGCTAGTAAACAAATCATTGATAAGTATCATGTTTATGGTGTGCACACACTCCAACAAAAAATAAAAACTTTATCTGGCGGTAATCAACAAAAGTTTATCATTGGTCGGGAGTTAGAAAGTCAACCTCAACTTCTTCTTTTGCATGAACCAATGTGGGGAATTGATGTTGGAACCATCAACTATTTGACTAAACTTTTAGTTACTTGCCGAAACCGAGGGCAAAGTATTTTGTTTACTAGTTCAGAGATAAATGATGTTTTGACTCTTTCTGATCGGGTTTTGGTAATTAGTAGAGGTCATATTATGGGAGAAGTGAGTTCTCAGGATAAGAATGCTTCCTGAAAAATTGGTCAGTTAATGACAAAGAAAGTGGTTTAAATGAACATTAAAAATGCTAACAACAGTGAGTTTTTTCATGGTTTGACTAAAGTCATTAATCAAATTTCTACCCTTCTTTTTTCTTTTTTTTTAGTTTTTTTGCTAGTTTGGTTGTTTCTTTTAGGAGTTGATAAGTATGATGGTGATGAGTTGTTTTATGTTTTCTTTTATGCTCCTTTCATTAATCCTGAACGAATAAAACAGATTCTTTTGGTTTTTGTCCCTTTTCTTCTCGGTTCTATTGCAGTTTGAATTTGTTTTCAAGTTGGTTTGATTAATTTGGGAGTGGGTGGACAGATGTCAGCAACAGCATTATCAGTTTTTTTTGTTGCCTTTTTTCTCAAAAAAGCAAAAGTTATCACTGCTGATAGTTCTTTGGAATGACTGCCTTTATTCTTTTTAGTTGGTGTTTTTGCAGCTGTTTTTCTTGCTTTTTTTTGTGGTAGTTTAAGGATCTATTTTGGGATTAATGAGTTTTTGAGCACCATTTTTACTAACTACATTGTTTTTTATTTATTTCGTTATTTAATTGGTTTAGACACAGTAGTGAATCCAGTAACAAAGTTATCAACTGCTCAACCAGTTGGTTCATCAATTGCTTTTAATGTTAGTTTTGGTTTCTTTTCTGTTGGTTTTGTTTTAGTTTTAGTTTTGTTTTTAATTACTTTTTGACTTTTTTCTCAAACTAAATTTGGTTTTCAAACAATTTTGATTGGTAAAAACAAAACAGTTGCTAGGTATTCAGGAATTAACATTAACCAAAAGATGATGGCAGCTTTTTTGTTTTCAGGTTTTTTAGCAGGTTTAGCTGGACTTTTTTATTATTATCGTGATCCTGGTAACACTTTTCTTTATAAATCAGAAGCTTTGCCAAGCAATGGTTATGACACAATTATGATTGTTTGACTCTCCCAAGGTTCATTAACTGCTCTACCTTTTGCTAGTTTTTTTCTTGCTTTGCTTCGGGTACAACAAAAAGTAATTAAGTTAAGTGTTGTTGATCCTTTTGTTGTTGATATGATCATTGGATTAATTATTCTTTTTGTTGCCTTCCTAACTAAAATTTTTAATGACCAATCCTTTTTAGCAAGAATTAATCAGTTTTGACAGCAATGCTATTACTTTATTAGTAGAAAAAAACAACCAATGGATACAGGAAAGAAAGTTTAGTTTATTGAGAATGGAATAGGTTAAAGTAGGATGTTAAGTTTAGCAAATTTTATTGAAAAGGATACTTTTTTAGTAGTGGGTTTTTTGGTTTTAATTGCTTTAGCAGCTTTGATATCAGAAAAGTCTGGAATTATTAATGTTGCTCTTGAGGGACAATTGATTAGTGCTAGTTTAGGTTATACATTTTTTTCTTTTTTGGTTCATAACCAAAATTGGAATGAATATGGGGAATACTTCTTTGCTTTTTCAGGAGCAATCATTTTTACAATTGCTCTTACTTTGGTTTTTGCTTTTTTTGTTGTGACAATGAAAATGGATCAAATTCTAACTGCTTTGGCAATCAACATTTTTATGTTTGCTTTTGCTAGTTTAATTATTGTTTATCTGAGAAATAATCCTGAATTAACAATTAATGCTGACTATTTCAGTCTTTATAATGCTGAAGAGATTGACTCTTATTTGGTAATTAAGGTTGGAGGTGAAAAACTTTTTGAAGTTGCTTATCAATTTTTAGTTGTAATTTTTCTTGTGATTTCAGTTCATCTTTTTTTGTTTTGGACAAGATGAGGTTTACATCTTCGTTCTTGTGGAGAAGATCCCCAAATTAGTAAGATTAATGCTGTTTCTGTTCCTAAGTTTCGTTATTTAGCATTAATTTTAGGAGGAATCTTAATTAGTTTTGCTGGTTCTTTATTTGTTGAATGAAGGTCAGGTTTTGGTGGCGGTGTTGATGGATATGGTTATTTTGGTTTGGCAATTATGATTTTAGGTAATCGAAACATCTGAAAGATTTGTTTTTTCAGTCTCTTTTTCACTGTTAGTCAAACACTAATCTTTACTTTGACTGCTAATGATTATAAGGAATTAGTTAAATCCTTCAACTACTTTGTTCCTTTGCTTCTTTTGGTTGTTTATGGTATTTTTTGAAAAACTAAAAAAGGAAGAGATGCCATTCCCCAAGCTTTGGGTAAAAGTTAAAATTAGGTTGTTTTGTCGCTCTTAAATTTGGGATTAAATCGATCATAATTGGTTTTTTGTAGTTTTAATTACAACAAAAGGTTTTTCTGTTTTTTTTTTTTTTTGGTTACAAATCAAACAACAACTGTTTAAATGATGCAGCATTTAATTTCTAAAAGAAGGTTGAATAGAAAAGAGATAGAGAAAATTAAGAAAAAGTGTTAGAATCTCTCTTTTGTTGTAATGAGAAAGTTTTGGTTTTTTTTTGTTTCCCTCCCTTTCTGACTGTTGTTTTTAGTTGGTTTTTCAGGAGTGGTTTTTTCAACCATTCCTCCTTCATTGATGTCAGGAGATGTTTCAAATGACGAACCTGCTCAAAACTCCCCACAACAAACTGCTTCTGAAAAGTTTTGAAATGAACTAAAAGAGGAACTAAGAAAGGATAAGTATTCCTTTCTTGTTGAACACTCACAAATTCCCATTCCAGTTAATGGAGCAACAGATGCCACTTTTGATTTATCTTCTTTCTTTCAAGTTGCCAAGGATAATGTTGCTTTTGCTGCTTTGTCTGAAGAAAAAAAGTCACTTTTGCAAACATGAGTCAATGTTCATTCAATTGCTAAGATTGAACAAGGTTTGTCAAATTTGTTAAACTCTGGTCAAATACTTTGAGAACAACTGAGTTTTCTTTATCCTTTTGTTGTTGATCAAGATTCTAGTTCTGAAGAAACATCAATTGAGTTATTGGATTGTGATGGGAATATTTTTTCTTTAGATAAAGAAACAGGCAAGGGCAAAAATGAAGAAGGCGAAGATATAAGTTTGTTTTCTACTCTTTTATATTATGGTGAGTATTCTGAATTGTCTAAAAAAGAAAAAGAGATTTTTGAGAATCTAATTAAAGAATGCATTATTCCAGAAAAAGTTGCTGCTTATAAAAAACCATATGTTATGTGAGATGAATTAAGGCAGTTCTTAGCTTCAAAATTTTTTATTTTTTCTCATCTTGAAAAAGAATTTGCTGAAAATATTGATGTTGGTGGTAAAAGGTATGGGTTGGATGCTTTTTTTCCTATTGCTGACCTAGACCTAGCCAGTCTTACTTCTAGATATAAAAATCTTAAACTTATTCAGCAAAACCAGATTAAAAAACTTACTGATGGTAATGTTAACTGAGGGAGACTTAAAACTGCTTTGAAAAAAAAACTTCTAGATAAAATACCTTTTTTCTGAAAAAAGGTTAAAGATTTATTGAAAGAAGCAAAATATGCTCATCTATCCAAAATCCCAATTTCCATCAAAAAAGAAGGAGAAGAAGTATATAACCATAGTTTAGAAGCCTTGTTTCTTGCTGCTAAAAACACTGATTCTTCTGATAATAGGAAATGATATGAGTTAAAAAATCCAAATGCCATCAAAACAATTGTTGAGTTACAACTTGTTTCTAAAGTTCTTTTTGATCAACATTTTAAACCTGCATTACAAACAATGTTGTTAGATGTTTTTTGATCAGGTATTAAAGATGAGTTAAAAAAAACAGCATATTCTGGTTTCTTCTCTAAGAATTTCATTGAAGTTGATGGAACAGAGTATGATCTGGCGCCTTTGTTTGCTGCTGCTAAAGATGATACTCAATATGCAAAGGAAGGTTCTGAACTTCCTACTGCAACAAAAAACCAATTCCAAGAGTTAGCTGATGCCGAAATTACTCCTCAAAAACTCCAGAATGCCCTAAAAACTGCCTTAGACTTAGAAAAGTTTTGAGAAAATCTTAAATCTGAACTAAAAAAAGACAAGTATAAAGGTCTAACAAACTTTTCAATTACAGTTGAAGATAAAAAAGATAATTTTACAGATTTATTTTCTGCTGCTAAATCTGAAAAGAAAATTTCAGAACTTGCTGCTGATGAGAGAGTTAAGTTAAGAAAATTATTTAAGTCTAAGACTTCTTTTTCAAAACTTATAAGTGATTTAGAATTGAATTTGAAAAATCAAAAATTAGATGACCTTTGATCAGAAATTAAAGATGAACTGAAAAAACCACAATATTCTGATTTTGAATGGGATAAAAAGCCAATTATGATTGAAACAAGAAAAACTCCTGAATTAACTCCTGAATTTGATCCTTACTTTTTAGATCTGTTGTTTGAAAGTGCTAATGAAAATAAAAACAGTGTTTCTGAACTTAAAGCAATGGCAAGATTTGAATTGGATAACTTAGTTAATAATAACATCACTGCTCAAAATGTTAAAGATGCTTTAGCAAAAACAGCACTAGATTTTCTTTGATCAAAAATCAAATCTGAACTAAAGACAAAACATGCTAACTTAGCAAAAATTCCAATTAGAATTGAAAAAAAAGATTATGATTTAGATTCTTTGTTCATTGCTGCTCAAAATGAAGTAGATGTTGCTGGTTCAGAGTTGAAAACACCAGGGGCAAAGACGAAGTTACAGGAGTTAATTAATGAAAACATTACTTATTCAGTTTTCCAAACTGCTCTTGAAAATCGTAGAAAAATATTGAATGAGTTCTGATCAGACATTAAAGATATTGTGCAAGGACTTTCATATATCCACCCAGTTAAGGATTTGATCTCAATCAGAAAGAACAATGTAGAACATAAAGTTAGTTTAGAAATTTTGTTTAAGCAAAAAGGTGATCTTTTAGAAAAAGATGCAGTTATTAAAATCTGAGAATTGGTTAAATTAGATCTTACTTCTAGAGATGTTTCTTTTGCTTTGGCGAATGCATATACTGAAAGGTTAAATATTTTTCGAGCTTTCTGGGAAGCAATCAAATTTGAACTGAAAAAACCAGAGTATGCTCACCTAGTTAATCTTCTGATTTTAATTAAGGGGAAGTTGTATAATCTAGAACTTTTGTTTGCTGCTGCTTCAAAAAATTTATTAGGACCAGAAGAATTCAAAAAATTGTCAGAATTAGTTCAAAACAAGATTACTTCTCAACAATTCAAAGACGCCTTAGCAAAAACAGCATTAGATCTTCTTTGATCAGAAATCAAATCTGAACTGAAAAAACCCGAATATGCTCATCTATCCAAAACTCCTATTGGAATTAATGGAACAGACTACAACCTGGAAGTTTTGTTTACTGCTGCCAAAGATGATACTCAATACAGAAAAGAAGGTTCTCAACTTCCTAATCTAGCAAAAAACAAACTCCAAGAGTTAGTTAATGATGTTGTTATTCCTCAAAAACTTAAAGACACTTTAGATGCTAAAAACAATGAGAAATTGGATACTTTCTGATCAGACATTAAGGATGAGTTGAAGAAACCAAAATATGCTCGTCTGTCCAAAACTCCTATTGGAATTGATGGAACAGACTACAACCCAGAAGTTTTGTTTACTGCTGCCAAAGATGATACTCAATACAGAAAAGAAGGTTCTCAACTTCCTAATCCAGCAAAAGACAAACTCCAAGAGTTGGTTAATGCCAACATTACTGCTCAAAAACTCCAGAATGCCCTAGACTTAGAAAAGTTTTGAAATGAACTAAAAGAGGAACTAAGAAAGGATAAGTATTCCTTTCTTGTTGAACACTCACAAATTCCCATTCCAGTTAATGGAGCAACAGATGCCACTTTTGATTTATTTTCTTTCTTTCAAGTTGCCAAGGATAATGTTCCTTTTGCTGCTTTGTCTGAAGAAAAAAAGTCACTTTTGCAAACATGAGTCAATGTTCATTCAATTGCTAAGATTGAACAAGGTTTGTCAAATTTGTTAAACTCTGGTCAAATACTTTGAGAACAACTGGCTTTTCTTTATCCTCTTGTTGTTGATCAAGATTCTAGTTCTGAAGAAACATCAATTGAGTTATTGGATTGTGATGGGAATATTTTTTCTTTAGATAAAGAAACAGGCAAGGGCAAAAATGAAGAAGGTGAAGATATAAGTTTGTTTTCTACTCTTTTATATTATGGTGAGTATTCTGAATTGTCTAAAAAAGAAAAAGAGATTTTTGAGAATCTAATTAAAGAATGCATTATTCCAGAAAAAGTTGTTGCTTATAAAAAACCATATGTTATGTGAAATGAATTAAGGAATTTCTTAGATTCAAAATTTTTTATTTTTTCTCATCTTGAAAAAGAATTTGCTGAAAATATTGATGTTGGTGGTAAAAGGTATGGGTTGGATGCTTTTTTTCCTATTGCTGACCTAGACCTAGTTGGTCTTACTTCTAGATATAAAAATCTTAAACTTATTCAGCAAAACCAGATTAAAAAACTTACTGATGGTAATGTTAACTGAGGGAGACTTAAAACCGCTTTGGAAAAAAAACTTCTAGATAAAATACCTTTTTTCTGAAAAAAGGTTAAAGATTTATTGAAAGAACCAAAATATGCTCATCTATCCAAAATCCCAATTTCCATCAAAAAAGAAGGAGAAGAAGTATATAACCGTAGTTTAGAACCCTTGTTTCTTGCTGCTAAAAACACTGATTCTTCTGATGATAGGAAATGATATGAGTTAAAAAATCCAAATGCCATCAAAACAATTGTTGAGTTACAACTTGTTTCTAAAGTTCTTTTTGATCAACATTTTAAACCTGCATTACAAACAATGTTGTTAGATGTTTTTTGATCAGGTATTAAAGATGAGTTAAAAAAAACAGCATATTCTGGTTTCTTCTCTAAGAATTTCATTGAAGTTGATGGAACAGAGTATGATCTGGCGCCTTTGTTTGCTGCTGCTAAAGATGATACTCAATATGCAAAGGAAGGTTCTGAACTTCCTACTGCAACAAAAAACAAACTCCAAGAGTTAGCTGATGCCAACATTACTCCTCAAAAACTCCAGAACGCCCTAAAAACAGCCTTAGACTTAGAAAAGTTTTGAGAAAATCTTAAATCTGAACTAAAAAAAGACAAGTATAAAGGTCTAACAAACTTTTCAATTACAGTTGAAGATAAAAAAGATAATTTTACAGATTTATTTTCTGCTGCTAAATCTGAAAAGAAAATTTCAGAACTTGCTGCTGATGAGAGAGTTAAGTTAAGAAAATTATTTAAGTCTAAGACTTCTTTTTCAAAACTTATAAGTGATTTAGAATTGAATTTGAAAAATCAAAAATTAGATGACCTTTGATCAGAAATTAAAGATGAACTGAAAAAACCACAATATTCTGATTTTGAATGGGATAAAAAGCCAATTATGATTGAAACAAGAAAAACTCCTGAATTAACTTCTGAATTTGAACCTTACTTTTTAGATCTGTTGTTTAAAAGTGCTAATGAAAATAAAAACAGCGTTTCTGAACTTAAAGCAATAGTAAAATTTGAATTGCAAAACTTAGTTAATAACAACATCACTGCTCAAAAACTTAAAGATGCTTTAGCAAACACAGCACTAGATCTTCTTTGATCAGAAATCAAATCTGAACTAAAGACAAAATATGCTCATCTATCCAAAACTCTTATCAAAATTGATGGAACAAACTATGATCTGAAAGTCTTGTTTGCTGCTGCCAAAGATGATGCTCAATATGGAAAGAAAGGTTCTGAAATTCTTGCCCAGGCAAAAAACCAACTCCAAGAGTTAGTTAATGACATCATTAGTGCTCAAAAACTTAAAGATGCTTTAGATGTTAAAAACAATGAGAAGTTGGATGCTTTCTGAACAAACATTAAGGATGAGTTGAAGAAATCAGAATATGTTCATCTATCCAAAATCCCAATCACAGTTGATGGAAAAGAGTATGACCTAGATTTATTGTTTACTGCTGCTAAAGATGATATTCAATACAGAAAAGAAGGTTCTCAACTTCCTGATCCAGCAAAAGACAAACTTCAAGGGTTAGTTAATGCCATCATTACTGTTCAAAAGTTTAAAGATGCTTTAGATGCTAAAAACAATGAAAAGTTAGATACTTTCTGAACAAACATTAAGGATGAGTTGAAGAAACCAAAATATGTTCATCTATCCAAAACTCCTATTGGAATTGATGGAAAAGAGTATGACCTAGATTTATTGTTTGCTGCTGCTAAAGATGATGTTGAATATGCAAAGGAAGGGTCTGAACTTCCTGATCCAGCAAAAGACAAACTCCAAGAGTTAGTTAATGCCATCATTACTGTTCAAAAGTTTAAAGACGCTTTAGATGCTAAAAACAATGAAAAGTTAGATACTTTCTGAACAAACATTAAGGATGAGTTGAAGAAACCAAAATATGCTCATCTATCCAAAACTCCTATTGGAATTGATGGAACAAACTACAACCTGGAAGTTTTGTTTGCTGCTGCCAAAGATGATACTCAGTATGAACAGAAAGGTTCTGAACTTCTTGCCCAGGCAAAAGACAAACTCCAAGAGTTAGTTAATGCCATCATTACTGTTCAAAAGTTTAAAGATGCTTTAGATGTTAAAAACAATGGGAAGTTGGATGCTTTCTGAACAAACATTAAGGATGAGTTGCAAAAACCAGAATATGCCCATCTATCCAAAACTCCTATTGGAATTGATGGAACAAACTACAACCTGGAACCTTTGTTTACTGCTGCCAAAGATGATACTCAATATGAACAGAAAGGTTATGAACTTTTTGCCCAAGCAAAAGACAAACTTCAAGGGTTAGTTAATGCCAACATTACTGCTCAAAAACTTAAAGACGCTTTAGATGTTAAAAACAATGAAAAGTTAGATGCTTTCTGATCAGACATTAAGGATGAGTTGAAGAAACCAGAATATGCTAACTTAGCAAAAACTCAAATTAGAATTGGAGAAAAAGATTATGATTTAGAGTCTTTGTTCATTGCTGCTCAAAATGAAGTAGATGTTGTTGGTTCAAAGTTGAAAACACCAGGGGCAAAGACAAAGTTACAGCAGTTAATTAATGAAAACATTACTTATTCAGTTTTCCAAACCGCTCTTGAAAATCGTAGAAAAATATTGAATAAGTTCTGATTAAAAATTAAAGATATTTTGCAAAGTCTTTCATATATCCACCCAGTTAAGGATTTGATCTCAATCAAAAAAGAAGACGAAGGAGAAGAAGTATATAAGGGTAGTTTAGAAATTTTGTTTAAGCAAAAAAGTGATATTTTAGAAAAAGATGCAGTTGTTAAAATCTGAGAATTGGTTAAATTAAATCTTACTTTTGGAAATGTTCAATCTGCTTTGGTGAATTTATATAGGGAAAGGTCAGATATTATTTTAACTTTCTGGGAAGCAATCAAAGATGAACTGAAAAAACCAAAATATGCTCACCTAGCTAATTTTCCAATTTTAATTGAGGGGAAGTTGTATAATCTAGAACTTTTGTTTGCTGATGCTTCAAAAGATGATTTAACAGGAACAGAAGAGTTAAAAAAAAAGTCAGAATTAGTTCAAAACAAGATTACTTCTCAACAATTCAAAAACGCTTTAGCAAAAACAGCATTGGATCTTCTCTGATCAGGCATCAAAGATGAACTGCAAAAACCAGAATATGCTCATCTATCCAAAATCCCAATCACAGTTGATGAAACAGACTATGACCTGGAAGTTTTGTTTACTGCTGCCAAAGATGATACTGAATATGAAAAGAAAGGTTCTGAACTTCCTGCTTCAGAAAAAAACAAACTCCAAGAGTTAGTTGATGATGTTGTTATTCCTCAAAAGTTTAGAGATGCTTTAGATGTTAAAAACAATGAGAAGTTGGATACTTTCTGAATAAACATTAAGGATGAGTTGCAAAAATCCAAATATGCTCACCTAGTTAATCTTCCAATTTCAATTGATGGAACAAACTATAACCTTAAACCCTTACTTACTGCTGCCAAAGATGATACTCAATACAGAAAAGAAGGTTCACAACTTCCTAATCCAGCAAAAGACAAACTCCAAGAGTTAGTTAATGCCATCATTACTGTTCAAAAGTTTAAAGATGCTTTAGCAAACACAGCACTAGATCTTCTCTGATCAGGCATCAAGGATGAGTTAAAGAAACCTGAATATACTCATCTATCCAAAACCCAAATCTCAATTGAAGAGAAAGAGTATGACCTAGAGTTATTGTTTACTGCTGTCAAAGATAATACTCAGTATGAACAGAAAGGTTTTGAACTTCCTTTCCAGGCAAAAAACAAACTCCAAGAGTTAGTTGATGATGTTGTTATTCCTCAAAAGCTTAGAGACACTTTAGATGTTAAAAACAATGAGAAGTTGGATACTTTCTGAACAAACATTAAGGATGAGTTGCAAAAACCTGAATATGCTAACTTAGCAAAAACTCCAATTAGAATTGGAGAAAAAGATTATGATTTAGAGTCTTTATTCATTGCTGCTCAAAATGAAGTAGATGTTGCTGGTTCAGAGTTGAACACATCAGAGGCAAAGACAAAGTTACAGCAGTTAATTAATGAAAACATTGCTTATTCAGTTTTCCAAACTGCTCTTGAAAATCGTAGAAAAATATTGAATAATTTCTGATTAGGCATTAAAGATGAACTGCAAAAATCTGAATATGCTCACCTAGTTAATCTTCTGATTTTAATTAAGGGGAAGTTGTATAATCTAGAACTTTTGTTTGCTGCTGCTTCAAAAAATTTATTAGGACCAGAAGAATTCAAAAAATTGTCAGAATTAGTTCAAAACAAGATTACTTCTCAACAATTCAAAGACGCCTTAGCAAAAACAGCATTTGATCTTCTCTGATCAGGCATCAAGGATGAGTTAAAGAAACCTGAATATACTCATCTATCCAAAATCCCAATCTCAATTGAAGAGAAAGAGTATGACCTAGAGTTATTGTTTGCTGCTGCTAAAGATGATGTTCAATATGCAAAGGAAGATTCTGAACTTCCTGCTGAGGCAAAAAACAAACTCCAAGAGTTAGTTGATGCTGTTGTTATTTCTCAAAAGCTTAAAGACGCTTTAGATGTTAAAAACAATGAGAAGTTGGATACTTTCTGAACAAACATTAAGGATGAGTTGCAAAAATCCAAATATGCTCACCTAGTTAATCTTCCAATTTCAATTGATGGAACAGACTATAACCTGGAACCTTTGTTTGCTGCTGCCAAAGATGATACTCAATATGAAAAGAAAGGTTCTGAACTTCCTGCTTCAGAAAAAAACAAACTCCAAGAGTTAGTTAATGCCATCATTACTGCTCAAAAACTTAAAGACGCTTTAGATGAAAAAAAAGAAGAAAAAGAAGAAAAAGATGATCAAATTTTAACTGTTTTTTTAGTAACCGGTGGAGTGATTTTATTTTATTGTTTTGCTTTTAGTTTTGCTTTCTATTTTTTGAGAAAAAAAAATAGTTTTTGGATGTTTTAGTTTTGATGTTTTTTCAACAAAAAGCAAAATTTTTACATGTTATTACTGGACCAATGTTTGCTGGGAAGACAAAATTATTGATTGAAAAAATTAGTAGTTTCAGAAAACAAAATAAGAAAGTCTTAGTTCTTAAACCTGATGTTGATAATCGTTTTGCTACTAACCAATTAGTGAGTCATAATGGTTTAAAAGTGTCAGCAATTTCTACTAATGAAAGAGATTTTTATCATCAGGTTAAGCAAATTTTACAAAGTAGTAACTATGATGTTTTAGCTATTGATGAGTTTCATTTTTTTTCACCAAAAATCATCCCTTTCATTGATGAGTTTTTGAAAGAATATGATGTTTTGCTTGCTGGTTTAAACAAAGGTGTTTGCCAAAACAATTTAGAAATAATGAATCAAATTTTAACTAAAGCTGATTTTATTTATAAATTGAATGGCAAATGTCAAAAATGTGGTCAGATAGGTAATCAAGTTTTGCCAGTTAACTGTTTAGAAGTGGCACAGATGAGAGGCAAGGATTTTGTTGGTGGACAGGAAAAATACATACTGCTTTGTTTTTGTTGTGCTAATGTCTGAAAAAATCAAAAACAATAAAAAAATTTTTGGTGATTAATTTTTTTGGTACTTTCTTGAGAAAATAGTTGATGAATTAAGTAGTAGTTCACCAACAAATCAATTTAAAGGCATTTGATTTTGTTTTTGTTGAAGAGGAATTAATGATAAGGTTTTAACATTTTTTATTTCTTGCATTAGGAAAACAAAAGACAAGAAAAACAATGATAACTTTATCAAGTGTTAAAGTTTGTTACTTTTATTTGCTGGAATAGTTTTTGCTTTGTTCAATTTTTAATAGAAAGTTATAAAATAATGAATTGTTTTAGAGTGATTTGAAATTAGAAAAAGTTGTTATTAAAAATTTTTTGTCATTTAAAGACACAGAGTTTGTTTTCCATGGAAAACAATATCTCAATGTTTTGATTGGTCTCAATGATACTGGCAAAACTAACTTCTTAAAGGCTTTGAATATTAGTTCAATCCTGGAAGATAAAGCAGGAAAGTTCAAAAAAGGTGGAGATTTTAAATTTAACCCTGGCATAAAAGAAACTGAAATTGTTTTGTATTTTCAACTTCCATCTGAAACAGTAAAAGAGACAACACTCCACATTCTCAAAGGTTTAGCAGCGAGAGTTAAATTACCTGCTCTTGATAGTTTTTTAACTGCAACAAAATCTGAAAAAAGTTTAAATTTAGTCTTAAAGTTGTATGATCAAGAGCAAGATGATAATTTTTATGATTGAAAACTAAAGTATTCTTTTCAAGTTGGTAGTAAGAAATTAGATATTTTTTCTGAAATTTATCAACAAATTGTATCCATTTTTGAAAAGAACAAACCTTATTCGGAATCAAAAGAACATTTTGAATCATTTCAATCCAAATTGGAAAAGTTGTTTCATCTAAAATGGTGAAAACAACCAGGAGTTCAAATTGATGTGCCAGAGTGATGATTTGTTGATGGACTTATTAAGGAAACATTGAAAGGAACAGATTTAAATGAAGGATTAGGATTAGGTTGAAGTTGAACAGAAGATTGAAAGTGAAGGGCAAATTTAATCTTTCTTCTTTTTTTATTTATTCAATTTCAAAATTTCTACAAAGATTGATGAAACAAAACTAATATTTATTTTTCTAGAACTTTCTTTAGTTTAAAAAATCAAATTAAAGAAAAATATTCTGCAGATGAGTTTAGGAAAAATGAAATACTTTTGGCATTTTTGCTTAAAGGTAAAAACAAAGATGATGTATTGTGAATACATTCAATTTTGAAGAGTAAATGAAAAGATATAAGTCCTCGTGATTCTAGAAGACTTAAAAACATCTTAGAGACAGGTATTTTTAATCAGAAGCAAGAAAAATTGATTGTTGAGCAAATTTCAGATGAGTCTTTAAGTTTCACCATTGAAGAAAGCAGTGGTATATATGAAGACTTAAGTAGAAAGAGTGAGGGTTTTTTATCTTTAATAGGTTTTGAAATGATTTCTAGTTTTTTAACTTATGAGACAAAGACAGAAAAAAAAGTTGCTGATTTTAATTTAGAACAATTTTTTTCCAAAAATTTTGTTGCTGATTATTCTGGTGAAGTAGAGGAATTGAAGAAAATATTTTTTGCTGATAATGTTTTGTCTAAATATTTTTCATGGTTAATAGATGTTTCTAAATCTTCTAATTTTACTTTTAGTTTTAAATTGTGTCTTTTGGATGAACCAGAAACTCATCTTTATCCAGATAGACAAAGAGAGACATTAAAGGGTGCTATTCAGATGTCAGAGGAGTTTTTGGTTAATACTTTCATAGTTACTCACAGTCCTTGATTTATTAATCAACTTCAACTTAAAGAAACAATTGTTGTTTATAAAGAGGTTTGTCTCCTGGAGCAACAAAAAGAGAGTAAATTAGTTCATCTGAAATATTTTCCAAAAACAGTTGATTTATCCTCACAAAATAGTAATTATGATCCAATGAAAATAGTTCAGACTGCAATGGGTGTTGATTTTGATTTTGCCTATCCAGTCAGAGCACTTGGCAAAGATAAAAAAATAGTTTTTGTTGAGGGAGTGTCCGATCATCTTGTTTTTGATTGATTTTATAAACATTTTGAAAAAATTGAAGAAAAGAGAGAGAGTGAAGTAGTATTTATTTGAACAAATGCAGATGAGAAAATGCCTGCTTTGCGAGATATGATTGTTTATGCAAATGCTTTGAATTTTCCTTTTGTTGTTCTTTATGATGGCGATTTATCAGGTAAGCAAAAGACAGAAAAAATGAAATCAGAATGTGAAAAATTTAAAGATAAGTTTCAAACTTTGGCTGAAATTTCAAAAGATTTTACAAATTTAGAGTCTCTTTTTACTGAAAAAGACAGAAAAAGTTTAGGTTTAAAAGCAGTTAGTGGTTTAAAGGGAGGCAGGGTTTATTCACTAAATCGTTTGTTTGCATTGCTAAAAAAAGGTCAATTGCAAGAAAAAACTTGGCAAAATCTTATAATTGTTTATGATTGAATTAAAAACTTTTTTAAAAAACAAGAAAAAGTATAATTAGTCTTTTTGAATAATAGTAACAGTTAAAAAAGCATTAACTCAACCTGTTAGCAATGATTTTTCCTAAATTAGCAAAGTTCTTATTAAACTTTGCTAGTAAAAGAGTGCTATGTTTTATATAATAAAAAGAGTGAAGCAAAAGGTGTTTTACATCTGGAAGTTTTTTATTTTTTGGTAGAAGATGCTTTTTGTGATCTTATAGAACGGGTTTTAGAGAGTCTAATTTGGAAGTTAGTATTTTGTTTTTTTAACTGTTTTTTAAAAGTTTTTAGAGAAAAAAGAAAGTAAGACATGTCTTTACATATTGCAGCTAAACCCAATGATATTGCTCCATTAGTTATCATTACTGGTGATCCTTTACGAGCTAAAGAGATGAGTTTGTTTTTTTTAACTAAACCCCAGTTAGTCAGTGATGTTCGTGGTAGTTTTATTTATACTGGTTTTTATAAAGGCAAAATGGTTTCAATTGCTACTAGTGGTATAGGTCATCCTTCAATCTCTATTTATGTTCAGGAATTGAGACAGTTTTACAATGTAAAGGTTATTTTACGAGTTGGCAGTTGTGGTTCTTTTGTCAATAGTTTGAGTTTAGGACAAATTGTTAATGTTCAAAAGTCATACTCTAATTTTTTGTACTATTCAGATTTTTATGCTTCACATTGAGCTTTTCCTTCTAAAAGTTTGTTTGATATAATTCCTAAAGCAGGAAAGGAGATAGGACTCAACTCTATTAGTTGTGTTAATGCTGTTACTGAACCAGAATTTTATATTGAAGCACCAGAGAAAACTTTTGCTCAGCAAAATGTTTTGCTTTGGGATGTAGTTGAAATGGAAACTTATTCACTGTTTGTTAATGCTAAAAAGTTACATTTTGCTGCTGCTAGTCTGTTGGTTGTTACTGATCAGTTACGTTTTGCAGGTTCAAACAAGTATGTGGTCCAAGCAAAAATGACAGTTAAGCAGCGTGTTGAGGTGTTTCATCCAGTTTTTGCTCTTGCATTAAGGGTTTTGTTGAGATGGGAAAGTTAATTTATTTTTTAATGTTTCAGTAGGTAATGAATTTTTTTAAAAGTTTGACAAAGTTTTTCTTATCTTCTTCTTTTCTTATAATGACCATTGCTGCTTTTTTGACAATGTCTTTTGTTGTTGCTGATAAAAAGAACAAACTCTTAAACAAACATTCAGACAAGTACAATGTGGTTTTAAGCAGTAAATTTTCTTTTATTGACAAAGGTTTTGGTCAACAAGCAGTTGAAGGGGTTTGTCTAGCATTGAAGATAAAACTGGATGAGTGTAATGGTAAGAATCCACTTTTTAAAGAGGGCAAGATTAGTTATTCTTATCCTGGGACAATGGACAATATTTCTTTGATCAGAGAGTATGTTGATAACTTTGTGGAAACAGAAGGAATTGATCACTTCATTATGCCAGGTTTTACTTATACAGCCTTTTTGCAAGAGTGAGTCTTTAATAACATTGACTATTTTCAGCAAAAAGGTGTCAATTTTATTGCCATTGGCACTTCTTTTGGTGAGCAGTGAAATGATAAATGACCTGTTAATTTTTGACAGTTGCTTTTTGAAGAGTATCTACCAGGTTATTTTGCTGGTCTTTATGCTGGTGTGTATGCTTTGTTAAATCCTGATCAATTTAAAGATGGTGATAAAGACAAGTCAGGAAAACAAATTCATTTTGCTGCTCTTGGCGGGTTGTGAATTCCACCTATTTTACGTTATGCCCTTGGCTTCAAATTAGGTTTAGAAAGTGTAAACAATTTGAAAAAACAAGTTTTGCCTGCTGACAGAAAAGAAGAAAAAATAGAAATTCTCTTCACTGATTATGAAGATATTGGTGGGTTTGATGTTGATAAATATTCACAACAGGTTAAGTTTCAAGCTACTAGATTGTTTAGAAAAGGTGTTTCAGTTATTTTTCCTATTGCTGTTACATTAACTGGTGCTGTTCATTCTGTTGCTTTAGATGAGGATACTAATTTGCAAAAACCTCAGCATTGGGTAATTGGGGTAGATGCTGATCAAGGAGTAGCTATTGTTAATGAATCTCCAGATAGTTCAGAATATAAAGGTAAAGTTTTGATTTCAGGAATTTTGAAAATTAGAGAAAGATTGGCTAAGTTAATTAAGGATATCAAGAAAGGCGAATATTTGAACAAAGCCAATAGCAAAAAAAACATTATTGTTACTGAAAGTAAATATTTGTCAGTTCCTGATCGTTTTAAAACTACTCCTGTTTGAAAAAAAGTAGAGAATGTTTTTTTAAAAGACAGTCCTGAACCAGTTGCTGAGATTAAATTGATGAACTCTTTAGTGGAAAAAGCATTTTTTGGTAAAAATCAAGAAGAGATGAAGAGTATAAACCTTCTTCTTCGTCGTTTTTTAAATAATCCTGAAGCAACATTCACCCAGTTAGATAATGCTTATTAGACATAATTTAGTATTTAGAAGAAAAAAACAGTAAAATGTTGTTTAGTATTTTTTTAGGGAGCAATACTCAAACTGGTTAAGAGGACTCACTGCTAATGAGTTAGATTGGGTGTATTCCTGATGCATGGGTTCGAATCCCATTTGCTCCGCCATTTGTTTTTTTTTAATTTTTATAATGTTAGTCTCTTCTTCTTTAGTTTTTTGAGTTATTAAAAGAGAATTAAAGGAACAAAAATTAATTGCTTTTTTTAATGATTTAGTTTTTAACAGTTCAATGTTGATTTTAAATAAAAAGTAACAATGATGAAAGTGAAAAAAAATGTTCATAAAATACCCTTTATAAAACTTTGTCAAGCAGCAAAATTATTTCATTATGGACCAGGTAAAGGGATAATTTTTTTTCTACCTAACAGTTATCAGATTTGGGAAAAGATGCAAAGGTATTTGGATGGTAAATTCAGTAATTTAGGAGTTCAAAATGTTTATTTTCCTAGTCTGATCCCTTTATCTTTATTTGAAAAAGAGAAACAACATATTAAAGGTTTTAGTTCTGAATTTTTCACTGTTGCTCGAGCAAAAAAACAACAAGCATTTAAAGATAAATTTGTTTTAAGACCAACTTCTGAAGTTATTTTTTCTTCTTATTTTCATCATTTTGTTCATTCCTATCGTGATTTACCATTACTTTTAAATCAATGGGTAAGTGTTTGAAGATGAGAAGAAAATCCTAATCCTTTTTTAAGAAATATGGAGTTTTTGTGACAGGAAGGACACACTATTCATGCTAACAAAAATGAAGCATTGAGTTTTTGCCAAAAGATTAGAGATGAATATCAAAAATTTTTTACAGATTATCTTGCCATTCCTGTTTTTATTGGTCAAAAATCACAATTGGAAAAGTTTGCTGGTGCTCAAATCACCTGAACATTAGAAACTATACTACCTGATGGGCAGTTTTTACAATTGGCAACTGTTCATTATTTGGGACAAACTTTTACTAAAGAGTTCAAAGTTCAGTTTCTAAACCAAAATAACCAGTTAAATTTGCCTTTTCAAACATCATGAGGAGTTTCTACCCGGGCAATTGCTGCCCTGGTCCAAACTCATTCTGATGGTCTAGGTTTAGTTTTGCCCTTTGACATTGCAAAACATCAAATATTTGTTTTACCTATTTATGGTAAAACTACTGTTTGAGAAAGAAAAAAGATTGATTTATACTGTCAAAAAATCAAAAGTAAGTTAAGTACTTTTGGTTTAAACTTTTGGGAATTTACAAATGATCAAAACTTTTCTATTCAGTGTCAAAAAGCAGAACTGATGGGAGTACCAATTCGCATTGAGGTCGGAATGAAGGAGTTGAATGAACAAAAAATAACTTACATTCTCCGGCATGATTTAAAAAAAGTAACAGTTCATCAGGAATTTTTTTACCAAAATTTTTACCAAATTGTTGCCAAATTAAAAAAAGATATTTTTGAAACAGCACAAAAAAAAATAAATGAAAAAATAGTAAAAATTGTTAGTTTTGATACTTACACTAAAGCAGTTAAAGACAAGGCTTTTCAGGTTTATTTTTGTAATCAGATCGATTGTGAAAAGGAAATCAAAAATCTAACTAAAACAGTTTCTCGTTTTTTGTGACCAAAACTTGTAAGTAAAGGTGAAACATCTTCTCTTTTTAAATGTTTTAAGTGCCAAAAAGAAACTAATTTATTAGCTATTTTTGGAAGAAGTTATTAAAAGAAGAATTATCTTTTTCTCTTTTTGCTTTTCTACTTATTTTTGATAATTAAACTACTTAAAGAATTAAAAAGTTGCTTGCTTTTTGGTTGTGCTATAAATTTTTTTGTTGTTTAGTTTAAGAGAAGGGGGTTAGTTCAGTAATGTTTTTTGTTCAAGAAGATGTTTATACTCCAGAATGAACTAACAACTGGGAGATTAGGGTTAATTGAGCAGGCTCATTCTTAAATAAACCTAATAAAAAGCCAATTCCCCAACTACATTATGAAAGGAAAATTTATTCTGATAGTTTTATAAGGGAACTTGCACCTTTACACCCATATTTTGCTACAATTAACAAACAATACAACCAACTAAGACCACCACAATATTATTTGGAACCTTTTTTTCTTTTTTCTTTTTTTCCTCAACAATCACTAAAGATGGGACCGGTTTTAAAACTCTATCCTGGTTTTAAATTTATTAACAAAACTTTTAAAGTCAGAAGTTTTTCTTTGGAAGAAACAGTTAAAAGTTTTGAGTTTTTTTGAGGAGCTAGCATAAATGATCAATTTAAAAAAAATTGTGCTTTTAACTGAGAAAAAGATGTTTTTGAAATGGGCACTTACTATCGAGTAAAACCCGAAAGGGATAAACTTTTTAGTTATGATGCAATCAGAGGTTTGGGTGAATTTGATGATGCTCTTTTTAATTGAAAAAAACCCATTTTATTACCTTTAAATTGTTTTAAAGAAAATGAACACAACCATATTAAAATTTGGTGAAATGTCAAAGATAAAGCTGAACAGTTTATTTCTGATTTGATGTCAATAAGGATTAGTTTTTTTTATCCTAAAAAAGTAGAACTTTCACTAAATTTAAAACCTGATCAAGAAACATTGGTGAAGTTTAATTATTGATATTTAATTACAACTAAAATTGGTGAGCGAGTTAAAATTGTTCCAGTTCAACACTGATTAATTAAATTGAAAACTTGTTTATTGAGTTTGTATACTGATAATCAACCTTTTGATTCTGCTTGGAGTTTGGAGTATTTACCAATTCAGATTAATTATGCAAATTGAAAGTTACTTTTATGGCATTTTGATTTTAAATTTTTGAAGAGTGATTTAGTTAAAATTGTGAATTTAACTTCTTTTCTTTCTAATATTGATGTAGAAAGTCAAAGTATAAACTCCCATGCGCTTCAAAAGTTAAAGGGCAAGATTGCTTTTCAAGATGAAGAATTAGAGCAAAAAGATTTAAAAATTGCTAATTTTGAAAAGCAACCAGTTGATAGTTTAGCAATTGCTTACTACAAACACTTTTATAACCATATTTTTACTACTAAAAACAGTTGGGATTTTCAAAAGGAAGAGTGAGTGAACAATTCTTTTGCTGAGCATACTTTTTTATCCAATTGAACTAAACATACCAATAAAATTAGTTTATTCAGTGTTTTTGATTGGACTGATTTAATTGCTATCCAATTTAAGATTAGACAGGATATTACAATTCAAAACAACTTTTTCTTTCAAAAATTAAAGTTAGAAAAACAAGATTTGAATTTGGAAACTAATGATTCAATTGTTGTTGATAAGTTTGTTTTACCTGTGGATGTCTTAAAAAAAGCAGCAATTGAACATCTTACTTTTGTTCAGTATTGAGATTGAAAAACAAAGTGAGGAGAGATTTATGTGAAAGAAGATGATTAGTTTTTTAATTGTTTTTCTCATCCTAGGTTTTTTTACTTTCTTTGGTTATTTAATTGTTTCTCGTTATTTTTTACCAAAAAAAACTGAAATAAAAAGTGAAGATATTAAGTTGTCTGAGAAAAAAGTTGCTACTAAAGAAGAAGATTGAACAACCAAAACTATCATTGAAAAAGAACAAACTCTAGATGAAGTATTTGATTCTGATGAAGAAAAATGAGTTGTAAACAAAAAACTTTTGACCCAAGTTGTTCAAAAACTAAATTTATCTGGTTGAAAGGAGACAGTAATTCCTAGTTATAAAAAAGATGATTCTGCTAAAAATGTTAATGATTATCAATTGGATGATTTTGCTATTCAAACAGATAGTTTTGAAAGAATGGTTTTAGAACAGATTGCCAAAAAAATTAATTTTGCTGATTTAGTTGTTACTTTTACTTATTATCAAGGTTTTAAACAAGTAAAAATTAAAGTAGCATTCAAGGCAAGAGAAGATATTTTTGCCACAATTAACTATCAATTGCTTGCCACAAAAGATTAGTTTTATTGAAAATTAACAACTGGTTGACAGTGCTTTTTGGTATGCTAGTTTAATATCTTTATTAGGTTTTTTGCCTTTGTTTTTAATTTCTTGATAAACAGCAACAAGGGTAGAATTGAAAATTGTATTTAGACTGACATCTTTTTTTTTCAACATTTTTTGAGCTGTAGCAAAGTTTTTTTGGTTTCTTTTTTGTGGTTCTAACTTATCAGCAATGAAAATAATTTTAGCAAAATTAGTGAAATTTTTATTAGCTGTGGTGTGATAGTAAATACTGTTAAAGATGTTTTTATCTTTAATCATTAACTCTTTTTCTAAATAGTAAGCACTTGTATAAGCATGTCAAACAGGGTATGGTTCATTTTTTAAGATTGTTAAATCTAGTTTATGTTTTTTTCAAAAGTGCAGGTGTTTTTCTTCATTTCAGGTTTTGGTTAAATCATGAAACAAAGCAGTTAATTTTATCTTTGGAATGTCTTTTCTGTCACCAAATCTTTTAACTAAACTTATTGCTAAGTTTGCTACTTTGTAAGAATGAATTATTCTTTGTGGATCAGATATGTTTTTTTTCAAAATGTTTTTGAAGTATAACTCATTTTTTATTAAGTATTGAATTGTTTTGAGTTTTAAAAATGACCAGTTCAGACCATTTTTAATTGTTTGACTATTGAAATTGTTTTTGTTGAATTTAGAAGTGGTTGGTGTTAAGAATTGATAATTGTTTTTTATCTCTTTTCTAATGGGGTGTCCTTTTCTTGGTATACAAATAATTTTTATTAATTTATGAATATTTTTACTAAATTTTCATTGGTCCAGTTTATTTACTTGATCACTACCTAAAATTAGATAAAAACTGTTTTTAGGGTTTTGTTTTTTTAATTTCTTGACTAGGGTAGTTGTATAGAAACCAATTGGTTTGTTTCAAACTTTAATTTTTGGGTTTTCACAAAAGAGTTGTGCAATAATTTCAAAGCGGTTTTTAAATGGAGCAATTATCTTTTTTTCTTGGGAATTTTTATTAACTAAGATTCAAAGTTCATCCAGTTTAAATCATTTTAAAACATTTTCACCAATTTTTTGATGTTGTTTATGGAAAGGATCAAAGCAACCTGGAAATAAAGCAATTTTGGTCATTTAGTCTTAGTTGATAAAATTGATAGAAACAGTAATAATTGGCAGTTTTCTAGTTATTTTCTTAATTATTAATGAGATTTGCTTTTCTAAAATAACTTTTAACATTTCAGGACTTTTAGAAAACTGTTTTTTTTCTTGTAAAACTTTCTGAACACACTCATTTATGTTGTTTTTTATTTTGTTTGTTTGTTGTTCATCTTTTGTAATCCCAAAATGCTTGACTTTAAGTTCAGAATTAATGAAGTATTCATCTTTTTTCAATGAGTAAGAAAAGATTACTAGCAGCATCCCCTCTCCAGACAAGATTTTGCGTTTTTTAATTACTTTTTCAGTAATGTTGTCATTCAGGTTGTTGTCCACAAAAACACTTCTGGTATGAATACCTTGGTAATGTTTTGAGTGCTTTTTATTCTCAATTGTGACTACTTCACCATTTTCCTGAATAAAAATATTGGTTGCTTGGAGATGAGTTGTTTTAGCAAACTTTTTAGCATTTTCTAAGTCTTTGTGGTAGGCATTTACAGGAAACAAATAAGTTGGTTTCAGAAAGTTAATTAATAACTTTACATCTTCAAATCCTGCCTCCATTGTTGATACTTGCCTTTTACCTGTAAACTTGATTTTAACATCGGTTTTATACAACTCATTTAAAGTTTTAAAAACTGTTAGTTCGCCAACAAATTGGTTTTCTCCCAAAATTCAAACATAGTCTTTTGCTGTTAATTTTTCTGTTTCTTTTTGATTACTTATTAATCCTAAAATTCTAGAAAACAATCATTTTTGCCTACCTGTTAAAAAGATTATTTGCTTTTTGTCATTGTTTTTTTCACTAACTGTTTTTTTGCTTATTGTTTGAATTAAAGTTTGATTTTGAAAGTCTTCTTGAATGATTTTTTTGAACTTTTTAGCAAAATTATTATCAAAAAAACTGATTTGGTACTTGTCTTTTTCCAACTGTTCTAATCTTTGCAAAACCTGAATTATTTTATTTCATTCATTTTCATCACAACAAACAAACAATCTTGCTTCAAAGTTAAACAAAACATCATCTAAAAATCTATCTATCTGGTTTTTAGTTGCAATAAAGTTGTTGATTGCTAACTGACCAGCATTGGTAATTAACAATAATACTTTTTTATTTTTGTTGAATAAGATTTTGTCTAATTGAGTTGTAAACATCTCCTCAAAATCACTTGTTGCTAGAATAAAAGTGCCAGTATAGATTATGTATCCATCTAAAGTTTCTAAACTAAAACCACAACTACCTGGTAAATCACTGGCTGTATAGAAACAATGAATAGAAACGTTACCAAATTTTAATGGTTGGTTGTCTATTTTGTAAAGGTTGTCACGAATTTGTTCTTTTGTAAGTAATTCACTGGATTTTAGTAGTTTCTGACTAATATTGGAAACAAAGATTTTTAAACTAGGAATTTTTTTTAGCATAAATGGCAGACCAAATGCAGTTGCTAAATTAATTTTAGTGATGAAAACTCCTTTTATTTTGTGTTGATTTTTTATTAAATAATCAAAATCTGGCACCAAAGAATTGACACCAAAGTCAATTTCTTTTAAAGTTTTCATTCCACAATCAAAGACAAAAATGTCTTGATCAACCTCTAAAACAAACAAACTCTTGCCTGCTTCATCTAAACCACCAAGGGCAAAACTTCTAATTTTTGTCATTTTTTCAAAAAAAAGACTATTGAATTAATTTCAAACCAACTTTATTTTTTTCCAGAGAAATTACCTTTACCTTTACTCTTTGCCCCTCTTTTAGGATTTCTTTAACATTACGAACAAATTTATTTGAGAGATTAGAAATATGAATCAAACCAGATTTATTTTTACCTTCTAACTTGACAAAACCACCATATTCAGTAATTCCATCCACAACACCAAAAAGTATTTCATCAACTTCAATAGGCTTAACTGAACCTAAAATTTCCTTCTTGATCAAATTTAGTACCTCTTGGTTTTGATGATAGACCAAAACCTCATTGTTGTTTTGAATGTTAATAACTGGTTCACTTTCTTGACTGTGTTTGAGTATCATTTCTTTGATGTTTTTGCCACCAGGACCAATTAGTGCAGTTATTTCATCTTTTTCCAATTTCATTTTGATGAACTTCATTGCTTTTTCAGCTAAATTTTGTCGAGCTACAGGAATGACTTTATTCATTATTTCTAAAACTTTTAGACGGTCTTTTTTACCTTGGAGTAAAACTTTATCAATTACTTCTACTGGCAGCCCCTTAATTTTTAAATCTAACTGAATTGAACACACTCCTTTTTCAGTTCCAGCAACTTTAAAGTCCATATCACCATAAAAATCTTCTCAAGATTGAATGTCAGAAAGCAGATGGTATTCATCACCTTCCTTGATCAAACCAATTGCTATTCCAGCAACTGCTCCTTTAATTGGTACACCAGCAGCCATTAGTGCTAAACTTGCTGAGCAGATTGCTGCTTGTGATGTTGATCCATTTGATGCTAAGACTTCAGAAGCAACGCGGATTGTATAAGGAAAATTACTACTTTCAGGTAAAACTGTTTTTAATGCTTTCTCTCCTAAAAAACCATGCCCAATTTCTCTTCGACTTAAACCTCTTAGTCTTTGAACTGTCCCCATAGAAAAGGGTAAGGATTTATAATGGTGCATAAAACAATTTGTTGAATCTGTTGTTAAATCATCAACTTTTTTTTGACTTTCCATTGTTTCCAATGTAACAGTAGAAAGTGTTTGAGTTTCACCTCGACTAAAAACTGCTGAACCATGAATAATTGGTAAATAATCAATTTTGCAACTAATTTTTCTGACTTCAGAAAAACTTCGACCATCAATCCTTTTTCTTGTTTTTACTGTTTTTTCTCTAACTTTTTCTTGTAGGATTTTGGATAAACTTGTCAAAACTGAGTTTTCTAGAGCTGTTTCATCTTCAAAATCATTATTTCCTTCTGCCTCCATTTTTACTTTTAACTGTTCAAACACTCTTTTTTCTAAAACTTCTAACAACTCAGGTTTATCTTGGTTTGGACTTTTTATTCAATTTTCAATCTGATCAGAAAACAACTCTCAAATTTTTCCTTCTAACTCCTGAGTTTTTTCAGACTCATAACTTTTTTTGGTGATTAACATATCCTTTAAGAATTGTTCTTGAATCTTAATCAAATTAACAATTTTGTTATGTCCAAACTGAATTGCTTCTAAAATTTTAGATTCAGGTAGTTCACTTGCTTTTACTTCAATCATACTGATTTCTTTTTTGCCAGCAACCAAAAACATTTCTAATTCTGATTTTTGTAGTTGTTTATAAGAAGGATTAAAGATGAACTCACCATCAATATAACCAACACTAACACCAGCAAATAAATGATCAATTGGCAGCTCACTTGTATTTAGCAGTAATGATGCACTTAAGACAGCAACAACTCTGATGTCCAGAGTGTGATCTATAGATAATGGATTGACAATGATTTGAACTTCATGTCTAAAGTCTTTAGGGAATAGATGACGAACTGCTCGATCAACAATTCTTGCTGAAAGAGTTGAATATTCAGATGGTTTACCTTCACGGCGAAAAAAACCACCAGGAATTTTATTTACAGAAAAGAGATTATCCTGGAATTCAACAGTTAAGGGAACAAAGTTGCTTTTTGTGGGAAATTTACCAACACAGAGTGTTGAGAGCAAAGTATTTTGATTTCAGCGAACAACAAATGCTTGATCTGCCTGTTTAGCAATTCTTTTCTTTTCAAAAACTATGTTTTGCCCTTCAAATTTGAAAACTGTTTCACTACCAATTTCACTAACCATTACAATCAAATAATCAAGCAAGAGTACACAACTTTACCAAAAGAACACACTTTTTCAATATAGGGAAAGATTTTAACAGGTTTTTATGGTTAAAGAAAAGATTTTTACTTCTCCTCGCTAATTGTCCTGTTTTTAAACAACTCTTGAGTCAATAGTTTTCTGTTCAAATCTTTCCCTAATTCATTGCTAAAATATTGAATCAAACTTAAAAGATTCCATGCACTTATTTCAATTCAGGTCTAAGATTTAACTTAAGTTTGTTAGAGGTTTTTAATCAATGAAGGGTTGAAAAAAAATAGAGCAAAAGAAAATGAAAAAAATTAAAGGTGGAGGTTTTTGGATTTCATTTTGAACATTATCACTAGCAACTTTTGTTGTTACTAGAAGTTTATTTTCTGAAAAAGCATCAGTAACATTGAATGGAGTAGCAAGAGCAAGTTGGGAAGATAAAGATAAAAATAGTTCAGAAAAGAAAACTTTTTCAGATGCTAAGGGTAATGAAAGTGGTATTTCATCAAAAGATTTAGAAGCATTTTATGCAAAGTTTTATGAAGTTTAAAGATATTCCAGATGAAGCTAAGCCAAGAGAAAAAGCCTTAAAAAAAGGTGTAAGAAGTTTAACTAGTGCAGAGATTATTGCTTTGTTTTTGAGAACTGGCACTAGAAAAAACTCAGTTTTAGTAGTTGCTCAAAAACTATTGGAAAAAATTGGTGGAATTGCTGAATTAACAAACTTAACTTATAAAGAGATTACTGAGATAGAAGGTGTTGGCAAAGTTAAAGCATTGGAGTTGTTGGCTAGTTTTGAACTGGTAAGAAGAATAAAATCCATTCAAGTTGCAAAGGTCAAAATTGAGATTAAAAGTCCTCATGATATTTATCAGTTAGTGGAATATGATTTTGAACAAATTGATTGAGAACAGTTTCATGTTATTTTGTTGAACAAACAAAATCAATTGATCAACAGAAAACAACTTTATCAAGGAAGTAAAAATCAGATTTTAATTGACTTACGAGATATTTTTGAGTTTGCTTTAGAAAATAAAACCAGAAAAATTATTTGTGTTCATAATCATCCTTCTGGCAACTCCTCACCATCCAAGGAAGATTTGCAAACAACTGAGCAAATTCAGCAAGTAGCAGCAAAATTAAACATCTTTTTTCTGGATCACCTTATTTTTGGTAGAAATGAGTTCTACAGCATAAAGATGAAGAAAAAGATTTACCTTTCTAAGTCAAAGGAAAAGCACTAAATTTTATCCACAAAACTATTTTTTGAATTTTTCAACAAGACTTTTGCTTATTCTTGCTATTTGCTCAAGTATTTTAGTTTTTTCTTTATTGCTAAATTTTTCTATCCTTAAACTTTCTAACAAGGATTTTAGCATCTTAATTTCTTCTTCCATATCCTACTATTCTACTTGGTTTTTGCTCTTGCAACAACTTAGTTCTCCCAAGATTTTAGGATAAAATTTATTGAATCTGTTTTTTAATGAAAAAGTTGAGAAAGAAGGTTGATCTGAGTAAGGAAAACATCCTAAAACTCAAGTCTGAGTTATGGAACTTAGTGCATGTAAAAAGAAAAAGGGTGATTGAAGAGTTAAGGAGAGCAGTTGCCCAAGGTGATATTTCTGATAGTGCTGAATATGATTCAGCTAAGCAAGAACAGGTTGAGATAGAGGAAAGGATTAATCAGATTCAGTTTCTGTTGAACAACTTAAAAATAGTTGAGCAAGAAGAGAGTGATGTTGTTGCAATTGGTAAGTCTGTAAGGTTGTTAGATCTTAAAAGTGGTGAGGAAAGAGTGTTTAAAGTTGGCACATTTTTTGATATTGATGTTGAAAAAAATGTTATATCCAATGATTGTCCACTTGCCAGATCTATTCTGGGTAAAAAAGTAGGTGAGCAAGTCTTGGTTCAGGGAAGAAATGGTTATTCTTCATACTGGATCAAAATTATTGAAGTCTCTAACACTTAGTTATATTTCCCTTATTTTCATATTGAAGTGAGCAAGAAACACCTAGATGAGTTAAAAAAGTATGGCAGAATTCTTAATGAGGAGTTCAAAAAAGACCAGATTGATCCTGTCATTGGTCGAGATCAAGAAATACGCAGGGTTGTTCAGATTCTTTCCCGAAGAAAAAAAAACAATCCAGTTTTAATTGGTGAAGCCGGGGTTGGTAAAACAGCAATTGTTGAGGGTTTGACACAAAGGATTGAAAATCAAGATGTACCTACCAACCTTTTGAGGAAACAGATTTTTGAACTTAATTTGGCTTCTTTAATCTCTGGAACTAAGTTTCATGGGGAGTTTGAACAAAGATTAAAAACAATCACAGAAATTATTCAAAAAAACAGTGATGTTTTGATTTTTATTGATGAGTTACACCTTATTGTTGGTGCTGGAAGGACTCAAGGAGTAATTGATGCTTCCAATATTCTTAAACCAGCTTTGGCCCGGGGAGAGTTGCGTTGCATTGGCGCAACAACTACTGATGAGTATCAACAATTTATTGAAAAAGATGCGGCTTTGGAAAGAAGATTTCAAAAAATTTTAGTTTCTGAACCCACTGTCAAAGAAACAATAACCATTCTGAGAGGAATTAAAAATCGTTTTGAATCATTTCATGAAATAACAATCAAAGATGATGCTTTAATTTCAGCCGCTAACCTTTCTAATCAGTATATTTCTCTTCGTAATTTACCAGATAAGGCAATTGATTTAGTTGATGAAGCATGTGCAAAAATTAAAACTGAAATTAGTTCAGTACCTAGTGAACTAGATGAAGTAAAACAAAAAATTGTTCAATTAACAATTGAAAAAAATGCTTTGTTAAAAGAGGAACAGAGTTTTAGTACTGAACAAAAACTAAAACAGATTGATGGCACATTGAAACAGTTAAACTCCTTATGAGATACATTAAAAACACAGTGAGAAAAGGAAAAACAAACTTTAAAAAGGTTGAGTAATGCCAAAAAGGAGTTGGTTACTAAGGAAAAACAGTTTCGCTCAAGTATGCAAGAAGGGAATTATGACTATGCTGGGGAACTTAAATACCAAATTATTCCTCATCTTAAGGAAAAGTTAAAAAAGTTAAAGAAAGAGGATGAGATTAAAAAAACAACACTTTTAAAAAATTCAGTTGATAAGAGTGATATTGCTGATGTTGTTGCTAGTTGAACTAAGATTCCTGTTCAGAGGTTGTTGAGTGGTGAAAAAGAAAAAATTTTAGGTTTACACTCTGAACTAAAGAAAAAAGTAAAGGCTCAAGATACTGCTTTAAATTTAATCAGTCAAGCAGTTATTCGTTCCCGGGTTGGTTTAAAGGAAACCAACCAACCAATTGCTAGTTTCTTGTTTGTTGGTCCAACTGGTGTTGGCAAAACCTTGGTTGCTAAAACTTTGACAGAAGTTTTGTTTTCAGACATAAAAAAAATGATAGCAATTGATATGTCTGAATACAATACTCGTCATTCTGTCAGTCGTTTGATTGGTTCTCCCCCTGGTTATGTTGGTTATGAAAAAGGTGGGCAGTTGACAGAGAAAGTAAAAAACAGACCTTATTCAGTTGTTTTGCTGGATGAGATTGAAAAAGCTCATCCAGAAGTTCAAGCACTTTTGTTGCAGGTTCTGGAAGAAGGACATTTGACTGATGGTTTAGGTAAGACAATCGATTTCAGAAACACAATTATTATCATGACATCTAACATTGGTGGAGAGTTGATTGAAACAGATCAGTACACAAAAAAAGCAGTTCTGGATAAGGTGCAAGTAGAATTGGCAAATGAATTTTTTAACCGAATTGATGAAGTAGTAGTTTTTAATCCTCTGGATCAGGTGGCTGTTGCTGAGATTATTGAACTGGAGTTAAACAATTTTGTCAATCAGATTGGTAAAGATAAGCATATTTTCTTTCAGTTTGATAACAAAGTTAAACAAAAAATTCTCAAGGAGAATTGGACAATTAACTATGGTGCTAGACCAATTAGGAGATACATTGTAAAACACATTGGTTCTTTAGTAGCAAAAGGCATAATTAGTGATCAATTAGAAGAAGATAAGTTGTATCTGTTGACTTTTGATCAGGAAAAGTTTATAATCAGGGAAGCAGTTTTAAATTAGTTTTTGTCCAATGGTTAAGAATAAAAGTACAGTTAAAGAATCCCTAAAAAACACTGCCAAGAAAGTTGATTCTTCACTAGATTGAGTAAAGGAAAAAAAACGCCTTTTAGCAGAAATTGATAATCTTCAAAAGCAAAAGAGTCAAGAGATGTTTGATGGTTATAAGTTTCGCAATCAAGATCTACTTACTGAACTCTTAGAGGTTGTTGATTTATTAGAGCGCGCCCTTCAGTTTGATAGTTTTAGTGAGGAAACAGAAAAGTTTTTAAAGGGTATTAAAATGATTTTTAATAAATTTGATAAAATAATGACTAATCATGGAGTGAAACAGGCACAAGTTAAAGTTGGGGACAAGTATGATCCTAGTTTATGTCAAACTGTTGGTTCTAGTTGGGATCAATCCTATCCTGAGGGAGTTGTTTTAAAGGTGGAACAGAAAGGTTATCTTTTGCATGAACGTGTTCTATGACCTGTAAAAGTGATAGTAAATCAGAAGTTGCAGGAAAAGGTTAAGGGAAAGTAGAAGGAGCAAAAAATTATAATGTCTAAGATTATTGGAATTGATTTAGGAACTACAAACTCTTGTGTAGCAGTGATGGAAGGGAAAACACCAAGGGTTATTGAGAATCCTGATGGTGGCAGAACCACTCCTTCAGTTGTTGTTTTAGAAAAATCAAAAAATTTCTTGGTAGGTGTCCGAGCAAAACGACAGATTATTACCAATCCTGATGCTGTTGCTTCAGTTAAGAGAAAGATGGGAACTGAGCAAAAGATTAATTTAGGTAGCAAAAGTTACACTCCTGAACAGATTTCAGCAGAAATTTTAACCTACATGAAGAATTTTGCTGAAAGTAGAGTTGGTGGTAAGATCACTAAGGCAGTGATAACTGTTCCAGCATATTTTAACAATGCTCAACGACAGGCAACCAAGAATGCTGGCAAAATTGCTGGTTTAGAGGTAGAAAGGATTATTAATGAACCAACTGCTGCTGCTCTTGCTTATGGTTTAGATAAGGGACACAGGAACGAAAAAGTTTTGGTTTATGATTTAGGTGGAGGTACTTTTGATGTTTCTGTCCTAGAGATTGGTGATGGCACTTTTGAAGTTTTAGCAACAAGTGGTGATAATCATCTTGGTGGTGATGATTTTGACCAAGAAGTTGTTAAATATCTGGTTGCTGAGTTTAAGAAGGAACATGGAATTGATTTAGGTAAAGACAAGATGACTTTGCAAAGATTGAAAGATAGTGCTGAAAAAGCCAAAATTGAATTAACAGGTTCATTACAAACTGATGTTTCTATTCCTTTCATTAGTCAAAGTGATAGTGGCCCCCTTCATCTTAATGTAAAACTGTCAAGAACTAGATTTGAGAATTTGATTGAACATCTTTTGGAAAGAACTGTTCAACCTATTCGCCAGGTGCTTAAAGATAGTAAGTTAAAGAGTGGTGATATTAACCAGGTGTTAATGGTTGGTGGTTCAACAAAGATGCCATTAGTAGTTAAATTAGTGGAAAGAGAGTTGAGTAAAAAGGTGTCTTTTTCAGTTAATCCTGATGAGGTAGTAGCAGTTGGAGCAGCAATTCAGGCTGGTATTTTGCAGGGTGATTTGAAAGATATTTTACTTCTGGATGTAACATCTCTCTCCCTAGGAATTGAAACTTTGGGTGGAGTGATGACTACTTTGATTAAGAGAAATACAACAGTTCCTACCAAGAAATCACAAGTTTTTTCAACTGCTGCTGACAATCAACCAAGTGTGGATATTCATGTTTTGCAAGGTGAGCGAAAGTTAGCTTCTGACAATAAGACTCTTGGTCGTTTCCAGTTAACTGGAATTGAATCAGCTCCAAAGGGTGTTCCTCAGATTGAGGTAACTTTTGACATTGATGCTAATCAGATTGTTTCTGTTAAAGCTAAAGACAACAAAACCAAGAAGGAGCAATCAATTGTAATTAAGGATATTGCTGGTGGTTTGACAAAAGAAGAAATTGATAGAATGGTTCAAGAAGCTGAGCAAAATCGTGAGAAAGATAAAATTAAAGTACGTGAAATCACTCTTACTAATCGAGCTGAAGGTTTGATTTTTGATCTTGATAAAAATCTTAAAAGTGATGATAAGAAGTTGGATCCAAAGCAGAAAGCAGAGATGGAAAAAGGTAAGGCAGAAATTAAAAAAACCCGGGATGAGGTTTCTAACCTCCTGAAAGAGAAAAAATGGGATGATCTGGAGAAGAAGTTAAATGATTTTGATGCTAAGATGCGTCAGTTTCAGGATTTAATGAACAAGCAAAAAGGTAGTCAAAAGAAGGATAGTGACAACAACAATCATTCCTCTACTGATGCTGAACCAAAAGATGTTGATCCTGAGAACAAAAAGAAGTAATCCAATCAGTTAACAGGTAGGATGGCAGATAAAAAGGATTACTATGAAGTTTTGGGCATTGACCGAAATGCTAGTGAAGAAGAGATTAAAAGATCATTTCGAAAATTAGCAAAGGAGTATCATCCTGATGTTTCTTCTGATCCCAAAGCAGAAGAGAAGTTTAAGGAAATTAATGAAGCTTATCAAGTGCTTTCTAAACCAGAAAGCAGGGCAAAGTATGACCAGTTTGGTCATCAAGGAGTTAATTTTGGACAACAGGGTGGTTTTGAAGGATTTGACTTTAATTTTGCTGATATTTTCTCTGGTTTTTCTGATTTTTTTGGTGGTTTTAACAAAACTAACAGGAACCATCATCAAAAACAGGATTGGCATTTGGGAGTTAATTTAACTTTCTTTGAGGCAATGCATGGTTCCAGTAAAAACTTTAAAATTAAAGCTGAAGAACTTTGTCAAAAGTGCAATGGTAGTGGAGCTAGATCAAATTCTGATGTTGTTGTTTGCCGTTTTTGTCATGGTAAAGGAGTGAAGATAGTAAAAAGACAAAGTTTTTTTGGTCTTATTCAACAAGAACAAACTTGTCCTCATTGTCAAGGTTTAGGAAAAATGATTAAAAGGAAATGTTCAGAATGTGAGGGTCAGAAAAAACTAGAAAAAGAGCAAAACATTCAAATTAAAACTCCTCAGGGAGTTAGAAATGGTTGAAAAACCAGACTTAAAGGAAAAGGCGGTGTTAACACCGCTAATGGCAAAAAAGGAGATGTCTGATTAGAATTTAATGTTGAAAGCAGCAGAGTTTTTCAACGCCAGGAGAATGACTTACTTACCAATGTCTCAGTCTCTTATTTAGATGCATTATTAGGTAATGAGATTCAAGTACCAACAATTGATGGAGTAAGGGTTATTGATTTACAACCCGGGACTAAGAATAAAAAAATTATTAGGTTGAAAAACTATGGCGCTTATGATCCAGATGATGTTAGTGTCAGAGGACATCAATTTTTTCGAATTCAAATTCAATACCCAGATGCCATTTCTCTCAGAGAAAGAGAACTGCTCCAAAAAGTACTAAAAGAGACTGATTTTCAACCTAATCAAGAGTTTATTACTAACCTCAAAAGGAAAGGATTGATTTTTGATAAAGAGTAAAATTGAACAAAAAAATGGTGCCTAAGGTCAGAGTCGAACTGACACAGGATAAATCCTAATAGTTCTTGAGACTATCGCGTCTACCTAATTCCGCCACCCAGGCCTTTAACTATCCAAGTATTATTATGACAAAAAAACCACAAGATAGGGTAAAAAAATTAGCATTTAACTGCAAACAATGTCTAAAGTTGGTTTATTGATCAACTTAACTCAAAGTTTTTCCTATAAAAAAGATTAGTTAAAAGTTTTGTAACAAAGAAAGCTTTTTTTATCATTTTGTATAATAATATAGTTGCTGTTTTTCCTTCTTTACAATATCTTGTGGTTGTTTGTTGGATATAAAGTGATGAATAAAAAAAAGTTAGTAAAAGTGAACAAGTTCTTTATGTGAGTTTCTCTTCTGTCCAGAAAATTTTTGTTTTTATTCTTATCTATCTTTTTGTTTTTTTTATCAGGTTCTTTTTTCTCTCATTCCTTCTCATCTTCTCAAAAACCACTTGCTAATCAGGTTTCTGCAATTGATGAGTCAAGGAAGTTGGATGCTTTTTGGTCAAAAATCAAAGTGGTATTAAAAACACCCACTTTTGAATATCTGCAGGATTTTTCAATTTCTATTGGTGAAAAAGGTAGTTTTAACCTGAAAGAATTGTTTGCTGCTGCTAAAGATGATACTCAATATGAAAAGAAAGGTTCTGAACTTCCTGCTCCAGCAAGAAGAGCATTGCAAGATTTAATTAATGCAAAGTTGCAACCAGAAGATGTCTTAGCAGTTTTCCAAAAGTGAGAAAAAAATCTAGATAATTTATGAAAAGGTCTAAAAGAAGAGTTAAAAAATCCAGAACACACTAATCCATCAAATTCTTTAGTTCAGATTTATGGTAAAGATTATGACATTAGTTCTTTGCTTACTGCTGTTAGAACTCAATCTGCTGCTTCTGGTTCTGAACTAGGGGTGAATGCCAAGGATGAATTATTTAAACTGTTTGGTGTCTTTGATTCATTTTGAAAAGAGAGTAAAAAACACTTAAGAGATTATTCAATTGATGGCGTTTTATTAAATTTTAGCAATAAAGGTTCTCATAATTTAGATGAACTTTTTCAAATAGCAAAATCATCTTTGCCTTGGGACTCAAGTTCAGTAGTTGTGAGAAAAATTTGAACATTATTTAGAAACAACATTACTGCTAGTGATTTAAACAATGCTTTGGTGTCTACCTTTGTTAAAAGGGCAGATGAACTTTGAAACAAAATCAAGCAGGTGTTAGTTAAAGACTTTTCTTCCCTGAAAAACTGAAGTGGCAGATTGAGAGTGACTGAGAACCATTCAATTGATATTGATCAAATGTTTACTTTTATTGAAAAAGGGAATGACATTCGAGGAGCGTTAATTGGACGAATTAGGGCAATGACTCTTTGAGGTTTGACTTTTCCAGATGTTTTAAAAGCTTTAAAGGTAAGCCAATTTTTACAAAGCATTGAAAACACTTTAGTTCAATATTTGCATCCATGAGATGCTATATTTAGTAGAATTGAGGGTAAAACTTATGATCTTAGTAGTTTAGTTTGCTGACCTGATATGGGAGATTTTGTTCCTAAGTTTCGTTGCACAAGGGAAAAAATCAGAAAGTCTTGAAATCAACTACATTATCTAGTTGACAACCCTTTAATTTCTGATTATTCTGGTAATCTTAACTACTGGAGATCGCTTTTTGAGTTTAGAAATCAGCAAAGATTGGAACAACTTTGAAATTTTATTAGACAACAATTAGTAAAAACTTTTTGGTTTTCTGTTCTAAAAAAAGATAAGTTAGTTTTGCAGGATAAAAGGTCTCAATTATGAAAAGAATTTGATTTTAGACAGTTGTTAAATTTTGTAAAAACAAATCCATCAGCAACAATTGTTGATGTTTCGTCAGCACCAGCAATTCAAAAGCATTTACAGTCTTTGGTAAATGCTGGGGTTTCATCAATAGAAATTTTAAATGCTTTGAAAGTAAATGATTTCTGGAAAGAAATTAAGAGTTATTTAATAAAACCTCAGTTTTATTTGCCTGGAATCAAGTTTAGTTTTTTTCAAAAAGTTACCCCAGCAATTGATATAGATGAACTGTTACTTGTTGCTAATGATCCAAAGACTTACCAAATTGCAGATGTTTTTAGTTTGGAAAAACCAAAGTTCAGAAATAAACTACAAACACTAATTGATAATAATGTTGAAGTTAGTGAATTTCTTTTAGCATTGGAAGTAGATCTTTATAGGAAATTAATTCAGGATAGTTTAGTTTTTCTTACTCAAACTAAAATTTCATCAGTTGTAATCAAGAATAAGACTTATTTTCTGAATTATTTGCTTGCTGATTTTGACGTTTCTCAATCATTTTCAGATTGAAATATTCAAGCAAGAGAACAGTTTATTCAATTGTTTGAGGATGAGATCACTCCTTTACAACTGGAAGATGCTTTTGTTTCTGATTTCTGAAAAAAAGAGATAAATTCACATTTCCTTTTTTGATTACCTTTATTTTCAATTTCTAGTTTAGAAGTAGAAAAGAGTGATTTAAATGTTGAAAGATTAAGCATTGAGATAGCAAAAATGTTTTTTCAAAAAGAAATTACTATTTTTTCCTCATTAGCAAAAGAACAATTGTTTGCCTTGCTAGAAGATGACTATAGTGACTTAAAAGAAGCAGTTAAGACAGCAATTTGAAAGCAAATTCAAAGTTCTTTAAAGTGAAAGCAAACTTGGGGTAATATTGGTAATTTTCTCACCATTAAAAAACTTCTTAAGAGAGTAGTTAGTTTGAACACTAAAAAGATTAATCATCCCTTTTTTCCTGAAGGTTATGACATTAGTTTTTTGCAAAACAATCCAAGTTGAGAAGATTTTTCATTTGAAAATTTGTTATCAAGTATCAGGATTAAACTAGCAGACAACAATGTTGTCTTCACTTCTCAATTTTTTCCTAACCAACCAATTCTTGAATTGCCTTTTGATAAGATTGAGACTGTTTTTGACCAATTAACTTTGGAAAATATTGAAAGTAGTCTAAGAAAACTAATTCCTTCTCAAAAAGATCAAAATTTAATAAATAATTTGCAAACCAGTGATTCATCAACTGCTCTAACCATTGGTTTAGCAACTGGCGGCAGTGTTTTGTTTGTTGCTGGTGTTGGTGGCTTTCTCTACTGATTTTTTAAAGTTAGAACAACAGCAAAAATTCAATAATTAAACTTAGCAAGATAAGTAGTGATTAAGTTTTTTTTGAATTGCTTTGTTAGATTGAGCAGTTTTGTTTTTGTTCTAACAAAAGTAGTCTTTTAAAAAAAGGGATGATTTTAAAGGAGTAATTACAGATAAACTTCTTCTCAATTAATTGAAACATGCAAATATTCTCCTAACAAAAAAAGTTTATCTATGTTAAAATCCACTTTTGCCCCTCTCTTTTTTTATCTACATAATAAGGATTGGGTTTAATTTACAATTTATAATGTCTTTTTATGATTTTTCCTCTTCTTGATTTTGAAGAAGAGGAAGATTCTTTCTTTTGTTTGGATTAGTTACTTTTCTTTGCTTTCAGTTTGTTTTAATAGCAAATAAACTTAGGACTAAGTTAACTTTAAAAGCAACTCAAACTCCTAAAATTAGATTAGAAAGTAATCTTTCTTTACTGGAGACTTGAATTCTTTTGCAGGAGGGTTTGGCAAAGTTAAAATTAATTGGTAAAGATAATTTAGTATTTTCTGAACAACAACATTTAGATGTTAAAACCTTGACATTAGATCCTGGTTTTAAAAATAAAAGTTTAGTAAAATTACAAAACTCCAGGGATGTAATTGCTGTTTTGACAGTTTTTCTTAGAGTTTTTTCAGGTAGTAACAAGGATTTTGTGGATACTTTTAATACTTTGGTTGATGAGTCAGTCTCCACTAGTTTGTTTAGAGAATGAGTTGGTTTTCAGGATCAATTATTGAGTTTAACAGCAACAGAGTTGTCCAAGTTAGCTGCAGCAGAACTTTTAGTTGTTCAAGTTAATCTTGAAGAAACACTGTATTTTCCAAATGAGGGCGGTTTATGAGATCTGTGGTTTACTAATGAAATTGCAAGTGTTAACCAAATTAGTGGTTCTGCTTTAGCAGATTTACAAAAATTAAGGAATATTTTGCCTATTTTAGAAGACAACCAAAAGTTTAAAGAAAAAGTTTTAAAACCTACTTTAGAGTTTGCCCAACTTAAAAAAAAGTTAGATACCTTGAAGCAGATTCAACAGCAAATGGAAGTTGCTGATTTGTTGGCAAAATCATTGGAACCTATGGTTTTGGAAATGGTTGAGTTAATAAAGAATATTGATTCCCAAAAAAGTTGATGGTTTTCAGAGTTAGAAGTTGAAAATTTGAGACAGTTTGATCTTTTAACTCTTTTTAGAAAGGTTAGTGTTCAATTTGAAAACAACATTATTCCATCTTGAGATGTTTTGAAACATAAATTAAAATTATTTCGTTATGATTCTTCTCCTTTATTGAAAGCAGAAATGCCTTCAAAAGAGAAGTTAAAACCAACAGATTTTTTCAAAATGCAAAAATGAGTTAGGTTTTATAATCAAGAGTTTATTAGTCAAGTTAGAGTTTTTTTGCAACAGAAGTTCAACTTTATAAAATCAAACTTACAAAAACTGAGAGAAAGCATTCAAGACAATCACATTAGAGATCATGAAGTTCCTTGATTGGTAAGAGAAGCGTTGACTTTATTAGTAAAAGTTGAACAGCAGGAGGAAAGCACACCTTTTTTTCTACTCCAGAAATTTGTTGACTTGGAAGTAGTTGAGTTGACAGCACAACTGGAGAAAGTTATTGAACTGAAAAGAGAAATTGAAAGAGAAATATTGGATTTGCAAGAAAACAAAAATCCTCAGTTTTTACTTTTTCAAAGAAGAAGTTGAAAACTTTGATTAGAACAACATTTTTTTATTGAAAAATTACATGATGTTTCCATTAAGCAAGTTTATTTTGTTGATAATAATGGTCAGTCTCAACTTTTAGACATTCAACTTTTGTATCAATTTGTTGGAAGACCATTAAAAGATTGAACACCATCAGCAATCAAAGAGTTAGATAAATTTATTAATGGGAGTGTGGAGAAGTTTTTACAAGTGTTTGAACAGTCTTTAAAAGCAAAACTTAACCCAAAATTAACAGTTTTAAGGAAAATGCAACTACCTAAGTTTGGAGTTAACGAAGTTCTTTTTGGAGAGACAAAGTTTGATATTACTGCTTGATTAGATAAAGAAATTAGTTTTGTTTTATTACCTTATCCTAGTTTTAATTATTTTGTTGAAATGTTGAAAGCAAATTTCTTTTCTCACCAAAACATTGGCAAGATTTTAATGACTGAATGAGAAGCAAGAGTAAACAGGTTGAAAAAAATGAGAGAAAAGTTGTTTCAAAATCAGATTCAATTGAAACATTTAAGTGGTAATTTTAAAAAGTTGTTGCTTTTTTTACAAAAGTGAGAAAAAGCAACAGATAAAACTTTATTGGAAAAAACAGATTTAGTTTTATTTGATCTAGATTATTTTGAAAAAATGTTAACAGAGATAATCAGAAATAAAGAAAGAGTTACTACTTTGTATCCTGATTGAAATGTTAAAACTACTGCTGAATGATGAAGGTTGCTAAACCACAATCAAATGTTGGAAAGGTTGTTACTTTCTAACATTATTGGGATCAATTTGTCTGATGATTCACCTTTTAAAAGGTATTTATCATTTGAAGAACTTTTTCCTTATGCTGGTTTGCCTTTTGCTGATTTGCCTCTAAAAATTCAAAAAGAGTTAATTAAGTTAAAAGGTCATGACTCTGCCTTTATTTTTCGCCAAATGGTTGAAGAAATCAACAAAACATTTGTTGATCCTTTACAAATTTTAGACAAATTTCAATTACAGTTTCAAACACTTGGTATTCATCAATTGCTGCTTGGTAATGAAATAGTTCCTATTACTAATTTTTGAAAGGATACTAAAACTCCCTATGAAATGACACTTGCTGATTTGGAAAAGTTAATGGTTTTATATTTTGTTGATAATTTAGAAGTTCTTATAACTGAAACAGTTCAAAATCAGTTTGAAAAAAAATTAGTTAAACTGGAAAGTATTTATGCTAATTATCCAGTAATAAGCAGTAGTTTGTCTTTTGTACAAAATGGAGAAATAGTTACTAAAACTTTTTTAATTTTACAAAACTGAAGAAAAAATGGTTTTTCCCAATTGAGTTCAAAAGACAGATTTTTTATTCTTCATTTGGATTCTGGTTTTATTGCTAAAAGTTTAGAGGAGCAAAAACAGTTTGTAAATGCCAAAGATTATTTATCCTTTGTTAAACTTTGGTCCTTATGAAAAGTGTTTCAGCAAAGAGATAGATTAACTAAATTAGTTGATTTAGGTTTTGATTCATTGGTTTTTACAGATACAGAGGGCAAGCAACAAACCATTAATCTATCATTTTTGTTTAATGATTTTTTGAAAGCACAAAGACTATCACATTTACATTTATCTTTAGAGAAGGCAGAGTTTTTTGTCCTGAGTTTAGATGATTTGACTGAATGAGAAAAAATTGATTCCCTATCTTTATCATTAAGACAAATTGTTGCAATTGTTGATGTTATTTTGGATGAGAAAGGTAAGACTCTTTTAAAAGGTTGAGAAACTTTTTGGGAAGTAAAAAACTTTTTGGCACCCAGAGAGTTAGTTTTGGATGATCAAAGTAAGTTGGATATGAGTATTTTTAATGGTGTTTCTTGGAATGTTGCTCATTGATCTTTGCAACAATTAAGAGCTTTTTTCAAGTTGAAAGCTTATGGTTGAGATCGACTTTGAAGAGAAGCTTTTCTTAAAGATGTTTCAAAAGAGTTGGCAGTTTTGGAAAAGTATAGAGATTATTTTACCCTTTTAGAAATTGATCAATTATCCTTTTTTCACCCTCTTTCTCTGGAAAAAAAACTGACTCTTGATTTAGGGTTCCTTCTGACTGGTAAGCAAGAGGGAGTTGAATACAGAGAGTTTTTAAAACAACTGCATGTGTTACAACATCAAGGTTTGGTTTTAGAGGCAATCATTAAAGATAACATTGATGCAAAATTAAACTCTTTGCTTGAAAGTTTTAAAAGGAACAAGGTAAAGATAGAGATTGCAGATTTATCATCACTATCATTGACTGGATTTGGGCAAGAAACCAAACAGTTTCATCTAAACCATCTCTTTTATTGTTATTTAACTTGACAAACTCCTCCTCATCAACTTTCTTTTGAACAAATTGAGCAATTGTGACAGTTTCGGGATTATGATTTAGATTTGCTGGTTAAAGAGAACATTAAACAAAAATGAAATGAAAAGTTTTTTCAATTTCAAAAGTTACGACAAATTGTTAAAAGGGAACAGATCTTACCCTCTGATTTAGCATCTTCTACACAAGCAGCGCTCCAGTTTATTAAAAGTGTTTGAAATGAACAAGTTGAAGATTTAGATGTTGATAATTTGCAACAATTAATTAACTTAAAGCCTGATCTAATTAGAATAAAAAGAAAAACAGTTTCTGATCATATTAGTGAAATCTGAACACTTTTGCAGTCAGAATTCAGGTTGGATAAATTAGCAATTGCCCAGGTTCAAACAATTAAGTTTACTCCTTTTTGACAAGAGAATGAGGTTGTTGTTGATGTAGAAGTAATGATAAATGAAAAAAAACTCAGTTTTTTACAACTGAGTGATGAAGTTAAGACAGAATTATCTAAATTTGTTCATCTAGATTATCAAAAAGAAGTTCCTGAATTAGTTGTTAGAGCAGTTAATGAACAGTTAAAAGAGATTTGAGATAATTTAAAGATAAATTTAAATCGATTAAAAATTGCTCAAATTGTTTTTTTATCTTGAGATAAACATTCAGTTTATCTGCCTTTTTTTATTGGTTATTTGGATGTTGAAACACCATTTGATTTTGTTAGTTTAAACACTCTTAAAGAGTTAGCTAAGTTTTTACAGTTAAAATTTCCTCTTTTAGATTTGATTAACCAATCCATTGATCAAAAGTGAAACTCAAAGTTTTTACTTTTCAAAAAACTGGTGAAAAAAATTAAAGAAGAAGATATTCCTGAAGATGAACACATTCAGAGAGTGATTACTTTTGTTGATCAAACAGATAGTTATAAAAATGCTTCAGAGTTGGATGAACAACAACTTAAAACTTTAATAGATTTGTGATTATTATTTATAGAACTTAAAACTAATGATGAGATTTATCTTATTCCTTTGATTCCACCTTGATGAATTAAGTCATTCCCTCCTTATGATAAGGCAAATAAACAACCTGATGAAGGAGGACTAGATAAAGAAGAAACAAATCCAGATGGTGATGAAGATACAGATGTAGATAGTGATGTAGATACAGAAGAAACAGATGTAGATAGTGATGGAGATACAGATGTAGATAGTGATGGAGATACAGATGTAGATAGTGATGGAGATACAGATGTAGATAGTGATGGAGATACAGATGTAGATAGTGATGGAGATACAGATGTAGATAGTGATGGAGATACAGATGTAGATAGTGATGGAGATACAGGTGTAGATAGTGATGGAGATACAGATGTAGATAGTGATGGAGATACAGAAGAAACAGATCTAGACAGTGATGGAGATACAGAAGAAACAGATCTAGACAGTGATGGAGATACAGAAGAAACAAATCCAGATGGTGATGGAGGAACAAATCCAGATGGTGATGGAGGAACAAATCCAGATGGTGATGGAGGAACAAATCCAGATGGTGATGGAGGAACAAATCCAGATGGTGATGGAGAAAAAAGTCCAGATGGTGATGGAGAAAAAAGTCCAGATAGTGGTGGAGGAACAAATCCAGATAGTAGTGGAGAAAAAAGTCCAGATGGTGATGGAGGAAAAAGTCCAGATGGTGATGGAGAAAAAAGTCCAGATGGTGATGGAGGAACAAATCCAGATGGTGATGGAGGAACAAATCCAGATGGTGATGGAGGAACAAATCCAGATGGTGATGGAGGAACAAATCCAGATAGTAGTGGAGAAAAAAGTCCAGATAGTGGTGGAGGAACAAATCCAGATGGTGATGGAGGAACAAATCCAGATGGTGATGGAGTAACAAATCCAGATAGTGGTGGAGAAAAAAGTCCAGATAGTGGTGGAGGAACAAATCCAGATAGTAGTGGAGAAAAAAGTCCAGATAGTGGTGGAGGAACAAATCCAGATAGTAGCAGAGGAAAAAGTCCAGATGGTGATGGAGGAACAAATCCAGATAGTAGTGGAGAAAAAAGTCCAGATAGTGGTGGAGGAACAAATCCAGATGGTGATGGAGGAACAAATCCAGATAGTAGTGGAGAAAAAAGTCCAGATGGTGATGGAGGAACAAATCCAGATGGTGATGGAGTAACAAATCCAGATGGTGATGGAGTAACAAATCCAGATAGTGGTGGAGAAAAAAGTCCAGATAGTGGTGGAGGAACAAATCCAGATAGTAGTGGAGAAAAAAGTCCAGATAGTGGTGGAGGAACAAATCCAGATAGTAGCAGAGGAAAAAGTCCAGATGGTGATGGAGGAACAAATCCAGATGGTGATGGAGGAACAAATCCAGATGGTGATGGAGGAACAAATCCAGATGGTGATGGAGGAACAAATCCAGATGGTGATGGAGGAACAAATCCAGATGGTGATGGAGGAGAAGGAAACAATGGGAATAATGGGGATAATCCAAATAGCAACAATGTTGATCAACCAAATGCACCCAATGGCAACGGTAATGGTAATTTTCCTAATTCATCTGGTGGTCTTGGAGGAGGTTTAAGTATTCCAACACCTTCAATAGGAGCTGGAGTAGCTTTAGGTGGTGGTTTATTAGCAATTGGATTAGGTGGAATTGGTGGAGCAATATCTGGTTTTCTTGATTGATTATTTGGTGGTGGTGGAGATGATGATTCTGACTTTGAATACATTCCAAAAGATGATTTTGCCAAGGACACAGATGATGAAAATAATGGCGGAGACAGAGGTGACAAAAACACTTCAAATAATAACAATAATATTTTGACTAAGGCATTGAAATTATGATGATCATTTTTCAGAGCAAAGAACCGTTTAGACAAATTACATTTAGTTCAACAAACAAAGATTGATAATTTATTAATTACTCCACTTTATGAAAGCAGAAGAAAAAATTTCAGCGCAATTAGTGATGAAGTAAAACAAGAATTGAAGAAATGTCTTAAGATATGACATTTGGACTTTATGAAAGCAAAGAGAAGAATTCAATCTATTTTTGACAATAAGTTAGAAAACCAGTTAAAAATTTTAAGAGATAATCAGCAAAAATTAAAAACAATTTTGGTAGATAAACTAGAGGAACAAAGTTTAGTTCCTCTGTGACAAAACAATTTAAAACCTTCTCAACTTTCCTTTCCTTTGTTTCAATCATTAGTTTTTTTTCTTAATGTAGATGTGACTAAAATGATAACTGATAAACTTAATGAACAGTTGGATGAGTACTGGCAAGAAATTATTGTTCTGATTCCTAGAATTAGAATTGCTAGAGTTGAAGAAATTAATTTTGCTTTTGTCTCTGATTGAGAAAAAGATTTAAATACAAAACAAAAAGAATGGGTTAGAAATTGGGAGTTAGATTATAAAGATGTTAAATTCAATCTGGATTATTTATCTTCAGAAGTTGTTAATAAAATCAATAGGATAGGTGATATTGGCAATGAAGATGCAGATCTTGTTTTTTTACAAAATTTGGTTCAGTTATCATTTGCTGACTCAACTTTTTCAGAGTTAGTTACTAAGATTATTAATGAGAAATGAACTCCAAAGTTAAATTTAGTTCATGAGTTTTATGGAAAATTGAAGAAAAACTTTAATATTTGATCAATAAAAAACCCTAATGTTTTTTCTGAGATTCAAAGAATTTTTTACTTTGCTAAAGAGGTTGAAACAAAACAACAAGCTGATGATTTGAATAATCTTCAGTTAAAAACTCTAGTGGAGTTGGAATTAATTAATCTGGTTGATCTTAATATTAATGGAGTTGATGACAAAGATGTTAGCGTTGTCACCCTAATAGATGATTTATGATTGTTTTGGCACATTTTACAGTCTGAAAACCGTTTAGAAAAATTAAATATTGCTGGTGTTCAAAAATGATTTTTGTCTTTGAAATCAGAAAAATTAACAGGAATAAATAAAATTAATTTTGCTCTATTATCTAGTTTTTATCAAGAAAAAAACTATGCTAACTTACCTGTTGAAGTTAAGTTGGAGTTAGCAAAGTTTTATTCTCTTGAAAAACCTAATATAACTATTCCTGCTTTAGTTGATCAAGCATTAAATTGACATTTAAATCATTTTTGAAGAGCTTTGCAAAAAAAATTAAATAGATTGATGATTACTAAAATTACATCATTACAGTTCAAAAATGCGAAAGAGCAAGAAATAGTGATTGATTTGAATTCATTTATGATTAATTATCATCAGTATCAAGTTTCAGATTTTAGTAATTTAGATGCTTTTAAAGAATTAGCAATGTTGAAACAATTAGGAATTATGATTCCTAAGTTGTTTGTAAAACTGCAAGAAAAGATTGATCAACCACTTTCAGGTGAGGAAGTAAAAAGAATTGAAGATGATGTTTCAGAGTTGGTTGATAAGGCAATTGATCAAAAGTTAGGAAACACTTTACAACAATTACAGCAACAAAGGAACAGATTAAATATTGCTGGTATTTGACATTTAAATTTAGAAGCTGACAACTTAAATTCAATAGTTTATTTACGACATCTTTTGATTCAACCTCTAGATATTAAACCTAGCAGTTTGGATGATGATTGTTTAATCAATTTAGTTAAGTTGTTTGGTAAAAATGTTAAATCATTAGTGGATTTGGCAATTAATCAAAAGTTTCAGAAAAAGTTGGAAACTTTTAATGGCAAGATGCATAATTTGTCTAAAGAGGTAGGAAAATACTACCAGTGTGAAGGATGTGGTATTGATGAATTGTGGGAAGCAAAAATACTTCGTAACATGAGTGAACAGGAAAAACACCAACTGCTTAGTGAAGAAAATATAAATACATTTGCCAAGAAATTCTTATTTTTGCTTCAGCAAGTAAAGTTAAAAATTTTTGGTTTGAATATTGAAGATGAAACTGCAATAAACTTTTGGTTTGAGGTTTTTCGTTCTTCTCTTTTACCATCACAATTAAATCAACAGCAGTTAAGAACTCTGGTGAATTTAAATGAGAATTTTTTTTATTCTCAATTAGTAACTGAAGAAAATTGACCAGAGGATTTGTACCAATTCTGAAGGCAGTTAAGAGCTGAAAATAGATTAGAAAAGTTAGCAATTTTAAATCTTTTTCATCTAGAAACAATTGCTTTAAGTGGCCATCCTTTAACTATTGGAATTGAAAATTTTATTAAAAATAAGGATCTTACCTTTAAGGAATTGATTGATTTAACTAGTGGTGAGACTATAGATGATTTGGAGCAGTTTCATCATGCAAAAAAAACAATTCCTGTAATAGTTGCTGAAACAATTGATAAGTTTTTGTTATCAACATGAACAGAATTTAAGATTTTATTGAAACGTCTTCATATTGCTAAAATTGAGCAGTTGTCTTTATATGAAAAAGATATTAAATTAGAAGTGTTTAATCAAGAAATAGAGACTGATAAACCTTCACAATTTATCAGTTTAAATGCTTTTAGAGCACTTGTTGCACTAAAAGATGTTGCTGATCTAACCAGTTGAATCAATCAGATAATTGATGATAAATTAATGGCAAAGTTAGCAGAAGTTGTTCAGCAAAAAGAAAGATTAGATATTGCTCAGATTAGAGTTGTATCTCTTTCTAATAAAGATTTGCAATATTTAAACATTGCTCAATTAATCAATGTTTCAACAACAACAAAACCTTCAAATTTGGATGATTTTATATTAGGAGATTTAGTAAAACTTTATGATGAAGAAAAAGATTTTGCTACTCTAGTTAATCAAGAAATTGATAAGAAATGAAATTCTAAACTGCTTAAGGTCAAAGAAGATGCTTCTTCACTTGAATTATTAAAATGATATGAATTTGACCTGGATGAACAAACAAGAGAAAAAATTAATTTTATGATGGAAATGAAAGAAAAAACAACAGCATCTGCTTTAAATAATTTGGAATTAAAAAAGTTAATAGAATTGGATAGTGATCTAGTTTTGAGAAAGGTGTTAAAGAAGAAAGAAGTTAAAAGGAGAAAAACTGATTTTGAAACAATTTCTGAAAAAGAGACTGATCGACCAGTTGATGTTGGACCAGAAGACTCTGGATCAGGCAAAACTGGAACAGATGAAGTTGAACCAGGAAAAGTAAATTTTAGTGGTGAATCTTCTGGAACAATTAAAAAACCACTTGATGATTTAAGAGGTGGTGGTGATAATCCAGAAGGTGTTTCAACTGATGATAATGGGGATAGTGAAGAAAAAAATGAAGAAAATGATGAAGGTTTGGAAAAGAACAAGAAAGCACCTTCAGTTTCAAATCAGGATAAAAAAAATTCAGTAAAATCTTCTGCTACTAAAACAGGAAGTTTGTGATGGTTAAGTTTGGTTGTTGTTGCTATTATCCTTTTCTCATTGGTTACTGCTTTTGTTGTGAAGAGACAAAGGCAGATTCTGCCAAAGAAAGAAAAAAAAGATCCAATAAACAGGGATAAACCTGTTATTTAGTTTTTATTTATAATATTTGAAGACAATAAAGATGAAACGGATTGCTAAACACCTTAAAAAAGAAACAATTATTAAAAATGGTGTTTTTTATACACCATTTGAATTAGTCAAAATTGTTTATGAATTAATTCAAAAACACAAAATAAATTATGATTTTGTTTGTGATGTTGGTGCTGGTTGTGGAGATTTCATAAGAGAGGAAGATAAAAGTAAATTTATTTATGTTGACATTGATGATAAAGCAATGCAGATTTGTCATAAAAAACATGGAAAATTGTTTAAATATTTAAAACTAAATGCATTACACAAACTGAACAGAAGAGAATTAGGAATTAAAAACAGTAATTTATTGATAGTGGGCAACCCACCATACAACAATCTAACATCTTTTTTTCAAAATGGAAAAAAAGGAAAAATGTTAATTAAAGAAGAACTTAAAACCAATGATCTAGGAATTTCATTTTTAAGAATGTATGAAACATTGAAAGCAGAGTCTATTTGTGTTTTGCATCCTCTTTCATATTTAGTAAAAAAAACTAATTTTCTAGCCTTAAAAAAATTTAGAGAAAATTATTCTCTAATAGACAATTGAGTTGTTTCTAGTAAAGTTTTTAAAAATAAATCAAGTAAAACACCTTTTCCAATTTTAATTGGACTTTACAAGAGAAGTCAAAAAGGTATGAGTTTTGAATGAATTAAACAATTGAAGTTTAAAGTTTTTGGTACTAACTACAAATTTTCATTAAATCAATTTATGTATATTGAAGAACATCATACAAAATACAAAAATAAACACATTGTTGGTGAATATTCCCACTTTTACACTCTTCGGGATATGAATTGACTTTCCATAAATAAAACATGATTAGAGGAAGAAAGCACTAATTCAATAAGGATTAAGTTAAAAGACAGAAAAATTTTTGAATATATTGATCAATTAAAGAGATGGTATCTGGAAAATAAAGAAAAGTACTATTTTTTAGGTAATTTATCCCCAATCATAATTGAGGAATTTCTGAAAAAAAAAGACATTAAACAAAAAAGTTTCAATGATTTTTTTGAAAGAGAACTTACAAGTCATCAACCTTGCTTGCAAGTTAATAATGATGAATTAATTTGAATATTTACAGGAATAGTTGCTGGCGGAAAATATCGCTTTAAGGATAAAGAAGACTTGTTTTCAAATGGTCAAATTCTACCTAGTGCTAGTAAACCAGTAAATAAAAATTCTTTTTTAGAAATACAAATTGCTTATGATAAAGATAAAAAAGAATTCTACAAAAAGCCTTCTTTGAAAAAAATTATTTTTCAAAATAACAAAGATAAGAATAAATTCATGTTTGAATTATCAGAAATTGCTCGTTTAGCATTAGAAAAAAAATGAAAAGACAGAGAAAACTTTAAAAGATTACTTTTCAAAATAAAAGATAAAAATTCTATTTTTTTAGAAGATAAATTTCAAATTAAAAGACAGGAACCTAAGAAAATCACTTTTTTTGACAAATTGGATTTTTATACTTTACCAATAATTAAACCTGGTTTTATTCTTAAATTATTTAAAGGTGATTTTGTTGAAATAAAAATAGATTATAAACAAAAAGCTTCGGGGACACAAGCAATGTTATTTTTTAATATAAGTGCTCAAAACCTTGCCAAAGGGGATAAAAGTATTATTGGGCAACAAGTTAGAACAAAAGATCAATTAGAATACAAAATTGATAAGGAAGTGTTTAATAAGGTTTTCTGAAAAATAATTTTTATTTTTTCTAAACTGAGTAGAAGGCATAGGGATGATATTTCAGGAATTATTCAAAGAATACTAAATTATTCTGAAAAAGAAAAAAATTTATAAAATTAGCAAATTGTTGCAGTTAAAAATCAAGAGAAATAATTGTTTTTGCCAACTAACTTTAGTTTCATTCTCTGGTGTAATTCTAAAATAATTTTTAGTTTTTGTATTAAAATTGCTTTGAAAAAACAATTATTGAGTTAATTTGGAAACTTTGTTTTGAAAAAACAGAAATTAGTAATTTAAACTACAAATTTAAGTTTGTTTCAAACTTTTCAATTAATGTAACAGCTTATTACTTTACCTATTTTGAAACAGCAATGCTGATGCAGTTTGTTTGGGACAGGTCTAATCTTTTCATTCCAACTAGCATTTTTACTCTGATTGCTTCTTCTACATGTTTATTACGTCAAAATCTTATTTTCTCACCAATAAAAACTGGAATAGATTTGCATACACCATTTTTATCAACTTTCAATAGAATAAGATGGACCTTACTTAAATTCCTTTGTTCTTTAGCGTTTTGCACTAATTCATAAACATTTTTAGTTCCTTTGCATGCTTTTTCTTTAACATCATTAGTTTTTCTTCCTAAGAAATCAGAAACTAGGAAATCTATATCATCAATTCTTAAAAACTTCTCTCCTTTTCCTTTTTGGTTAAAAATTGTTAAATTCTTTTCCCAAGTTTGTTTAAATTTGTTACTACAAATGCCAACAACTTTTTCAAAAAGTTCATATTCATGCTTACTTTTTTCAAAGAGATAGTTTTTCATCTTGCGAATGATTCCTACAATATTGCTATGAGGATAAGGTTGGTCCAATTCAAGATTTACTTGTAGTCTTGTACTTGGTTCTTTTTTAGTAACTTCTAAGACTTTATCCAAGAAGAGAGCATCTAGTTTAAGTATCATGTATCTGTAGGTTTGACACAGAGTTTCAAGAAGCAGTGGATCCTTAATATCTTCCCTTTCAGTAGTTTTTTGGTAATTTTCAAATGGTCCTTCCTCAATAAAACTTTTAACTTCAGCATATTCTTTCATTGTCTTACAAAACACAGATTCATTCTCTCTTTCAGGATTAAAACTATGCCCAATCAAACCCATAACAATACTTTCTGAGTTAACTTCTATAAGTTCAGGCAGATTTACTTCCCTTTCCTTGTTCTGTTGTTTTATTGGTGATTCCAAAAATACAAATGGTTTCATAATGATTCCTAATTTAAGGTACCGGACATCATACACTATCAATGCAATTTTTAATTTCTTTCAGGATTTTTTTGCCAGAATAATGGAGATCTTTTTAAAATTGTGTTAGAATTTTAGGTGTAAGTTCTCTTCTGGTGAAAGTTATCTGTATTGGTTTAAATCATTCAGGTGTAACAGTTGTCAAGACTTTGGTTCAAAAGTTAGACACTGCTTCAGTTGTTGGTTATGAAAGGGATGAGCATCTTGCTTTTTTAAGTTGTGGTGCTGCTCTCTTGATAAAGGGCACAGTCAAAAACATTAAACACTTAGCCCAAACAACTGTTAAAGAGTTAAAAGAGTTGGGTGTTGATGCCAAGACTAGTCATGAAGTTGTGCAGATAGATTCCCAGAATCAAAGGATTAAGGTTAAAAATCTTTTGACTGGTAAGATTTTTTGGGACACCTATGATAAGTTAGTTTTTTCTGGTGGTTCTCAACCATTTTTACCTTCACTTCCTAATGTTGATTTAGATGGTATTTTTGTTGCAAAAAGTTTTGTTCAAGTTGATCAACTTTTGCAGTATTTAGATAAACCTCATGTTAAAAGGATTGCTGTTGTTGGTACAGGTTATGTTGGAATTGAATTTGCTGAGGCTTTTTTTAAAAAGAAGAAAGAGGTTTTGATGTTTGATAGAACTTCCAGGGTAATGTCTACTTACTTTGAACCAGAATTTACTGATTTAGTTGAAGCAGCAATCAGGAAAAAGAAAGGCATTAGTTTACATTTGGGGAAGAAAGTTTGTTCATTTGAGGGTTCTGCTGGCAAAGTTACCCATGTTGTCACTGATCAGGGAAAGTACCAAGTAGATATGGTTGTTTGTTGTTTAGGTTCAGTACCAAACACAAAACTTTTAAAAGATTTGGTGGAAATGACTCCTAAAAACTACATTAAAGTGAATCATTTTCTTCAAACTTCAGATCCTAACATTTATGCCTGTGGTGATTGTATTAGTGTTTTTGATAACTCTTGCCAACTGAAAAGAAACATTGGTTTGGCATCTAATTCTGTTCGCACTGGGTTAGTTACAGCTTTAAACATTGCTCACAACAATCAACATTCTTTTTGTGGTGTCCAAGGAACTAGTGCTGTTTGTGTGTTTGGATGAAAGTTGTTTAGTACAGGGATAAACTCACAACTAGCAGACAAGTTGAAATTACCCTATAAAACTACTTTCTTTGAAGACCAAGTGTTGCTCTCATTTATGGATTCAGATCAAAAGGTGAAGATTAAGTTACTTTGAAACACTGAAAACAGAAAAATTATTGGTTGTCAAATTGCTTCCCAACATAATCATTCTGAAGCAATTTATTTTTTTTCTCTAGCAATTATGAAAGGTTTGACAGTTGATGAACTGCCAACAGTAGATTTATTTTTTCTTCCTCATTTCAATAAACCAGATAATTTTATTACTCAGGTGGGTCTAAAAAGTTTAGGAATTAATTTAAAAGGAATTTAGTTTTTTGGTGTATAATTTTGTTAAAGTGATGAAAGCAATTGTTAAAGTTGAACATACTAAATCGTTTCAGTTGAAGGGAGTTGTTGAACCAACTATTACAACTCCTGATGGTGTTAAGTTAAAGATGGTTTATTCAGGAATTTGTGGAACTGATGTTCACATTTACAACTCTGACCAGTGGGCAAAAACTAACATCAAAACTCCTCATGTTAATGGACATGAAGGTGTTGGTCAAATTGTTGAAACAGGAGATCAAGTTAAAGATTTTGCTGTTGGTGACTTTGTTAGTTTTGAAACTCATATCTATTGTAATGAGTGTCGAGTTTGTCAGATGGGTAATTATCATGTCTGCAAGAAGATGACTATTCTAGGAGTTAGTCGTGATGGAGTATGAAGTGAATTTGTTGTAATGCCAGAGAAGGTTTTGTTTAAGTTGACTGGTGGTCTTGACCTTAAGTATGCTGCTGTTTTGGAACCATTTGGTAATGCTTATCACACTCAAAGTTATTCTAATCTGGTAGGTAAGAATGTTTTGGTAACAGGTGATGGACCAATTGGTTTGTTTGCTGCTTTAATTGCAAGAGTGAAAGGAGCTAAAAGATTGTTTATTACAGGAATCAATAAAAAGAGAGAAGAAATTGCCAAAAATTGTGATCTACATTACATTAATCCATTGAATGTTGATTTGGAGAAAGAGTTAGATCTTTTGACTGATGGAGAAGGAATTGATGTAGTTTTGGAAAGTTCAGGTAGTGACCTAGCCTTGAAACAGAGCATAAACTTGCTTAATGAATGTGGAGAGATTAACATTATCTCTTTGTACAAGAAGGAGGTTCTTACTCTTCATTTGAATGCTATGATCTTTAAGAATTTAAGGGTTCAGTTAGTTACTGGTCGAAAGATGTGATCAACTTGAAATGAATCCTATGCTTTATTAAAGAGTGGTAAGATTCCTTTGAAGATGTTGGACAACATTATCACTCATTTTCTACCTTTCCAGGAGTTTGAAAAAGGATTTGGAGAAATTTTGAAGGGAAATGCTGGAAAAATTTTGTTGTCTTTTGATAAGAAAAAGTAGTGAATAAGATTTTGCAGGAAAGATTGAAAACAAGATTGGATACTCTTAACAAGAGTCATTTGTACAATAATATTAGGTACCTGGAGTCAGCAAATGATGCTTACATTGTTGTCAATGGTAAGAAGGTTTTGAATATGTGTTCAAACAACTACCTTGGTTTTGCTAATGATCCTGATGTTAAAAAGCAAGGAATTGCTACTCTTAAAAAGTATGGAGTGGGTCCTGGAGCAGTTCGGAGCATCTCAGGAAGTATGGATGTGCATTTGCAGTTTGAAAAAGCATTGGCTAAGTTTAAGGGAGTTGAAGCAGTTTTGTTGTTGCAGAGTGGTTTTCAAGCTAATACAGCTTTGATTCCAACAATTTTAAACAAGGATGATGTTGTTTTTACTGATGAGTTAAACCATGCTTGTATCATTGATGGGATTCGTTTGGCAAAAGTTAATAAGTACATTTATAAGCATAAAGATTTAGCAGATTTAGAGGCTAAGTTAATTGAAGCACAGGATCTCTATCCTGGTAAGTTGAAAGTAATTATGACTGATGGTGTTTTCAGTATGGATGGAGACATTGCTGATTTGCCAGCAATTGTTAAGTTAGCTAAAAAGTATGGTGCTTGCACATATGTTGATGATGCCCATGGTGAGGGAGTTTTGGGTAGTCATGGTAAAGGAATTGTTGATCATTTTAAACTTCATGGACAAGTGGAGTTTGAATTGGGTACTCTGTCAAAAGCTTTTGGAATTGTTGGTGGAATTGTTGGTGGAAGTAAGGAATTGATTGATTATTTGCGTCAACGTGCACGGCCATTTCTTTTCTCAACAGGAGTAACTCCTGCCACTTGTGGTGCTGGTTTAGCAGTTGTTGCTAAAATGAGTGCTAGTGATGAAAGGGTTAAAAAGTTGTGAGACAATACAGCATACTTTAAAAAAAGATTGAAAGATTTGAAACTAAACATTGGTAAAACTCAAACTCCAATCATTCCTTTGATGACTTTTGCTGAAGACAAAGCGCAAAAGATGGCTGATCGTCTCTTAGAAGAGGGAGTCTTGGTAACTAAGATTATCTATCCTACTGTTAAAAAGGGACTAGCTCGTTGCCGGGTAATGATGTCAGCAGCTCATTCCAGAGCAGATCTGGATTTTTGCTTGGAAAAGATTGAATTAGTAGCAAGAGAATTAGATCTAGTTCCTAGTCATTTAAAGTAGTTTTTGTTATAGGAGGTTTTAGTATTTATGACAAATGATGTTAGTAATGGACAAAGAAATATGTCCAAGTTTGGTTTTATCCTATCAGCAATAGGAGCTGCTGTAGGGTTGGGAAATCTTTGAGGTTTTCCAACGAAGATGATGTCATATGGAGGTCCAGCTTTTTTGGTTCCCTATATCATCTGTGTTGTTCTTTTGGGTCTGCCTTTTTTGATTCTCGAGATTAATCTGGGAAGTAAGTGGAGAAAGGCGCCTGCTGCTTTCTACGGTGAGTACTTAGGAGGTTTTGGTCGCCCATTTGCTTGGTTTCAAGCAGCAATTCAGTTGTTGATTGGTACCTACTATGCTGTGATCATTTCCTGGGTAGTAATTTCTTTAGGTGTTTCTTTCACTGGTTCACTTGGAGAAGAAGGGTATTTTACAAATACTATTCTAGGTGCAACTGAGTCAGCAGATGGTAAAAGTTTTTCTGGTTTGGGAAAGATTCAACCAATTATCTTTCTTGGAGTGGTTGGTGTTATCTTGCTAACTGGATTTATTGTTTCTTTTGGAGTTAAAAAGGGAATTGAAGCTGCTAATAAGTTTATGGTACCTTTCCTGTTTGTGCTTGTTATTGCAATTTGTATTTATTCTCTTACTTTAAGTTCAGCTTCAAGAGGCTTGAATACAATGTTTACTCCTGAATTTAGTAAGTTGGAAGATATGGGTGCTTGAAGAGGGGCGTTTTCACAGGCTTTCTTCACACTTTCATTGGCTGTTTCAATTATTGTTGTTTATTCAATTCATTCACCAAAAGATGGTGATAATACTAATCGAGCAGTTACTATTATGGCTGGGGACACGCTTGTGGCTCTTTTGGCTTGTTTAATTATTGCTTCTACTCTAGGTTACTCTCTAGGGCAAGGTATTGTGATTGAAGAAGATGGTAAATTTTACCTGAAATCAATTGTAAGTGAGTTGGATGCTGAGGATTGAGAAGGTAAAGAATTAGGTGGTGGTGCTTTTGTTTTCAAAATGTTTCCCCAAACATTTCGTTCAATTAATAATTCATTAAATGGTTTAGGAAATGTAGTTGCATCTTGTTTCTATCTTGCAGTTTTCTTTGCAGCAATCTCATCAATGATAAGTTTACTTGAACCAACAATTAAAAACTTTGAAGATGTTCACAACATTAGTCGTTTGAAAGGTGTTATTTTCTGTTGTGTAATTCAGTTTATTTTTGGATTACCATTCATTTTTCAAGGTTCTGATTCAGGTGGACTTCTAGATATTGTTGATACTTATTACACTGGTTACTTCCTTTTGATTTCAGCAATCATATCAGGATTGATGGTGGTTGTTTCTAAAAAGAAAACTGATGATTTGTTGGCATTGAACAATCAGACTTCAGTTTATAAATTAGGTAGTTGGTATCGTTATCTAGTTATTTTTGGTTCATTTTTGCTCATGGTTGTTTTTGTTCTAGGAGTTTATTCACATATTAGTGATGGTAAGTTTGCAGAGAACAATCTTTTCCAGTGACTTTTTGCTTCATTGTCTTACTTGATTCCTTTCTCAGTATTAGTGTTTGGATTTGGTCTCAGTCATCTTTGAAGTTCTAATTCAGTAGTTAAGAAGGAGGAGAAATAAATGGTTACAGTTGGTACTTTAGTAACAATTATTGTTCTATTGTTTTTGTTTACCTTTTTCTTTGTTTTCTCAATTGTTTTGGAGTTGAGTAAAAAAAAGACAACTGTTGAAGGGAAAGATTCAGTTAAGAGTCATTCTCAGGCAGTTTCTGAGTTTTCTTCAAAGACAAAGAAGACAAAGAGATTTAGATCTAAAAGATCAAGGTTTTAGGTTTTTACTGTCAAGTTTTTTTGGGTTGTTAATTAATGGTTGTTTCTAGTTTGTTGAAGAGGATTAAAGGTACAGGAAGAAAGATTGTTTTTCCTGAAGGTAATAGTCCTCTAATCCAAAGTGTTGCCCAGAGGTTAACAAAGGAGAACTTGGCAGTTTGTTTTCTAGTGTTCAAAACTAGAAAAGATGTTCCAGAGGGTGAGAGTTGTTTCTTTCATCCTCTGGTGGTTGAGGAGTTTGATTTAGAAAGTTTAGCAAGTAAACTTTACCAAATCCGGAAGGGTAAAACAGATTTGGTAAAGTGTAGGTTGTTAGTTGCTCAACCAAACTATTTTGCTATGTTAATGGTCAAACTGAAAAAGGTTGATTGTTTCTTAGGTGGAATTAGTTATTCTACTGCTGATATTTTACGACCAGCTTTTCAAGTTATTGGAGTTTCTTCTCCATTACCAGCAGCAACTAGTGCTTTTTTAATGGTCAGGAATGATTTGACTTTGCTTTTTGCTGACTGTGCTTTAACAGTTGCTCCTGATGTTGCTCAATTAGTTAATGTTGCTAAAAACACTGTTTCTTTAGCTGATAAGTTAGGATTTAGTAAAAAAAAGGTAGCCATGCTTTCTTTTTCTACTGCTGGTAGTGGAGGTAATTTACCTTCAGTTAGTACAGTTAAAACTGCTACCACTCAACTTATTGACCATTTGAGTGATAAAACCACTGTTGTTTTAGGAGAAATTCAATTTGATGCAGCATTTTCCCAAATTATTCGAAAGAAGAAGTGGTTGAACAAAGAAACTAATTTTGATGGCAGTGCTAATATTTTTATTTTTCCTGATCTAAATTCTGGCAACATTGGTTATAAGATTGCTCAACATTTAGGAGGTTTTCAAGCGATTGGTCCTATTGTTGTTGGTCTGAATGCGCCAGTTAATGATTTAAGTCGGGGAGCTTCTGAAGATGAAGTTTATCAAACTGCTGTTATTACTCTTAGTCAGGTGATTAGTTCTTAAGGTTATATTTCAATGAGTTTAGTTAGAAAAGTAATGATAATTAATGCTGGTTCTAGTTCTATTAAGTCCCAGTTGTTTGTAGCAAAAGATGATTCTATTAGTGTTTTATGAAAAGGGGTGGTTGAAGGTATTAACACTAAAAATGGTAGTTTTACCTTTGATTTTTTGAATAAGACTGCTCATTTCAATGACTATTTTCCTACTCATAAGGAGGCAGTTGCTAAGATTTTAACCACTATTTTAGAGCAAAAAGTTGTTCAAAATTTGCAAGATATTGCTGTAATTGGTCACCGGGTAGTTCATGGTGGTAGTTTTTTTGTTCATCCTACTGTTGTTAATGAAAAAGTTTTAAAAAAGTTAGAAGCAATTAAATATTTAGCACCTCTTCATATTCCAGCTAATTTACTAGCAATTAAGGAGTTTGTTGCCCAAACTAGTGCAGTTAATGTTGCTGTTTTTGATACTGCTTTTCATTCAACTATTCCTCAGTTGAACTTTCTTTTTCCTGTAAAGTGAAGTTGATATCAAAATTATGGTGTTCGAAAATATGGTTTTCATGGCATTAGTTACCAATACTTAGTTAAAGCAGTTGAACAGATTCTTGCTGTTCCATCATCAAAAATGAATGGAATTATCTGCCACTTAGGTAATGGTTCAAGCATTAGTGCTGTTAAACAAGGTTTGAGTTTTGAAACTAGTATGGGATTAACACCTTTAGGAGGTTTAATGATGGGAACTCGTTGTGGTGATCTTGACCCTTCCATCTTTCAATACATCCATGAAAAAAAAGGGTTAGATGTTAATGAAATTGTTCATGTTTTAAATAAGCAGTCAGGTTTTTTAGGTGTTAGTGGTTTATCTTCTGATTTGAAAATAGTTGAAAAGGCTTATTGAGAAGGTAACAACCAAGCTATTCTGGCAGTTGATCTTTTTGTTAAGAAGGTAAGTGATTACATTGCTGTTTATTTTAATTCTTTAGGTGCTAAACTAGATTATTTGGTTTTTGCTGGTGGAATTGGAGAAAATAGTAGTTTAATTGTTGAAAAGGTTTTAAAAAGATTAAAAGTTTTAGCATTTGGTGAGAACTGAGTACTGCCTTCAGATAAAACTTGAAAACAAAAAGGTCATTTTTTTATTAGTTCTGGACCTTTAAAGATTTTATTAGTTCAAACTAATGAAGAATTAGTTATTTGTAAGTCAGCAATTGATTTATTAAAATCAGTTTAATTTTTTCCCTGATGAAAAAGGTGGCTGTTCTTTTTGCTGCTGGTCAAGGCAAGCGCTTCAATGTTAACAACAAAGTTCCAAGTCATAAATCATTGTTGCCAATTGGTAATAGTAGTGTAATTGAAGTAATTATTCATTTTTTACTTCAAGTTGATGGTTTGGAAAAAATTATTGTTGTAACAGGTTATCAAATGCATTTGTTTCAATTTCTAGAGAAAAAATACAGTAAAGTAGTTTTAGTTCCTAATTCTTGTTTTGCTAGGCACAAAACAGGTTGTGCTTTGTTAAAAGTGAAAAAATTCTTATTAGAAGCAGATTTTGCTTACTTGATTGCTGGTGATGCAGTTTGTTATACTAACTATTTTTTGGATTTACAGTCTATAAACAGTATGGCTGCTGTTTATTTACCAAAAGCAAAAAAAAAGCACAATCTCTTTTATAAATTCAATGCTAAGAAGGAAATTATTGGTTTTCAAAGTAATTTAGAGACTGGCTATGTTTTAGGAGAGTTTAGCACTCTTACTAAAAGTTGAATTAAACAAATTTTTACTTCTCAAACTTCAACATATTTTTCTACTAGAGAAGTTTATGAAATTTTATTTGATGTTGCTATGAAACACAGGATTAAAGTAGTAATGAAGACACTTAAAATACCTGGTCCAGCTGATATTGATTATTATGCTGATTGAGAAGCAGTTAAACAAATTTTTGTTAACAAAGATTGGTAATTTTTTTTCTTAGATTATTAATTAATTTTGTAAACTCTTTTTTTAGTTTTATTAAGGATTCATTGTTTTCAATGGTGTAGTAGTTAAGTGTTTTTTTTCATTTCATTTTTTTTTGTATTTTTATTATCTTTATCAATTCATCAGAATTAAATTTACCATTTTTTTGATTTCTTGCTTGTTGTTTTTCTAGTTTGCTTTTGAGTAAAATATTTGCATCAATGGTTGTTTTTCACTTTATTTTGAAAACAGTTGCCCCTTCAATAATTTTTAGATCATTTTTATTTTTTTCAACTGCTTCTTCTGCTGCTTTTTTTAGAAAGGGAAAAATGATTTTGTTTAATTTCTGAAAGTTATTTTCATTTTCAAAGACTATCTTTTTTACTTTGACTAAATTAATTTCTTTTTTGTCATTAAAAATTTTGGAACTAAATTCTTTTGCTAATTTTTTCTTTACTTCTGGTTTTTGATACATTTTTTTAGCTAGTTCATCCAAATGTAAAATTCATGCTGAATACTTTTTTTCAATAAATTTAGTAACTAATGTTTTACCAACATTAGTCTGTCCCCCAATTGTTAAAATCATTCTGTCTAGATGTTTTTTCTTTGATTAAACAATTCTTTGTAATTTTTAATGACTCCAGTTAATAGTAATTCAGGTTCAAAATGATACAAAAAATTTAAATTTAAATGTTTTTTTAAATGTTTCAACTCACTACCAGTAATCAAAATTGGAGTTTTATTCATAAGTTTTTGAGCAGCATTTTCAACTATTGCTAACTGGTTTAAGATTAATCCAGCACTAACTGCTTTTTCAGTTCCAGTAGTTAAGACATCTTTGAAATGATAATCTTTGAAATCTTTAATCAAAGCAGCATTTTCAACTAAAATTCTTTTACTTAGTGCTAAACCAGGCAGTGTTACTAACTCTTTGAGAACATTTTTATTAACAGTTACAACACTTGTTGTTTCTTCAAAGTTAATGATAACAAAATCAGTGTAGTTTTTGTTTGTTCCTTTTAACAACATTGCAACTTCTGAATTTCAATTATTTATTTTGTTTTTGACCTGTCTTTTAAACGGCAAAACAACTACCTTTTTAGATGTTATTTTTTCTAAAAATGCCACAAACATTTCATTTAATTTGGAAAGGGAAGAAACAATTACAACATTTTTAATGTTGTTTCAACTCTCAACTGCTTGCAATTTGTTCAGATGAGTTCTGATTTTTTCTTCTAATTTTTCCTTGATAAAAACACCTCAAGTTCAAAAATCTTCTTTGTGTATTACAGTTTCTGTCTCTAAACATAATAGAGCAAGAACTATTTTGTTAACACTGATTTGAACACTTAAAACTTTTGTCATTTCTTAGTCTCTAAGTGATTTTAACACATAACCCATCTTGTTTATTCATTAAATTTAGGAAAATAAATGTTTTTTTCACTCAATTTTAAACTGCTTACTGGTAAAATGTTAACTGTTGATTTATAAGGATGGGGATGGTTTTTGTCTTCAATTTCTGCTTTTTATCAAAGGGGTATGGTTTAATGGTAAAACAGCAGTCTTCAAAACTGCTTATGTGGGTTCAATTCCTTCTACCCCTGCCATTTTTTTTGTATTAATTTGTAAAGTATGACTGATTCAGAAATTACTTCTTTAATTGATTCTTGAAAAGTTAATAAACTGATTAAAGAAGTTACTGATGTTGAACTACTTGTAAAAGTTATCAAAGAAAAGAAAAAAGTTTATTTAGGAATTGATCCAACATCTGATTCTTTGCATATTGGACATTTAGTGGTTTTAAACTTATTAAAAAAAATAAGTGACCTAGGTTGCCAAGCAATCATTTTAATTGGTGATTATACTTGTCGGATTGGTGATCCTAGTTTTCAAGTTAAACAGCGTTTATTTTTAGATCAAAAAACTATTGCATCTAATTCTGCAAAAATCATTAAACAGGTAAAAAAGATACTGCCAAATTGTATTGTTGTTCAAAATAGTACTTGGTATAAAAAAACTAACTTATTTGATTTTTTAATTGAAGTTGGTAAATTATTTACTGTTAATAAAATGTTGGAGAAACAATCTTTATCTGTTGCTTTTCAACAAAAAAACTTGTTTTATTCCAGTTTTTCTTACATTCTTCTTCAAGCTTATGATTTTTATTATTTATGAAGGCATTATGATTGTTTTCTCCAAATTGGTGGTAGTGATCAATATCCTAATATTGTTTTTGGAATTAATTTAATTCATAAATTATTCTTTGTAAATTGCCGTAATTATTCAAAAGCAGATAATAAAATTTGAACTTTGCCTAATGTGCAAGTTTGTGGTCTAACTACTAACCTGCTTTTGAATTCTAAGGGCAATAAAATTTCTAAAAGTTCAGAATCTGACGAGCAAATTTGATTAGATCCTCAAAAAACTGCTTATCATGATATTTATCAATTTTTTTATAATTTAGATGATTTAATAGCTTTAGAATGAATTAAGATGTTTGATTTTATTCAGATTATTGATTCAAACTCTAAACCTAACAACAAAGAAAGGTTTTATCAAAAGCAGTTGTTTTTTGCTGTTGCAGATTGAATTTTTGGTAGTGAAAAGTTAAGTTGAATAAAGGAGTGTTTAGAAATTATTCAAAAGAAAGATTTTTCTGCTGAAAATTTAAATAAAATTAAGTCTTTTTTACCTTTTATTAAACAGAAGCAGTTTAAAGAAGAAACTATTTTGAATTTACTTGCCTCTTCGCTAAAACTTTCTAAAACTAAGGTTTTACAGATGATTGAAAGTAAAATGCTTAAAATTAATGATGAAGTAGTTTTTGAACCATACTTAGTTGTTTCAGAGAAAATACTTCTTAAAAACAACATTTTAATTATCAAAAAAGGTAAAAAAAAGATCTATTTAGTTTCTTTTGAAGAATAAATAAACAAAAACCTCAATAAGAAAACTATTCTTCAAATTAAACTAATCTTAAAAAAGATTTATTAATTATTTTTTTTTCAGAAATGAATTTCCAAAAAATTATTAATTATTTGTACTATTGTTTTGAAAGTAGATTTAATTTTTAATAAAAACTGAAGTGGTTTATTTTGATAAATTTTATAGGTTTCTGTAATTCCTTCGGCAATTAAATTTGGTTTGAAATAGTAGTTGTTCTTTCATTTTAAATGCTTCTTAAGGTTTTCAAAGTTACCACCAGAAATAATTACTGGCACATCTTTTTTTAGTTCTGCCTGAATCTTTTTGATTGTGTATTCAATCATTTGACTGTGATTCCAAACAACATCATCAACATTTTTTTTGTTCTCTTTTTTAAATTGAACTTTCATTTTTGAAGTTGTAAATTTTTCTATCAGGTCAGTATGTTTCATCATAGTTTTTTTGTTCAATTGTAAACCAGGAGTAATGATTACTCCTCTTGGTGTTTTTTTTTCTGATGTAATGAAAACTGTTGCTGTTCCTAGATTAACAATTATAAAACTTGTTGAGATCTTTAATGCCCCTATAAACAACATTATTAAGTCATTACCACCACATGAATTGTTGCTTTCTCCTAAAATTGATGGTCGAAAGACAATTGCTTGCTTATTAAACAACTCTTTACAAACCTTTTCCCAGATAGGATTAATTAAGGGAACAACAGAAACTAAAAAAACATCTTTAATCTTATCTTTGGCAAACCCTTTGATTAAACTATTAACAATTCTTTTTTTAATTAATTCAGCATAATCATTTGAGAATTTCTTTTGTGTTGGAATAATTAACTTTTTTTGGACACTACCATCAGGCAATGATATGAGATCTAATTTAGTGTTTGTGTTTCCAATGTCTATACCAATAATCATTTTTTAACTAAGCTTTCTTTCTACCAGCAAATCATAGTACTGGTCCTGTAATAACTGTTATTCAACCAAACCCAAGTAAAATCATACTTCAGTATGACTTATTAAAGTTGATATCTGTTTTCTCTCCTGATGTTGTTCAAACAGTTCAATTTTCAACATAAAGATACTTTCCAAATTCACCATTAACTTCTAAATCTTGTAATCAAGCAGCTTGAAATATTCTTGTTGGAGCATAAAAAGGCATTGCATAAGAAACTATTTGCATTGGTTTTTTGCCTATTAGATGAATTGGTAAATAATAACCAATTAAGAATGATTGAATCAGAAACAATGATAAACAGACAGCAACAGCTGCAGTCACTCTCTTAACAAAATTACTGACAATAAAACCAGTGGCAATGGCAATAATTATTAACTGAAATAAACCTAACAAGGCATAACCTCAATTAACATTTGCCAAATGTTTAGTAGTTCCTTGTAACTCTTTAATTCCTGCTGCTTCTAGCAAAAGAGTGTAAGCTAAACTTGTTCCAAACAACATTAAACCAATAAATAGGAAAAACAACAGAAAAGTTGCAAAAAACTGGACAGTGGATATTTGAGAAACCCTAATTTTTTTCATAAAGACAGAATTTCTTCACTCTACCAAACTTGCTGTAAAAGAAATGAAAGAACTACTAACAATTGGTGACAAAATAACTCCAGGTGTCAAACCTTTAACTCCTGCTTCATCAAGAATGTTGTAAAGGATGCTCATAATTATGACTGGCAGAATAAAGTCAGTAAAAATAACAGTACCATTTTTGAAATAATACCTACCTACCAATCTCATTAAGTAGAAAACATTGAAATTCGGTTTAAAAATTGTTGTTTCAGACTTTTTTTCCATTATTTAGTTTTGCTTAGAATTGTTTTAACTTTTTCATGAACATTAAAACTACTGCTGATTTTTTGATCAAAAACAATTTTATTTTTGTCTAAAATAACCAATCTATTGCAAAAAAGACTGATCTCTTCCATATTGTGACTAACATAAATCATTCCACATTTGTTTTTCTTTAGGTGTTTTTGTAAACTGTCTAATATCTTAATTCTCATAAGAATATCCATTCCTGATGTAACCTCATCAAGGATGAAGAAATTAAAATTAAGGGCTAAAATTAAAAATAAATCAACTCTTTTTCTTTGTCCAAATGAAAGTTCATTTACATCCTTTTCTTCTAGTTCTAAAATCTGAAATTTTTTTCTGATTTTTTTGCTGATCTCTTTCTTATAAACATTGGAATAAAGATAAATAAGGTCCTTTACCCTGATTCCAAATGGATATTCACCAGATTGAAAATGCACCCCTAAACTTTGAAAAAAATTATTTTTTCCCTCAGGAAAACTTATCTCTCCTCCATCCACTTCTCTTAAACCACAGATCATTTCTATCAGTGTTGTTTTGCCAACGCCATTGGGACCAACTAAAGCAAGTCGATCCCCCTTATTAATCTTTAAATCTAAACCATTAAAAAGCACTTTTTTATCATATGCTTTCTTTAAACCTCTAATTTCTATCATAGTCTCTTGCCTGTTTCATTTAAAAGTTATTCTTAATTATACTCTATATTTCAACTGTCCTAAATTGACTGAAAACACCTTGATATTTTTATTTTTATGGTTGATATTTAGGTGATTTTCATTTATCTAAATTAACTTTTCTATTGATGATAAAAAAAAATAATTTCTTTAGTTTTTTCTAACTTTTTAATTATATTTTTTGTACATTGAATGTGGTTTTTATTTTTTCTAAATTTTTTCACTGACTCAAGTTTTTGTAGGTTAGGTAATCTCTTGCCTCTTGCTCAATTTCTTAAATACTTTTTAGTAATTTTTTATCAGACAGAAGTGAAATTTAGTTTTATGATGATTTAATTACTTCCTGTTGTTTTCTTATAACAGAGTTAATTTCTACCAGATAAAAACAATTTTATTTTGCATCTTTGTCATCTAGGATGTTTTTCTAACTTTAAAAAATCAGTAGAGAAAACCACCAACACCAGCAGCAACTAAAACACTGCCACCAGTTGCTAAACCAACAACTAAGGATGTTTTATCTTCCTGGTTTTTATTGTTGTTTATTTTGTTAATTCCATCCTTTTGTTCTTTTGTCAATGCATCAATAAAAGTTTGGGAATCAATCCCTTCATTAACTAAATTTTGTAATGCTGCCTTGGTTTCTAAGTCAAATTCTGAAACTTTTTGTTTATGTTTATTTTCATCAAAAGCAGTAGTAAAAATAGGTCATAAATCATAAAAAATTCTATTTTTAATTTTCATTTTTTTAAGCAAATGAATGTAACCTGACCTAAACTTTTTTAGTTCATCTTTAATTCCTTCTCAAAGAGTGTTTAATTCCTCCTCGCTTTTTTGTTTTAATTCTTTTAAGGTATTCACAAACTGCTCAGGTGACACCTTGGCATTAACCAAACGCACAAGTTCTGTCTTAGCATGCACTATTTTCTTACCAATAGGACCAAAATTTAAATTTGTATTTAGATTAGAAGTCCATGTTTTTAACTTTGATCCTTCAGTGATAATTGCTTTCTGTTCATCTCTTTCATTAGCAGCTTTAATTAAGATACCTAAGTCATAATTTTGATCTTTAATTTTAATTGGAGTTTTACTTAAGTAAGCATATTTTGATAAATACAATTCATCTCTAATCTCTCTTTTTCAAAAATTATTTACCTTTTGATCAATATCTACTTTGAGTTTTGCTATTTCTGTTAAGAATTTATTTGAATCAACTCCTTTTTTAATTAACTCCCCAATTATTAACTTAGTTTCGTCTGTTTTTGTCTTTAAAATAGACTCATTCAGAGGTCAAAAAAATTCTTGACTTGCTATCAGATTGTCAGCAGAGATTAACAATGGTTCTAATTTATAGTTTGTTCCATCAATTTCAACTGAAATTTTACTCAAGTAACCATATTCTGTTTTTTGCAGTTCATTTTTAATTGAATCTCAGAAATCATTTACTGTTTTTTCTTCATTTGTTAATAACTTTTTAGAGAAGGAATCTTCTCTAAAACTTTGTATACAAAGCAAAGGAAAACTTACAACAAAGAGGAAGAAAAAAACAATTTGAATTCTTCTTATCATTATGCAAAGCGATTGTAGTATTCAACAATTAAGGCAGTGTTAATTTTTAAACTTAATTCCTCAACATCAGGTTCTTTTAAAACTTTACCAGCAAAGTTCATTGGATCAAACTTTAAGAAACTTCAATTGATTCTACTTTCAAGGTTGCTCTTTAACCTAGAAGACTTCTTTACTTTTTCTTTCTTCACCATAATTGTGTCACCAACTTTGACTAGGTATGAGGGAATATCTACCTTTTTGTGGTTTACTAGAATGTGACCATGATTTACCATCTGTCGTGACTCTCTTCTAGTCAATGCATAACCAAGGCGAAAAACCATATTATCAAGTCTTTTTTCTAGATGAACAATAAGGTTTTCATTCTGATTACCAACTTTTTTTAGAACCTTTTTGAATGTATTGTGTAGTTGTTTTTCACTGATTTGATAAAGAAATTTTAGTTTTTGTTTTTCTTGTAACTGCAAACCAAACTCAGTCTTTCGCTTTCATTTCTGCTTTCCTAAACCTTTCTTCTTTTTTTTAAACTCCTTGTTGTTTTCCAAAATAGAAAAAACCAAATTCTTGGATTTCTTATGAATTGGCCCTAAATACCTTGACATTTCTTCTAAAGTTTACTGAAAAAACAAATAACATTATACCTTTCATTTTTCTTACCCTCATACTTTTAGTTAAAAGTGAATAAACAGCAATTTCTAAATTCCTTTTGGTCCAAAACCTTTCATCCCGATCTTAATATTGTCCCTACCCAAAAGCAGATAAATAATAATATAATTTCAATGAGTGATGCTGATCAAGATAACTCTAATTTTATTTTTTATCTCCCTTGCAGTTGGAGTGTTTTGCTGAATTAAGTTACTCTTTGAAATCAATAAGATCCAAAAATTGGAAAAGTTAAGTGATGAACTTAAACTTTTTGTAACACCTTTTTTTTTAAGCAAACTTTTAGTTGCACATAATTTAGCAACAAAAAACAAAAAAAATTTACCAGTTTTTTTGTTTTTTTGCAAGGAATATCAGGAGTTGTTTCATAAAGAGGCAGTTGATTTTCTGTCCAGTTTTTTTCAAGGTTTAGAAACTGATAAAAGTTGAAATGATTTTTTAGTTGAATCAGAATTCCAGTTTAATTTTTTTAGAAAGTTTGACCAGTTTAAAAAAAAAGTTAACCATTTTTCAGGAAAATTAATGCTGTTTTCAGCTTGGGAAAACCTTTGTTTAGAGCAAATTAATGTTTTCAACCTAATTTTAGCAAAAATAAATGAAGATCTGGATAAGATCAAGATTATCTTTGCCTTTGACTTTAAGGAAGTTGACAAAAACATAATGTTTTTGGAGAGTACAATTTCTCATCTTAGAAAAACCATCTACCATCAAAATATTCAGATTACCTTCTCCTACTTTAAGAACTTAGGAGAAAAACTTATTCTTTTCACTGAAAAATACTTTGATTGATACAAACTTTTGAATCTTTACTTGGTAGTTTTACCAAAAAGAGTCAAAGAAGTTATCTCTTTAGCAACAAACCTTCAGTTCAAAGTTGAAAAAAAGAATAGTGTGGATTTTTTTCTAAATAAGTGTGATGAAACAAAGATTAAGATAAAGATAAATTTAGTTGAATTCAATGTAGAAAAAGTGTATTACCCCCTTCAAAACTTAATTTTGGATTTAGAAAATAGGATTTTTCAGTTGAAAGAGTATGAAGTAATGAAAACTACCTTTCAAAGTATTTTTCAGTTTGTTATTGTTCATTTTGAAAAGATTAAGAAGAAATTTACTAGTTTTGGAGACAAAAGGTTTTTTTCTCAAAGTCTGGAAAAGGTCTTTTTTTTTCATCAATTGAAAGTTGTCAAGTTTCAAAATTTTAATGATTTGTTGACTGAAACACAAAAAAGTGTTGATGATTTACTTATAACCCATTACAACAACAACAAAATCAGTTTTTTTCAACCAGTTATTAAACAAGTTCAAAAAATTCTCCTAAATTTTTTGAAACTAAGTGAAATCTATCATCAGATAGATCTTTTTTCTGCTAAAAAAGAAGAGAAAAGTCAGATTATTTTTTTAACATTGTTAAATTTTAAAACAATTCTTGATAAGAAGGAGAATTTTTTCTTGAAAACCAACTATTATTGAGAGTTAAATAAACTATTTGATGATTTTTCTTACCTCATTCAAAAAGGAGTTAATTCTAATCATTTCCACAAGAAAACTAATTACAATCTTGTTTTCAATGATTTTCAAAATCAGGTGTTAAACTTTAAAAACAAATTAGAAAACACTTTCTTTTTAAAACACATTGCTGAAATTTTATTTGTTAAAGTTAATAAAAAAAGGTTTGTTAATGAATTTTTGTACAATAAAATTCTTAATTGTGAAGTTTTGTTTTTAAAGCAAAATTACAAAGATGCTGTTGAACTTTTGTTAAAAATTTTGAAATCAAGTAACTAATTTAATGAAAAAAACATGACACTTAGGGGTTTATTCAGCATATGATTTCCTAAATTCCAACATTTTAACTGAAGATTATGTTAGTTTTTTGCTAAAAAAAGGTATTAAAAAAGCAGTTTTTTTAAATGTTAATTCCCTTTTTGAACTTTTAAAGTTTTACCAGTTAGCAAAAAAAAAAGGTATTGAACCAGTTATTGGTTTAACTCTAAATAAACTTGTTTATTTACAAACTGAATATGAAGTTACATTTTTACCTAAAAATTTTTCAGCTTATCAAAGAATGGTAAAAATTTCTTCTTTGGTTATGAGTAGTGATTCTGCTCAGTTTTTCTTAGAAAAGCACCCCTACCTAGTTAAGGACTTTGTAATTATTATTACTTTCTTTGGAAAAGATAATCCAAAAGGTGTTTTTCATCTTTTGGATTATTTAACAACAAAAGTGGGTAATGAAGATGTTTTTTTAGGATTAATAAATTTAGAATTCAATTTGGGAACAAACACCTCTTTTTTAAAGAGGATGGTTGCTTTTCCTCAAGTCAGATTTTTAGATTCTAAAGATTTAGCAATTTATCAAGTTTTACAAGCTATTAAATCCCAAGATAAATGTTTTTTTAATCAAGACAGTAAAAATTATTTTTGATCATTCTCTTTTTTAGAGGATAAATTAGATAAGAATTCACCATTATTGACAAATATTTTCCAGATTTTAGATAAGATTCAATTAGATATTCCTAATCAATTTGATCTGAATTTAAAAAAAATTAGTTTTCCTAAAACTTTTACTGATGATTTAGCTTATTTAAAATTTCTTTGTCAAAAAAAATTGAAGGTTTTAAAGCTTTTTGAGGTTAATGAATATCAAAAAAGGTTGAATTATGAACTAAACATTATTAAAGAAAAAAAACTTGTTAGTTACTTTTTGATTGTTGCTGATTATGTTCGATTTGCAGTTTCTAAAGATATTTTAATTGGTCCGGGACGAGGGAGCGCTTCAGGTAGTTTAATCTCTTATTTGTTGGGAATAACTAAGGTGGACCCAATTGTTTATCAACTTATTTTTGAACGTTTTCTTAATCCTGAAAGAAATAAAGTTCCTGATATTGACATTGATGTTGAAGATCAAAAAAGGAAGGAAGTGTTGGATTATTTGTTTTATAAATATGGAACAGATTTTGTTTCTCAAGTTGCTACTTTTCAAAAAATAGCAATTAAAATGGCAATCAGAGATGTTGGCAGAGTTTTAGATATTCCTCTATCAGAAATAAATAAAATCAGTAAAGAAATCCCTTCTAAACCTATTCAAGATTTTTTAAAATTAATAGAAAGTAAGCTTTCATTACAGTTTTATCAAAAAAAATATCCTGATCTTTTTTATTTTAGTCAAAAAATTGTGGGTTTACCAAGACAATGCAGCATTCATGCTGCTGGTTTGGTAATTACAAACAGACCTATTTTAGAGACTGTTGGTGTTTGAAAAGATGGTATGAAAAGAAATGTTTTGCAAGCAGAGATGCATGATTTAAGTTCATTAGGTTTAGTAAAAATGGATCTATTGGGTCTTAAAAATTTGACTGTTGTTGCTAATGTTTTAGAAGCAATTGGTTGTAAAGAGAATAAAAATAAGTTTTTAAGTGAAATTAATTTAGAAGATGAAAAAACTTTTGCTAAACTTAACTCTGGTAACACAACTGGTATTTTTCAACTGGAATCACAAGGCATAACTCAACTTTTGCAACAAGTTCAACCTAAAAATATTGATGATATTGCTATAACTATTTCACTTTATCGTCCTGGACCAATTAACAACAAAGAACTTTTCTTACAACAAAAAAGTAATAGTGACAAAATTAATTATTTGGTTCCTCTTCTTAAACCTGTTTTAGTTTCCACTTATGGAGTACCTATTTATCAAGAGCAAATAATTAGAATAATTACTTTATTTTCAGATTTATCCTTTGCTGAAGCAGAAACATTAAGGGAAGCACTGGGTAAAAAAAATAATTATCTTTTGCAATCACTTCAGGCAACTTTTTTTCATAAGGCAAAACAAAAAAATTATTCTCTTTCCTTGATTAAAGAAGTTTGAAGTTTAATATTTCAATTTGCTAACTATAGTTTTAACCGTTCCCATGCTATTTCTTACAGTTTTTTGGTCTATTGAATGAGTTATTTAAAAACTAATTATTTTGTTCAGTTTATGGTTGCTTTGCTCAATGATGTTGTTGGTGATCAAAAAAAAACAGTTGCTTATTTTTTTCTTTTGAGAGAGAGCAGAAAACATATTTGTTATCCCAGGTTACAACCACCAACAAATCTTTATCAAATTGATGATAAAAATTTAAACTTATACTGTCCATTAATTTTAATCAAAGGAATTGGTTTAAACAGAGTGAAGTCATTGGTTGAAGAGTATGAAAAAAATGGTCAATTTATTGATGTTTTTGATTGTGTTACTCGAATGGTCAAAATTGGTTTTAGTAAACAAGTTATTCAAAAAATAATCCTTTCTGGTGCTTTTAATCAGTTTGGTTATAATTCTGCTACACTGGATTTTAATTTGGAAAAATTATTATTAACTGCTAAATTAGTTTTGGTTAAAAAAGATAATTCTTTGGTACCAGATTGAAGTTTGTTGGAAAAAAAACCTGAATTAATTTTTAAAAAAGAACAAATTAGTTGAATTTTCAGAAATGAAATTAAAGTTTATGGCTTTCCCATTAGTTCTCATTTTTTAGAAAAATTTTCTTGTGATAAAAACCAACCAATTAAACTGAAAGAAGTACAAAAAAAGCATTTTGGCAAGTTTAATGTTGTTGTTTTAATTGAAAAAATAGAATCTGTTCAAAGTAGAAAAAGTGGTAGAAACATTACTTTTTTAAGAGTTTCTGATCAAACAAACTTTCTAGAAAAATTAATTTTTTTGGAACAGAAAGATTCCTTCTCTAACTTTGTTGTTGGTGATGTTTTTTGTTTAGAGATAGCAGTTTCTGAGAAATCAGGTAAAAAAAGTTACTTTCTGGAACAAATCTGTTCTACTTTCTTTTAAAAATTAAGAGACAAGCAAAAAAAACTCTCTAATTGCAATGCAAGGTTAAGGAGTTTTTTTATTATTGTCTTTGCTGAAACTCTCTGAATTTTCTTTCCTAAAGTAATTTTTCTTTTTCTTTTAAAACAGCACTGTTGTCTTTGTAGAAAAGATAGGCAATTATGCCAATTCAAAAACCATTTAAAACAACTTCAACAATGAGAAACGGAATAGAATCTTGAACAATCTCTTTTCTGATCAGATAAATTCCTAATCCTGAAGCAGCAATATAAAAAGACACAACACAAAGAGTAATAACCAAAATTAACCCAACTACCTTAGAATTATTAGGAAATTCAGAAGTAAATATTGGTTAATAATGAAGTTTTGACTGTAGATAACTTAACTTATTCATTCCAATTTCAGTAAAAAAACATTGACAGGCACTCCTCTTGAGTTGGACCTTAAAAAACAACATTTTTTAGTTAGAAAATTCCTTCCTGAGTTAAACCACCCAAAATAATTAGGACAAACCCCAGCAAAAACATTAAGACTAGGTATTTTCAAATTGCTTTCAAAAACTTGTTAAAAGGAATTTTAGTTAAAGTTAAAGCCCCGATTACTACCCCATAAGTAGGTACAAACATATTGGCAAAACCAGCTGCTCAACTGTAAGCAGTAATTGTACCAGACAACAAATTTGGAGAAACATTATTCACTGCCGGTCCCAAGACAGGAAAAGCAACGCTTGCTAAACCAGAAGTAGAAGGAATAAAAAAAGTTAATGGAATGAATAAAATGTAACTCAGGAGAGGGATAGTGATCTTTTTGTTGCCTTTTGAATTAACAATTATTTCCTGCAGCTCTTTTACAAAATAATCTTTCATATTGGTAACATCTAACAAAACTGAAATTGCCCGAGCAATTCCAACAGCAAAGGCAACTCCCATCATTGCTTTAGCTCCATTCATCATTTCCTCAATATAGTTTCTCTCTCCCTTTCAATTAATCAGAGCAATTACTATTGAAGCAATGAGAAAATAAGCAATTAATGCTCCAAGATACCAATTACCAAAGATTCAACTGTATTCAGAACCATCACCTAAATATTTACTTTTGTTTAAATTATCAGTCACTTTTGAGTTATGAAATCATGATGTAGCATCCTTATTACCAAAACTTTTTGTTTCAAACTTATTCATTGGTTGAGTATCTTTCAGACTATTCATTGAATCATAATTTAACATAGCAAAAACCATAAAGACAAACAAAGAAAGAAAAATAATTGCTGTTACCAGTCTTTTTTTTGTTAAAACTGGAGCATTATTGCCAATTGCAGCAACTGCAAAAGTTCTTTCATGAACTTCAAAAAGATCTTTTAAGGCAGATTTCTCTCTATTTTTTTTTACTTTTGCTGCATAAACCATTACAAAGATGATTGAAGTTAATGTAAAAACAATTCAACCCAATCATCTTCAAGCAGCACCATCACTAACACTAATTTCAACACCATTATCTTTCGCTGCTCCAACTGCTGCCAAGGTGGAGAAAGGATTAATTGTTGAACCCATTACTCCTGAACCAGCACCGACAAAAACAATCAAAAAACCAGTTCAAACATCAAAACCTGTTGCCAAAGTTAAAGGAATGATAATGGCATAAAATGCTAAGGATTCTTCTGCTAAACCATAGGTAGTTCCAGCAAAACTAAAAAATAGCATCAAGGGAATGATGATTCATGTTTGAGCAAATCATTCTTTCAGAACTTGAAAATAATACTTTAATCAACTTTGTTGATAAATTGTTATTGGTATTTCTTGATATTTAGTCTGAAAATGACCTGCTATTTTACCAATTAATGCTTCTAAGGCTTGAGTCTTAATTACTAAATTAACAAGACCACCCAAAACAAATAGAAAAAGGATAACAAAAATAGAATCTATAAAACCTGCTGGTAAAACAGAAAATCAATCTAAAATACCAGCTCCTAAGATTGTTTTTTCCTGACCATTAAAGGTGTATTTAACATCTGCTCAGTTTAGAATTAAACTTAAAACCCCTAAAGCAACTAAGATGAAGAAAAGCAATGTAAAGACATGAGGCATTGTAAAACCTGATCAAAAACTTTTCTTCTTTTTTAAACTGTTCACTCTTTTAAGAAAATGCTTTTACAAGTAAAAAATTTTATACTAAATGGATGAAAAAGCAAAAATTCAAGGTTGGTTTTAAATTTGTTGGATGATTTGTCTAAACAACAATTTTGCTTATAACTTTTATTAGCAGTTGTTTTTAACACCCCAGAGTTTAAAACAATTGATTCTAAGTAACTATCATAAATAGGGTTCAACCAATAAACAGATGAATTCATTCAACCTTAACTTAACAGTTCAAACCAAAAACAATGTTATTTATCTGTTGACTGTTTAGTTGTTGGTTTTGATCGTTTTTTGTCTTCAAATTTAGAGCTTCTTCTTGTATTGAAACTATTTCTTCTTGTATTGAAACTATTTCTTCTTGTATTGAAACTATTTCTTCTTGTATTGAAACTATTTCTTCTTGTGTTGGAACCAAAGGTATTGTTTTTCATTCCCGTTGGTCTGTTTTGATAGGATTGTTTACTCAAGTTCTCATCAAGAGTTTTACTAATTTTTACTAGTATTTGATCCTCTAATTTTTGGTTGTTTTGTTCTAATTTTTCATTCAGTTTATTTAGCAATGAATTTGAAATCATTCTGTAATAAAAAATAAAAAAACCAACTAAGCAAAAAACTAAAATTACCAGAAATATTAGAATAACTAAAATTATTGCTTCCATTTCTTTAACCCTTTCAAACATGATATACCAAATTAGATGTTAAATGAGAAAATATTATTTTTTTACTTGTTGAATGTTTTCAAAAAAAGCAGTTAATTTATTGATTTTTTAGTAAAACAAGTAGATTTTCTAGTTCTTAAAACTAGCAATAATTTTACTGATGACAAAATAAAAGATAGATTTAACAACCCTTTTGAGGTTAGTATTTATTTTTTTTCACTGATGTTTTTCATTACCATCTGAATATACTTTTCTCTTTCGGTGTTTAACAAACCTTGCTTTAGTTGAAAAGTTTGTTTTTCATCCTTAGAAGAAACAATTTTGTATTCACTATTGAAATGACAGCGCTTATGATCATAACTTTGATGGAGATTGGCAGAGATTAATAAACCATTTTGATGATCAAAAATTCATTCTAATTTATTGTTTTCTTTTGCTTTTTTAACTGAAACAATATGTGCTGCTTCAATATTACTTGAATCATAAATGCTGTCATTTTCTAGATATGAATTATTAATTTTTTTTAATTTTGCCTCTGTCTTTAAGGAGATGGCGAAATTTCTTCTTAGTTTTGTTTCTAAACTTTTACTATCTTCTAAACTTTTCTTATTTTTAGACATCAAAATTAATTGCTTGCTTTTTTTTTGATAGTCATTAATGATTTGTTTCATTGCTTCTTTTTTACTGAAAATTCTTTCTAAAGTATCTTTTTCTTTTCTTCTTTCTTTTTCTTCCAGAAAAGCATCATTATAGAAGAGAAATTCTTGTTTAAACTGATTATTTTTGTCTAAAAAAGCAGCAAGGGAAATAGCATTAGTTTTCAAAAATTCTCAATCACTAACTGTTACCTTTTCTTTTTTGCTTTTAAACTTTTTAAAGCAGTTGATAAAAACAAATCCATAGTTTTTTTTCTCATTGATAAGGTAAGGAGTGCTTGTAAAATTATGTTCAGCTCCGCTAGGATTGGAACCAGATAACCATTTATCTAGAGTTAAAATAGTATTTCATTCTCTAAGTGCTTTAGCATTGATTTGAGATATCTGCTTCTTTGTTAAAGTTTTGGTTTCATTGTTTTTTAAAGAAATAGGAAACAATTTTTTTCTTTCTTCACCAATATTCATCCAACATCTAGTTCCTTTTCCATTTTTGCCCTTCATCATATCAGGATCATTTGGTCGATATTCCCCACTAGTTAAAAAAGGAATTTGTCGTAGACATTTTTTTCAATTGTAGTCAAAGATAAAATAAGCAATCCCTTTAACATTTCTTTTATTTGTTTCTGAAAGTTGCAATGCTTTTTTGCTTCCAAAAAAGATTTTGACCACATTTATTTTATTTTCCATTTGTTCTAAACCCACTAAATACTGCTATTAAGAGAGGAACAGGAATTGAATTGCCAACCAAAAAAATTCATCATTTTTTTTCTACTATTTCAGATTTAGAAACAACTAAAAAATCTGTTTGTTCAAAACCCATTAAAAGAAAACATTCCAACGGAGTTAAAACTCTGATCAAGTTGTTGTTGGTTTTAATTTTAATTTTGGATAAAGCACCAGTTGCTGTTAAAGTTGGCGCTAAACCTTGAGGATCAAAGATGATTTTTTCAGATTGAAACTTACAATTAGGAAGAGGAAGAATAGTTCTGATTAAACCATTTCTAGTTTTTCTAAATGTTGGTTGTAGTTTTTGAAAAGGTTTACTAAATTTTTCAAGATAATAATTTTTGTCCACTTTTTTTTGTAAAAAAGTAGTCATTTTTTTATTGTTAATTGAGGAAACAGGTCAAACAATTGGTAGTTTATTTAATCTACTGATCATAATTAATCTTTTTCTGATGGTGAAACTATTGAAGTCACTAGCTTTTAACAATCTATGTTGAGATTGATAACCTAATTTTGCTAATTTTTGTTGAAAAAACTGAAAGTCTTTTGCATATTTTTGACTACCCAGAGCAGCTACATTTTCCATAATTAATGTTTGGGGTAGTTTAGTAAGTGAACATTTTTTAATGCTCTCTAAAATTCTGGAAACCTCCCAAACTAAACTAGAGTTTTTGCCTTTTTTTAAACCTTTTTGCTGTCCTTGGATTGAGATATCTTGGCAGGGGAAAGAGTAGGTTAAAAAATCAATTTGTTGTAGTTTAATAAGATCTTTTCCTGAAATTGCTTTGACATCAAAAAAGTTTTTTAAATGATTTTTAGCAAAAAAAAGATGGTAATAGAGATGAACTAATTTAGTTTTTGACAGTTTTTTTCAGTATTTTGTACCTGATTTCAGAGCATTTTTGCTGTCAATAGAAAGTTTTGTTTCATTTTCTCTAAGAAAGCAAAAAATAGTTTCTGCATTTAAGAAACAACCTGTTTCTTGACAAGGTTCTCTCTCTCTCTCTCTCTCTGTGTGTGTGTGTGTGTGTGTGTGTGTGTGTGTCTGTGTGTGTGTGTGTGTGTGTGTGTGTGTGTGTGTGTGTGTGTGTGTGTGTGCACTGACAAATTCAGTGAATCTTGATTTATAGTGTATTAAGTTATAACTAACAATTGCTGGAATAAATCATTCTGCCATTCCAACACTTTCAACATTTTTTAATGTTTTTTGAAAACTACGCAATTGAGAACCAATTCCAGCAAAAAGTTCAAAAATATAAGTTTTTTCTTTCATATTGTAATTTTATCATCTGATTTTTTGAGACTGTAAGCTGTTCAATTAATTTGCTGAGTCTCAATTAAATCTCAATTAAAGTTTTTAACAGATGAGTTTAGTAGACAATTGAAAAGGGACAGCTTTTCTGAAAAAACAACAGTTAAGTTTGATTATTGGTTTGATTTGTTTGAGATAACACTCAAGATGATAAGATTTCACCAGTTAAATTTTTTAGTAGTTTTTCTTGGTGATAATTTTGATGATGATATCCCCAAAGATGTAAAAAGGCATGTAACAATAATTCAAAAATTCTTTCAGCATTCTTTCAGTTAAACTCTGGTTTTTCTTTCAAGACAACGGGAAGACAAACATAAATCTCTGCCCAGGGATTTTCTGAACTAGTTTGTACTTCTTTTTTTCTGAAAGGAAAAGTTAAAATGTTGCTTGTCTTTTTGAAAGGATAATATTGATTGTTAATCTTTGTCATTGTTTCTATTTCTACTAAATTAATGATTAGGTAATGATTGGATTTAATTTGAAAGTAGTTTTCAACAAAATTTAACAGGGATTTGATTTTTGCTTTTGAAACAATTGCTTTAAAACTATTATTTTCAAAGTTAATTGTAAAATCCAGAAACATAATTATAGAAAATATGAATTGAGCAAGACAAAAAGAAGATACAAGACTAATTAATCATACTCTCCTAACTCTAAGTTATTGCAAGACAGTCAACAACTGCCCTGAAATGGAGGCAGGGCAATTACCCTTTATTCTACACTCCAAACTATTGCAAAACATCTAGTTTGACAGATTGAAGGCTGTGAAAAAGAGTAAGAGGATGAGAATAGTTTGTAATCTTGTGTTGTCAGTTGTTATAAAATACCTTTTAGGTTTAAGATACTCTTATGTCTTTTTCTAATTTATTTAATAATCTGAGGAATTGGTTTTTTACAAAGTATTTAGTTGCTTTTTTTATTACTATTCTTGCAAGTAGTTTAATTGTTGGTTTGGTAGATACAAAGGCAAAAAAACACAACAGCGTTGTTCAAACTGTTAACCATCAGCAAAAAGAAGAAATATTAGAAATTTTGAAAAAATTTGGTAATGCTTATTCATTGTTCAGTGATACTAAATTAGATTTAGATCTTTTTGAAAGTAAGTTTGCCACAAAATTTGAATACAACTTTCAAATAATTGACAGTTTAAAAAAATTATTACCAATCAACTTCAGAAATTTAGACTTGGATTTTATTGAGCAAAAACGTCAAAAATTTATTAATGATCATAGTTATGGTTTAAGTAAAGTTGTTGATGCTCAAAAAGTTCTAAATTACTCTTCTCTGGTTGATTTATACTCTGATATGCAAACAGTTGGTAGCAGTTTTTTTAGAATAGTTAGTGCAAACCCTGAATCTGTGACTTTTGGATTTGAAGATTTTTTCTTTGATTATTTGACAATAAATAACTTTTTTCAATTCCTAGAACAAAAGAAAAATTTTCTATTGTCTGATCAATTTGCTGATTCTTTAACAGACTTTAGAAAATGAATTTTACAGCCTAGTTATGCAGGTTTTTTAGCAAAACTTACTAAGATTTTTAAAATTGCTTCATTTTCTAAATATCAAGATACCAATGAACAAGGAGAGAGAGAAAACACTTTATTAAACTTTTTGTTGTTAGTTCAGAATTTAGATTTGGAAGATGAATTTAAAAAATTTTTTGAGAATAATTTCAATGGTTTTTCTAATGTTTCTGACATAATTTATCAATTTGAAAATAATCAAATTTTTCAAAATGAAGTTCAAAATAAACTGAACAGTTTAGAAAAAGAAAAGAGGTTAGATAGAAGAGTAAGAGAAGAACTTTTTCAAATTGTAACTAAAGATTTTGCCCAAAAATTTTTTAAAGAATTAATCTTTGAAAAACCAAGTCAATTATTGCTTACTAGTAATTGAGGGAATGATTTACTTTTTGAAGATCTTATTAAAAATGAAAAAATAGGTTCTTTTTTCAATTTGGTTAATTTACTTTTTTTTGATCATTTGATTCTTAATAAAAAAGCAATTCCCCAAAAATTTGGTAATTTTTTAGAAAGTTTTGTAGATTTTTTAAAAGATTTGGATTTTCAATCCAATCAATTTGGATACATTTTGGAGACCTTAACTAATGAATTTAAGAATTCAATTATTGATTTTGAAAATATGGAGCAATACTTTCTTGATGATAAAGAACTAAAAAATTGAATTCTCCAAGCAGAAGAATTAGAATTTCTTTCTCCAGATGATGAAATTCCATTTAATTCTGAAAATGAGTTAGAAACAATTGCAACAATTAAGAATAAATTAGAAGAAAAACTTTATCTTCCTGAAGAAAGAAATATTATTTTTATCAATTTGTTGAAAAGAAATATAGTCTTTTGGTTGGGTAAAAGTTTATTGCAAAAAGATGAAGATAACTTAGTACTTTTAATTTTGCAAAATGGTCTTTTGTCTTTGCTAGGCAAGATTAAAGTTCAGTTTAAAGAAAGTTTTGAAGAGTTGAAACTTTTAAGATTTTGAACCCCTAATTGAGAGCTTACTAGTTTAGATGTTTATACAACTTTTGATTTAGACAAAGAAAAAGAAGAAAAAAACTTGAGAAAAAAAATTGAAGAATTAGTAACAAAATTTCTAGCAAACAAACAAAATGATGATTTTGAACTACTTGTTTGAATCAGTTCTTTTTTAGATGCAACCTATAAATGATTAATTTTTTTATGAAAAGAGCTTCTAAAAGATCTGCCTTTTTTGGATTTAAATGTTTTTATTCTGGCTGTTTTAAAGTTTGTTTGACCTGAAAATGAGACTGCTAAAGCAGCAGTTCTTTTTGCTGATTTTGGTAAAAAAGAAGAAATTTTTGATTTTTTTGTTGAAACATTGTGGATTTATGGTCATTTTTGAGAAAATTTTTCAGATATAGAAATAGATTGAAAACAAAATTTGTCAGAGATAGATTTCAGAGAAAAAGAGCAAATTTTTAAAAAATTAGCTTCTAATCTTGGTTTTCGAAACAACTCTTCCAAAGGAGAAACAGAAGCATCATTTGCTGCTGGTAGTTTTTTAGATAATCTGCTTCAGTCTTTTGGAAATAAAGAAAAAAAAACTCAAAGAACCAACTTTATTCTTTTTCTGGAAAAAAAAATATTTGGTAAGGATGGTTTTATTGTTTTTTTAGTTAGTGAAATGGATAAGTACCTAAGTCACAACTTCTATTCATACCTTAATCCTAATTTTTGAGATTATCAGGAGATTAATTTTTTTAATTTCAATGGGTTTCTTGAACAGAAAAACAGTTTACCCTTTAGAATTACCTACACTGCTGTTCCTTTGCAAGCAAAAGAAATTAAATACCATCTTGTTTGACAAATTACTAAAGAAAATGAAAATGTAAGCATTCAACTGGTCAGCCTTCAAAAAAGCATTGTTGATAGTTAGTTATAATGAATAGGGATGAAAAAGTTACAATTTGGTAAAATAGTTAAAATTTTTAGTTTAATTTTAGGTGTTGCAAGTATTGTTCTTGCTTTGTTCTTGTTTAAAATTGAAACACTTTTAGAAGGTAATAATCTGAAATTAAAGAGCTCTTTATCTTTCACTGAACAAAGAAACAGTTATTTTGCTTCAAAAGAAAAAGGAGTGTATTTAAACACTTCCTTTAATCAGTCTTTGCTCCAGATACTAAATTATTTTCAAAATAATCAAATAAGTCCTGGTACAAAAGATGACAGAAAAGTTAGATACCAAGATTTATTTAGTTTGTTACCTGAGACTTGAACAAGTTTAAGCAACAAAGTTGAAGGTAAAGGCGCCAATGAAGAACTTGCAAGTTTTCTTTTTCACTTCATTTTAAAAACTGAACCTGATTATAATCTTGCTGCATTTTTACCAATTTTTTTTAATACCTTAAATGATTTCCGAATAAAGAAGGAGAGTAATGAACTAGTGAATTTAGTCCAGATTGATCAATCATTAAGGGATGATGTTGTTGAAGGTAAAAAATATGAAGAAAATGGAAAACAAATTTTAGCAGAAATACTTCTAGATCTAGAAATTTTGCAAAAGAACAAAGAAGGAGAGATTGTGCCCAATTTTTCCTTAAAAATTTCTCCTGAGGGTGCAAAATACAGTGAACCTTTCCAAATTGAACAAAAATTAGAAGAAGATCCTGGTACATTATACACTGTCAATGCAATTACAATTGATTTTAATTTAAAAACAATTCCATTGAAAATGGAAATTGTTTTTGAAGGTGAAATTGATTATTATTCTGTATTGGAAGGAGCAGCCAAACTTGTTAAACTAATGTTTTTACTTCAATTATCAGAAGCAGACTTGAATAAACCTATCCAGCAATTAAATCAAGAATTTTTAAAATGAATAACAAATCAAACAGATCAAAAGATGTCGAAAAATGAAAAAATTGCAACAAATTTAATAAGTTCATTTTTATTAGAAAACTTGTTGAAATTAAAAGTTGAAGTTGAAATTGTTAGAGAAGGCAGAAGAGAATATAAAGAATACAGTATTAACAGTTTTGTGAATTTACTTGAAATTTTAACAGAAAGTGAATTTGAGGAAAGCAAATCATACTGACAACTTACAACTAAAAAATGTAAAGATGATGCTAAACAACTTGTAGATTCTCTATGAGGAATAAGAGATTTTGATAATGAGTTTGGTGGTTTTTGTAAAACTCCTGAATCTGAAAAAGATAACGGTCAAGAAGGTGATTTAATAGAATTTGACATTTTTGGATTTATTAAAGCGCTTGAGGAATATTCTTTTGGAGTTGTTAAGGTCAAGAAAATTTTAGAAGAAAAATTGACTGAACTGTTTGATAATTCTTTCAAAGATTCTTTTAATTTGCAAAAATTTCTTGAAAGTTTAATTGCATTCAAAAACAATCTTTATCAAAGTTTAGAAGAAATCACTAACTTTGATTTAGAAGAAGAAAGTAAACCAAATCCAGGCATTAGACTTATTAACAACATTCTAAAAGAAAACAACCCCTTTTTAAAAAATGTTGTAGTAGAAAAAATTAAAAACTTTTACCAAAAAAACCAAAAAACAATCCAAGATATTTTGGATGGCAAAAATATTGATGTTTTTGCCATTGATCAGAAATGAAGTTCTATTTTTGTAGTTCAAGATTTTTTTATTCAGAGAAAAGGAGATAGAAAATTTTTGGTTTTTTTGGTGGAAGATGCAAGTTTAGAAGTTAAAAAACATATGTTTGCTTTAACCAAAAGTATAGATAAAGGAGAGGATTTTTACCAAGTTGTCTATTGCGCTCCTAATCATTATGAGAATCAATTTAGTAATTTTTTAGATTCTCAATTTAGTAATTAATTTTTTGCTAAAAAATAATTAAAAAAGACAAAATTAAGCATGAATAAAATACTTCTTATTGATGGGAATTCTTTTTTTTATCGTTCTTACTATGCATCCCAAGCAATTCCGAATTATTGCACTCATAATCCTGCTAAGGCAGTTTATACTGCTGTTAAAATGTTGAAAAAGTTTTTGAGTGATCAAAATAAGTATGTTTGTATTTTTGTAGCATTTGATTTAGGAAAAGATACAATTCGCCATCAAAAGTTTAAAAATTATAAAATTAACCGAAAAAAAACACCTGATGATTTAATTGCCCAAATCCCATTATTTGAAGAGTTTTTAACTATTTTAGGAGTTGATTTTATCAAAAACAATCTTTATGAAGCTGATGATTTAATTGCTAGTCTTTGTCAATTGGCTTTAAAAAAGCATTTTGCTGTTGATATTTTGTCTAGTGATTATGATCTCTTGCAGTTAATAAAAAACAATGTCAGAATTTTTTTACCTAAAAGAGGAGTTTCTAGGATGGACTTGGTTGATGATCAAAACTTTTTTGCTAAATTTAGAATTAATCCTTGACAAGTTGTTGATTTTAAATCTTTAACTGGTGATAGTAGTGATAATTTACCTGGTGTTAAAGGGATTGGACCTAAAACTGCAATTAAACTACTAAATGAATTTTCGAGTTTAGAGAAGCTGTATGAAAATTTGGATAAATTGGCAAAAGATGTTAAAGATAAGTTGGTAAAGGCTAAAACTGATGCTTTCTTTACAAAAAGAATGGTAGAAGTTGAAAGTAATGTTTTTTCTCAATTTGACCTTTCTAAAAAAAAATATGATTTTAATTCTCCAGCAGCCAGAAATTTTTACAAAAAAAATGGTATGAAATCACTTTTAAAAAATTATCAACAGCAAAAGTTTCTTCTTTAATTTTCATTAATTAATTTTTTAAAGTCAGTTTTTTTAGTTACTTGATAACTTTGTCATAATAAAAGGAGTAAAACTATTAAGAGTAGGGCAAAAACTATTCCTGGTCAAAGAGGACTCTGATCAAAATAAAAAAATATGGTTCCAGTCATTTGAGAAAGATAGTTTAAAAATAATTTAAAAAAAACATTAACAGCAAAGATACCTAAAGAAAAACCTATCAGGAAAGGAATAAAAATAATTTGGGCAAGTTGACCAACAACTACTCCTTTAGAAAAACCAAAAAGTTTAAGTTTTAGACCAATCTCTTGAATAGATTTAATAATATTCATCAACAAAAAAATAAAAAAGAAAAAGATAATTAAAATTTCAATCACTAAAAAGACCATTATCATCCTTATGAGATAGTTTGTTATTTGACTAATTCCTTTTTTTTCTAAAAAAGGCGAGGATACTTGCTTGATATCTAAAATGTTTTTGTCTGTAGAAACATCAATTGCATCTACACCACCATATCCATATTTAGTTATTAAAGGAATGTTGTAGAAGGCATTGTAAATTTTTTCATGTTTACTAAAGCGACCATTAAATCATTTGTATTGACCAAACTTATCTTTTTTGGTAGAAAAACCCATTAACTGGTTTAAATTACCCTGGTTCATAAAAACTTTTGGTTGGTCAATTTCTTTAAAACTATCAACAATTTCTAATTCTACTGGTTGTGTAAATACATCCATCAATTCAATCTTATTATCAAGAATTTGGCGAGCAAATCAACTAATTTTTTTTCTTACAATTTCTTGTTTTTCATAAGGAGTTGGTGAAAATGGAGAAATTGCTTCATCTCAATTGTCAACAGTTGCTTTCTTAATTTTTACATTATTGATGTCTAAAATTGGTTTTCATTCACCTTTTTTGTTTTGATAGACTAATTGAACTTCTTTCCTTTTGTAAATAATTTTATTATTTTCAAATTTAAAGTTGGTGTTTTTTGCTAGTTCCTTGCCATCAAAAAATCTAACATCATCATCTAACTCATCAAACATATAGATCTTTTTGTCTGGATCATTGGAAAGATGATTGTACTTATCTTCATAAAATCAAATGTGTGGTTCATACTGAAATGCTTCAAAACGCATTCTTTTTTTGATAATCTCCATTTTAAATTTATCACCAACTTTGAAATTATAATTTTTTAAAAAACTGTTGTTTACAACCACTGGAATAGTTGCGCTTGAATCTTCATTCCTTCCTTTTTCAAAAACTTTTTCCTTAGTTTTAGCAGAAAAATTAAATGCTTCAGTGTTTTCATTTAAACCATAAAGGCGAATTCAGTTGTTTTGAGCAATTTTTCCTTCTGTCAAAGTAAATAATTCATCTTTTTGAGGATTAAATTGAACTTGACCTACACTTAATGGTATTTGACTGGCTGCTTTATTAAAGTCTTTGGTTTTAAAGGGAAGAAAATTAATTGTAGGGTTAGTCAAACATTTATCTTTGTTTTCTAGTTTGTTAAAAGTTTGAACGAAACCAATAATCAATCTACAAATATCTCTTTCACCCCCAGCACCAATTGCTTCAGCTTCTGCTTTCAACAAATTTAAATTTGTTGTCTTTCAATGGACAGGTAGAATAAATCAAAGAATTGAAGAGATTTTATCCCCCTTTAAAACTTCAGGATCATTTTGGTTTTCTTCTTTTATAAAAAGTTTTAGAGTGGCTTTTTTCAAAGGACTAAAGATGTTTTCATTCTCTTCAAGTGCTTGTTCATAACCAGTGCTTACAAATGTTTTTTTTCGACTTAAAGGGTTGTCAGCAATAGGTTGAGAGTAAACAATTTCATAGTTATGATTTATTGCCGCATAGTTTTTCTCCTTGGTCTGTTCAGAGATTGTTAAAAATAAAATATTTGCAGTGATTGTTAAAGTTAAAAATAAAAAAGCAAAAATTAAAATCACAACTTTTTTTCATATTTGAGAAAAGAAGATGTGGTTTATTTTGACTAAATGAAACTTGCTTAAGTTAGTTTTGTTAATTAGTAAGTTGAAAAAAGACAGTTTTTTTTCAACATTTTCTTGTTTTTTGTACAAGAAATCTCTAACATTCATTTTAGAGAGTTTAAAAATAAAGAGAGTAAAAAAACTCAAAAAAACAGTTCCTAAAACAATTGCTAAGTTAATAATTAAATGAATGAAGTTAAATTTGTACTTTTCAAATTGAAAGTTGAATAAACCTTCAATGGTATCAAAAATAAAAACCTGAGAGATCACTCCAGCAATTCAGCCAAAAAAAACTGCTAAAACTAAAAAAACAAGCAAGGATGTAGAACCCATTAAAAAAAAACTAGTTCTCATACCCAGACTTTTTAAGATACCAATCTCTCTTCTATTGCCATCAACGTTTGATCATGCCATATAGAAAGTGACAGAAGCAACTATTAAAAGGCAAATAATCATTGTTGATAATGCTGAATAAACAAGGATTTGTTCATTTAAAGAAATCATTTTTTGTGTTAGTTGATATTGAGATTTGTTTTGATCAAAATTGAACTCTGTGACTAAAGGATGGACAAAATTTTTTCCTGGCAAAATGACATCCTCATTAATTTCATCCATTTGTCCATGAGTTTGTAAAGAATTTTTAGTAAAGTTGTTGTTGTTGTAACCAACCATTTGTTTTCAGTTGTGAAGATTTCTTTGCTGCTGGTCTGGATTCTTGTTTTTAAAAATTAAAACTGTTTTTTTAGTTTCATTGAAAAATCTACTTTTAGAAGGTCTTTTAATTGTATTAGACAAATAATTTTGGTTAGTATTTTTGGTAACATAGAGGACACCTTCATTTTTTTGAGGAGCAGCACTAAATGAAATAATAGGATAAATAAAATGTTTCTGAATACCTATTCCTACAACCTTTAAATTACTTAACTGCAATATTTTAAACTTATCTCCTACTTTCAAATTTCAATTCCGTGCCAGGAGAGGAGAGATCACTATTTCATTGTCAAAAATAGGTTTTCTTCCCTCCATTATGTGTAAATTAAAAAGTTTGTCATTAACTTCAATAATCAGATAATTCTTATCATTTTGTTGATCTCTGAGCAGTGTTTTTTTAAACATTGTTGCTTCTAAATCATTCAACTTAAGAGTTACTGCAAAGAATAAATCAAAGTCTTTTCTTTTTATTGGGCCAAGAAAATTATTTGTCATTCAATTTTTTTGCCAATCTCAAAATAAATTATTGAACCAATTTTGTTGATCATATTGGTATGGAATAGTATTTTCAAAAATTACTTTATCTCCTTCTTCTGGATTGAATTTTGTCTTTTCATTTGGCAAAATTAACTTGATGAAATCACTATTTATTTTTTTGGTAGGAAAATCAATTTTGGCAGCAAAATTAAAACCTGTTTGTTTTAAATTTTCTGTTTCCTTGAGAAAATCTGTAATTAAGTTTTTATCTTCTTCTTTGCTTTTTCATCATTCTATTAAGTCCAGAATGATTTGACTAACTCTTAAACTTAAATACTTTTTGCCAGTTTCCAAAAGTTCAATCAAAACATTATAAATTTGACTAAAACCTGCTTGTTTTATTTGAAGATAGTTCAAATGTAGGATTTTTTCAATGAGAGATTTGTGATCTTTTTCATTCTTGTTGTTGGTAACTAAATTTTCTTTTTCCTCTTCTTTTATTTGCAGTTGCTCTTGCTTTTTTTTATAAAGTTCTTCCAGTAACTCCTCAGTTGAAAACTCAGAATATTGTTCCTTAATTTCATTTGGAAACTCAGTAAAAAATAAGAAAATTAATAATCCTTTCAGATAATTTTGGGTAATTCAAAAGTTATCTTTCTCTTCCAATTTAAAGTTTAAAAGTGTTTCTAGACTACTAAACCTATTTATTAAGTCAAAAGATTCAGAAATTTTCTTTTGATTTAAATCAAAAAACTTTGGATAAAAAAACTTGTCAATTCATCTTTTTTGTTTACGAAAATAGCAGTTCTTATTTTCATAATTACAGACATAGAAATTGTTTGTTGTTTTTATGTATTTATAAAGTTTAGTGAAGTCTTCTATGGTTGTTTGATATTTTGCAATTTTTTTTTGAGAACTTTCAATTGATAAAGCACTCTCTTGAATTTTTTTCAGTAATTTTTGTTCTGCCATATCTCTTTTTTCAATTTGATTTTCTTTTTCAATTTGTAAAGTTTGCAAACTATTAATCCATTTAGTTTGTTCAATTTTTTGTTTTCTTTCTAAATAAACATAACTAAAAAGTTTTCAATTATAGTTTTTGATGAAATGATAAAATTGGCTGAGCATTTGTGCTTTCAATAAGTTTAGTTTTTTAATTTCTTTTTCAATTGAGGTATAGATTTTAGTTATCCTTTCTGGATCTCATGTTTCTACTTGAGAGTTAAAAAATGTTGAATTAAAGATGCTGTTTTTAATTTCTTTCCACTTTTCCTGATTTTTTCAGAAAGTTTGAACTGAAAGGTAATGAGAAAGGTTTTGTTTGTTTTTTTCAACTCATTTAAGCGCTTCTGTTATCTTTGCTGTTTGATTAGTTTGTAAAACTGTTGTTTTTTTTGCTTTGCCTTCTTCAATAACTTTTTTTAACTCATTTTTTTGATCATCATTTAATTGACTATTTGGTTCAACCTCGCCTTTTAATCTGATTAAAAAGTTACTAATTTCATTCAAAAACTTAATTAAAGGTTGTTTTTGTGTAATTACACTTTGGATTGTGGCAAAATGTCTTCATAACCATTCACTGTTTTCTTTGTTTGCTTCAATTCATTTTCATCATTTTGAATGATTACTCTCTGTTTCTAGATACTCTCTCAATGCAATAGTTTCTGCCAGCAGTTTATTGCTAATTTTTGTATCTAAATCTGTTTCAAAGTTTTGATAGTTTGCATCTTCAACATTTTCTTTTCCCTCCTTTGTGTTTTCCAATCAATTTTGAATAATTGTTTTAGTTTGTTTTTGGTTTTCTTGTGATTGCTTATCTCTTTCTTTAAGAAAGTTTCTTATTCATTCTTTTTGCTTTTTTGAAAGAAGCATACTTCAATTTTTGCTGAATTTTTGTTGTAATTTTGTCTCAACATCCGAATTAATAAAATTGAGTTTTAACTGCAATTCATTTACTAAATCAGTAAAACTAATTTGTTCATCTTTTTCAAAAAGATAAATTGAGTTTAACTCTCTGACTCTTCTTAACAATTCTTTTTCTAAATTCTTCACAATTTTAGGAAAAAATGTTTCCTCAATTTTTTTAGCTAAGTTTAGATACTCTTCATCATTGGTTTGTTTGTGTTTTTGAAGTAGTTGAAAATGAAGAGATTTTTTGTAGAAAGGACTTTCTTCATTTAATTTTAGTATCTGAGTATAATCTTGATTTTTAAACTTTAAATCAGTAAAAAAAACCTTATAACTGCCTGAAATTTGCTTCTCCAAAATATAATCCCATTCTAAATCAAAATCTAATTTTTCAAAACACCCTTCTTTTCCACCAAATGTTAGAATGGGAATCCTTTTAATTCATCTTCTCTTGTTTTGATTTATTTCCAAATAATCAGTACAAAACAACTGGTAAAACCTTCAATCATTAGCAAGATTTTTCTCTTCATTGAAAAAATCAAAATTACCTTTAAATGATACTGCATTATCATTGATTTCATTTTTTTGTAATTTTGTTTGTTCTGCAATTTGCCCTCTTGTTTCCAAAAAAATTGTAAAAACACCAGCAAATAAAAAATTTAAAAGCAAAAAAACAACAAAAATAAACTTAAACTTTTTAATTGATAAAAATCAACTTTTTGCAACAAGTAAAAAACCTCTCATTTTATTCACTTCTAAACATTCAATCCAAACTAAAAAGGAATTTTATACTCACTTTCTCTAAAAATTTTATCTCTCTTCTAAGAATATTAAAACAAAAAAACTACTTCTTTTCTCAGTTTTTAAGATGAAATTAACAGTTAAAAAACATCTTTATTTCAATCCATCATACAATTTTTAATGTATATTTTATCTGAGAGGGAGTTAAACAAGCATGCCAGAGTTACCTGAAGTTGAAACATTTTGTCAATTTCTTCTTCCCAAATTAAAAAATAAATCAATTAAAGAAGTAGAAGTATACTGAAAAAAACTGATTAAAAAACCCCAAAATAAAGCAATTTTTAGAGAAAAATTGCTGAATGAAAAGTTTTTAACCATTAAAAGAAGAGGAAAATACATTCTCTTTTTTCTTCAAAAGTATGTTCTTGTGGTTCATTTAAGGATGGAAGGCAGATTTTTTTTTGCAAAAGCAGGAGAACTTAATCCTGAACCTGCTAACTGCCTTTGTAAATTCTTTCTTTCTGAAGGCAGTTGCTTGTATTATGTGGATTCCCGTCACTTTGGCACATTTCATCTTGAAAAAAAGCAGAATTATTTTAATAATTCAGGGTTAAAAAAGTTAGGTGTTGAGCCTTTTTCTGATCAATTGGATGAAGAATACTTATTGAAACATTGACAAAAAAGGAAAATTAATGTTAAATCTGCTCTTTTAGAGCAAACAGTAATTGTTGGAATTGGCAATATTTATGCTTGTGAAATCTTGTTTCTTTCTAAAATATGACCTTATAAAAAAGTAAATGAACTGTCAAAAAAGGAATTAAAAACAATTATTGAGAATTGTCAAAAAATTATGAAAGAAGCAATCAAGTTGAAAGGAACCACAATCCATACTTTTAGTGTTGACAACAAAAAAGGTCTCTATTTTAATGAATTAAAGGTTTATGGCAGAGCACAAAAACCTTGTTTTATTTGTAATCTTTCAATTTCAAAAGAAAAAATTAATGGTCGTGGCACTTTCTATTGTCCAAGTTGTCAAAAAAAATAATTAATTGTTGTCATTTTCCTTTTTAGAAAAGATTCATTGATAAGTTTTACCTACTTATTTATTTTCTCTTTTGAAAAAAGGAAAGAAAGAGTAAAAATACCTTTGAAAAAAACACTTTGATCTAGACTTACTAAGTTTCTTACAAAAAAGAGTTTCTAGGATGGACTTGGTTGATGATCAAAACTTTTTTGCTAAATTTAGAATTAATCCTTGCCAAGTTGTTGATTTTAAATCTTTAACTGGTGATAGTAGTGATAATTTACCTGGTGTTAAAGGGATTGGACCTAAAACTGCAATTAAACTACTAAATGAATTTTCTAGTTTAGAGAAGCTGTATGAAAATTTGGATAAATTGGCAAAAGATGTTGAAGATAAGTTGGTAAAGGCTAAAACTGATGCTTTCTTTACCAAAAGAATGGTAGAAGTTGAAAGTAATGTTTTTTCTCAATTTGACCTTTCTAAAAAAATATGATTTTAATTCTCCAGCAACCAGAAATTTTTACAAAAAAAATGGTATGAAATCACTTTTAAAAAACTATCATCAGGAAAAGTTTCTTCTTTAATTTTCATTAATTAATTTTTTAAAGTCAGTTTTTTTAGTTACTTGATAACTTTGTCATAATAAAAGGAGTAAAACTATTAAGAGTAGGGTAAAAACTATTCCTGGTCAAAGAGGACTCTGATCAAAATAAAAAAATATGGTTCCAGTCATTTGAGAAAGATAGTTTAAAAATAATTTAAACAAAACATTAACAGCAAAGATACCTAAAGAAAAACCAATCAGGAAAGGAATAAAAATAATTTGGGCAAGTTGACCAACAACTACTCCTTTAGAAAAACCAAAAAGTTTAAGTTTTAGACCAATCTCTTGAATAGATTTAATAATATTCATCAACAAAAAAATAAAAAAGAAAAAGATAATTAAAATTTCAATCACTAAAAAGACCATTATCATCCTTATGAGATAGTTTGTTATTTGACTAATTCCTTTTTTTTCTAAAAAAGGCGAGGATACTTGCTTGATATCTAAAATGTTTTTGTCTGTAGAAACATCAATTGCATCTACACCACCATATCCATATTTAGTTATTAAAGGAATGTTATAGAAAGCATTGTAAATTTTTTCACTTTTACTAAAGCGACCATTAAATCATTTGTATTGACCAAACTTATCTTTTTTGGTAGAAAAACCCATTAACTGATTTAAATTACCCTGGTTCATAAAAACTTTTGGTTGGGCAATTTCTTTAAAACTATCGACAATTTCTAATTCTACTGGTTGTGTAAATACATCTATCAATTCAATCTTATTATCAAGAATTTGGCGAGCAAATCAACTAATTTTTTTTCTTACAATTTCTTTTTTTTCATAAGGAGCTGGTGAAAATGGAGAAATTGCTTCATCTCAATTGTCAACAGTTGCTTTCTTAATTTTTACATTATTGATGTCTAAAATTGGTTTTCATTCACCTTTTTTGTTTTGATAGACTAATTGAACTTCCTTCCCTTTATAAATAATTTTATTATTTTTAAATTTAAAGTTGGTGTTTTTTGCTAGTTCCTTGCCATCAAAAAATCTAACACCATCATCTAACTCATCAAACATATAGATCTTTTTGTCTGGATCATTGGAAAGATGATTGTACTTATCTTCATAAAATCAAATGTGTGGTTCATACTGAAATGCTTCAAAACGCATTCTTTTTTTGATAATCTCTATTTTAAATTTATCACCAACTTTGAAATTATAATTTTTTAAAAAACTGTTGTTTACAACCACTGGAATAGTTGCGCTTGAATCTTCATTCCTTCCTTTTTCAAAAACTTTTTCCTTAGTTTTAGCAGAAAAATTAAATGCTTCAGTGTTTTCATTTAAACCATAAAGGCGAATTCAGTTGTTTTGAGCAATTTTTCCTTTTGTCAAAGTAAATAATTCATCTTTTTGAGGATTAAATTGAACTTGACCTACACTTAATGGTATTTGACTGGCTGCTTTATTAAAGTCTTTGGTTTTAAAGGGAAGAAAATTAATTGTAGGGTTAGTCAAACATTTATCTTTGTTTTCTAGTTTGTTAAAAGTTTGAACGAAACCAATAATCAATCTACAAATATCTCTTTCACCCCCAGCACCAATTGCTTCAGCTTCTGCTTTCAACAAATTTAAATTTGTTATCTTTCAATGGACAGGTAGAATAAATCAAAGGATTGAAGAGATTTTATCCCCCTTTAAAACTTCAGGATCATTTTGGTTTTCTTCTTTTATAAAAAGTTTTAGAGTGGCTTTTTTCAAAGGACTAAAGATGTTTTCATTCTCTTCAAGTGCTTGTTCATAACCAGTGCTTACAAATGTTTTTTTTCGACTTAAAGGGTTGTCAGCAATAGGTTGAGAGTAAACAATTTCATAGTTATGATTTATTGCCGCATAGTTTTTCTCCTTGGTCTGTTCAGAGATTGTTAAAAATAAAATATTTGCAGTGATTGTTAAAGTTAAAAATAAAAAAGCAAAAATTAAAATCACAACTTTTTTTCATATTTGAGAAAAGAAGATGTGGTTTATTTTGACTAAATGAAACTTGCTTAAGTTAGTTTTGTTAATTAGTAAGTTGAAAAAAGACAGTTTTTTTTCAACATTTTCTTGTTTTTTGTACAAGAAATCTCTAACATTCATTTTAGAGAGTTTAAAAATAAAGAGAGTAAAAAAACTCAAAAAAACAGTTCCTAAAACAATTGCTAAGTTAATAATTAAATGAATGAAGTTAAATTTGTACTTTTCAAATTGAAAGTTGAATAAACCTTCAATGGTATCAAAAATAAAAACCTGAGAGATCACTCCAGCAATTCAGCCAAAAAAAACTGCTAAAACTAAAAAAACAAGCAAGGATGTAGAACCCATTAAAAAAAAACTAGTTCTCATACCCAGACTTTTTAAGATACCAATCTCTCTTCTATTGCCATCAACGTTTGATCATGCCATATAGAAAGTAACAGAAGCAACTATTAAAAGGCAAATAATCATTGTTGATAATGCTAAATAAACAAGGATTTGTTCATTTAAAGAAATCATTTTTTGTGTTAGTTGATATTGAGATTTGTTTTGATCAAAATTGAACTCTGTGACCAAAGGATGGACAAAATTTCTTCCTGACAAACTGACATCCTCATTAATTTCATCCATTTGTCCATGAGTTTGTAAAGAATTTTTAGTAAAGTTGTTGTTGTAACCAACCATTTGTTTTCAGTTGTGAAGATTTCTTTGCTGCCGGTCTGGATTCTTGTTTTTAAAAATTAAAACTGTTTTTTTAGTTTCATTGAAAAATCTACTTTTAGAAGGTCTTTTAATTGTATTAGACAAATAATTTTGGTTAGTATTTTTGGTAACATAGAGGACACCTTCATTTTTTTGAGGAGCAGCACTAAATGAAATAATAGGATAAATAAAATGTTTCTGAATACCTATTCCTACAACCTTTAAATTACTTAACTGCAATATTTTAAACTTATCTCCTACTTTCAAATTTCAATTCCGTGCCAGGAGAGGAGAGATCACTATTTCATTGTCAAAAATAGGTTTTCTTCCCTCCATTATGTGTAAATTAAAAAGTTTGTCATTAACTTCAATAATCAGATAATTCTTATCATTTTGTTGATCTCTGAGCAGTGTTTTTTTAAACATTGTTGCTTCTAAATCATTCAACTTAAGAGTTACTGCAAAGAATAAATCAAAGTCTTTTCTTTTTATTGGGCCAAGAAAATTATTTGTCATTCAATTTTTTTGCCAATCTCAAAATAAATTATTGAACCAATTTTGTTGATCATATTGGTACGGAATAGTATTTTCAAAAATTACTTTATCTCCTTCTTCTGGATTGAATTTTGTCTTTTCATTTGGCAAAATTAACTTGATGAAATCACTATTTATTTTTTTGGTAGGAAAATCAATTTTGGCAGCAAAATTAAAACCTGTTTGTTTTAAATTTTCTGTTTCCTTGAGAAAATCTGTAATTAAGTTTTTATCTTCTTCTTTGCTTTTTCATCATTCTATTAAGTCCAGAATGATTTGACTAACTCTTAAACTTAAATACTTTTTGCCAGTTTCCAAAAGTTCAATCAAAACATTATAAATTTGACTAAAACCTGCTTGTTTTATTTGAAGATAGTTCAAATGTAGGATTTTTTCAATGAGAGATTTGTGATCTTTTTCATTCTTGTTGTTTGCACCTAAATTTCCTGTTTCTTCTTTTGTTTGTAATTTCTCTTGCTTTTTTTTATAAAATTTTTCTAGCAACTTCTCAATCGTAAAACGAAAATATTTGCCTTGTTTCTTAATTTCACTTGGAAACTCAGTAAAAAATAAGAAGAATAATAATCCTTTTAGATAAGTTTGGGTAATTCGAAAGTTATTTTTCTCTTCCAATTTAAAGTTTAAAAGTGTTTCTAGACTACTAAACCTGTTTATTAAGTCAAAAGATTTAGAAATTTTCTTTTGATTTAAATCAAAAAAATTTGGATAAGAAAACTTGTTAACTCATCTTTGTTGATAATAATTGCATGACAAATTTCCATAATCACAGATATATTTACCTTTTGTTTTTTTACTTATATATTTAAAAAGTTTATTGAAGTCTTCTATGATTGTTTGATATTTTGCAATTTTTTTTTGAGAACTTTCAATTGATAAAGAACTCTCTTGAATTTTTTCCAGTAATTTTTGTTCTGCCATATCTCAAGAGGCAAAACCCGTTTCTTTCTTTCAAATTTTTCATTTTGTTAATTCTTGCTCTGCTAAATCTCCTTTTTCAATTTGAAGAATCAATTTAGCTAATTCTCTTTCTATTGCGTAAATACGAAAAAGACCAAACATTTTTCAATTATGGTTTTTGTTGAAAAAATAAAATTGGCTGAGCATTTGTGCTTTCAATAAGTTTAGTTTTTTAATTTCTTTTTCAATTGAGGTATAGATTTTAGTTATCCTTTCTGGATCTCATGTTTCTACTTGAGAGTTAAAAAATGTTGAATTAAAGATGCTGTTTTTAATTTCTTTCCACTTTTCCTGATTTTTTCAGAAAGTTTGAACTGAAAGGTAATGAGAAAGGTTTTGTTTGTTTTTTTCAACTCATTTAAGCGCTTCTGTTATCTTTGCTGTTTGATTAGTTTGTAAAACTGTTGTTTTTTTTGCTTTGCCTTCTTCAATAACTTTTTTTAACTCATTTTTTTGCTCATCATTTAATTGACTATTTGATTCAACCTCGCCTTTTAATCTGATCAAAAAGTTACTAATTTCATTCAAAAACTTAATTAAAGGTTGTTTTTGTGTAATTACACTTTGGATTGTGGCAAAATGTCTTCATAACCATTCACTGTTTTCTTTGTTTGCTTCAATTCATTTTCATCATTTTGAATGATTACTCTCTATTTCTAGATACTCTCTCAATGCAATAGTTTCTGCCAGCAGCTTATTGCTAATTTTTGTATCTAAATCTGTTTCAAAGTTTTGATAGTTTGCATCTTCAACATTTTCTTTTCCCTCCTTTGTGTTTTCCAATCAATTTTGAATAATTGTTTTAGTTTGTTTTTGGTTTTCTTGTGATTGCTTATCTCTTTCTTTAAGAAAGTTTCTTATTCATTCTTTTTGCTTTTTTGAAAGAAGCATACTTCAATTTTTGCTGAATTTTTGTTGTAATTTTGTCTCAACATCTGAATTAATAAAATTGAGTTTTAACTGCAATTCATTTACTAAATCAGTAAAACTAATTTGTTCATCTTTTTCAAAAAGATAAATTGAGTTTAACTCTCTGACTCTTCTTAACAATTCTTTTTCTAAATTCTTCACAATTTTAGGAAAAAATGTTTCCTCAATTTTTTTAGTTAAGTTTAGATACTCTTCATCATTGGTTTGTTTGTATTTTTGAAGTAGTTGAAAATGAAGAGATTTTTTGTAGAAAGGACTTTCTTCGTTTAATTTTAGTATCTGAGTATAATCTTGATTTTTAAACTTTAAATCAGTAAAAAAAACCTTATAACTGCCTGAAATTTGTTTCTCCAAAATGTAATCCCATTCTAAATCAAAATCTAATTTTTCAAAACACCCTTCTTTTCCACCAAATGTTAGAATGGGAATCCTTTTAATTCATCTTCTCTTGTTTTGATTTATTTCCAAATAATCAGTACAAAACAACTGGTAAAACCTTCAATCATTAGCAAGATTTTTCTCTTCATTGAAAAAATCAAAATTACCTTTAAATGATACTGCATTATCATTGATTTCACCTTTTTGTAATTTTGTTTGTTCTGCAATTTGCCCTCTTGTTTCCAAAAAAATTGTAAAAACACCAGCAAATAAAAAATTTAAAAGCAAAAAAACAACAAAAATAAACTTAAACTTTTTAATTGATAAAAGTCAACTTTTTGCAACAAGTAAAAAACCTCTCATTTTATTCACTTCTAAACATTTAATCAAAACTAAAAGAGGAATTTTATACTTGTTTTCTCTAAAAATTTTATCTCTCTTCTAAGAATATTGAAACAAAAAACTACTTCTTTTCCCAGTTTTTAAGATGAAATTAACAGTTAAAAAAACATCTTTATTTCAATCCATCATACAATTTTTAATGTATTTTTCTCTGAGAGGTAGTTAAACAAGCATGCCAGAGTTACCTGAAGTTGAAACATTTTGTCAATTTCTTCCTCCCAAATTAAAAAATAAATTAATTAAAGAAGTAGAAGTATACTGAAAAAACTGATTAAAAAGCCCCAAAATAAAGCAATTTTTAGAGAAAAATTGCTGAATGAAAAGTTTTTAACCATTAAAAGAAGAGGAAAATACATTCTCTTTTTTCTTCAAAAGTATGTTCTTGTGGTTCATTTAAGGATGGAAGGCAGATTTTTTTTGCAAAAACAGGAGAACTTAATCCTGAGTATGCTAACTGCCTTTGTAAATTCTTTCTTTCTGAAGGCAGTTGCTTGTATTATATTGATTCCCGTCACTTTGGCACATTTCATCTTGAAAAAAAGCAGAATTATTTTAATAATTCAGGGTTAAAACAGTTAGGTGTTGAGCCTTTTTCTGATCAATTGGATGAAGAATACTTATTGAAACATTGACAAAAAAGGAAAATTAATGTTAAATCTGCTCTTTTAGAGCAAACAGTAATTGTTGGAATTGGCAATATTTATGCTTGTGAAATCTTGTTTCTTTCTAAAATATGACCTTATAAAAAAGTAAATGAACTGTCAAAAAAGGAATTAAAAACAATTATTGAGAATTGTCAAAAAATTATGAAAGAAGCAATCAAGTTGAAAGGAACCACAATCCATACTTTTAGTGTTGACAACAAAAAAGGTCTCTATTTTAATGAATTAAAGGTTTATGGCAGAGCACAAAAACCTTGTTTTATTTGTAATCTTTCAATTTCAAAAGAAAAAATTAATGGTCGTGGCACTTTCTATTGTCCAAGTTGTCAAAAAAAATAATTAATTGTTGTCATTTTCCTTTTTAGAAAAGATTCATTGATAAGTTTTATCTACTTATTTATTTTCTCTTTTGAAAAAAGGAAAGAAAGAGTAAAAATACCTTTGAAAAAAACACTTTGATCTAGACTTACTAAGTTTCTTACAAAAAAGAGTTTCTAGGGTGGACTTGGTTGATGATCAAAACTTTTTTGCTAAATTTAGAATTAATCCTTACCAAGTTGTTGATTTTAAATCTTTAACTGGTGATAGTAGTGATAATTTACCTGGTGTTAAAGGGATTGGACCTAAAACTGCAATTAAACTACTAAATGAATTTTCTAGTTTAGAGAAGCTGTATGAAAATTTGGATAAATTGGCAAAAGATGTTGAAGATAAGTTGGTAAAGGCTAAAACTGATGCTTTCTTTACCAAAAGAATGGTAGAAGTTGAAAGTAATGTTTTTTCTCAATTTGACCTTTCTAAAAAAATATGATTTTAATTCTCCAGCAGCCAGAAATTTTTACAAAAAAAATGGTATGAAATCACTTTTAAAAAACTATCATCAGGAAAAGTTTCTTCTTTAATTTTCATTAATTAATTTTTTAAAGTCAGTTTTTTTGGTTGCTTGATAACTTTGTCATAATAAAAGGAGTAAAACTATTAAGAGTAGGGCAAAAACTATTCCTGGTCAAAGAGGACTCTGATCAAAATAAAAAAATATGGTTCCAGTCATTTGAGAAAGATAGTTTAAAAATAATTTAAAAAAAACATTAACAGCAAAGATACCTAAAGAAAAACCAATCAGGAAAGGAATAAAAATAATTTGGGTAAGTTGACCAACAACTACTCCTTTAGAAAAACCAAAAAGTTTAAGTTTTAGACCAATCTCTTGAATAGATTTAATAATATTCATCAACAAAAAAATAAAAAAGAAAAAGATAATTAAAATTTCAATCACTAAAAAGACCATTATCATCCTTATGAGATAGTTTGTTATTTGACTAATTCCTTTTTTTTCTAAAAAAGGAGAGGATACTTGCTTGATATCTAAAATGTTTTTGTCTGTAGAAACATCAATTGCATCTACACCACCATATCCATATTTAGTTATTAAAGGAATGTTATAGAAGGCATTGTAAATTTTTTCACTTTTACTAAAGCGACCATTAAATCATTTGTATTGACCAAACTTATCTTTTTTGGTAGAAAAACCCATTAACTGATTTAAATTACCCTGGTTCATAAAAACTTTTGGTTGGGCAATTTCTTTAAAACTATCGACAATTTCTAATTCTACTGGTTGTGTAAATACATCTATCAATTCAATCTTATTATCAAGAATTTGGCGAGCAAATCAACTAATTTTTTTTCTTACAATTTCTTTTTTTTCATAAGGAGCTGGTGAAAATGGAGAAATTGCTTCATCTCAATTGTCAACAGTTGCTTTCTTAATTTTTACATTATTGATGTCTAAAATTGGTTTTCATTCACCTTTTTTGTTTTGATAGACTAATTGAACTTCCTTCCCTTTATAAATAATTTTATTATTTTTAAATTTAAAGTTGGTGTTTTTTGCTAGTTCCTTGCCATCAAAAAATCTAACACCATCATCTAACTCATCAAACATATAGATCTTTTTGTCTGGATCATTGGAAAGATGATTGTACTTATCTTCATAAAATCAAATGTGTGGTTCATACTGAAATGCTTCAAAACGCATTCTTTTTTTGATAATCTCCATTTTAAATTTATCACCAACTTTGAAATTATAATTTTTTAAAAAACTGTTGTTTACAACCACTGGAATAGTTGCGCTTGAATCTTCATTCCTTCCTTTTTCAAAAACTTTTTCCTTAGTTTTAGCAGAAAAATTAAATGCTTCAGTGTTTTCATTTAAACCATAAAGGCGAATTCAGTTGTTTTGAGCAATTTTTCCTTCTGTCAAAGTAAATAATTCATCTTTTTGAGGATTAAATTGAACTTGACCTACACTTAATGGTATTTGACTGGCTGCTTTATTAAAGTCTTTGGTTTTAAAGGGAAGAAAATTAATTGTAGGGTTAGTCAAACATTTATCTTTGTTTTCTAGTTTGTTAAAAGTTTGAACGAAACCAATAATCAATCTACAAATATCTCTTTCACCCCCAGCACCAATTGCTTCAGCTTCTGCTTTCAACAAATTTAAATTTGTTGTCTTTCAATGGACAGGTAGAATAAATCAAAGGATTGAAGAGATTTTATCCCCCTTTAAAACTTCAGGATCATTTTGGTTTTCTTCTTTTATAAAAAGTTTTAGAGTGGCTTTTTTCAAAGGACTAAAGATGTTTTCATTCTCTTCAAGTGCTTGTTCATAACCAGTGCTTACAAATGTTTTTTTTCGACTTAAAGGGTTGTCAGCAATAGGTTGAGAGTAAACAATTTCATAGTTATGATTTATTGCTGCATAGTTTTTCCTCTTGCTCTCTTCAGAGATTGTTAAAAATAAAATATTTGCAGTGATTGTTAAAGTTAAAAATAAAAAAGCAAAAATTAAAATCACAACTTTTTTTCATATTTGAGAAAAGAAGATGTGGTTTATTTTGACTAAATGAAACTTGCTTAAGTTAGTTTTGTTAATTAGTAAGTTGAAAAAAGACAGTTTTTTTTCAACATTTTCTTGTTTTTTGTACAAGAAATCTCTAACATTCATTTTAGAGAGTTTAAAAATAAAGAGAGTAAAAAAACTCAAAAAAACAGTTCCTAAAACAATTGCTAAGTTAATAATTAAATGAATGAAGTTAAATTTGTACTTTTCAAATTGAAAGTTGAATAAACCTTCAATGGTATCAAAAATAAAAACCTGAGAGATCACTCCAGCAATTCAGCCAAAAAAAACTGCTAAAACTAAAAAAACAAGCAAGGATGTAGAACCCATTAAAAAAAAACTAGTTCTCATACCCAGACTTTTTAAGATACCAATCTCTCTTCTATTGCCATCAACGTTTGATCATGCCATATAGAAAGTGACAGAAGCAACTATTAAAAGGCAAATAATCATTGTTGATAATGCTGAATAAACAAGGATTTGTTCATTTAAAGAAATCATTTTTTGTGTTAGTTGATATTGAGATTTGTTTTGATCAAAATTGAACTCTGTGACCGAAGGATGGGCAAAATTTTTTCCTGGCAAAATGACATCCTCATTAATTTCATCCATTTGTCCATGAGTTTGTAAAGAATTTTTAGTAAAGTTGTTGTTGTAACCAGCCATTTGTTTTCAGTTGTGAAGATTTCTTTGCTGCTGGTCTGGATTCTTGTTTTTAAAAATTAAAACTGTTTTTTTAGTTTCATTGAAAAATCTACTTTTAGAAGGTCTTTTAATTGTATTAGACAAATAATTTTGGTTAGTATTTTTGGTAACATAGAGGACACCTTCATTTTTTTGAGGAGCAGCACTAAATGAAATAATAGGATAAATAAAATGTTTCTGAATACCTATTCCTACAACCTTTAAATTACTTAACTGCAATATTTTAAACTTATCTCCTACTTTCAAATTTCAATTCCGTGCCAGGAGAGGAGAGATCACTATTTCATTGTCAAAAATAGGTCTTCTTCCCTCCATTATGTGTAAATTAAAAAGTTTGTCATTAACTTCAATAATCAGATAATTCTTATCATTTTGTTGATCTCTGAGCAGTGTTTTTTTAAACATTGTTGCTTCTAAATCATTCAACTTAAGAGTTATTGCAAAGAATAAATCAAAGTCTTTTCTTTTTATTGGGCCAAGAAAATTATTTGTCATTCAATTTTTTTGCCAATCTCAAAATAAATTATTGAACCAATTTTGTTGATCATATTGGTATGGAATAGTATTTTCAAAAATTACTTTATCTCCTTCTTCTGGATTGAATTTTGTCTTTTCATTTGGCAAAATTAACTTGATGAAATCACTATTTATTTTTTTGGTAGGAAAATCAATTTTGGCAGCAAAATTAAAACCTGTTTGTTTTAAATTTTCTGTTTCCTTGAGAAAATCTGTAATTAAGTTTTTATCTTCTTCTTTGCTTTTTCATCATTCTATTAAGTCCAGAATGATTTGACTAACTCTTAAACTTAAATACTTTTTGCCAGTTTCCAAAAGTTCAATCAAAACATTATAAATTTGACTAAAACCTGCTTGTTTTATTTGAAGATAGTTCAAATGCAGGATTTTTTCAATGAGAGATTTGTGATCTTTTTCATTCTTGTTGTTTGCACCTAAATTTCCTCTTTCTTCTTTTGTTTGTAATTTCTCTTGCTTTTTTTTATAAAATTTTACTAGCAACTCCTCAATTTTAAAATGAAAATATTTGCCTTGTTTCTTAATTTCACTTGGAAACTCAGTAAAAAATAAGAAGAATAATAATCCTTTCAGATAATTTTGGGTAATTCGAAAGTTATTTTTCTCTTCCAATTTAAAGTTTAAAAGTGTTTCTAAACTACTAAACCTGTTTATTAAGTCAAAAGATTCAGAAATTTTCTTTTGATTTAAATCAAAAAAATTTGGATAAAAAAAATTGGGAACTCATCTTATTTGATAATCATTGCACTGCTTATTTCCATAATCACATACATATCTATCTTTTGTTTTTTTACTTATATGTTTAAAAAGTTTAGTGAAGTCTTCTATGATTGTTTGATATTTTGCAATTTTTTTTTGAGAACTTTCAATTGATAAAGCACTCTTTTGAATTTTTTCCAGTAATTTTTGTTCTGCCATATCTCAAGAGGCATAACCTTTTAGTTTTTTTAAAATTTTTCCTACTGTTAATTCTTGCTCTGCTAAATCTCCTTTTTCAATTTGAAGAATCAATTTAGCTAATTCTATTTCTATTGCGTAAGTACTAAAAAGACCAAACATTTTTCAATTATGGTTTTTGTTGAAAAAATAAAATTGGTTGAGCATTTGTGCTTTCAATAAGTTTAGTTTTTTAATTTCTGTTTCAATTGAGGTATAGATTTTAGTTATCCTGTCTGGATCTCATGTTTCTACTTGAGAGTTAAAAAATGTTGAATTAAAGATGCTGTTTTTAATTTCTTTCCACTTTTCCTGATTTTTTCAGAAAGTTTGAACTGAAAGGTAATGAGAAAGGTTTTGTTTGTTTTTTTCAACTCATTTAAGCGCTTCTGTTATCTTTGCTGTTTGATTAGTTTGTAAAACTGTTGTTTTTTTTGCTTTGCTTTCTTCAATAACTTTTTTTAACTCATTTTTTTGCTCATCATTTAATTGACTATTTGGTTCAACCTCGCCTTTTAATCTGATCAAAAAGTTACTAATTTCATTCAAAAACTTAATTAAAGGTTGTTTTTGTGTAATTACACTTTGAATTGTGGCAAAATGTCTTCATAACCATTCACTGTTTTCTTTGTTTGCTTCAATTCATTTTCATCATTTTGAATGATTACTCTCTGTTTCTAGATACTCTCTCAATGCAATAGTTTCTGCCAGCAGTTTATTGCTAATTTTTGTATCTAAATCTGTTTCAAAGTTTTGATAGTTTGCATCTTCAACATTTTCTTTTCCCTCCTTTGTGTTTTCCAATCAATTTTGAATAATTGTTTTAGTTTGTTTTTGGTTTTCTTGTGATTGCTTATCTCTTTCTTTAAGAAATTTTCTTATTCATTCTTTTTGCTTTTTTGAAAGAAGCATACTTCAATTTTTGCTGAATTTTTGTTGTAATTTTGTCTCAACATCCAAATTAATAAAATTGAGTTTTAACTGCAATTCATTTACTAAATCAGTAAAACTAATTTGTTCATCTTTTTCAAAAAGATAAATTGAGTTTAACTCTCTGACTCTTCTTAACAATTCTTTTTCCAAATTCTTCACAATTTTAGGAAAAAATGTTTCCTCAATTTTTTTAGCTAAGTTTAGATACTCTTCATCATTGGTTTGTTTGTATTTTTGAAGTAGTTGAAAATGAAGAGATTTTTTGTAGAAAGGACTTTCTTCGTTTAATTTTAGTATCTGAGTATAATCTTGATTTTTAAACTTTAAATCAGTAAAAAAAGCCTTATAACTGCCTGAAATTTGCTTCTCCAAAATGTAATCCCATTCTAAATTAAAATCTAATTTTTCAAAACACCCTTCTTTTCCACCAAATGTTAGAATGGGAATCCTTTTAATTCATCTTCTCTTGTTTTGATTTATTTCCAAATAATCAGTACAAAACAACTGGTAAAACCTTCAATCATTAGCAAGATTTTTCTCTTCATTGAAAAAATCAAAATTACCTTTAAATGATACTGCATTATCATTAATTTCACCTTCTTGTAATTTTGTTTGTTCTGCAATTTGCCCTCTTGTCTCCAAAAAAATTGTAAAAACACCAGCAAATAAAAAATTTAAAAGCAAAAAAACAACAAAAATAAACTTAAACTTTTTAATTGAAAAAAGTCAACTTTTTGCAATAAGTAAAAAACCTCTCATTTTATTCACTTCTAAACATTCAATCCAAACTAAAAGAGGAATTTTATACTTGTTTTCTCTAAAAATTTTATCTCTCTTCTAAGAATATTGAAACAAAAAACTACTTCTTTTCCCAGTTTTTAAGATGAAATTAACAGTTAAAAAACATCTTTATTTCAATCCATCATACAACTTTTAATGCATATTTTATCTGGAAGGAAGTTAAACAAGCATGCCAGAGTTACCTGAAATTGAAACATTCTGTCAATTTCTTCTTTCTAAATTAAAAAATAAATTAATTAAAGAAGTAGAAGTATACTGAAAAAAACTGATTAAAAAGCCCAAAATAAAGCAATTTTTCTCTAAAAATTGCTGAATGAAAAGTTTTTAACCATTAAAAGAAGAGGAAAATACATTCTCTTTTTTCTTCAAAAGTATGTTCTTGTGGTTCATTTAAGGATGGAAGGCAGATTTTTTTTGCAAAAGCAGGAGAACTTAATCCTGAACCTGCTAACTGCCTTTGTAAATTCTTTCTTTCTGAAGGCAGTTGCTTGTATTATGTTGATTTCCATCACTTTGGCACATTTCATCTTGAAAAAAAGCAGAATTATTTTAATAATTCAGGGTTAAAAAAGTTAGGTGTTGAGCCTTTTTCTGATTAATTGGATGAAGAATACTTATTGAAACATTGACAAAAAAGGAAAATTAATGTTAAATCTGCTCTTTTAGAGCAAACAGTAATTGTTGGAATTGGCAATATTTTTGCTTATAAAATCTTGTGTCTTTCTAAAATATGACCTTATAAAAAAGTAAATGAACCGTCAGAAAAGGAATTAAAAACAATTATTGAGAATTGTCAAAAAATTATGAAAACAGCAATCAAGTTGAAAGGAACCACAACCCATATTTTTAGTGTTGATAATAAAAAAAGTCTCTATTTTAATGAATTAAAGGTTTATGGCAGAGCACAAAAACCTTGTTTTATTTGTAATCTATTAATTTCAAAAGAAAAAATTAATGGTTGTGGTACTTTCTATTGTCCAAGTTGTCAAAAAAAAATAATTAATTATTGTCATTTTCCTTTTTAAGAAAGATTCATTCATAAGTTTTACTTACTTTTTATGAAAGAAAAATTGTCAATAGATTGTTAATTGAACAAAAGGAAAATCAATTTTATAAAATTAAAAGAGTTCATTCAGTGGTTACAAAACAGCAAACTTATTCTTTTTCCAAAGACACTTTTAATTCAGAGGAAAAGATGATTATTAACTATCTTTACCAACCATTAGTTGGACAAGATGCTTTTTTACTTTATCAATTTCTTCTTGCTGAGGTTGATTTTTCTAAAAATATTCAAAGTGAGGTTTTGACCTTTGACCGTATTTTTCAATTTTTAAGTTTTAGTGCTAATGATTTAGATAAAGCTTTGGACAAGTTAGTCAAATATAATTTGATAAATTTTAAACTAAAGGCAAAAAACTGCTGTTTTACTTTACAAAAACCCTTGTCATTTTCAGAATTTAGTAAAAATGATTTTTTGGTAAAAAAACTGCAAACTAAAATTAATTCTCTAAATCTAGAATCTGTTTACTTTCTCTTTTGAAAAAAGAAAAAAAAGAGTGAAAATACCTTTGAAAAAGAAAAAAAACACTTTGATCTAGACTTACTGAACTTCTTACAAAATTTACATTGCCTAAAACAATATGATTTAAAGGTAGAGGATTTAAGACTGGTTCAACATTTAAACCAGGAGATGAAAATATCTCTAGAAATCATTCAAATGGTAATGGAGTTTTGTTTGTTTAAAATTAATTCCTTTTCTAAAAAGTACTTAACTAAAATAATTACAACTTTGAAAAAAAAAGGCATCTTAACTAATGCTGAGAAAGTAAAATCTTTTTTTCAAAATCTATATCAAAGTATGGAAGTTAAACAAGTTTTAGAACTGGACAAAAACAATGCAACTCCCCACTGATTGCAAAAAACTTGCTTTAAAAAACTTTTACCATCAAAGGATCAAAGTTTAAAAATTGTTTCAGGAATGGTTACAAAAGAAGAATTTGAACAAAAGTTTTAAAATGATAGTAGAAGAAGTACAAAAACTAGTTAAAGACAAAGAATTTTCTGCCAAAGTAGTAGAAAGTTACTGAACAAACAAACACTTTAAAGAGTTGTTGGATAAGATGAAAACAAACAAATTTGATTTTGCTGAACTGTTAAGATTTAAAGATATCATTTTAAAATATTGAAAATCTTACAGTCTTTGTCAAGAAAAAAAAGAGGTTTGTCAGCAAGAAAATAAAGGTTTTCAATTTGAATTAAAATTTGAAAACACTTATTTATTTCTGACTTTAAAAAAATGTTTACACAAAAATGATTTTAGTTTGTTGGAAAAGAATTATCTTTGTGCTGATTTTCCTAGAAAATGAATGAAAACTAATTTAAAAACAGAGATTAAAAACATTAATGATAAAAAAAGAAATTTGTTGATTAACTTTTACATCAACCTTTCTAATAATGTTGAAAGATGTAGTTTAAATGAAAAATGACTTTTTTTAACTGGTAACTTTACCACTGGTAAAACTTTTTTAACTGCTGCTTTTGCTCATCAATTCATCTGAAAAAACAGAAAAAAGAAGGTAATGTTTATCAATGCCACCAATTTAAGTTCTAGATTCTTTGAGAAAAATGTTGACTTTAAGTCCTTTGTTAAAGATCTAAAAGAGGTTGAGTTGTTAGTAATTGATGATTTTGGTGTAGAAAACAGAAATATTTACTTTCGAGATGAATTTTTACTGCCAGTTTTTCAACATCGATTCAATCTAGAATTAGCAACAGTTATAATTTCCAACTTTACTTACCTAGATTTAAAGAAGTCTTATTCTTTTTCTGGCAGTAAAGTTGAAACAATTAAAGTAGAAAGTTTATTTGGTTTATTTCAAAAAGGTGCTAAGTTTCTTACTTTGACTACAATTTTTAAGGAATAAAATGGTAAAATTATTGAAATAGAAACTTTTTAGATGGTTAAAAAAAGGAAAAACAATGTTTTAATTGCTAACTTTGACAGATTGGAAAAGTTGTTATTTTTTCACCTTTTAGAAAATAAAGAGGATTTTGAGGTTGTTGGCATTGTTTCAGATCACAAACCTAAAGAAATTGCTTACTTTCTTAGTTATGATACAAACCATGGTAAGTTTTTACCAGGGAGAATTACATCTCAAGATACCCAAAACAAACGAGGAATTTCTTTGCATTTTGATAAAAAAGTTTTTATTAAAGTTTTTGATAAAAAGACTGCTAGTCTGAGTGAATTAAAAAAATTAAAAGCAGACATTGTTGTTGATCTTTCAAAAGCAATTAAACTTTCCCAGTTATCAAGATGTGCTAAATTAACATCTGATTATGTTTTAGCTCTTGATAACTCTGACCTAAAAAAGAAGTTAAACTTTCAGAAAGGAGTATTTCATTTTAATCACAACAGTTTTAATGAAAAAGAAAAAATTATTTTATTACCTGGCATTGAAACTACAATAATGTCTATCTTTATTCGTAGTTTAAAAAATAAGTGAGAGATTGATACTTGTTTTTTTGATCTAATCTATGGTACAAACAATCAGTTTTTTGTTTTAGATACTGTTCCTAGTGAAAAACAATTTTTTTTCAACAGGTCTGCCATCAACAACTTAATTACATATGAGGCAGATAGAATTTCTAAATCAGTGACTTCTTTGTTAAGTTTGCTTGATTTATCTATGCCTGTTAAGGGGCAAATCACCCACACTCCTACAACTACTGGTTGTTTATTGAATCTAAAATTTTTTGTAAAAAAAGTTTTTAAAGTACATGAGGTCAATGATTATTTAAAACAAGAAGTAGATGCTCAAATTGGTTTTAGTAATGAAAGTTTGGTTTCTCAAGACATTGTTTCTACTGAACATTATGGAGTAATAGATGGAACTTTGACCTGAATTTTAGAAAGTAAAAACTACCAGATAGTTAATTTAGGAATTTGGTTTGATTTTGAAAGTTCCTTGGTTATTAGTTGTTTTAAAACTCTAATGTTTTTATCAGGGGTTAAAATCAGAAATTAAAAAATGGTTAAGTTAAGATTACAAAGAACTGGAAGAAAGAAAATGCCATCCTATCGGGTTGTTGCTATTGATAGCAAGAGAAAGAGAGATGGTAGTTATTTAGAAAAAGTTGGTCATTATTATCCATTAATGGATAAATTCGATGTTGATCAAGAAAAAGTCTGCAAATGACTTACTCTTGGTGCTCAACCAACTGCTGTAGTAAAAAGTATTTTAAAGAAAACAAAAACTTTGATCTTTTGTCAAAAAGCAAAAGAAAAAACCTAGTTTTTATTCTGTGATGTTTGTTAATTTTACTAAAAAAATCTTAAATTATATTTTTGGTAGTGAACACCCAATTGCAGTTTCAGAGGTCATTAAAAAAGCAAACAATGAATGAAAAAAAAACACAGTTTTTATTTATATTGTCTCTGGAGAAAAATGATTTCCAAGAGTTATTGGTAAGAATGGACAAACTATTAATCTAATTGAAAATTTGTTGAAAATAAAAGGTTATTTAGAAAAGTACCAAGTAGTGGCCAAAGTAGAAAAATAATTTGTTTCTAAAATAAATTTTTGTTTAATTTGGATTGAAACATGGATAACAATGACAAATAAAAAACCCTTTACAATTGTTTTTATTACCCTTTTTCCAGATTTCTTTTCTTCTTTTACTGAGCATTCAGTAGTTAAGAAAGCTAGAGAGAAAAAAATTATTCAGTTTAAAACAATTAATTTATCTCAGTTTGGAGTTGGTAAGGCAAAAAAAGTAGATGATTATCAGTTTGGACCAGGAAGAGGGATGGTTTTAAGACCAGAACCAATTTATCAAGCAATTAAAAAAGCTGAAAAAATGATAGAAGGTAAAAGTTGCAAAATCTTATTATCAGCATCTGGTTGTTTATTTAATCAGAAACAAGCATTGAGTTTAATTAAAAACTATCAGGGTTTAATCTTGATTGCTGGCAACTATGAAGGGGTTGATGAGCGAGTTGTTCAGTATGTGGATTTAGAAGTATCAATTGGTAATTTTGTCCTGACTGGTGGAGAAATCCCAGCATTAACAGTTGCTAATGTTACAATTAGGTTACTAGAAGGTTTTATTCATCCTGAATCTGCTCTTAATGAGTCTTTTATGAGCAATTTGTTGGATTATCCAGTTTATACTCAACCTAGGTTGTTTAAAGGAAAAAAAGTTCCTGATATTTTATTAAGTGGTCATCACAAAAAAATTTTAGAATGAAGAAAAAAACAAGCACTAATTAAAACTCAAAAAAACAACCCCCAAATTTTAAAGGAAACAGATGATTAAAAATTACTTTTTAATTACTGTGGTTTTTTAATCATTTGGTTGATTTTTTCATAAATTTTTAGCATTGCTAGACTGTCTAGTTCACAATAATTTTTTAGATGTTGCATATTTTTTTTTCAACTTTTTTCATTAACAAGTTCAAAAAGATAATTAAAATAAGAAGCACTAGCTTGATCTCCAGTTTGAATTTTTAGTTTTTTATAACTTAAATCAGATTCAGGAACTAGTGCTGGCAAAGTTTTTTTGATTGATTTAGAACCAAAAAAGTTTTTGTGATAAATATTAAAATTTTTAAAAAAATTCATTAAATCAATTGTATTTTCAATTATGTTTTGTATTTTTGTTTTTTGATCATCAGTTAATTCAACCATTTCAATAATCTTGGTCAAAACTGTTTTTTCAAATGAAGCATTGTATGCCACATAGGTTCCGAGACCAAATTTGTAAGCATCTTTAAGAAAATTATTAATAAAATCCTTACGTGGATCATCTCTTTTTGAATAAATATAATCCAAGTGGTAAATATTTTTTCCTGTTTTTAGATCATATGGTTTCTTAACTAAAATATGAACTGAATATTGAAAAGGGATTTGTAGTCAAGAAACTGTTTTTTTAAACTGGGGAATAGCAAAAGAAACTGTTTCAAAGTCATAAAAATAAATTGGAAAATGATACTTTGTTAATTCTAAAATCACTTTATCCTTACTTTTAATAATGTTTTCTATACCCTGAATCACTTTTATACTCCTTAATTGATCTTTACTGAAGGAGAAACAGTTTAAGTTTATTTTTTCTAAATCAATTTCAGTACTAGAATTATCAAGATAAAATTTAGCCTTTTTTAATCTTTGTAGTCTATAAAGTTGTAATAAATTGTATTTACTTTCAACCTTTCTAATTAGATGAGAGCAAACATTACTTTCTTTTTCTTCACATTTAGAATTTAATAACACCTCTTGCAAATTAATGAAACTAATTTGCAAGTATTTTCTGATTTTTTCTAAAATAACACCAATTGCTTCATTAGTTTCAGTTTGATACACAAGTTGTAAAACTTTTTCACTAAAACTACTATCAAAAACAATTAGTTTAGAAACATCTAAATTCTCTTGACGACAGTAATTATCATTTAAGTGTAAAATTGATGCTTTCTGAATCTTATAACCTAATTTATTAACAATTCAACATTGATAAAGTAGATCATTAATAAAATCTTCTCTTCTTTTTTTGGTTTTAATTTTATTGACTGCTTTAATTTCACAGATCTCTAATCCTTCTGGACCATGATCAAAAACAAGATCACACTTGGTGACATAGTTTTTGTAACAAAAATAAGGTTGATAATATGCACTAAACTTTTTGCTATCAATAACTTTTTTTGTAAAAGCGCTTTTTTCTAAGGGTGAAAAACTTTGGTCCCTTGAATTTTGAAAAAAATATGTCTGTTTTTGATTTTGAACATGCTGAAAAACTAACTTTTCAAATCAAATTCCACTAACTGCTCTTATTTCTAATTCTGTTTGAACTGGTTTTTGTGGTAAATATTGAAACTGTGATTCAAAAAACTTGACCATTTCCTTATCCAAAAATGTTAAATTGTTGGCAACCCACTTTTGGATTTGAACATTAAAACGATTTCTCATTAACCACATTACTTTTGGACAAATAAAGAATCTTTTAAAATCATCCTTATAAACCCAAATCTGATTAAATTTATTCATTTAATTTCTTTACAAAAAACTATTTCTCTTTTTTTTTAAACTGAGGAGAAAAAACTGATTTAGTTTTTTCAATTTTTTTTAATCCTTTATCCAACTCTGCTCTCTGCTTTTTTAATTTGTCTTTGAATTGTTTTTGTTTTTTAATGTATTCATAAGGTTTTTTTTTGAACAAACTTTTAAGGTAGATTAATGGTAATAGGTCAGCTTTCTGATTTAACAAGTTTTGATGTTTCTCATAAACAAACTCTTTATTAATTAATCAGTTAACTTTAATTTCTTTCTCTTCACCTGGTAAAGTTTTAGCAAAACCCTCAATTTCATAGGCTTTTCTAGTAATAACTTCTTGTGTGCGAGGATTTTTTATTTCCACAAAAACATCATAAACATCACGGTCTTTGTATAAATTGCCTGCTCGAATTTTAACATCTAAATAGTTGACAATTACATTTTTTAAATCATCTTTTTTTCTGATGTGATCTTTAATTAAATTTCTTACCTCATTTTCCCTTTTCTTTTTCTCTTTTCCTTCAGTTTTTTGTTTTTTTATTCCTGAATAAACAATAAAACCAATAATGGCAATTAAGATAATTCAAAAAATTCAATTACTACCTATTGAACTAAATATGTCAAACACAACTTTTTTCTAACCCCTTAAAATATGTTTTCATTATATAATCTTAGACTAAGTTAGTTCAGTTTAATTCTCTATTATATTGGTTCTATTAGGTTAAATGGCAAACATTAAACAGCAAAAGAAGAGGATTAAAACAGACAAAAAAAAAAGGTTAAAGAACAAAATTTTCAAGTCCAAAGTTTCTACTGCTTTAAAGAAAGTTAAATTAGCAATAGAAAGTGATTCTAAAGAAATAAACCAGTTAGTTAATTCAGCAAACAGTATCTTAGATAAAGCATTGACTAAGAAGGTTAAAAAAGCAAACTTTGTCAAAAGAAAAAAGAGGAAAATAATGCAAAAAGTAAACCAGAAGTTATCAAAAGAGTCAGAAAAATAGATTTAACTATCCAGAGAAGTAATTCTCTTAACTGAATTTGTATTTCTCTCTAAGTCTAGAGTGAGTAACTAGAATAAATTAATTGGCTGGGGCAACTAGACTCGAACTAATGATCATGGCACCAGAAACCATTGCCTTTCCAACTTGGCTATGCCCCAAGAGCAAACTAAATTATAACAAAAGGCAATTTAGAAAACAAAATATTTAAAAAACCAGTAGAGAAAACCACCAACAGCAGCAGCAAACAGAACACTGCCGCTAGTTGCTAAACCAATGGTTAGAGCAATTGGTGAATCACCAGTTTGCAAATTATTTACTAAATATTTATCTGTTTGAGAAGGAATTAGTTTTCTTAGACTACTTTCAATATTTTCCAAAGTTAATTGGTCAAAAACAGTGTCAATCTTATCAAAAGGCAATTCAAGAATGGTTTGGTCAGGAAAAAGTTGAGAAGTGGTAACAATGTTGTTGTTTTCAGTCTTGATTTCAATCCCTGATAACAACTGGCCTAATGGCACACCCATCTCAAACTCCCTTGTTTTGCTTAAATCTAGTAAAAAAGTTTAGACAAAATTCTAATAAGTTTTTAGATTAAACTTTGTAGTAGAAAGAAAACAGAAAAAATACTTTTTAAATGTCTAACTTTTAAACTTAAAAAAGTCCTCAAAATTATTAATCTTGGATTAACAAATTAGCAAAAATTATAATTAATTTTTCTATTTTAGTCTGCAAATAAATAAGACTGGATAAGAAGATGGTAAATTTATTTTTAAAAATACTTCCTTTTATAGATTTTATTTTTATTTCAGAAAGGGCCTGATTGTTAATAGCAGTTATAGTTGTGCCAACTGCATAGATTTCTTTTTGCTTTTGAAAATCTGAACTCAAAAGAAAACCCAACAAATGATCATTGTTTGAACTAGAAACACAATACATTCCTGTAGAAAAAACTAAATCTTTATTTCATTGAAAAATAGGAATTAATTTATTTTCTCCAATTAATTTAGAAAATAAAATTGAATTGTTTTTTACCACTACATTTGCTCGGGATGGTTTTTTGGCTTTATTTAAATCAATGATTTTTTCAAAATCAACAGACAACTCCTTAATTGCATTAGTAGCTAAATATTTACTTTGGTTAGTGTGTTGCAAACAATTATTAAAGATAAATTTATCCAAACTAATCAGTTTGCCTTCTTTCAGTTTATAGTTTAAAATTAGAATTTTTTTTACTATTGCTTTGATTTTTCTTATTAACTTCTGGAATGTCTCAATAGGTTCAATAATGTTTATTAAATTTTTAACATTCTTTCTTGTATTAGAAAAAGTATCAATTTTTATACATCTTGGAAATTTAAAAAATAATTTCTCAATAGGTTCAATAATGTTTATTATCTGCTTTTGCTCTTGAAAACTGGGTAAAAGTATTTCTACTTTTTTCAAATCTTTTAATGAAAGTCCAGCAATTACTGAACCAACACCTAACTGTTTTATTTGTTCCTGATTTTTTAAAAACCAATAAAAAAGGTACTTATTAGTAACCCTGTTGCCAGAATCTAAATTGATTAAATTTGTTGAAGAGTAGAAGTTACCATTCAACCAACCTACTTTAGCAAGTGTAGCGCCATAACAAGCTACAACAAAGGTGTCCCTTTTAAACACATAACTTTGGTAGTCAGAAACAGTTTCTACTCCTTTTTGGGTTAGAGTTTTGCTAGTTGTACTAATCTGTTTTTCAATATCGCCAATGGTTAATCAAGGGTAAGAACCATTTCAAAACTGAGGATTGTTAGTTTTGGGGTAGTGTTTACCTTTTCTGATCTGGCAAACATCTCCCAACTTATAATTGCCTTTATTGAACCTTTAATAAAATTATTAGGTTTTATAAAAATCCAAATTTCTTAACAAAATGTATTTCATTGTTTTGTTAAAAAATAAAAAAAAACAAAAAATTAAAAATATTTATCATAAATCTTTTTGTTTGCTTCTTTAGATAATTGTAAATATTTGAATGTTGTTTCAATTTTTTCATGACCTAATTGCATCATTACCATTTTAGGACAGGCACCATTCATTAGCATATGAGTTGCATGCGACCTTCTTATGCTGTGAGGAGTAAATTTTTTGCCTAAAATTTCTTTTACTCAGATTCTTAAAGTTTTTGTTGTTTGTTTAAATGGTTCCATCAAAGTTGTAGTCTTATAGTTATGAAAAATTTCTCGAATTTTAGAACCTTTTCCTTGAACAACCAAAGTGTCTTTTTTTACCTCTAAAATTTTTTTTAATTCAGAAGCTCTAATACCTGTTTCAAAAAGAAATTTAATTGTTAGTTTTTTATTCCTTAATAATAAGTCATCAGATGAAACTAATTGTGTTCTGTTTTTTAAGTATGATTTTGAAAAAACATCCATGTATTTTTTTGGTACTTTTGGTATTTTAATTTTTTGAATTTTTAAATATCTTTTATCTTTTTTTCATTTCATAAATAAGATTAAAACATTATGATGAACTCAGGCTGTGCTGGGATTTTTGAAGTAATTGATTAACTTCTTTCTGATCAATCTAAAGTCTTCAAAAATATCTTGATATTGTTTCAAAACACTTCTATATGTTTTGATTGTATTTTCAGAATAATGATTGTTTTTATAATTTTTTACAAATTCTTCTCAAAAAACCATTAAAATATAAGAAATTTGAATTTTTACTTTTAGATTTTATCTAATTTTTTCAGTCTGTAGAGGAGATGTTCAATAAAGGCAATTATAAGTTGGGAGATGTTTGCCAGATCAGAAAAGGCAAACACTACCCCAAAACTAACAATCCTCAGTTTTGAAATGGTCCTTACCCTTGATTAACTATTAGTGATATTGAAAAACAGATTAGTAAAACTAGCAAAACTCTAACCAAAAAAGGAGTAGAAACTGTTTCTGACCACCAAAGTTATGTGTTTAAAAGGGACACCTTTGTTGTAGCTTGTGATGGTGCTACAATTGGTAAAGTAGGTTGGTTGAATGGTAACTTCTACTCTTCAACAACTTTAATCAATTTAGATTCTGGCAACAGAACAACCAATAAGTACCTTTTTTACTGGTTTTTGAAAAATCAGGAACAAATAAAACAGTTAGGTGTTGGCTCAGTAATTATTCATCTTTTAGTAAAAAATTTAGAAAAAATAAAAATATTCTTACCCAGTTTTCAAGAGCAAAAGCAGATAATAAACATTATTGAACCTTTAGAAAAGATGATTAATTTAATAAATAAATCAAAAATTAAAACTGAAAAATTTATTGCTAGTTCAGAAAGAAATAAAAAATTTTTTTATCTAAAGCAAGTTGCTAAAATTATTAAAAACAAAAAAAGAAATACAAGACAAGTTTCTCCTAAGGTTTTTAACCAACAGACTTGCTCAATTAAAAGTTGAGAAAATAATGGTACATACAATCATTGTTATTTCTGCCCTAAAAACACACTATTGATACCTTCTATCAGTATATATTTAAAAAAATTTGCTATTTTGCCTGAAAATGCTGATGTAAATAGTTCTGTTTTTCAATTAGAGATAAATCAAAACTATGTCTCTATTATCCATAATCTCTTAAATAATGATTTTTGAAACCAAACCGATCAATATGTTAAAGGTTCAACATTTCCTGTTCTCTCAAAACAAGACTTATTGGAAAACATTAAATTTTTTTCAATAAAAAAAGAATTTGAGAATCTATATTTAGTTAAATTCCTAGTTTGTCTAAACAATTTGAAAATAAAACTCAACCAACTTCAAAACCAATTAGTTGAATTAATAATTGGATAGAAGTTGATTTAGGTTATTTTTCTTTATCTTTATCATCCTCTGACTGCTTTTTAATTGATGCTTCTAAATCAGGAATTAGTTGTTTAAACTCAGCAAGCAAAACATTTAACTCACCAGCAAGTTTTTTAACTTTTACTTTTGCTTCTGGTATTGAGATGGAAACAGGATTTTTTCAACCAACATATCTTCCAGGCATAAAAGAATAATCTTCAGCAACAATTTCTGAATTAGTTACAGACTTGGCAAAACCAATTTCTTCTACTCTTTTTCCATCCCTGTGTTGTTGATAAAGATCTGCTAATTTATTAATTTCTACATCAGTTAACTCTCGTAATTTTTTACTTAAATCTTTACCTTTAAGTCTAGAACCATTAACCATTAAAACTCTTTCATGCTTTTTATTATTGTCAAAAATTCATAAACAGGCAGGAATTCCAGTAGTAAAAAAGAGTTTATTTGGAAGGGTAATAATAGCATCTACTTTGTTGTTTTTAATAAATTCTTCTCTAATTACTAATTCTTGTTTTTTTAAAGAGGAGAGAGAACCATTAGCAAGGACAACACCTGCTCGTCCTTTCCTGTTTAATTTAGTAAGAACAAGTGACAGCCAAGCATAATTAGCATTGTTTTTTGGCGGCATTCCTCAAGACCAATAAGAAGCATTTTTTTGCAACTTGCCTGAATCATCCCATTCTTTCATATTAAAGGGCGGATTTACTAAGGCAGTATCAAATTTTTCTGTTGGATGCTGATCATTAACAAAAGTGCTTGCTGATCTACTTCCTAAATGAATATCTCTGACATTAAAACCATGTAACAACAAATTAATCTTTGCTAACTTTCAAACTTTATCCATTCACTCTTGTCCATAAACATTAAATGGTTTATATTTTTTCTGTTTTTTCATATAATTTTTGGATTCAATAAACATACCACCAGTTCCACATGCTGGATCATAAATCTTTCCTTCAGGTTTTATCAAACACACCAACAATTGAACTACAGTTTTGGGAGTATAAAATTCACCACCCTTTTGTCCTTGCTTATTAAAAAAATGCCCTAAAAAGTATTCATAAATCCTACCTATAGTATCCTCTTCATTAAGAGTTACATTGGAAAAAATAGAAACCAACTTTCCTAATTTATTCTGGTACATAGGATCATTGTAATTCTTATCAAAAAGACCCCTCAACTGCTCATTTTCTTTTTCAATTAATGAAAAAGCTTGATCAATTTTTGCTCCAATTTCTGGACTAGAAGCAAAACTGGCAATATGATCTCATCTAGCATATTTAGGAATAAAAAAAGAGCAACCATACCTAGATAAAATATCTTTATCTTGCAACAACTTTTCTCAACCAACTATACTAGAAAATCTTGCTTTAATCTTAACAAAAGCATTCTCATATTTGCAAGAGACATATCTCAAAACAAAGATACCTATGACAACTAACATGTACTGTTCAGAAGAAACAGAACCCCTTAAAACATCAGCAGCTGATCACAACTGCTTTTCAAATTCCTTGTTCATTAGTTAAACTTTATGTTCATTCTAACACATTCTTCTAATTGAGAACTTAACTCTTTTTTCAATTTAATTGATGTCTCTGGCGGATAATTATGTTCAATTAGGGAGAAAGCAATTTCAGATTTTATGTCTTCTTTCATTTCATTGTTATAAAATCAACAATCCTTGAGTTTTGCCCTGATTCTGTTAAAAATTTCTTTAGTAATCATTTTAATTTTTGCTTTATCATGCTTACTTTGTGAGTATGGATCAGCACTAATAATTTCATAAAAAGCTAACTCTGGACCTGATTCAGTAATATCTTTACTATTTTGCTTTATCTCCTGGACTATTTCTTTAAAAAAGTCCAACCATTCTTCATAGGTAATAAAATTGTTATCATACTTTGATAGTAATTCCTCTAATTTCTCTGATAATTTTTTACCTCGAACAATATTCAATTTACTAAATTTTGATATAGCTTCCTTCAAAAAAAAAGTTTGTTTACTTTTCTCTAGTTCCTTTCTTTTCAAATGGAAAGGGTTTTTTTCAAGATAATCAATGACATCAGTTAAAGTCAAAGGTTTTTCTTTTAACCTATCAAAAACAATGGTTTTGTTGAATTTAATTGCTTCAGCAATTATTTTTTTCATATAACCTTCACCTTTCAATAAAGCAGAGATATCACCTAAATCTCTCTTAATCAATTGTGCTTTTGCCAACACTAAAATCTGAACTTTTACTCTTTCTTCTTTTGTTAAAACAGCTAAAACAGAATAAAATATTTTCTCTAAATTCTTTACCTCATTGACAAAAGATTGCTGTTTATCCAATTTAATGACCTCTTGCTGTATGTCTTCAACAAGTTCATAAATATAGTTTTTATCAACTTCAATTAATTTTTTATAATCAACTGCCAAACTTTGCAGATGATATTTTGCAAAAATACTTGTTAAAAACTTTAACAAATGTTGCTTAGCAACTTGAACATCTTCTATCTGAGTCAAAACACTCTCCTCACCATAAAAAGCATATATATTTAATGCTTCTTTTAACTTTTGTCAAATCCCAATGTAATCAACAACGAGTCCAGTCTTTTTGACAAGTTCTCTCTTTTTAGGATCAATAAAAACTCTATTTACTCGGGCTATGGTTTGCATTAAAGTGTGCTTCCTAATTAATTTGTCAATATAGACAACATCTAAACAAGGAACATCAAAACCAGTTGTTCACATATCAACCACAAAAGCAATTTTAAAATTTGAATCAGGATCCTTAAACAAAGATGCTGATTCATCATGATAATTAGAATAAGGTCAAATAATTTGCTGAACTTCTTTACTATCAGTTTGAAAATTACAAGTAACAATAACTCTTGCTAATTTAGCTAATTCTGGTGCCAATTGTTGAAGTTTTTTGTAATATTGCAAAGCCATATTACGATTAAAGCAGACAAACATAGCTTTACCTTTTAAAATATGTTTTCTTTCCTGATAATGAAAAATAAAATCTTTGATTATTGCTTCCACACGATCCTCATCACCAATAATATTTTCTAATTTTTGAATGTTCCTATTAAAATACTTGATTGTAACATCAGGAATTTTTGCTCTTTTTCTAATATCATCTTGAATTTTTTTTGCTTCTTTATCAATAAATGCAACCATTTTTGGATCAATATGTAACTTTTTTTGTCTAGATTCATAACTAATTTTTACTACACAACCATCCCTTTCTGCATCACTTATTAAGTATTTTGACACACACTTACCAAAAACTTGTTGAGTTGAATGATCATCACTTTCAACAGGAGTGGCAGTGAAACCAACAAATGTAGCCAAAGGAAAAGCTTGATGGAGTCAATAAGAATAACTGTATCTTTCAATGTAACTCTCTTTATTAGAAGTTTTATCATCAAACATTTTTCAAACACCTGCTTCAATGTTGCGATGAGAACGATGTGCTTCATCAGTAATTACTAAAATATCATTTCGAGAAGAAAGTTTACCAACTCTATCAGTAAACTTTTGAACAGTACAAAGATAAACACCATTTTGTTTTAAACCCTTTAATTTCAATGATAGATCATTAACAGATTCAATTTGTTCAATTGTTTGTCCTTGCAAATAATCTCCTGCTTTTTTAAAATTGTTTACAATTTGATTATCTAAATTTTTTCGATCAGTAATTACTAAAGTTGTCAATTTTTTTTCAACATTAACAATGTTTTTAACTAACATAATCATAGAAAATGACTTGCCTGAACCTTGAGTGTGTCAAAAAATACCACCCTTTTTGTTAGTAGAAGCAACATTTTGTAGACTTTGAAAAACTGATTTTTTAGTTGCTTCAACTCCATAATATTGATGATAAGCAGCAATTATTTTAGACATTTGATCTCCATTGTCAAAAAAGAAAACATAATTTTTTAACAGGTTTAGAAAAGTTTTTGGTTCAAAAAGTAAATCAATAAAAACCTGAGAGGAACCAGAATTTGTGGTTTTTTTCTCTAAATCTTTCCAATGAGAATATCTTGCTAATTCACTTGTAATTGTTCCATACTTGTTAATATGTTTATTGGAAATTACATTGAAAACATTAAAAACAAAAAGTGGTGATAAGTATTTTTGATAGTTTTGAATTTGTTCAAAAGCTCTTGATATAACTTCTTCTCCCTGTGAAGGAGATTTTAGTTCAAAAACAACTACAGGTAAACCATTTAGAAAAATAACAATATCTGGTTTTTGTTGCTCATATTCAGAATGAGTTGAAGAAATTAACATTTGGTTAGTAACAATAAATTCATTATTTTCAGGATTTGCAAAGTCTACAATTTTAACTGTTTCTCATCTGCTTTTTTGATGATTTCTAATTCTGATACCATTAACTAAAAAATAATGAGCAGTTTTGTTGGCAACTGATAAAGATGAGTACTGCAAATTCTTAATTTTTAAGATTGCCTCATTTAAAATTTCATCATTAATTTCAGGATTAAACTTTCAAATTGCTTTTTCTAAATTGGTTAACAAAAAAACTTCAGCAGCATCTCCTTTTCTCTTGGATAAATTTTTCAGAGAATTTAAATAGGAAAAACCCTTATTTTTCAAGTAATTAATGACTTTCTTTTCAAAGTCTCTTTCTTGAATATCAAAACCATTCACAACTATTAAAAATGGATTATACATGCTTTGACATAGAAAACTTTTTTCTTCAATTTCAATCAAAGTCTGTTGATAAAATAGTATTTTTCTAGATCTAAAAAAATTAGCAGGGAGAAAAAAATCAATTTTATAAAAACAATAGATGTTTACAAAAATAGAACTGATATTCTCAATTCAATTACTAAAACAAAAAAACAACATCAACTTTCAGCTGACTATTAATCAATTCTTGCAACCTGCAATGATGATTTATCTATTGTAATAAATTCTAACTAAAGGTTGATTAGAAACTAAGAAGTTAAATCTCTACTTGAAAACTCAATCTTATTTTTACTTTTCTAAATTGAATGCAAAAAAATTCTTACATATTAATTCTTGCTAATTTCAACAAATTAAGTTTTTATGTAAAATCTGGGACAGTAAAAAAAATTCTAATTTTAAACTATAAACTAAAAGAAAGCAAACTGATTAGTTTGGATAAATTTATCTTTAATAATTGTTTGCAACACACTAACCAAAGTAAGTATTTAACTACTAATGCAATTAAGGAGTTGTCTGTTGATTTTGAAAAAATCATAGTAAAAATAATATACTGCTTTTAACTCATCAAGTTGAAACTTAAACAACTTTAACAACTTAATTTCTTTTGCTAATTCAGCAATTTTTTTCATTTTATTTAATGTTAGACTCTCTTATTTTAAGTTTAGATAAAATGTGTTTTAACATAAGACCGAGAGCAGTGTTTTTTGGGGCATATCAACTTGCGGTGAAATAATCATTGAATTTTTTCTGAAATAGAATGCCAAATTTATTTTTAACCTTTGTCAATAAAAAATCATATGCTTGTTCATCATTTTTTTCTTTCAGGTTAATTGCTTGATTTAATCATTGAATAAATTGGTAAAAATCTTTCTCTTTTTGAACTTTACTTGTTTGACCAGAATTGACTAATAACTGCCTTTTTGTCCTATCTTTAACAAAACTTAGCAGTTTCTCAAAAGATTTATTCCATTGGATAATGTCGTTGACAGTTTTGGGTCCATCAACTTCTTCTACAGCATCAATGTTTGCTAAAATGGAGTCAAGTTTTACCTTATCCTCTGATGTTTTTCATTTGTTAAAGTCAGTCTTTTTAAGATCTTCTTGTAAACGTTTTATTTCTGCCTCTAGTTTTGCCTTTTCTTCACCTTGAACAACATTATTTTTAAGCTCATCTTGTAAACGTTTTATTTCTGCCTTCAATTCTGAATCTGATTTGTTTTCAACAATTTGACGCTGAATCTTAGTTTTTGTTACAACTTCTGTTTCATTGTTTTTTTTGCTTAATTGAGTGAACAAAATAACACAAGTAATAGTTAAAATGACAATTCCAACAGCAGCTAAAACACCACCAAATTTTCAATACCTTTTATTTTTTTTCTGTTCAGTGATTTTTTTCTGATTCTCTATGATGGTTTTATATATACACCATTTATGCTGTTTTTTTTTTTTGTCATTTCTAATGTAATTTGAATCATTTTCTTAATTAAGAAACTGAAAAATTACAAAAAGATAGAAACTGGGCAGTCATCTGCCCAGACTACAAAAAAACTTAGTTACTACCAGTGAACAAAAAAACAGCTACTAAATTAATTAGAATTCATAAAATCCTCTGTTTGAAATTTTTATTATTTTTGGTCAATGTTGCTAATTTAGTTGTTGTTTTTTGTACCCAGTAAATAATTAATTAAAACCAAAATAACTAAAAAATATGGGTTACAAAAACCCTTAAATATGAATTTATACTAAATACTTATTTTTAAAAATGCTAACTAATTTTTGAAACATTTTTTGCTTTTTCTAAATTAAGTAATGTTTGCCAATTTAATGATTACATTCAAATAAACCAATTGATAACTCTTTAAAAAACTCTACTCAATAAATTTTTTGTAGTTTAATATTCACCTTTTGTAACTTTTTTTAATAATTTCTGAAACACCTCATACAAATCAAGAGGTATAACTTTAGCATTTTGAATGATTCAGTGCATAAAAGATTTGGAATACACATCCACACCTCTATCTCTAAGTCAAGTTTTAACAAAATCTTTTATTGTTTTAAATTTAATCTTTTTTTTAACTAAAAAACTCAATACCTTGTAAGTTACTACTCTGTCTTCATCCACAGAATTAAGTTTAATAAATTTAATCTCTTCTTCTTCCTCAAAATTATAATTATGTTCCTTTGTTGAAATTACAAACAAATCTGACAATATTCTTATATACTCATCTGACAATATTCTTGTGTATTCAACTGTTTCTCCATATTTATGCTTTCCATCTGCTTCAAAACAACTGTATAAAACAATTGGTGAAAACAATATATTTTCAATTGAATAGTAATCTGAACAAGTAAATATTTTCTCATTTTCTATTTTTCCCTTGCCATCATTATCAACAATGCCAAAAAAATTCTTTGGCAATGATTCTTGAAAAATATTCTCTATAAATTCTCTTGGACCAGTAGGTATAAACTGTACTTGTGTTCTTTTATCCTTTCATCCAGGAATGTTTTCCAAAACTTTTTTGTACAATATTGAGTCTATTCCTTCTGCATGTCCTTCAATAAATATGTAAATTTGTTTGCTCTTGTAAACACTCAAATCTGTGGTATCTTTCAACAATTTTTTAAGATCTCATATTGATTTGATTCTTTAATTTTCTTATCACCTTTAAATAATTAAGATTTCTAATTAGTTCTGCTGATTGAATGGGGTTTAAAAAAGCATCAAACTCATCAATAAACAAGATAGCATTTTTATCTGAAATATTTTCTTGACCTACTTCTAATCACATAATGAAATCAAACATACAAATAAGAGTTCTTTCACCAGTAGAGAAATGTTGAGGTAGTCGTTCCTCTAGACTATTTTTGGAATAAAAAGTAATTTTTTTTCGCTCAGAATTGTCACTACTAAAAGCATCAGTGGTTTTTTTATCTTGAAGTTTACATTCAAAGTTTAACTTGGCTTTTCTAAAAAGTTCATTATATTTATCAAACTGTATAGTGTGATCATTTAATCTTTCCAAATGTTCTTTAATTTTGTTAGCAAACTCTTCATCTACTTCTGGTGCCTCTTTTAAAAAAACTTGGAAATTAGAATTTAATTGAACTCAGTTAAAAAAACGTAACAAGTTTTTATCACTAAGTAACTTTTTCTTATAGTCTTCAAAGTAAAAATCTAAAAACTGAATGAATCCTTCCCTTGGATCTTTATGCACTCCTCGAACAACTAAAATAGTTTGATTCAAAATATTTTTCCTATCTTCATCATCAAAAAGTTGAAAAAAACTTTCATTGTAAACCCTTGCTAAGTCACAAAGAAAAATTTTTCTTTTAAAACCTTCAACTTTTGAACTCAAAACCCAGTTAGAAGATATTCCTGGATCTCTTTCACTCAAATTAAGTGTTCAATTGGGACTAATTCTAGATTTAGTAGTGAGAAAATCATTATGCTTTTTCACAATTTGTTTTAATTCTTTTCAAAGCACATCTGGTCCACTGAAAATATTAAAAAGATAATTTTCAAAGTTGGCTAATGAGAGTGCTGACAAATATCTTAAGTTTTTCACACTTTCCTTTTCTCACTTTACAAACCAATGATGCTGAACTAAACTTTCTACTTGTTTGCCCTTGTTTTTAGTCATTCATTTAGCAATTTGTTTAGCAAACAAAGTTTTTCCTGAACCATTCTCTCCAGCAAGAATATTAACTCCTGCTTTTAATTCAATATCTGCTTTTATTTTAAAATTACCATCCTCAGGAATTTTTATTTTCATAGGAATAGAAGTAAGGTTAACATAAGAGTTTTAGCATAAAAGGATTTTTTTAGAAAAAACTGTTACTGTTTTCTAATCAATAAATTAAAGAATTAGTCTTTACAATACAGTTAACATTTTTTGACTAAACAAGAAAAAGTTAGACAAATGTAGCTAAGAAACTTCTCCTCCTTTTTAGTTTTATTTTTATTAATTAAATTAAAGAATGACACAAACAGAAAAATAGATTATCAGAAACAAACAAACCAAATTCAAACAAATTAAATTAATTCTTTTCAAAATCCCCTGGCACCTTGCTGTTTTCCCAGAAACCTAGTATCTCAGCCGTAAGGTTGCTTAACTGCTCTGTTCGGAATGGTAAGAGGTGGGACCAACCTGCTATTGGCACCAGGGAGAAATAAAGACCATTGCTGATCTTTCAAAATTAGATACCAAAATAAAGGACTAACTTATTGCTAAAGTTGTCAACAATTAGTATTGGTCAGCTGAATGCATCACTGCACTTACACTTCCAACCTATCAAACTCATCATCTTTAAGTTGTCTAATATGGAAATCTCATCTTGAGGTTAGTTTCGTACTTAGATGCTTTCAGTACTTATCTATTTTGCACATAGCTACTCAGCAATGCTTTTGGTAAAACAACTGAAACACCAGCGGTGCAAGTCTTTCGCTCCTCTCGTACTAGAAAGACCTCCTCATCAAATTTCCCACGCCCACAGTAGATAGGGACCAGACTGTCTCACGACGTCTTGAACCCAGCTAACGTCCCGTTTTAATGGGCGAACAGCCCAACCCTTGGAACCTGCTTCAGCTCCAGGATACGGCAAGCCGACATCGAGGTATCAAACCTTCCCGTCGATGTGAACTCTTGGGGAAGATAAACCTGTTATCCCCGGGGTAACTTTTATCCGTTGAGCGACAAGCAAAACACAATGCATTGCCGGATCACTAAGTCCTACTTTCGTACCTGTTCAACCAGTCAGTCTCACAGTCAAGCACTTTTCTACCTTTACGCTCCATATATGATTTCCAACCATACTGAAAGTACCATTGAGCGCCTCCGTTACTTTTTGGGAGGCGACCGCCCCAGTCAAACTACCCATCAGACACTGTCCCTTTGTTTGTTAACTAAAGGTAAGGGTTCCAATACAATCAGGGTAGTATTCCACTGGCAACTCCCTAGCAATTAGCATCACTAGTTCACAGTTTCCTACCTATGCTGTACAGACTGTACTAAAACTCAATATCAAACTATAGTAAAGCTCCACGGGGTCTTTTCGTCTAGCTGCGGGTAACTTGCATCATCACAAGTAATAAGATTTCACCGAGTCCACATTTGAGACAGTATCCAGATCGTTACACCTTTCGTGCAGGTCAGAACTTACCTGACAAGGAATTTCGCTACCTTAGGACCGTTATATTTACAGCCGCCGTTCATTAGGGCTTCAGTCGGAAGCTAACTTTCCAACAGAGTTGGAAAAACCCCCTTCCTTAACCTTCTAACACTGGGCAGGTATCAGCCTCTATACTTGGGATTGCTCTTTAGCAGAGACCTATGTTTTTGTTAAACAGTCGCCTGGACCATTTCACTGCGACTTCTGAACAAACAGAAGTACCCCTTCTTGCAAACTTACGAGGTAATTTTGCCGAGTTCCTTAAATGTGGTTATCTCGCTTGCCTGAAAATTCTCTTTCTGATCACGTGTGTTCGTTGTCGGTACAGGCGTAATGATCCTGAATTGTTTAGAAGCTTTTCTTGAAAGTATGGTGTCAGATGCTTCACTAATTTCCCGAAGGATTTCGCTATCTTTTACACTTCAAGTATACTGGAAGCAGATTTACCAACTCCCACTTTTACATGCTTAGACAAGTACAACCAATCACTTGCTCATCTTAACCTTCTCTGTCACTCCATCACAGACCACCACGGTATTGGAATATCAACCAATTTTCCATCTACTACACCCTTTGGTCTCGTATTAGGACCTGACTAACCTTGGGAGGACGAACCTTGCCCAAGAAACCTTGATCATTCGGCATGGAAGATTCTCACTTCCAATCGTTACTCACACCGGCATTCTCACTTTTAACCACTCCACCTAGTCTTGCAACTAAACTTCATTGTTGTTAAAACGCTCTCCTACCATTTATTTACATAAATCCACAGTTTCGGTACACTACTTAAGCCCCGTTTTATCTTCAGCGCAAAATCACTTGAATAGTGAGCTATTACGCACTCTTTAAATGAATGGCTGCTTCTAAGCCAACATCCTAGTTGTCTGAGTAATTTCACATCTTTTTCCACTTAGTAATGATTTAGGGACCTTAACTGATGGTCTGGGTTGTTTCCCTCTTGTCAATGAACTTATCACCCACTGACTGACTGCTAGGAAACATCTGCTGGAATTCAGAGTTTAATTCTAATGAGTACCCCTGGAAGGGCCCCAAATAGATTCAGTGCTTTACCACCAGCAAACTTAACCTAACGCTATTCCTAAAAATATTTCGAAGAGAACCAGCTATTTCCGTGTTCGATTAGCATTTCACCCCTAACCACAGTTCATCCAAACCCTTTAAAACGAATAATGGTGCGGTCCTCCATAACATATTACTGTTACTTCAACCTGACCATGGTTAGCTCACACGGTTTCGGGTCTAAAACCATATACTCAACGCCCATTTAAGACTTGCTTTCGCTTTGACTCCACCTTTTCGGTTTAATCTTGCATATGGTATTAACTCGCCGGCTCATGCTGCAAAAGGCACGCTATTACACCAAAATGGTGCTTTAACTTCTTGTATGCATACAGTTTCAGGAAACTATTTCACTCCCCTCCCGGGGTACTTTTCACCTTTCCTTCACAGTACTGGTTCACTATCGGTCATTGGCAAGTATTTAGTCTTACGGAGTGTCTTCCGCAGGTTCCAGCAAGATTACACATGTCCCGCTGTACTCAGGTAGTGTTTTCAAAAACAGTTTTCATTTCAAATACTGGACTATCACCATCTCTGGTTTTGCTTCCCAACAAATTCTTTTATAAAAACTGATTCCTTGAATAAACACCCCTACAACCCCAGTATTAATACTGGTTTGGACTGTTCCCTTTTCATTCGCCACTACTAAGGGAATCACATTGTTTTCTTTTCCTCCAGATACTAAGATGTTTCAGTTCTCTGGGTGTTATCTTACTCTGAAAAACAGAGTAATTCTCTAATAAAGAGAGGGTTGCCCCATTCAGAAACCCCTGGATCAAAACTTTTTTAACAATTCCCCAAGGTTTATCGCAGTTATTCACGTCTTTCATCATCTGCCAATACCAAGGCATCCTCTGTATGCACTTTGTAACTTTAATTTGCTTTTCATACAAGTTAACCTATTTGATATCTAAATTTCAAAAATCAACAGGTCATTAAAAAAACCTGAAAGAACTTGTTCCTCTCCCAAAAAAGTAGAGAAACCAGCAGTTATTTTATCTTAATTTGTCTCTTGCACTAATTCTTTTGAACAACAAAACAAAATTAAAACTTTTTCAACTTAAAATCTTAAACTTTTCTGTTCAAATCATTTTTTTATAGCAAATTGGGGTTCGATTAGAAAAATTTAGAAAATAAATTGTTTTGAATAGACTCTTCATTAGTTCTCATAGAATAAAAAAACATTCAAAAAATTTAATAAAAAATACTATTACAGCATATTCCAAAAATAAAAAGACACTTCTTAGAGTATAATTTTAGGAGAATTAGTTCCTAATTTTGTTTAGAACTGTGAGTTTTGATAGCAAACAAAGAGCAAAATTAATCAAAAGAAAAAAAAAGAGGGTTGATGGTAATTTCTTGATTGGTGAAATTAATCCTGATAAAAAGTTTTCAGTTTATCTTGTTCCAATTCAATTATTAACTGCTAACCCATGCAACAGTCGTTTTAAAAGTCAAATTCTCTCCTCTTCCCATGATGAAAAAGACTCATATTATTTTGGAAAAAAAGGACAGGAAGAGATCAAAGATTGAATTTATAAACAAAACCCTATAAAAAACAGAGAGACAATTGAAGACATCAAAGAGAAAGGTCAACAAACTCCAGGCTTGATCACTGCTGATGGTTTAATCATTAATGGTAATAGAAGGTTTACTCTAATCCAAAAAATATATGATGAAACTAAAGAAACAACCAAATTTGCAAACTTTAGAACTGTTATCTTGGATGAAGTTTTCTCATATGATCACCAAAAAATACAAGAGTTAGAAAATAAAACACAATTTGGCAAAGATAAGACACTAGATTACAACAAAATTGATAAAATGTTGGCAATCTGTAATTACAAAAAAAATAATCCCAAAGTTAAAGATATGGAAATTAAAGAGTTTTTTCAATGAGAAGAGAGCATTAAACAGTTGTTTTTAACAATGGAATATATCAATGACTATCTAGATTTTTGTGAATTTGGAAGACAATATAAGTTTGTTGATGAAATGGAAAATCAATTCAAGCAATTAAGCAAAAAACACATTGACCTTGAAAATGATATCTATGAAAAGAAAATAAAAGTTGATTGAAAACCTGAAGATTTGGATCTTGAAGATTTTAAATATGTCTTTTTTAAGTTTCTAAGGTTTAAACCTTCTCAAAGAAAACTTTCGGCAATAATTAGTGTTAAAAACAACACCTCTATATTCAGTTATAAAAAGGTTTGAAAAGATTTTAAACAACATGTTGAAAATTTACATGAATGAACAGTAAAAGGTTTACAAGACAAAGAAAAAAACCTGAATAAAAAACTGGGTTTAGCAGGTGAAAAAGAATTTTTTGAAAGAAAACACCAAGAAAAGTTTGAACAAATGATTTTAGAAATACAATTGTCTTTAAGCAGCAAAAGAAACAAAAATATGGACAAACCAATACTGAGGAAACTAGAAGCAGCAGTAGAAGGTGTTGAGGACTTTATTAGAAGTGAAGAAAATATTGTCAAAGACAGTTTTAGAAAAGAAGTTAGAAAAAAATCCCAAAAACTCCTAAGTTTAATTGAATCAATTAATTAGTCTAACAGGCAATAAGTAAAAATATGTTAAAAAAACAAATTCTTATTGATATATGACTTGAAAAAAGTCCAGCTTTTGGCAAGGTAGTAACTATTATCTGTCTTGCTGGACTAGAGCAAATTAATCCAGAATACAAAAGAAGATTAGAAATTGCACATGAAAAAAAGTTAGTAAAAAGGAGAGAAAATGTCTGGGTTTATGAAAAAAAGAACAATGAAGATACTTACAAATTTGTTAATAAAATACAAAGTTATGCCAATCTAGAAAAAATTCAAATTCAATTGTCAGAGGAAATTAAAGAGATTGTCAAAGATTTTGAGAAGGCACAAAAGGAAGAGGAGACCAACATTGAAGCTGCAAATATAATTAAATCATTTGCAAAATGGGATAGAGTTAAAATTCAGAAAAATATAAGGAATTTTAAAAATAAAATTAAAAATTTAGAACCAAAATACTTGGAAATTATTGAACAAACTGATGAAGTAATTAATGAAAAAGTTAGATCTGAATACACCCCCTACACTAAACAAAAAATCTCTATTTATCATCATATTTTTTTAAATGCAGCATGTAATTTTTCAGTACCTGGCGCTGGAAAGACACTTATTAGTTTAATAATCTTTTTTGTTTTTCAAAAATTAAAAAAAGTAAATAAACTACTCCTTGTGGCCCCATTAAATGCCTACTTTTCCTGGAAAAGCGAATATAAAAAATACTTTGAAAATGCTAATGAAGAAGACTTCTTTAAAATTGAAGACAAAATTATTGATCAGTATCTGAAATTAAAGGAAGAAAAAATTATTTTTATTAACTATGAAAGATTAAGTTTAAATGAAAATGCAATCATTAATTTCTTAAAAGAAAATGATGTTTTCTTGGTTTTAGATGAAGTTCACAAAGTTAGAAATAAATCTAAAAGAACAGAAACAACTAAAAAAATGCTGAAAGAATGTAGAAACAAACTATTGTTAACTGGAACACCTATGCCAAAAGGTTATGAAGATCTAATCACCTATTTTGAAAACATGCCAACAAAAATGATTAGATTCACTAAAAAAAGCGACCTAAAAAAATGAAAAAAAACTCCAGAAAAATATCAAACAGAAATCCAGAAAATGGAGAAAGAGATAGAACCATTTTATTTGCGCATTAGCAAAAAAGACTTGGGTCTGGAAGAATCCTCTATAAAAGATTGAACTTCTTTTGAAAATGATGATAGGCATCAAAAAATTTATGAAATTATAAAAAATAAAATGATTATGGAATTAGAAAATTATGAAGACAAAAAAAAATTAATGGAAATATTAAAAGCCAGAATTTTAAGGTTAATGCAAGTTTCTATTGATCCCAGAATGATTAAAACAATTAGTGAAAAAAATGATGAAGATAATAATGAATATGATAATGAAGGTGAAGAATCTGAAGAAAGAGAAAATTATAAAATTCTGGAAGAAAATAAAATCAACATTGATGAAGGTAAGTTAACCTATGAAGAAGAAAAGACACCTAATAGGTATAATTATTGCTTTGACAAAGTTAATTCTTTGTTTAAAGAAAAAAACATTCAAAAAATTATTATTTGATCATGTTGAGTGTATGCAATTAAAAAATTAAGTGAAATTTTTAAGAAAAATAATTATGAAACTAGAACCATTTATGGTTCAACTAAAATTAAAGCAAGAGAAGAATGTTTTTCAGATTTTGAAAAAGAAGATGGTGAAATTCAAGTTCTAATTTGTAACCCAGCAACAGTTTCAGAATCAATTTCACTGCATCAATTTTGTCATGATGCTGTTTATTTTGATATGACCTGGAATGCACTATATTTTATGCAATCAAAAGAGAGAATTCATCGTTATACTAGAGGCAAAAAACACAATGTAAACTACTACATTATAAAAAATAAAGATTCAATAGATGAAGATGTTTGGGAAAGTATTAACAATAAGGAAAAAAGAATGAATAAAACATTTGAAAGTGAAAAAGTACAACCAGTAGAAAAAACCACTAAGCATTTACTGGAAGATTTAATTCAAAAATACTGAAAAAAAAGAAAATTTAATAAAAATTAGAATTTTGATAAAAATGATGTTTTATTTTTAGTTTTAATTTAATTCTAATTGTGCAAAACAAAACAAAAATAACTTAAAATACAACACCTTTCATCAATCACAAAAAGAATAACTAACCCTTATTAATCAATAATTTAACTATTCTCTGAAAAGGATGCTTCCTTTCTATCTCTTGCAATTTAGAATAATTATTGAAATCCAAAACATTTTTCTCTACTTTAACAATAGAAAAAACACTGTTAATGTTAGATTTTTTTGCATATTCTTCAAATGCCTTTTGAAGACAACTAGTTTTTTTGGGATTATAATCAAAATCTGATTTTACTTCTACATAAATGTAACTGTTCCTAATTTTAAAAATAAAATCAATAAAAGCTCTTTTCTTTATAAATTCTTTATCAAAATACTCTAGATACTCTAGAGAAACACTAGAAGTTAATGCTGGGTTTTTTGCTCAAACTTGAATCTGATTTCTTCCTAAAAATTGATTATTAGTAGTTTTACTTAGAACTGCTATTGCCTCTCGCATAAAAATACTTTCTGCTTTAGAATCTAAAACTTGTTTATAAAGATTGTTTTTGTCACTGTTAATGTAAGCATAATTTTTAAAATTCTGATAATCAACAGTATTAGCGCTTGTTGTGTCCTCTCAAATTATGTAATTTCAAGGAAGAACAACCCCTTCTTTCAATAAGTACTGGGGTCTTAAATTTTCTCCATGTGTTTGATTAAACTTAAAAATCAGTTTCTCCATATAAAAACTGATCAAAACAAATCAAAAAATATCCAGAGATTTAATTTTATGTTCAATACAAACTTGTTGAACAATGCTTTTTATTGGCAAAAGAAATTTTTCATATCTCAATTTTGTTGTTTGTAAAAAAAATTTTAAATTGATGGCATCAATAAATCTTTGTCCTCCAACCTTTTTTTGTCCAGAAATAGTTTTAATATCAATAGATTGATAAATTAATTCTTTCTTGTTGATTCCAACATCTATGAGACTTTTTATTCTATAAATTTCACTTTGCAAAAAATGTTTTATTTTCTGTTTATAATTTTGTTTACAAACTTTCTCTTGAACCTCAATAACACCTTGAAATCATTTAACTTTTTTATGTTTTTCAACCAAAGTATAATGATGCATCTTTCTGGTTGATTCCTGATAATTAGAATAAAGATAATATTTATTAGTAACTTTATTGAGAGTTAAATCTGGCATTGGGTTGCGTTTAATTCTGCCTAAAGTTTGTTGATTAAGTACAACAGAATTAACATTTCGTAACTGAACAAGCATACATGCTCTTGGAATATCTCAACCTGTTGCTGGACCAATTTTAAAAATAATTGCATCCACTGGAGAAGAATTTTTAGATATTTCTGATAAAGAAATCTTTTCTCTTGTCTTAGATTCTTTTTTTTCACCAAAGTATTTTATTCAATAAAGATTAGCATTATTCAACTCATCAATAATTTCTTGAAGATTTTTTTCAAAAGTAAGAGAATTTTTCTGAGTCTTAGAATCTACTTGTATGAGCATGGCTGGATTAATATCTAAACCTAACTTTTTATAATCTTTTTTAACTTTTTTGAACTTAATAATTGCTGTTTTTAAAAATTCTATATCACTCATTTGCTCAGGTGAAGACTCTAAATCACAGTTCAACTTTGCTTGCTTCTTCAAAAGACAACACTCATTATTTTCCAGTTCATCTTCTTTTAGTTCATCTTCACTAATGGTGATTTGCTGATGAATTGGGTTAAATGTTGCTGTCATTCTTAAAACAAAATCAGCTGCTTTTTGAATTTTAGATTCAAATCCAAACTTATCAATAAATTTTTTCTTTTCTGGAATTCCACCATAATGCGCTTCATCCCGAATATAAATTAACTGATAATTTTCATTTTGAACTTGATCAAGAAATTGCTCAAAAATACCTCTTTCTACAAAGATGGAATTTTTAGTAAATGATGATCGACCTACAACAATTAATTTATTATCTTCTGCTAGTAATGAATATTCATAATCTTTTTTACCCTTATTGATAACTGAGGGAGAAATTTTATACTCTACTTTAAATTGAAAAGGCAAATACTCCATATACTTTTGAACCTTAAATGAAAATTGTTTAGGTAGTTCTGCTGATGAAATAGTTGCTAAAAAAACAACAATTTTTTCATTACTCTCCTTATTTAAAAAAATCTTGGATATTAAATGGGAAATAATGAAAGTTTTACCAGAACCAGTTGGAGATTTAAAGTCAAGAACTCTACCTGAACCTTGTCTATATTTTTCTCATATTTGTTCTAAAGCTTTTTTTTGGCAGAAAGTAAGTTTCATAGTAAAACCACTAGGAAGTGGTAGTTAATAGAGAAGATAATTTTCAATAATCTATTGTTTTCCTTTCTAAATTTAAGTTTATTTTTCTTAATTCTTTTCAAATCTCTGATTCCAAAGAATCTATGTTCTCACCAATAGAAACATCCTTGTAAGTAATTTCAAAAACTCTTAGATTAACATTAACAAAAGGTTTATTTTTAATGGTTCAATTTATTTTTTTTCTTTCTGAACTTTTTCCCTTAATAATTCGGTAGAGGCGTTCATAACAAACATCTCTACCAATGTTATTCTCATTATTAGTTACTAAGATAAATTGGCGATTGCCACCATCCTCTCTATTAAGATCCAAAACAGCATGACCAGTAGTTCCAGAACCAGCAAAAAAATCTAAAACAGTAATATTTCTATTTTTTACTCTCTTAATAAGTCACTTTATTAAACCAACAGGTTTGGGGGTACTAAAAAAATCATTATCCAAAATAGAAGATAATTCAGTTTTTGCTTTTGTGAAAGATGGGATACCATCCTTACTTAATGGAAGATTTAAATTAATAATTGTGGAAGGTGTTTCTTCCATTTTGTAATCTTTTTTATAAATTTTTATCCTGGGAACATTGTTGTCCTTTAATAAAAGATTTACCTTCCCTTTTTGCAAAGTTTCCTTAGAAAACCTTCATGTTCTTCACCAAGTGTTTTTACCACTCTTAATTGGAAAATAATTTTTACTTTTTTCATTTAGTTTATAGGTAGCATTAGTGCTGATTCAGCAACCATTAGGATCATTATCAGGATTCTGAAAAGATATTTTGTCTTTTTTCATTTTATTAAAATAACAAAAACTACCTGATTTTGAATACACCAGAATATATTCATGGTCTTTTCTGAAGTCTTTTGATCCTTTCATAACACTACTATTTGTTTGGTAGATAAGATTTTTTATAAATTTCTCCTCTCCAAAAATATCATCCATTAAAACTTTCAAATATGCTTGTTGATTATCATCAATAGAAATAAATATAACCCCAACATCAGTCAAAAGATCTTTTGCCAACTTTAACCTTTCTCACATAAAATTCAATCAACCGGTTTTAGCAAACTTATCTTTGTAACAAAATTTTTGAGAACTAACTGGATCAGAAGAAAAATTACCCTCATTTTTCATCATTTCAGTATTATAAGGAGGGTCAATATAAATCAAATCAATCTTGTTTTTATGAGTTAAAAGTAAATTTTTAAGAGCATCATAATTTTCTCCAATAATTAATTTATGTTCTCCAAATTGTTTTTCTAAATTTAACACATTTTTGTTTTTCTCCTTTGTTGCTTGTGCAACAAAACTTAAATCCATATTTTCTCTGACCAGAGAAATGTGCTTATTAGGTAATGAAGGAGAAAGATCAAACACAAAACCTAACTTAACTTTTTGAATGAGAAAAGCATATCATTCACCAACTTGATTTTCTGGTGCACTAGACAGTATTTTCTTGACCAATGCTTTTTGCTCTTGATTCATAGAAAACCTTGATATTTCATCAATCTTTTTTAAAGCAACACTAATTTTCATAACCAACTTAACTTACAACAAATTATTTACAATCAAAAATCAAAAACTTTCATCCCAATTCAAATAATGCGCTTCTAATTTTTATTTTGTTAGTGTTAACTAAACATCATCTCTCCTAACAACATAAGGAAGAGGAGTAAAAAACAACAAAGTTAAGGTAGTAAAAATTTCTCACAACATCACACCTTCATTTTACTTTTTTTTTTTTTTGTCAAGCAACTCAGGCAAAAAACCAAAATATTTTTTTTCAAAAACTAAAAAAATATTAAATTTATTTATTTTCTTAAGTGTTTAAAACTATTTGAAAAGCAGATCCATAAAAAAATTTAAAAACTAAACAAGTTAAAATTAAAAGACTAGACTAGTAACTTGTTATACATTTAAAGGTTTAAAATCTAAATTCAGAAAAAGAAAATCATTTCTTTTAGTTCAACAAATTCTAAAAAAATAAACAGCCAAAGCAGGTACCTAAAAACTTTATTTTCTAATTTTAAAAAACCAGTAGAGAAAACCACCAACACCAGCAACAAATAGAACACTGCCGCCAGTTGCTAAACCAATGAGTAAATTTTCTTTTTCTTTCTCTACTTGGTTGAGAGCAAGCAGTTGGTTTTCAACCATTTTGGAAGTAACCTGATCATTGAGTAATTCTTGGAGTTTGAGTTTGGCATCTAAGGAAAAGGCAGAACCTTTAACATCTGCCTTTTCCTTGGCAATGGCAAACAAAGGTTTAAGATCATAGCTTTTGTTTTTAATCTTGATTGAAATGTTTTTTCATTTGCTAAACTCTGGCTGTTTGAGAATCTTTTTTAGTTGGGTTCAAAAGTTGTCTAATTTTTGGTTGTTTTGAATGTTTGCTGTTGTTAAACTAGTTTTGAAAATTTGGTGTTCAACATCAGCACTAACTAAACTCTGTAACTTATTTTTTGCTCGATCAGAGAGTTGTGAACCTAAAACACGATACTCATTTTTGACAGCAATAAATAAGGGTTCAAGATTGCGGTTATTACCATTGACTAGGATTGGAGTTTTGGATAGATGAGCATATTCTAGTTTTTTTAACTCATCCCTGATGCCTGATCAGAGGGTATTCAAGTTCTCATTGTTTTTAACATCTAAAGCATCTTTAACATTTTGAGCAGTAACAATGTCATTAACTAACTCTTGGAGTTTGTTTTTTGCCTGGACAAGAAGTTCAGAACCTCTCTTTTTATATTGAGTATCATCTTTGGCAGCAGCAAACAATAACTCTAGTTTGTACTCTTTCTCTTCAATTGTGATTGGGGTTTTGGATAGATGAGCATATTTTGTCTTTAGTTCAGATTTGATTTCTGATCAAAGAAGATCTAGTGTTGTTGTTGTTAGAGCAGAAGCAAGATGACTGCTTGCAACAGAAACTAGAGCTTGGTCTCCAAAACCTTGATCAGTAAGCAACTCAATAAGTAGATCCTTAGCAGAGGTTGGCAGTTGATATCATTTATAATCACTGTCGTGATTTTGTTGAACAGCAGTAAACAAGGGTTCAAAGTCATAACTACTATCTTTAATTATGATTGGAACTCTGATTAAGTGAGCATATTTGGGTTTTGCTAGTTCTTGAATGTGAGCTTGTCAAAGTACAGAAATACTTATGAAGACTCCATATCCTTTTTCATGAGAAAGCATAAAATTAACTTTTGCAGAATCTAAACCAGCATCAACCAGTTCTAAAAGTTTTTCTCTGGCACCTTTAGTTTCTAGACTAGAACCAGAGGTAGCAAGTTCAGTTTGTGCTGCTTTGTATAAAGGTCCTAAGTCATAAAGTTTACCACCTCGAATAGACATTTCAATTGAGATTTTAGTTAAAAAATAATATTCTGGCTTCTTTATTTCATTTTTGATTCCTGATCAAAGCTGATCAATTTTAGCTATTTTTTCTGCTGCTAAATTAGTAGAGGCAGAGCCTCCTGATGAGAAGACAACCGGAGAAGATGGACTGGCAAAAACAAACAAACCTGAGAAGACAAAGAAGATAAAAACTGGAAAAACAGCAAGGACTTTTTTCAACATCACTTCCTCATTCTACTTCTTTTTTTTTTTTTTTGTCAAGTAGTTAAGAAAAAGAAAAGGAAAAACCAGGTTGTTACTTTTAAAAACTAGAGAAAAAACAACTGAATTTATTTACTTTTGAATAAATCAGAAACTACTTTAGAAAAATATGTATGAAGGAGTAATTTTTCAAAAATAAACAGAAAAAGACTACTAACTTAATCTTTCAATTTAATTTATCCACAGCGCTTCCTTCAAGAAAGTACTGCAAAAGATTCTCTCCTCCAGCAAGAAACTCATACTTGAATTTTTTTGCTAAAACAATTTAGAAAGAACTGTTTTTTTCACTCAAAAAAAACTAAACTGGTGGATGGTCTTTGCCAGTAGAAGTGAAGGCAGTTTCCCAAGCAGCACTGGTTTGTTTAGAATATTTCAGAAAATGAACTGGGTTATGAAAGTGACCTGCTTTTTCTAACTGCAAAAAAGTTTGAACTAACTTGTTCAATTGAGAAAAAGTAGGATTGCAGGAAAGGTCATTAAGGTAAGTTTTAATCACATTAACAACATCTTAGCAACATTTCCTCATAATCCTCTCAATCATGGTCTTCACTTCAATTTGTATTGAAAGCAGCATCAATTTTACACTTGGCAAAACTAATGCCAATCCAGACAATTTTAGTAACTGCCTCTTCTTTCAAACTCTTTTTAACCTTTTCAAAAGCACTCAACCAAGGACAATAAGCGCTTCCTGCATAACCACTAAAGTTAGTGTAGTGGTTGACTTGAAAATGTCCTTTTTGATCAAAAGTTCAAAACTCCCTTACCAAACCATTTAAATCAGCAAAAGCATCACTGTGAGTTCAGTTAGAAGCATACTTTTTTTAGAAGTTGACTAAACTCTTGATAGCATTCTTTGATAACTACTTTCACTGCTCTGTTTTGGATCTAGATCTCCTGTTTTTCAAAGAATGCTGACAATCTTAACTTCAGCAACTTCAAGATTACTTCTTATCAAATTCAAACTTGTCATACCTCTCGTTGTAAACTAAAAAGAAGCAAAAAATTTATTAAATTCCAAAAACTATTACCATCTAAAAACAATAACTTCTAAAAGAGTAAAAACCAGGGTTAATATCACAAAACTTTTACTTTCTGATTTTAAAAAACCAGTAGAGAAAACCACCAACACCAGCAGCAACTAACACACCTCCGCCAGCTACTAAACCAACAGATAAGTTTTTGCTTTGTTGTTTTTTTTCGCTATTCTTTCTTGCTTGCTCTTCTTCAATTGGTTTTTTCCTTTGTTCTTTTTTTCTTTTTTGAATTTTTCTCAACTCCAAAACATTTTCTAAATGAATGTTCAGTTGCTGCTCTGTAAAACTTGCTGAATATAAACTAAACAATTGGTTTTTTGCTTCCTCTTGTAATTCTAAAATTGGTTTAAAAAGGTTTTCCTTAGAAATTAGATCACTAATGTCATAAACAACATTATTAACTTCAAATTGAAAAATATTATTTTTGGCAAAAGCTTCTAAAACTCTCTGAATAATTAACTTATAAAACCTTTGATTAAAATTGTCTGCACTAACTTCTTTTGCCAAATTCAACAACTCATCACCAGCAAAACCTTGCAAAACAGAAGCTTTTTCAGATAAACTACTCTCTTCAAGTAAGTAATCAAGAGTATAATTTTTACCATTAAAGGTAACTTGAAAAATACTTTTTTTGGTAAGATGATCAAGAGAAGATTGAATTTTTTCCTTATATTGGTTTAACTTTTCTCTAATTTTAACTCTGATTTTATCTCTTACTTTATTACCAAAAACATCATCTCCCAGAAAAAAACCAAGTTCTTTTAATTTGTCTATCTTTGCTGTATTTTGGTATAAATCCTCCAACTTAATTGGTTTTTTGTTTTCATCAAAAAGAAATGATCAATCATATTTTTTGTCTACCACAGTAATTCCTTGAATGCCTAAACTGAGAGCAATTTTAAAAAAAGAATTAACTCATAATTTATCAATTCCTTGGGTATCAGAAAAAGTTTGTTTTAAAAAAGCTCATTTAATTAAATCCTTATCATTTGCTGCTTGAACAAAAAGGGCAAAAAAATGTTTTTTATTAACAGGATTTAAGTCTTGAAACTTAAAACTTTCTAAATTAACAATAGGGTCAGCAAGTTGAAGAAAATCATATCTATTTTTGTTAGTCAACCATGTGCCACCAACACTTCCTGGAGAATATGTATGACCTACATTTATTTGACTAAATCTATTCTTTTTTGTTTTTAAATCAATAATAAATGGTTTAATTTCAGCAAAAATATTTTTTAGATACTCATTTGCTTGCTTAAGTAATTCTTCTTCTACAACTTTTTTGAACTTTTTAGTTTCAGGGTCAAAGAGTTTTAGCAACTGTTCTCTTCCCTTTCCTTCAATATAGGTAAAATCCAAGATACCAATACCACTTCCTGTTATGGAAAGAGGTTTAAGTCAATTTTGTTTATTAACTCATCTGCTTGTTTGCACATAACACTTGTATTCTTGATTGCCTGCTTTACATTTTTGTTGACCCCGCCAACTTTCAGTATAAGTATCTGATAAAAACTGAGACTTCTTAACTCCTCTTACCATATCCAAAAGAGCAAATCTAATTTTGTCCAAATTATAAACAACTTTCTTTCCATTTTCTCTAACTCTTATTTCTTTTAAACCATACAAAACAGGAAGTATTCAAAGTCTTTTTTCCCAATTTTGAGAATCTAATTCATGCAACATTTGATTATCAACTGAATTGGGAGAATTAAGTTTTTGTTGATAGTGATTGCGACCTCATTCTCAATCAGTGTATTTAATATCTTCAAAAAAATGAGAAATGGAGAAAATCTTTGGGAAAAGAAAAACTAGGGCAAAAAACAACAAAACAGAAAAAGTAAAGATTCTTTTCAACATCACATCCTCATTTTACTTTTTTTTTTTTTTTGTCAAGTAGTTCAAAAAAGAAACAGAAAATCAGGATTTTTTTAAAATTGGAAAAAATAACTGAATTATCTTAATCTAGAGACTACTTTGGGTAAATGTCTGCAAAATAGAACTTTTTTTAAAAAACAAGTAAACAACTTAGGCAATCTTTTAACTTACAATTAGCAATCTTGTAACTCTGTTTATCCACTTATCATTAAAATAATCCAGAAAAAGTTACTTCTTGAAGTAAAGCAAACAAACTAAAAATAGTTTTTGGATCAAATTCAGTTTTTTGAATATTTAAAAAATTACTGGGAAAGTATAAAAATTACTTTCTAATTTTAAAAAACCAGTAGAGAAAACCACCAACGCCAGCAACAAACAAAACACCGCCACCAGTTGCTAAACCAATGTTTAAACCTTGACTTTGTTGTTTTTCTTTTGCTTGCTTATTCTTTTCTGCTTCTGCTTGCTTATTCTTTGCTGCTTCTGTTTGCTTATTCTTTGCTGCTTCTGTTTGCTTATTCTTTGCTGCTTCTGTTTGCTTATTCTTTTCTGCTTCTGTTTGCTTATTCTTTTCTGCTTCTGTTTGCTTATTCTTTTCTGCTTCTGCTTGCTTATTCTTTTCTGCTTCTGCTTGATTATTCTTTTCTGCTTCTGTTTGCTTATTCTTTTCTGCTTCTGCCTGATTGAGAGCGAGCAGTTGGTTTTCAATCATTTCGGAAGTAACTTGATCATTGAGCAACTCTTGGAGTTTGAGTTTGGCATCTAAGGGCAAAGCAGAACCTTTAACATCTGCCTTTTCCTTGGCAGCAGCAAACAAAATTTCAAGATCATAACTTTTGTTTTTAATTTTGATTGAAGTATCTTTTCATTTGCTAAACTCTGGTTGGTTGAGAATCTTTTTTAGTTGGGTTCAAAAGTTGTCTAATTTTTGGTTGTTTTGAGTGTTTGCTGTTGCTAAACTGCTTTTAAAAATTGGGTGTTGAACATCAGCACTAACTAAACTCTGTAACTTATTTTTTGCTGGATCAAAGAGTTGTGAACCTTCTTTTCTGTATTGAGCATCATCTTTGGCAGCAGTAAACAAGGGTTCCAGATTATAGTCTGTTCAACCAACTGTGATTGGGGTTTTAGCTAAGTAAGCATATTCAGGTTTTTGCAACTCATCCTTGATGGCTGATCAGAGGTTATTCAAGTTCTCATTGTTTTTAACATCAGCTGCTGTTAAAGCATCTTTAAGTTTTTGAGTAGTAATGATGTCATTAACTAAATCTGCAAGTTTAAATTGTGCATGAAAAAAAAGTTCATAACCTTTCTTTTTATATTGAGTATCATCTTTGGCAGCAGCAAACAAGGATTCCAGGTAATATATTCCATCAATTTTGATAAAAGTTTTGGATAGATGAGCATATTTTTTTAGTTCAGATTTGATTTCTGATCAAAGAAGATCCAATGCTACGTTTTCTAAAGGAATTTCAAAATATTCACTACCAAAGTTACCTTTAACCAACTCTTGGAGTTGGTTTTTTGCTGGAGCAGGAAGTTCAGAGCCTTTCTTTCCATATTGAGTATCATCTTTGGCAGCAGCAAACAAAAACTCTAGTTTGTAGTCTTTTCTATAATCTTTAATTGGAGTTTTTGCTATGTTAACATATTTGGGTTTTTGCAACTCATCCTTAATGTTTGTTCAGAAAGTATCCAACTCCTCATTGTTTTTAGCATCAGCTGCTGTTAAAGCAGCATTAAGTTTTTGAGCATCAATGTTAGAATTAACTAAATATTTGAGTCGGTATCATGCCCTGAAAAAAAGTTCAGAACCTTTCTTTTCATATTGAGTATCATCTTTGGCAGCAGCAAACAAGGATTCCAGGTAATATATTCCATCAATTTTGATAAAAGTTTTTGATAGATGAGCATAATTTGGTTTTTTCAGTTCAGATTTGATTTCTGATCAAAGAAGATCCATTGCTGTGTTTTCTAAAGCAACTTTAAAATGTTTGCCATCAATGTTAGCATTAACTAACTCTTGGAGTTTGTTTTTTGCCTGGAAAGGAAGTTCAAAACCTTTCTGTTCATACTGAGTATTATCTTTGGCAGCAGTAAACAAAGGTTCTAAACTATCTTTGTATACCTCTTCATCTAATTGTTTAATTGAGATTAGGGTTTTGGATAGACGAGCATATTCTGGTTTTTGCAACTCATCCTTAATGTCTGATCAGAGGGTATTCAAATTCTCATTGTTTTTAACATCTAAAGCATCTTTAAGTTTTTGAGCAGTAATGGTGTTATCAACCAGCTCTTGGAGTTTGCTTTTTGCCTGGGCAAGAAGTTCAGAACCTTTCTTTCCATATTGAGTATCATCTTTGGCAGCAGCAAACAAAACTTTCAGATTGTAGTCTTTTCCATCAACTGTGATTGGGGTTTTGGATAGATGAGCATATTCAGGTTTTTGCAACTCATCCTTGATGCCTGATCAGAGGTTATTCAAGTTCTCATTGTTTTTAGCATCAGCTACTGTTAAAGCATCTTTAAGTTTTTGAGCAGTAATGATGACATTAACTAAATCTTGGAGTTTGCTTTTTGCCTGGGCAGGAAGTTCAGAACCTCTCTTTTCATATTGAGTATTATCTTTGGCAGCAGCAAACAAGGATTCCAGGTCATAGCTTGTTCCATCAATTTTGATAAAAGTTTTTGATAGGTGAGCATAATTTGGTTTTTTCAGTTCAGATTTGATTTCTGATCAAAGAAGATCCATTGCTGTGTTTTCTAAAGCAACTTTAAAATTTTTGCCATCAATGTTAGCATTAACTAACTCTTGGAGTTTGTTTTTTTCTGAATTAGGAAGTTCAGAACCTTTCTGTTCATACTGAGTATTATCTTTGGCAGCAGTGAACAAAACTTCCAGGTTGTAGTCTTTTTCATAAACTGTGATTGGGGTTTTGGATAGACGAGCATATTCAGGTTTTTGCAACTCATCCTTAATGTCTGATCAGAGGGTATTCAAATTCTCATTGTTTTTAACATCTAAAGCGTCTTTAAGTTTTTGAGCAGTAATGGTGTTATCAACCAGCTCTTGGAGTTTGTCTTTTTCTGAAGGAGGAAGTTCAGAACCTTTCTTTTCATACTGAGTATCATCTTTGGCAGCAGTAAACAAAACTTCCAGATTGTAGTCTTTTCCATCAACTGTGATTGGGGTTTTCGATAGATGAGCATATTCAGGTTTTTGCAACTCATCCTTGATATTTGATCAGAAAGCATCCAACTTCTCATTGTTTTTAACATCTAAAGCATCTTTAAGTTTTTGAGCAGTAATGCTGGCATTAACTAACTCTTGGAGTTTGTCTTTTGCTGGATCAAGAAGTTGAGAACCTTCTTTTCTGTATTGAGTATCATCTTTGGCAGCAGTAAACAATAACTCTAGTTTGTACTCTTTCCCTTCAATTATGATTGGGGTTTTGGATAGATAAGCATATTCTGGTTTCTTCAGTTCAGATTTAATTTCTGATCAGAGAAGATCTAATGCTGTTTTTGGCAAGGCAATTTTAAAAGTTTGATGATCAATGCTAGCACTAACTAAACTCTGTAAATTATTTTTTGCTAGAGCAGGAAGTTGAGAACCTTTCTTTTCATATTGAGTATCATCTTTGGCAGCAGCAAGTAAGGGTTCCAGGTTGTAGTTATTACCATTGATTAGGATTGGAGTTTTGGCTAAGTGGGCATAATTTGGTTTTTTCAGTTCAGATTTAATTCCTGACCAGAGGTTGTTTAGTTTAGGTCTATTTTTAGCATCTAAAGCAACTTTAAACTTTTGAGCAGTAATGCTGGCATTAACTAACTTTTGGAGTTTGTTTTTTTCTGAAGCAGGAAGTGCAGAACCTTTCTTTTCATATTGAGTATCATCTTTAGCAGCAATAAACAAGGGTTCTAGGTTATAGTCTTTTCCATCAATTTTGATAAGAGTTTTGGATAGATAAGCATATTTTGTCTTCAGTTTAGATTTAATTTCTGATCAAAGAAGATCTAGTGCTGTCTTTGCTAAAGCAGAATTGAGATACCTATCCATGCTAAAACTACTAAAATCACTCAATCTAATAAGTGTGTTTTTAGCAGAAGTTGATAGTTCATATCATGGTTTTTTGTTTCCTTGATTTCTAGCAGCATTGAATAAGGGTTCTAGACTACCCTCATATAATATTCATTCATTATTTTCAATTGTGGTTTTAATTGTGATTTCAGTTTTATCTAAGTGAGCATATTTAGGTTTTGCTAATACTTTAATGAAAGGAAGACTTCAAAGGTCTGATAAAATAGTAGCAAAACCAAATTCTTTTTCTTCATAAAGTACATCATTAACTTTTCTAGAATCTAAACCAGCATCAACCAGTCGTAAAAGTGTTTTTTTGGCATCTTCAGTTGTCAGTTTAGAACCAGAGACATCAAGTTCATTTTTTGCTGCTTTGTATAAAGGTCCTAAGTCAAAAACTCCACCAATTCCAAGGTAAGGAGGAAGTTCAATTAGGATTTTAGTTAGAAAATAAAGTTTTGGGTTCTTTATTTCATCTCTGATTCCTGATCAAAGCTGATTAATTTTAACTTTTTTTTCACTTCCAGTAGAGTCAGAGTTTCCTGACAAGAAAACAACCGGAGAAGATGGGCTAACAAAAACAAACAAACCGGAGAAGGCAAAGAAGATAAAAACTGTCAAAACAGCAAGGACTTTTTTCAACATTATGTATTCATTTTACTGTTTTTTGGCAAGTAGATTGAAAAAAGGATGTTCTTCAAAAAAAAATTAAAGGAGAAACAACTAAACTTATCTACTTTCTAAATTGGAAACCAACTTGGAAAAATCAGTAAGGAAAACAATTTTAACAACTAAACAAAAAAATAAAGCATCAACTAATCCTTATCAACAGTTTTTAAGTTGCCCTGTTAAACAACTTTGTCATCTAAAAAAATTAATTTCAACTTCTGAGTTAGAGGTGTACAAAATCTTAACTCCTAACCAAAAACTGTTTCAACCTTTAGCAAAAAAGTTTAGAGCAAAAGCATAAACTAGAAAATGTCTTTATCTTACTAAAACTAAAGGTAACTTTTTAAAGCAAAATTAGTTACTTTTAAACACTAAAAATCATTTAAAACTACACTTACTATCCAATAAATATTAAAGTCATTAACAAAAAAAACCAAAGAAGAGAAAAAGCACTACAACAAACAAATTTCAAACATACCAGACAAGGAAAATTTTGTTATAGTTTAAAAAATTAGGTTTAATAAAACATTTACTTACCTCTTTTCAAGATCCACAAGCCACATTCTGAACTCTAGTGAGAAGTAATTAATTTTGCTAGAGGTTTATTTCACATATTTTTTGCTAAATTCAAAATGATGTTTTTTGAATCATCCAACTACTGTGTTTAGTTCAAAGATATTTAAACTTTTCTCAGTTTTTTAAATAATGTAAGCAAAACAACTAAATCAAAAACTTTTCTAATAATTTAAACCCAATTTTTTATTCCAACCTAAGAATAATAAAAACAACTTTAATAACTTGCAAAAAAACCAGTCAAAGCTATCTTCTTGTAAAAAAATAGAAAAAAACACCAATACCTGAAACACCTAAAATAGTTCCAACAACAGTTAATACAATCAGTAAAGACTGATCAGTTTCCTTTTTTTGAACTGAATCTCTTACCTCTAAAATATCTTCTAGAATTGAAGAGTTGAGGTCACCACTGAATAAATAAATTAATTCTTTTCTTGCACTACCTTCAAGTTCTGAACCTGATTTTGCCAGGTTAGTTTCTGCAATTAAATTCTCAATAGAGTAATTTTGTTTATTAAATTGAATTTGAAAAATATCATTTTGAAGAAAATTTTTTAAATTAATCTGAATTGAGCTTTTATAATCATCCAGTTTAGTAGCAACTTTTGTTTGCAATGCTGTTTCAATGCTTTCCAAAGTTAATTGGTCAAAAACAGAAATGATTTTGTTAAAAGGTAACTTTAAAACAGGTTGATCAGGAAAAAGATGGGAAGTAAAAATGACATTGTTGTTTTCAATCCTGATGCTAATTCCTGAAAGAAGTTGTTTTAATGGAGCATCCTTTCAAGTTACTACATCTTGCAAAAAACTAAGGTCATAACCTTGAGGAAAAAAAGGATGATCAACCTTTTTGATGTTTAATTCAACAACTTCTTTCAGCAATTTTTTGATTCTCATAATAGTGTCAATGCTATTAGCATCTGTGATTTTTTTTCATTTTTCTGAATTTTGAACCTGTTTTCAAACTGCTGTTTTAACTACTTCACTTAAACTACCAACTTCATTTAGCAAAGAAAGCAACTCCTGTTTTCCTTTTTCTGAAAGATTAATAAAATCTAGTTTTTGATCAGCAAGCATTCCAGCAATTTCACTACCTAATTGTCCAACTGTTAAATCCATCTGATTGACTGTTAAATTCTGAATGTTAAACAAAGGTAATCAAAGCAGATAATGGAAAGAAGATGGTTGGTTAGTTCATAACTTTTGAAAAACAGTCAATCTTTTTGAATTTAAAAGTTTTAGACTATCTAAAAGATCAGAAAAAACAACTTTAGCATTGACTAGTTCCTGAAGTTTGTCTTTTTCTGAAGCAGGAAGTTCAGAACCTTCTTTTCTGTATTGAGTATCATCTTTGGCAGCAACAAACAAATTTCTCAGGTCATACCTTGTTCCATCAATTTCAATATTAGTTTTGGATAGATGAGCATATTCTGGTTTTTTCAACTTATCCTTGATGCCTGATCAGAGAAGATCCAATGCTGTTTTTGCTAAAGCATCTTTGAATTGTTGATGAGGAACAATCTCGTCTTGAGCTAATTTTAACAATACTTTTTCTTCTTCCAGTGTTAGTGAACCTTTTGCTGCAGCAATAAACAAAGGTTCCAGACTGTACTCTGTTCCATCAATTGTGATTGGGGTTTTGGATAGATGAGCATATTCAGGTTTTTTCAACTCATCCTTAATTTTTGTTCAAAAAAAGTCCCGCCTCAATACATATGCTTTGTGCAAAGATCTTTTAACATCTTGATAAAAAATTCCTAATTTAAGCAATTCTAAGATTTTAAAAACTGCATCTTCTTCTAAGATATCACTTTTTTGCTTAAACAAAATTTCTAAACTAACTTGTTTTTCCTTGATTCAAAACAAATGCGAAGCTAATTGGAAATAGGCATACTCTGGTTTTTTCAGTTCATCTTTAATCTTTTGCCAAAATTGATCAATCTTTGCTCTTTCTTCTTTTGTTGTCTGAAGAACAGGAGCAGAAGTTGATGAAAAGAAAACTGAGGTAGACAAACTAGTAAAAGAAAACAAACCTAAAAAGAAAAAGAGGGTAAAAACTGGAAAAAAAGCAAAAATTTTCTTCAACACTAAAACTTATTTTATCCCTTTTTAAGTTAAACAATTTCAACTTTAAGAAAACATCTACCTTTATTTAAAATCTAGAAATAAAATCCAGCTTCATATTGAAGGTAAAGACACAATATAAACTAGCATTATAAAAACTAATGAATAGAAACTAAAACAATATTGAAAAAGCAAAAGATGTATTTGCAAGCAAAAAAGTAAAACTGCTAAAATTTTACTTGAAATATAATGCTTTTTTTGATAGATAACAAACAACAATTTAGTTAATAAAACTTTTCTGCTGCTTTGTCTTTGTTGCTAAATTAGCTTTAATCATTTGGTCAATAGAAGGTGATTTAGCTTCAATAAAATAAAGGTTTTTTTCATAATTAATTTCATTTTTTCCAACTAAACGGTGAATCCGATTTTTTGATTGCATAAAATGAGAACCAACATAGTTTTTATAAAGATAGATAGCACAATGAACATGGCGATGAAAAGAAATTGATTCAGAAATAGTTGCTGAAGAAGCAATCAAAACAGCATTAGAATTTTTTTTAAAATTTTCAACAACTAATGTTCTTTGTTCACCAATAACTTCACCATTAATTAAGAAAACACTACGGTTAGGCAACAAAGATTGTAAATACTTTTGAAACTGAACCATGGATTTTTTAAAAACATCCCAAACAATAATCCTCTCTTGCTTCTTTTTTTGAATAATTTCTAATGCTTTCTTTCACCTTGGAGAAATCTTTTGCAGCTCAATATAACTATAAATTAAACTGTGAAACTCACTACTAGCAATAATCTTATCAACTTCTTTGTCTAAAGGTTGCTGCTTTAGAGTTTTTAATTCTGTTTGAATCTCTTCTTGTTCTTCTTCAAAAACAGTTTCACTCAACTCTTTAGTTGCTTCTGCTAAAGGAGTCAGCAACAAGGGAGGGTAAGAAGAAGCTTGCATTCTTCTAATAAATAAAATCTTGTTCATTTTGTTAATGGTCTTTACATCTAAAAGGTTGTTGTAACCCTTTACTTTCAATCTTTCAATAATGAAATTTTCACACTCATTCATCTCTATGGTAACCAAATGCTCTTTGATAGGTTTTAAAAAATTGGCATCAATCAAATCCTTTTTGCTCTTTCTAACAAAAATTTTTTGAAAATTATCAGCTAGTTTTTGATAAAGTTGAGGGTTAATAAGGTTACCAAAAATATTTTTTTTGTCTGCTTGTTCAAAATTTCTAACTTCTAACCCTTGCCTTTTCTCTATAACAGGAAATAAAAAAGTGGGAATATAAGAACCTTCAACAATAGAATGAGGAAGAGGAGTTCCTGTCAGAATCAATGTATACTTAACTACCCTAGAAAGTTTAATCAAGTTCTGGAATCGACTACCTTTTTTATTTTTCATATAGTGAGCTTCATCAATTACCAAAAAAAACTGTCTTTTTTGCAAAATATCCAACATTTTTTCACTAAAATCATCATTATGAAACTTATGAAAATTTACAAAAATTAAGTTTAATTTATTTGAAGCAAAATAGTTAAGAGTTAATTTTTGTAAACAATCCCAACCATCGTTAGTTAAATCAAAAATAGAAAATCTTCCTAAACAATCTGTTACCACTTTTCATTCTTCTTTTCAAGCAAAAACAGCTGATTTAGGACCAACAACTACTAAAGTGTCAATTTCTTGGTCAGCAAACAAAGAAGCAGCAACCATATAAGTAATAATTGTTTTACCAGCTCCAGGAGCACTAAAATTAGCACTTCTTTGACAAGTTAGAGCAAATCGAGCATGCTCGATTTGAAATGGTTTAGCTTGAAAATCATTTCTAAATTGAGCATAGTTAATATTTTTTAACTTTAACTTTCCCTGAATAATCTTTTGATAAAGTTGTTCTTGCTTGTAAATCTTTTCTTCATAAGCAAAAAAATCTTCTAACAAAGATTCAATCTGGCAGTTGTATCGATCATTTTGTAAATTAACTTTAGTTCTTTTTTTAAACCAAAACAACAACTGAAAAAAATCATTGTTTTTAAGCAGTTGTTGCCAAGAAAAAGTAAAGATACTATTTTCTTTTTTATAATCTTTTACCCCTTCCAAGTTTCTGGTTTGTAATAAATGATGAAGGACACTTCTACTTTCTTGATCTTGACAAAACAATTGAAGAAAATGCTTATAATTAGCAATTTTTAATCTTAAAATCACTGTCTGAATTTAATCAGTTGAATCATCTTTGAATTCAACATTTGAAATCAGTTGAATAAGTTTATCTTTGACTTTAGAAAGTCGTTCTAGATCAGATCTCTCTACTTTATTTGGATTAAGAGTCGAAAAATTATAAATCTTTTCAGAATTCTTTTCTAATTTTTCTACAATAATTTTTAAATCATCATTTGGATTATCTTCTCTTACCTTTGCATTAAGCTCTTTTATAAACTTCTTAAGAGATTTCATATTTTCTTCTTGGAATATTTTCATGCTAGGTTGGTCCATAACTCATTTAAAAATTTCATTATCTTGTAAATACTTGTGCAAACAATTTAAACCCTCCTTTGTAGATAAAAATGTTTTAGTTTTTTTAGGAAAAACTGTTCGAAAAGCTTTTCCCTCAAAGAATATACTAATCAATGCATATAAGACTTTTTTTGCTAATTCATAATCTTCTTTACTGTCTTCATAATTAATCTCTGAATTAAATTCATTTTTCTTTATTTTTTGATTAAAACCATTTCTAAAAGTTTTAAAGTGATCCTCCCTGCCTTTAAGTAAGAGAGGGTTATCAGAACTTTTAAAATAATCAAGATAGTTACTCATTTCATTTTGATATAACTCATAATAATTTTTAATATCATTACTTTTGTACCTAGGACCCATTTGTTTCGCTACTTCTAAATATTTATCCTTTTCATTGCTAACATCTTTGACAAGTCTAGATATCTTTAAGTAGATGTTAATTGGATCATATTCCAACTTAGGATCTTCATCCATTTGCAATGAAGTTTCTCATTTTTGAATTTCTCTTTTAGAAACAGTTTCAGATTCAGATTCAACAACAACAACTTCAATGTTTTCCAAATGTTTGTATTTATCATTTTGTTCAAATTCACCAATCTTTTCTCTCAAGATTGCAACTCTTCGATTACCATCTAAAACAACTCCAAAAGAATTAACAACAACAGGTCTAACAAGACCTTTTATCACAATATCATCTCAAGTCTGTTTGTTTCTTTGTTTGTGAAGGTTTCTTAGTGCTTGAAACAAAAAATTTTGTGAAACATCATCAAAACCTAAAGACCTTTTATTCTCCCTTTCATATCCTTTTATTTCCATAGTAAGTCGATCATTATAAGGATTAAACTTCAGATCTTGAATGTTTATCTTGTAAACAGAAAACAAACCTTTAATTCCAGGTAAACTTCTCTGCCTTAACCTTAATGATGCATCATTAAGGGCAGACAACTTCTCTAATACAACATTCATCACAAAATAAAAACTGTTTCTATTATTAGATCACAATTCTTTTCTTTTTTGCTACTTTTTACTAAAAACCAGCAACTTAAAAAGAAAAATACTGTTTAAAAACTACCTGAGTGTTAAGTATTACTTGTCAGAAACATCCTCTTCTTTGAAAAAGGAATTAAAAAATTCATTACAAACTTGACTATTAAACATTTTTTTAATAACTTCAATTCCTCTTTCTCTAATATATTGTTCATCCCAGTTCTCAATCTTATGCCTTTCAATAAAATCTGCTAACTCTCTTACTTCCTTATTTTTAGACTGTTTATAAATTTCTACCTTTGCTGAAAGTTCTTTATTATCAGCTTTAATGTTTAATGCCTTCTCTAGGTAAATGATGTTGCCAACATGGTAAATGTAGCGTTGTTTCTTTTTCCCTTTTGTTTGAGGATTAATGTGTTCAATGTTAATCTCTTCTTCTTCTCACTCTCTTTTAGTAGCAAAGTGCAAAATGTTTTTAGAAGTAATTTTAAACCTTTGATTACTGTTTCTCCAAAACCAACCCTCCACAGTTTCAGACAAATCATCATTCTTAAAGGATTTTTTCAAATCTTCATATCATTGCACATTTTTATTTTTAATATCCTTTTTCAAAACTTCTATAACCTTTTCCAGAATAATTTTTTCCTGTTTTTGACTAATTGTCTTTCTCTCTTCTGAGTCAAAAAAAATACAATCATTTCCTATCTTTTCTTCCTCTAAACATGTTCTTATCTTTTCAACAACAACTTTGCAAAAACTTAAACTCTGATTACCTAATCCAACATCTAAAAGTATTTGATAAATAGTAAATATCTCAACTAGTTTCTCAAAGAAAGCAAAATCAATAACTTCTCTTTCAAAACAAAGCGCCAAAAAGAACAACAACGCTCTCCTAGAATTACTCAAATAAACATTTGATTTACCTTCTAAAGTTGTAACTGTTTTAAGAATGTTCTTATCCATTATCTGAACTATTTCTCCTTTTTTCTCCACTCTTGATTCCTTTATTTGTTGATTAGTGATTTTTGAAGCAATCAAAAGATACAATGAAACATACTCTGTTAACAATTCTAAAAGTTTATGATGTTCTTTCTGATCAGATAATTCAGATGAAAATATTCATTCCTTTTTTTGACTGTTTGAACCAAAAAGTTTGTTAAATTTCTTTAAAACTTTTACAAAATCATTAAAGGCTTCTTTCCCTAAGTCACTTCTTATAAATTCCTGATCCCAATTGTTTCAATATTCTTCTAAAAAATCTTTAATTTTTGCTTTTTTAGGAATTTCGCCTTCTTTGCAATACTTTTCAACTGGTTCAACAATACTTTCTTGCTTCATTTGATGAGAAGTAGCTAGCTTTCTACCAATTAAATTCATTGCTTTAAATATTTTTTGACCATTCATAGAGTTATCTCAAAAGACAAGAGAAAACAAAATTTTTTCCTTAAGAAGAGAGACAATGTTACTTATGATCATCTCCTTTCTTTCTTTAATTCATTTTAAAGATTCACTAAAAAAACAAAAAATTGTATCCCCTATAATCTTTTTATTTTTTACAGCGTTCTCAATATCTTCAATATTTAAAATTCTTTCTTTAATATCTTCATAGAACTCTTGCTGTTTTTTGGGGTAAAAATTTGGTTTTAAATTTAGAATTCTTACTTCTTTTTTCTCATCGTCAGGCACACAATGTCTTAATGCTAACAAAAACAGTGATAAAGTCAAAAGTCTTTGATAACCATCAGCAACTTCATATTCATTTTCTGATCTTTTAATTAAGTTTAAAGTTCCTAAAAAATGTTCCTGACTTTTATCCTCTTGATCTAAGATGGTCTTAACAATTCTAAAAAATGGTTCCCAATCTTTTTTTTCTCAGACATATCTTCTTTGGTATTCAGGAACAACAAATTGAATGTTGCAATCCAAAATAAATTGTAATGTTTTTAACTCAGATTTAGACTCTGTCAATTAACCTTTATTTCTGTGTTGCATAAAAAAAATACTTAAAAATTCAGTGCAAGTTGTACTAGCAAACATTTTTTTAAAAATTTCACTTCCTCTTTTCCTAATGTGTTGTTCATCTCAGTTCTCAATCTTATGCCTTTCAATAAAATCTGCTAACTCTCTTACTTCCTTATTTTTTGATTGTTTATAAATTTCTACCTTTGCTGAAAGTGTTTCATCACTAGCTTGAGTGTTTAATGTTCTTTCCAAGTAAATGATGTTACCAACATAGTAAATGTAACGTTGTTTCTTTTTTTCTTTCATTTGAGGATTGATGTGTTCAATGTTAATATCTTCTTCTTTTCACTCCCTTCTTGTAACAAAGTGCAAAATGTTTTTAGAAGTAATTTTAAACCTTTGATTACTGTTTCTCCAAAACCACTCCTCTACAGTTTCAGACAAAACATCATCCTTAAATGACTGTCTCAAATGTTCATATCATTCTACATTTTTATCCTTGATATCTTCTCTCAAAACTGCAACAACTTTTTTCAAAATATTGTCTTCTTGCAACTGATTAACTGTCTTTTTTTCTCCTAAACCAAGAAAAATATAATCATCTTTTATCCCTTGCTGATCCAAATACTGCCTGATTGCATCAACGCTGTTTTTATAAAACATTGAACCATACTTACTTGCTCCAACATCTAAAATTATGCGATAAATAGTGAAAATACTCACTAACTTTTCAAAGAAAGCAAAATCAATAACTTCTCTTTCAAAACAAAGTGCTAAAAAGAACAACAACACTCGCTTGTAGTTGCCTAAATTAAAGTTAGACTTTTCCTCCAAAGTTTCAGATATTCTAAGAAAATTGTTAGTCATTACCTGAATTATCTCTTCAGTTTTTTCTGCCTCTGATTCTTTCACTGGTTTATCACTAACCTGAGAAACAACCAAAAGATACAAAGAAACACACTCTGTCAACACATCTAAAAGTCTATGACAATCCTTTTCATTAGACAATTTAGGCAAAAACACTCATCTCTTTTTTCAACCCTTTTGACCAGGCAGTGTGTTAAAAGTCTTTAAAACTTTTACAAAATCATTAAAGGCATCCCTTCCTATGTTTTCTGTAATTTCTTGATCTCAATTGTTTCAATGCTTGTACAAAATCTCTCTAATCTCATTTTTTTTCAACTTTCCATCATCTTTAACATCTTTGCTAAAAAGTTTAATGTTGATTTTCCACCTCATTCAATAAAGCAAATTTAACTTTTTTCCAAGCAGATTTGTTCTTTCAAATATTGCCTGACCATTTATTGACTGATCTCAAAATACAACAGAGAATAAAATTCCATCTCCAAAAACAGGCAAAAGACTTTCTATGCTTCCTTTTTTAGTCATTTTTTTAACTTGTTTTAAAGACTCACTAAAAACTCTAGTAACTGGTTCAGTTACAAATTTTCTATCTTTTAAAACGCCTTCAACTCTTTCACCATCCAAAACTTTTTGCTTGATTGTCTCATAGAACTCCTGTTGCAGTTTTGGGTAAAAATTTAGCTTTAAATCTAGCACTCTTATTCTACTTTTTTCATTAGCAGTTGCTCAATATCTTGCTGCTAACAAGAATAGTGACAGAGTTAAAAGTCTTTGATAACCATCAACAACCTCATACCTGTTTTTAGACTTTTCAATAAGGTTTAAAGTTCCTAAAAAATACTTCTGCTTTCTATTCTCTTGCTTCAAAAGGAAGTGAAGACCCCTAAAAAATGGTTTTCAATCCTTCTTCTCTCAAACATATCCTCTTTGATATTCAGGAACAATAAACTGGACCCTGCTACCTGGAATGCTTAAAAAAGTTTTTAACTCACTTAACTCAGACCTTGACTCCATTTCAACTTACTTCTTGTTTAAACTTGTTAAGCACCCACAGACAAAAACTTTAATATGACAAAAAAAACAAAAATCTATCTTGGGTTAACTGATTCTAACATTTTTTTTTAAAAAATTTTTAAAAAACACTCATTTTTAAGGAAACAATCTTGAAAACAGTTTAAAACTCCAAACTTCAATTATTTAGGAGAATAAAAATTTCAAATTATGTTTCTGTTTTTTGCTAGTTTTTTGCTACTCAAGCAGTTTTTGATTGTTTAACCGCTAAATTTATTCAGGGATTTTTAACTTCATATTTTTACCTATTAATTTTTTCCAAAAGAATAAATAAGGCAATCAAGTTAGAAGCTTTTCTACCAACTTAGGTTTAACTTTGCATTAGATTTTAAACCAACAAACTTTCTGTTCTAATCTAGGATAATAAAAACTAGGTTTAATAACCTATGAAAAAGCAAATCAAACTTACCTTCTTGCAAAAAAATAATAAAAAATACCAACACCTGAGATACTTAAAATATTTCCAACAACAGTCAATGAGATTAAATAAAGAATAATCAATGTCACTTGAAGTAAATCTTTCCTTTAGAATATCTTCTAAAATTAAGGAGTTAAGACCACCCTTAAACAAGTTAATTAGTTCTTTTCTTGCTCTCCCTTCAAGTTCTGAATCTGGTTTTACCAGATTAGTTTCTACAATTAAATTCTCAATAGAGTAATTTTGTTTGTTAAAATGAATTTAAAAAACATCATTTTGAAGAAAATTTTTTAAATTAACCTGAATTGAACTCTTACAGTTTTTGCTGGTTCAGAAAATTTTGAACTTAAAACACTATACTCATCTTTGGTAGCAACAAACAAAGGTTCAAGGTTATAGTTTTTAATTCCTGTTTATTCTTTTTCAATTCGCCAATAATCTAATCTAGCTGGTCTTTTTTTCTTGCCTTATCAATGTTTGTTTCTCATTCAATTTCTTTTTGTTTGCTTGATAGTACTTCTTTCAATATGCCTGTCTTTTTGCTTTGTTTTTTTTCATCATGCTTTCATGTACTGACTTTTTTTGCTTTTTTTTCTTTATAAATTTTTCTTGCCTTATCAAGGTTCATTTATTCTTTATTCAATATCAACTCTTTCATTACTCTACTGTTGTCTTCATATTTCTTGTAATTTTTTATATACTTTATCTGCTAATTCTTCTACTGTCTCAGTGTTATTAATATCTTGAATGTGTTCTACTAACTCACCTGTTAATGCCACTATAATCCATAAAAGCATCGCAAACAAAAATAGTATAAAAACACATAATAAGATGGTGAAAAATCTCTTGGCATTTAACCACTCTTTTAATTTTAGATATCAATTCATTGCCCTTTATTTTTGATGCAACTTAACAACTGCATTGATTATTACCTCTATTTTTTTTGTTCTTGCAACTATCATTTCTAAGTTAAGGTTTTACCATGCAAAATCTTTTTCTCCATATCTTTAAAATAATCATAGTAAAATCACGTACTGCTGTTAATTCATCCAACTGAAACTTAAACAATTTTAACAACCTAATTTCTGTTTTTAAGATTACAATTTTTTTCATTAAATTTGATTATCTCTTATTTTAAGGTCAGAAAATATGTGTTTTAGAATCTGACTGAGAATGTTTTTTGCTGTGTATTCATTGTCTTCTTTTTTATCAACAAAATAAGCATTGAATTTGTTATGGAATGGAGCGCCAAATTTATTTTTTACTTTTTCTAACAAAAAGTTATATTCTGCCTCTGCTTGTTCATTATTTTTCTTTTTCAGCTCAGTTGCTTGATCAAGCATTTTAACAAATAGATAAAAGTCTTGCTCTTTTTGATTTTTGCTTGTTTGACCAGAATTAACTAATAACTGCCTTTTTGTCCTATCTTTAACAAATTGGATCAATTTTTCAAAAGATTTTTGGTATCTTGTGAGTTTTGAGAAAAAATTACTCAATTTTAATTCACCACCAACAACTTTTACTGAAGCATCAATGTCTTTTAAAATGATTTCCAGTTCTTCCTTATGCAATGAATTGTTTCAGTTGTTAAATGCATCAATCTTTTTAACCTCATCCTGCAAATGTGCTATTTCTGCTTCTAGGTTTGCTTTTTTTTCACCTTGAACAACATTCTTTTTAACCTCATCCTGCAAACGCGCTATTTCTGCTTCTAGGTCTGATTTGTGTTTGGCAGTCAGGCGCTGAACTTTAGTTACAGCTTCTGTTTCCACTTTTTTTTTAGTCAAAATAAAAATTAAGGGAATGCAAGTAGCAGCCAAAATTATGACAACAACAGCAGTTAGAGCAACACCAAATCCTCAACCCTTTTTATTTTTTTTCTGTGCAATGATTTTCTTTTGATTTTCCATAATTGTATTATACTTTTTTTTGCTGTTTGTTCAGCAAACTTTCCTTTTTTAAGATTAGTTTTCATAAACTTTTTAGTATCTTTGGTTTGAAATTGAACCAATCAATACTATCATTGATTGGAACTTTGACTAAATGAACATACTCTGGTTTTTGTAACTCATCTTTGACTGTTGATCAAAGATCATTTAGTTTTTGATTGTTTACTCAAACAAGAGCATTCTCAACATCAGAAATAAAAAAACCTTTGCCAAGCAACATCAAAAGTATGCCTACAACTTTATTTTCCAGACTGTTGTATTCATGATTAAACACAACTGTCAAATTAAACTTTTTTCCACCAATCACTAATGGAGTATTGACTAAATAAGCAAACTTTGTTCCCTTCAACAAATCTCTAATTCCTTGTCAAAACTTGTCTATTGCTTGCATACGAACCAAATCTAAAGCAGTCAAAATGTGACTAGCATTAATGCCAGCACTGACTAATTCTTGAAGTTTGTTTTTTGCCTGGACAGGAAGTTCAGAACCTTTCTTTTGATATTCTGCATTATCCTGGCTGGCAGCAAACAAGGACCTTAAATCATACTTTCAACTATTAGATCCTTTTCTAAATAAAATTTCATCTTTAAGTGAAATCTCATCAGATTATAAAAGCCTGAAATCAATTCTAATTGATCTTCAGAGTTAATCAACTTTCTGTGCTGTTGCTCTAATTTCATTTGCTTGTAAATATTGGTTTTCAGAAAAAAATTGAAAGAAAATTCTAGGGAAAATAAGGCAGAAAAAAGTAGTTAAAAAAAGAAAACTCTCCTGGACATAGCGGATGAAATTTTACAACTTTATTTTAGTTTTTTTTTTTTTTTGAAAAAGAAAAAGAAGATAAAAACCAGAAAGAAATTAATCAAATCCAGAAAAATTCTATCTGTTAGAAACTGCAAGAAAATAAAAAAATATAAAGGCAAAAATCAACATGTTAAATTCAAGAGACTCTTTCTGGTTAACAAAGCAACTGGAAAATACTAAAAACAACTGTAAAAATTCACAAAGAGATTTGAAAATTAAACTTGGAAAAAATCATTTCTATTTAATTGATGGATTCTAAAAAAACAACAACTTAAAATTGGTGTCTAAACATTTTTTACTTCCTAATTTTAAAAAACCAGTAGAGAAAACCACTCAGACCAGCAACAACTAACACACTGCCACCAGTTGCTAAACCAATGGTTAAATCTTGACTTTGTTGTTTTTCTTTTGCTTGCTTATTCTTTTCTGCTTCTGCTTGCTTATTCTTTTGTGCTTCTACCTGGTTGAGAGCGAGCAGTTGGTTTTCAACCATTTTAGAAGTGATCTGATCATTGAGCAACTCTTGGAGTTTGAGTTTGGCATCTAAGGGGAAAGCAGAACCTTTAACATTTGTCTTTTCCTTGGCAGTAAACAAAAGTTCAAGATCATAACTTTTGTTTTTAATTTTGATTAAAGTATCTTTTCATTTGCTAAATTCTGGTTGGTTAAGAATCTTTTTTAGTTGGGTTCAAAGTTCATCTAATTTTTGGTTGTTTATTGCTGTTAAAGCAACTTTAAATTTTTCACCATTAATGTTAGCATTAACTAAATCTTGCAACTGCATTTTAGTTGCTAAATCGAGATCATAACCATTACCAGCAAAACTAGAATGAGTAACCTTAAACAAGGGTTCTAAATCATAATTTTTATTATTAATTAGAATTGGGGTTTTAACTAAATGAGCATAATCTGGTTTTTTCAACTCATTCTTGATACCTGTTCAGAGATTATTTAGTTTGGGTTTGTTTTCACCATCAACTGCTAAAAAAGTAGCATTAATATCACTTTCATTAACAGAAGGACTTAAAAAGCAAAAATCTCAAATTATTTCCCTGAAACCAGGTATTTTTACTTTTGAAAACTCTTCTTCTGTTTTTAGAACTCCAAACCTTTTAGCAGCAAGAAACAAGGGTTCTAAACTAACTTTTTTTGTCTCTGCTACTCCTAATACTTTGATTGAGATTGGGCTTTTAGTCAAGTAAGCATATTCAGGATTTAACAACGCATCTTGATCTTGACCAACACTGGTATCAACTAAAGAATTTCATCTTTTTTTTTGGATTCTTAGAAAAGAAGAAATTGTTCCAGACAAAAACATTAGCGCTCCTGTTTTGTCTTTTGTTTTTGTGTAATGAAAAATAACTCCCAGTAAATTTTTATCTTCTTGCTTTAATTCAGAACCTTTCTTATTATAGTCATCACTATGGACAGTGTCCAACAAAGATTTTCAATTTGGATGAAAATCTAAATAAGTATACTTGTTTCTCAGTTCAGATTTAATTCATTGTCAAGTACGATCTTGTTTTTGTTCATTACTAAGGGGTTGGGGTTGAACCTCAAAAACAACTGGAGAAGATGGACTAGCAAAAACAAACAAACCTAAGAAGGTAAAGAAGATAAAAACTGGAAAAACAGCAAAGACTTTTTTCAACATTGCGCCTTCATTTTACTTTTTTTTTTTTTGTCAAGTGGTTAAGAAAAAAGAAGGAAAAAACCAGAGAAAAAACAACTGAATTTACTTACCTTTTGGATGACAAAAATACCAAAAAAATGCTAACTAAAATTCATTGAGCAGTATTTTAAAAATAAATACTTTGTTTTTCAATTTGTTGAAAAGATAAAGAAATTCTCAAACTCTGCATCTTATAAACTCTTTTTAACTGTTTCAACAATAACATAAACAAGTACAGTAAGCAATCTTTACATAACTACTGAATAAACATAGTTGCTGTCCTACAAATGTCTTTTTAATCAAAAACTCAAAACTCATTTACTAAACTGTTTAAATCAGCAAAAAAAAAACATCTCTAGGTTAACTAGTGCTATGTTTTTTTCAGAACCTATTGCAACTTGTAAACTAAAAAAAGAAGATTTATTTATTCAAAACCTTTACTTTCTAATTTTAAAAAACCAGTAGAGAAAACCACCCAGACCAGCAGCAGCAACAAACACACCTCCGCCAGTTGCTAAAACAATGACTAAATTATCTTTTTCTTTCCTTGCTTGATTAAGAGCAAGCAGTTGGTTTTCAATCATTTCAGAAGTAACCTGATCATTGAGTAATTCTTGAAGTTTAAGTTTGGCATCTAAGGATAAAGCAGAACCTTTAACATCTCCTTTTTCCTTGGCGGCAGCAAACAAAAGTTTAAGATCATAACTTTTGTTTTTAATTTTGATTGAAGTATCTTTTCATTTGTCAAACTCTGGTTTTTTCAGTTCATCTTTGATTGCTGTTCAGAGATTATCTAGTTTGGGTTTATTTTTAGCATCAGCTGCTGTTAAAGCATCATTAATATCACTGTCCGAAACAGAAAATAAATAGTAAAAATCTCAAATCATTTTCCTGAAACCAGGTATTTTTATTTTTGAAAACTCCTCTCATGTTTCCAAAACTCCAAAACTTTTAGCAGCAATAAATAAAGGTTCTAAACTCTCATATACTTCTTTTTTGATTGAAATTGGAGTTTTAGCTAAGTAAGCATATTTAGGATTTAACAATGCATCTTGCTGTTCACCAACACTGACATCAACTAAAGAATTTCATCTTCGTTTTTGTTGACTTAGAGAAGAAACTCGTGTTGGATGCAAAACCTTTGGCACTTCTATTCTGTTTTTTTCTGCTGTAGCAAAAATACTCAGCAGTAGATTTTTAACTTCTTGCTCTAATTCAGAACCTTCCTTTGCATATTGAGCATCATCTTTGGCAGCATCTAACAAAGGTTTTCAATGTTCTTCACCCAAATCAAAATAAGTATACCTGTTTCTCAGTTCAGACTTAATTTGTCTTCAAGTAAGATCTTGTTTTTGTTCAGTAGTAAGAAATCGTGAGGACTGAAAAACAACTGGAGAAGATGGACTAGCAAAAACAAACAAACCTGAGAAGGCAAAGAAGATAAAAACTGGAAAAACAGCAAGGAGTTTTTTCAACATCACATTCTCATTTTACTTTTTTTTTTGTTTTTGTCAAGTAATTGGTGAAAAAGAAAAGGAAAAACAAGACTGTTGCTTTTAAAAACTAGAGAAAAAAACAACTGAATTTATTTATCTTTTGGATGACAAAAATACCAAAAAAAACTAACTAAAACTCATTGAGCAGTATTTTCAAAATAAATACTTTGTTTTTCAATTTGTTGAAAAGATAAAGAAATTCTCAAACTCTGCATCTTATAAACTCTTGCTAACTGTTTCAACAATAACTAAACAAGTACAGTAAGCAATCTTTACATAACCACTAAATAAGTATAGTGATTTTTCTAAAAATGTCTTTTTAATCAAAGACTCAAAACTCATTTACTAAACTGTTTAAATCAGCAAAAAAACATCTCTAGGTTAACTAGTGCTGTTTTTTTTAGAACCTATTGCAAGTTATAAACTAAAAAAGAAAAATTTATTTATTCAAAACCTTTACTTTCTAATTTTAAAAAACCAGTAGAGAAAACCACCAACACCAGCAACAAACAGAATGCCTCCGCCAGTTGCTAAACCAATGGTTAAATTTTCTTTTTCTTTCTCTACTTGATTGAGAGCAAGCAGTTGGTTTTCAATCATTTTGAAAGTAACCTGATCATTGACTAACTCTTGGAGTTGGAGTTTGACATCTAAGGGCAAAGCAGAACCTTTAACATCTCCTTTTTCCTTGGCAGCAGCAAACAAAAGTTTAAGATCATAACTTTTGTTTTTAATTTTGATTGAAGTATCTTTTCATTTGCTAAATTCTGGTTGGTTAAGAATCTTTTTTATTTGGGTTCAAAAGTTGTCTAATGAAACTAACATTTGTTTCAAAACATCTCCAAGTTGTTGAGGGGTAATTCCAGCATTGATTAGGTTCTGGAGTTCTGTTCTTGATTCTAGAGGAAGTTGTGAACCCTTTCCATTAAATTGAGTAATAGTAGAAAAAATCTTTGCCAAATCATAACTTTTGTTGTTAATGTTAATTTTTACTGGTAGTCTTGCTAAATTAGCATACTTGGTTTTCTTTAATTCTTCCCAAAAATTATCCAATTTTTGGTTGTTTTGAGTTAAAACTGTTCTAAAAGTTTGGGAAGAAAATTCATTTCAAACAAGTGCTTGAAGAGTTGTTTGAACACCTGGCATTGATAGTTGAGAGTCTTCATCTTCATTTTGAGCAGCAAGGAATAAAGGTTGCAAATCATAAGTTTTCTCCTTCAATTTAACTGGATATCCAGAAGAATAATTAGTTATCCCTGAATCTTGGAATTGATCTTTAATACCATTTCAAAAAGTTTCAATTATAATTTCTCAATACTCAGAAAGTTTTTTTTCAAGATCATCAAAAGTCATGCTTTTAGGTCCTCAAAATAAACAAGCTGAAATAAATCCATCAACAAGATCAGAATCTGCTGCATCCAGATTATGCAATTCTTTTTTATAGTTCTTATTGGCAATGAGGATTAAACTAAACAAATGAGATTCAGTGTAGTTTCTGGTAATAGAAAAATCAGAAAGGGAAGTATGAAATTTTCAAGAAGGATGCAAAACTTTGCCTATCAATTTATCTCGAAAATGAATTCAGAAATCATTGAGAATTTTACGAAAACTTTCCAAGGCAGACTTGAACTTCAAAGCATCATAACCATTTTTAACAATTGTTAAAAGTAATTCTTTGGATTCAGCAGACAAGTCAGTTCAAGGTTTATTACCTTTATTTTGTGCACTCTCAATTAAATATTTAACTTGGTAAATAGCTTCTTCATCAGTAAAATAATTCATATTCTGATACTTCAACTTTTTTAGTTCATCCCTGATTCCTGTTCAAAGTTGACTAACTTTTGCTTTTTCTTGTGATGTAGGACTAGAAACTGATGAAAGAGTAGATAGGTCAGATTGAACAGAAAAAACAAACAAACCTGAGAAGGCAAAGAGGATAAAAACTGGAAAAACAGCAAGGACTCTTCTCAACATTGTGCTTTCATTTTACTTTGTTTTTTTTTTTTTTGTCAAGTAATTGGTGAAAAAGAAGCAAAAAATCAGGAAAAAAACAACTGATTTTGTCCACTTTTGAATAGTCAAAAAATACTTTAGAAAAAATCTATAAGCAAGTATTTTTTTTAAAAAAATAAGGAAAATAAAAATTGATAGTCAAAAAACTCTTTATTTTCTAATTTTAAAAAACCAGTAGAGAAAACCACCCAGACCAGCAGCAACTAAAACACTACCACCAGTTGCTAAACCAATGGTTAAATCTTGACGTTGTTGTTTGTCTTTTGCTTGTTGATTCTTTTCTGCTTCTGCCTGATTGAGAGTAAGCAGTTGGTTTTCAACCATTTTGGAAGTAACCTGATCATTGAGTAACTCTTGGAGTTTCAGTTTAGTATCTAAAGGCAAAACAGAACCTTTAACATCTGCCTTTTCCTTGGAGGCAGCAAACAAAAGTTTAAGATCATAACTTTTGTTTTTAATCTTGATTGAAGTATCTTTTCATTTGCTAAATTCTGGTTGGTTAAAAACCTTTTTTAGTTGGTTTCAAAGGTTGTCTAATGAGACTAACATTTGTTTCAAAACATCTCCAAGTTGTTGAGAGGTAATTCCAGCATTGTTTAGGTTCTGGAGTTCTGTTCTGGGTTCTAGAGGAAGTTTCGAACCTTTTCCATTAAATTGAGTAATAGTAGAAAAAATCTTTACCAAATCATAACTTTTGTTGTTAATGTTAATTTTTATTGGTAGTCTTGCTAAGTTAGCATACTTGGTTTTCTTTAACTCTTCCCAAAAATTATCCAATTTTTGGTTGTTTTGAATGTTTGCTGTTGCTAAACTATTTTTAAAAATTGGGTGTTGAAAATCAGCACTAACTAAACTCTGTAACTTATTTTTTGCTGGATCAGAGAGTTGTGAACCTAAAACACGATACTCATTTTTAACAGCAACAAATAAGAGTTCAAGGTTGTAGTTGTTACCATTGACTAGGATTGGAGTTTTGGATAGATGAGCATATTCGGGTTTTTTCAGTTCAGATTTGATTTCTGATCAGAAAGCATCTAACTTTTCATTGTTTTTAACATCTAAAGCATCTTTAAGTTTTTGAGGAATAACAACAGCATCAACTAACTCTTGGAGTTTGTTTTTTGCTGGAGCAGGAAGTTCAGCGCCTTTCTTTTCATACTGGGCATCATTTTTGGCAGCAGTAAACAAGGGTTCAAGGTTGTACTTATTACCATTGACTAGGATTAGAGTTTTGGATAGATAAGCATATTTTGTCTTTAGTTCAGATTTGATTTCTGATCAAAGAAGATCTAGCGCTGTTTTTGCTAAAGCAGGATTGAGATCTGTATATCAAACCCGAGCAGCAGTCAATGTAATAAGTAGGTCTTTAGCAGCAGTTGGCAGTTCATATCATGCTTTGTCTCCTTGATTTCTAGCAGCAAGAAACAAGGGTTCTAAACTAACTTTGTATACTTTTTCTCCTTTTTTGAATGAGATTAGGGTTTTAGCTAAGTGAGCATATTTGGGTTTTACTGATTCTTCAAAGAAGGCCCTTGAAAGGTCTGATAAATCATAAGCAAAACCAAATCCTTCTTCATGAGAAAGTGCAGAATTAACTTTTGCAGAATCTAAACCAGCATCAACCAGTTCTAAAAGTTTTTCTCTGGCACCTTCAGTTTCCAGACTAGAACCAGAGACAGCAAGTTCAGTTTGTGTTGCTTTGTATAAAGGTCCTAAGTTATAAAGTTTACCATCTTGAGTAGGAATTTTAATTGGGATTTTAGTTAGAAAATAAAGTTGTGACTTCTTTATTTCATCTTTGATTTCTGATCAAAGCTGATTAACCTTACCTATTTTTTCTGCTGCTAAATCAGTAGAGGCAGAACCTCCTGATGAGAAAACAACTGGAGAAGATGGACTAGCAAAAACAAACAAACCTGAGAAGGCAAAGAAGATAAAAACTGGAAAAACAGCAAAGATTTTTTTCAACATTGTGCCTTCATTTTACTTTTTTTTTTTTTTGTCAAGTAATTAGTGAAAAAGAAGCAAAAAACCAGGGAAGAAACCAAAATATTTTTTTTCAAAAACTAAAAAAATATTAAATTTATTTATTTTCTTAAATGTTGAAAACTATTTGAAAAGCAGGTCCATAAAAAAAATTTAAAAACTAAACAAGTTAAAATTGAAAGACTAGTAACTTGTTACACATTTAAAGGTTTAAAATCTAAATTCAGAAAAAGAAAATCATTTCTTTTAGTTCAACAGATTCTAAAAAAATAAACAACCAAAGCAGGTACCTAAAAACTTTATTTTCTAATCCTAAAAAACCAGTAGAGAAAACCACCCAGACCAGCAGCAACTAACACACCTCCGCCAGTTGCTAAACCAATGACTAAATTTTCTTTTTCTTTCTCTGCTTGGTTGAGAGTAAGCAGTTGGTTTTCAACCATTTTGGAAGTAACCTGATCATTGAGTAATTCTTGGAGTTGGAGTTTAGTATCTAAAGGCAAAACAGAACCTTTAACATCTGCCTTTTCCTTGGCAGCAAACAAAAGACTAAGATCATAGTTTTTGTTTTTAATCTTGATTGAAGTGTTTTTTCATTTGCTAAATTCTGGTTGGTTAAAAACCTTTTTTAGTTGGGTTCAAAGGTCATCTAATTTTTGGTTGTTTATTGCTGTTAAAGCAACTTTAAATTTTTCACCATCAATGTTAGCATTAACTAAATCTTGCAACTTTATTTTAGCTGCTAAAGGGAGAGTATAACCATTGCCAGTAAAACTAGACTGAGCAACCTCAAATAAGAGTTCTAAATCATAATTTTCATTATTAATTAGAATTGGAGTTTTGACTAAGTAGACATACTCTGGTTTTTTCAACTCATCTTTGATTGCTGTTCAGAGATTATTTAGTTTGGGTTTGTTTTTAGCATCAGCTGCTGCAAAAGCAGCATTAATATCACTTTCCTCAATGGGAAAAAAGTAAAAATCTCGAATCATTTTCTTGAAACCAGGTATTTTTATTTTTGCAAACTCCTCTCATGTTTCCAGAACTCCAAACCTTTTAGCAGCAATAAATAAAGGTTCTAAACTCTCATATACTTCTTTTTTGATTGAAATTGGAGTTTTAGCTAAGTAAGCATATTTAGGATTTAACAATGCATCTTGATTTTCACCAATGCTGGCATCAACTAAAGAATTTCATTTTAATTTTTGTTCTCATAGAAAATCAAGTTGGTTTTCAAGCAAAAATGCTAGCACTCCTGTTTTGTCTTTTCTTCTTGCTCAATTAAAAATAGATAGCAGTCGATCTTTAACTTTTTGCTCTAATTCAGAACCTTTCTCATTATAGTCATCACTATGGGCAGCATCCAACAAAGGTTTTAAATCTGGATAAAAATCTAGATAAGTATACCTGTTTCTCAGTTCAGATTTAATTCATTGTCAAGTAAGATCTTGTTTTTGGACAGCAGTAAGAGCTTGGGGTTGAGCCTCGAAAACAACCGGAGAAGATGGACTAGTAAAAACAAACAAACCGGAGAAGGCAAAGAGGATAAAAACTGGAAAAACAGCAAGGACTTTTCTCAACATTACATCCTCATTTTACTTTCTTTTTTTTTTTTTTTTAGCAAGTAGATTGAAAAAAAGGAAAAACCAGGTTGTTGCTTTTAAAAACTAGAGAAAAAACAACTGAATTTATTTATCTTTTGGATGACAAAAATACCAAAAAAACACTAACTAAAATTCATTGAGCAGTATTTCAAAAATAAATACTTTGTTTTTCAATTTGTTGAAAAGATAAAGAAATTCTCAAACTCTGCATCTTATAAACTCTTGCTAACTGTTTCAACAATAACTAAACAAGTACAGTAAGCAATCTTTACATAACCACTAAATAAGTATAGTGATTTTTCTAAAAATGTCTTTTTAATCAAAGACTCAAAACTCATTTACTAAACTGTTTAAATCAGCAAAAAAACATCTCTAGATTAACTAGTGCTATGTTTTTTTCAGAACCTATTGCAAGTCAGAAACTAAAAAAGGAAAATTTATTTATTCAAAACCTTTACTTTCTAATTTTAAAAAACCAGTAGAGAAAACCACCCAAACCAGCAGCAACTAAAACACTACCACCAGTTGCTAAACCAATGGTTAAATCTTGACTTTGTTGTTTTTCTTTTGTTTGCTTATTCTTTGCTGGTTCTGCCTGATTGAGAGCAAGCAGTTGGTTTTCAACCATTTTGGAAGTAACCTGATCATTGAGCAACTTTTGGAGTTTCAGTTTAGTATCTAAAGGCAAAGCAGAACCTTTAACAGTTACTTTATCTTTGGCAGTAAACAAAAGTTTAAGATCATAAATTTTGTTTTTAATTTTGATTGAAGTATCTTTTCATTTGCTAAATTCTGGTTGGTTAAGAATCTTTTTTAGTTGGGTTCAAAGGTCATCTAATTTTTGGTTGTTTGCTGTTAAAACTGTTCTAAAATTTTGGGAAGAAAATTCATTTCAAACAAGTGCTTGAAGAGTTGTTTGAACACCTGGCATTGATAGTTGAGAGTCTTCATGTTCATTTTGAGCAGCAAGGAATAAAGGTTGCAAATCATAAGTTTTCTCCTTCAATTTAACTGGATATCCAGAAAAATAATTAGTTATCCCTGAATCTTGGAATTGATCTTTAATACCATTTCAAAAAGTTTCAATTATAATTTCTCAATACTCAGAAAGTTTTTTTTCAAAATCATCAAAAGTCTTATTTTCTCAAACTAACCAAGCTTGAATAAATTTTTGAACAATTTTAGAATCTGCTGTATCCAGATTATAAAATTCTTTTTTATAGTTCTTATTGGCAATAAGGATTAAATCAAACAAATGATAGGAATAAAGATTTTGGGTAATAGAAAAACCAATAATGGAAGTATGAAGTTTTCAAGAAGGATGCAAAACTTTGCCTATCAATTTATCTCGAAAATGAATTCAGAAATCATTGGAAATTTTATGAAAACTTTCCAAGGCAGACTTGAATTCCAAAGCATCATAACCATTTCTAACAATTTTTAAAAGTAATTCTCGGGAATCAGCAGACAAGTCAGTTCAAGGTTCATTACCTTTATTTTGTGCACTCTCAATTAAATATTTAACTTCGTACTGAACTCCTTGACCATAAACATTAATCATATTCTGATACTTCAACTTTTTTAGTTCATCTCTGATTCCTGTTCAAAGTTGACTAACTTTTGCTTTTTCTTGTGATGTAAGACTAGAAACTGATGAAAGAGTAGATAGTTCAGATTGAACAGAAAAAACAAACAAACCTAAGAAGGCAAAGAAGATAAAAACTGGGAAAACAGCAAGGACTTTTTTCAACATCACATCCTCATTTTACCTTTTTTCTATTTTCTGTCAAGTGGTTAGGGAAAATAAGGAAAAACTCACCCCAAGTTTTAAAAACCATTTAAAAAATGATGCAAAGTTGTGTTTAGGAAACTAACATAATTTAAAAAGAAAAAAGATCAGGTTAATTCTTGCTAATGTCAATTCTTTTGGTTCTACTTACATTTATTGCCCCTGCTTAAAAGAAAACATTCAAAACATTTTCTTACTATCCTACTTAACTTAAAGGTTAGATTCAAAAGATCTTCTTTCTTGGCATAACTTATCAGAACCTCTGTTGAAAAAATTTAGAAAGAGAACCAAATTAAAAGCAACCAAGAACTTTTATAATCAATTTGTAATCACACTTTTTTGACACTTAAGCAGTTGTTTGTTTTGCATAAATTCAATTAATTTTCTAATCTAACACTCTTTTTTCTGCTCAATTTCAAATAAACCTAAAAAATTAAAAATCATTTCAAAAATAAATTCTGCTTCAGTAAAGAGAATTTTCACATTTACTGATTGATGAAAGAGTAAAATCAAAGGTAAAATGTTGTTTATGAGAAAAGAGGATGTTTTTACTGTTGCTGCCAGCAACCTGTTAAAACCAAATTAATACATGACCTTAAAAAAAGAAAAAATGATTCTTGGTGGTTTTATTAAGTTAACTAAACCAGGATATCTAGAAAAGGCTGTTAAAGAAATTGCCAGAAATGGAGGAAATGCTTTGATGTTTTTCTTAGGTTCACCTCAAACCTATCAAGTTGTTAAAAAAGAAAATCTGAATGTTCAACTTTTTCATAAAACTCTGGCAGAAAAAAAAATTAGTTTAAAAGATGTTTCTGTCCACCTACCTTATTTAATCAATTTAGGCAACTGTATTAATGAAAGAGTTTTTGATCTTTCCCTATCTTTATTGAAAAGAAATTTGGAACTTTGTGACTATCTAAAAGTGCAAAAAGTAGTTCTTCATCCTGGATCAGCATTAAAAAGCAACATTGCCCAGAGCACCAAACAAGTTGCTAAGGGTTTAGATGTAGTCTTGGCAAAACACCCTAACATCCAGATCTGTTTAGAAACAATGTCAGGGAGAGGAACACAATTAGGTAAAAACTTTCATGAGTTAAAAATGATTATTGAAGCAAGCAAGTTCTCAAAACAAATTGGAGTCTGCTTTGACACTTGTCATCTCTATTCAGCAGGTTATGATCTAGTGAAAAACTTAGACAAAGTCATAGAAACCTTTGACCAAACTATTGGCTTGAATAAACTCTGACTTTGTCACATCAATGACTCTAAAGGTGATTTTAACAGTAATCAAGATTTACATGCCAACATTGGTGAGGGCAAAATTGGTTTAATAGCCATTCAAAAATTCATTCATCATCCTAAATTAAAGGAAAAAACAATGATTTTAGAAACACCCTTTATTGATGGACAACCCAATTACAAGCAAGAAATTGCTTCTCTAATTAATGAAAAAGAGTAATACTGTTGGACAGAAAACAAAAACAGAACAAAGAAGAGAAATAGTCAACTTCTTTTACCATCACTTTGTTATGAAATACCATTTAAAACAAACTAAACAGTTTCTTACCCAAAAAAAGAACTTCAATTTATATCAACAAGAAGTAATAAACTTCATTATCAAAAACTTTGAAAACATTATCACTTTAATTAATAAAAACCTTAGTAAGGAATGAGTTTTTAAAGAAATTGCTAACTTAGAAAAGGCAGTTTTAGTGGTTAGTGTTGCTGAATTCTTTAAAAAAGCAATTACTAAAGAAGTCATTATTACTGAAGCAGTTAAACTAGTTCAAAAGTTCAGTTCCTTCAGTGCATACACCTATGTTAACAAGGTACTGGATACTATTTTAACCACTGAAAATCAAAAATTATTTGGATAAAAAGTAAAACTAAATGTTTTATAAACAACTGGAAATGGTGACCCATGGGAGACTCGAACTCCCGAATGCCAGATTGAAAGCCTGGTGTGTTAAACCACTTCACCAATGGGCCAAAAATGGCGCCTGATACAGGACTTGAACCTGTGACCTCTTGCTTAACAGGCAATCGCTCTAACCAACTGAGCTAATCAGGCACTTATTGTTATAATCCAACAACAGCAGCAAAAGGTTCACTAACTATTTTAATGTTTTTCTTCAGAAGTCAAAAGAAAAAAAGCAAAAGATAGTCACATTCTAATAAAATTAACTAGTAAAAATTTAAAAACAATGATGACAACCCAAAAGGAAGAAAAATTAACTTGAAAAGAAATTATCCACTTTCTGAAAGAATATGGTTTTATCATAGAAAATGCAAATCTCTATGGAGGATTAAAAAGTAATTATGATTATGGACCGTTAGGAACAAGAATAAAAAACAACATTAAAAAACTGTGAAAGAAGGAGTTTATTGATCAAGAAAAAAATGTCTATCAATCAGAAAGTAGTGTCTTTACCCTACCATCAGTTTTAAAAGCAAGCGGGCATTTAGCAGCATTTAAAGAAAGTGTTGCAATATGCCTGAAATGTCAAACAGAATTTAAAACCCAAGAAAACAAACAAGAAACAACTTTAGAAAAAAAGATTAACAATCCAGAATATTGTCAATGCTGAAAAAATGCTGAACTGAAGCAAAAGCAACGTAGTTTACTTTTTCAAACACAACAAGGTAGTTGAGAGGGTAATGGACAAAACATTTTTTTACGTCCAGAAATAGCTCAAAGCAGTTTTATTAATTTAAAAAAAATTATGCACACTTTGAAACTACAACTACCCTTGGGAATTGGTCAAATTGGTAAAGTTTTTCGAAATGAACTCACCACTCAATATGGGAACTTCCGCACTTGTGAGTTTGAACAGATGGAAGTGCAGTTTTTTTATGCTGAAAAGAAAGAAAATGCTAAATGATTCAACTATTGAAGTGATAAAATTGAAAACTTTTTGTTAAAAACCCTTAAACTCAACCCAGAAATGGTTAGAAAAAGAGAGCATCAAATCAATGAATTAGCCCATTATGCAAAACAAACAACTGATTTTGAATATCATTTTCCTTTTGGTTGAAAAGAAATATGAGGTTTATCTGATCGTAATCAATATGACTTAACAAATCACCAAAAGTTTAGTAACAATGATTTAAGTGTTATGAATTCAAAGCAAGAAAAAATTATTCCCTTTGTGGTTGAACCCAGTGTTGGAGTAGAGCGTTTAATGTTGAGTTTAATTGTTGACAAAGTAAGAAAGAAAAACAACAAAATTACTTTAAAAATACCTCATCAGTTTTGTTATTATCAAGTTGCTGTCTTGCCATTAACTGAAAAACTTTTAGAACCAAGCAAAAAAGTTTTTGATTTAATTGCAGATTTTTTTACTGTTAGACTAGATTATAAAAACTCAATTGGTAAAAGATATCATTTTCATGATGCAATTGGCACCTATCTTTGCTTAACATTTGATTTTAAATCATTGAAAGATAACTCAATCACAATTCGTTTTCGAGATACTGGCAAACAGGAAAGAATTAATATTAATCAAGTTAAAGCACATCTTAAAGAATTATTAGAAAATGGATAGAAAAAATATTTTGAAACAAATCAATGTTGTTGAAGTTGTTCAAAACTGGTTAAGTTTACAAAAAAAAGGCAACAATTATGTTGGTCTTTGTCCATTTCATGAAGATACAAAACCCTCTCTGTTTGTCTCTGAAAACAAACAAATCTTTAAATGTTTCTCCTGTAATACTGGCGGAGATAGTATTAAGTTTGTGATGTTAATTGAAAATTGTAGCTTTCAGAAAGCAGTTATAACACTAGCTAAACAGTTTAACATTAAACTGGATAACAGCTGAGAAGCAGAAAACAAACTTAATCAAAATGACCAAAAAATAATTGAGATCAATGAAGAAAGTCAGGTTTTCTTTCAATTCAACCTCATTAACACAGAAGATGATCAATTACAAAAATACTGTCAAAAAAGAAAAATTACTCCCCAAATCAGAGACCAATTTCAGATTGGTTGAAGTGGAGCAAAAGGAGAGAAACTTTGAAATTACTTACAAAAAAAACAATTTAATGCCCTTGATGTTCTAAACAGTGGATTGTTCTATCTAGGTTATAACAACAAACCAACTAATTACTTCAAAGAACAACTAATCTTTCCCATCAAAAATGAAGATAGCAAAACAGTTGGTTTTGTTGGCAGAATAATTACAGAAAAAGGTGCAGAACAAATCAAATACTTAAACAGCAAAGAAAGTAACATTTTTAGCAAGAATAAGTGTTTATACAATCTAGACTATGTCAGAAAAAATTTTCGAGGAGTTCAAGAACTCTACATTGTTGAAGGAATATTTGATTCTATCCATTTAATTAACAACAAAAAACCAGCAGTGGCCCTGATGGGGACTAATCTAAGTCAAGAACAAGTAAGTATTTTGAAAGAATCTTTTAGTAAAATAGTTATCTTTCCTGACAATGATCCAGTTGGAAAAGAAAGTGCTATCAAAAATAGTCTAATCCTGCTAAAGAACAAAATAAAAGTTCATATAATCAAACAAACAAAAGGCAAAGATGCTGATGAATGTTTGCAACTAACAAACTTTGATTGATCAAAAGATGTCAAACAATTAACACCAGCAGAGTTTATTATTGATCAGTTTCCCCAAATAGAAAACAGTAAACAAATAGAAAAATTAATAAACCAAATCAAACCCTTCTTCACTTATCTGGACAGTATTCAAACTTTTCAAATTAAAAAACAAATGGAAGTAAAATACAACATTCCCATAACTGCTTTTGAGACAATAAAGGGAGAAGAAACTGCAAAACAACAACACCCAGTTAAACCCAACAAACAAAAAGAAATTGAAGAATGAAAAGAGATCTTGTTTGCTAAAATGCTATACCACCCAGAAATAATCAAAAAAATAATTAAAGTTAAAGGCACATTCAATGATTTGGAATATGATTTATACTTTGACAAATTAGTTCAATGGTACAACCAAAAAAACCAACAAGAACAGTTATCAATCAACTATTTTTTAATCAGTTTAGATGAAAATGGTAAAAAATGAATTTCCACTCTTTACAATAAAAATAAAAACAAAAAAGAAGTCACTGATGGCAATATTCAGTTTATAATGGATTGTTTAAGAAAGTTTGAGTTAGAAAGTCTGAATTTACAAATTCATAACTTGAAAAAAAAAATAAAAGCAGGAAAAACAAAAGACTTTTTAAAAAATTACAATAAACTAATTGCTGCCAAAAGAAAGATACTTACTTCTAAAAGAGATGAAAAATACTGAAATGTTCTTTAATGATACTGAGTCACTACAAGTTAAAAGGGAAAATAAGAAACTAGGTTTCCCTCAGGGCATAATTAATTGATTAAAAAAGAAACAAATTTTGACTCTTAAAAACAGCGAGTTGCAACATTTAATAAAAAACAACAACATTCAAAAGGAGTGAGAACAACTCTTAATTGATCAAATTTTAGGTAAAGGAATCATCATTCTTAATTCAAGAGGAAAAAAAGTTCAATCTAAAATTTGAAAAAAACAAAAACAAAAAACATTCAAACCAGAAAGCAGTAAAAAAATTATTACTGAAAATGACAAAATAAACTGGAAAGCAGTCAACTCTTCTCAACTACTAACAGCAAAAGAAGAAAAAATTCTCTTTGAAAAACTAAGAAATACTAAAACTAACATTGAAACAAACAGATACAGAAGCATCATTGTAAAATGCAACCAAAAACTAGTAGTAAGTATCTGTGCCAAATACAATAATCGGGGATTAAAATTTGAAGATTTACGACAAGAAGGTGAGTTAGGGCTTTTAAAAGCAATTGAGAAGTTTGATTATAAAAGAGGTTTTAAATTTTCTACCTATGCAACATGATGAATACGACAAACAATTACCCGGGCAATTGCTGACCAAGGAAGAATTATTCGTATCCCAGTTCATATGATTGAAACAATCAATAAGATAATTGCTGCTGAAAAATTTTTATTCCAAAAAAATGGTGTTGCTCCCACTAATGAAGAAATTGTGACTAAACTAAAAATCAACTTAAGTCCTGAAAAGATTCAAAAAATTAAAAAGTATGCTTTACACTCCAGAATTTTAGAAAAAAAAATCAACAGTCAACAAGAAGCAGAGTTAGGAGACTTCATTAAAGATGTCAATGTTGTTTCACCAGATAAAAACATTGATCAAAATGACTTAATTCAAAAAACAGATGAACTAATTAGAAATCAGTTAACAGTTAAAGAACAAAGAGTTTTAAGAATGCGTTTAGGAAAACCACCTTTAAAATTAAATCACTTGGTTGATTTGGTTGAAGATAGAAAGAAGAAAAATGAAATAAAGTTTGTTACTGTAAAAGAAGGTATGTCAACTGAGAGCAACATAGATAAAGTAGTTAGAAGCAAAAAACTAGATAAATATGAAAGTTTCATAACAGAAATTAGTAAATATCAAAAGGTTCACACCTTAGAAGAAACTGGATTAGTTTTAAAAATGACTAAAGAAGGGGTGAGGCAAGTAGAAACTAAGTGTTATCGAAAACTAACTACTCACCGAAAAAGTTTATCAGGTTATTTTAAAGGGGTTAAAAAAAATTAAAGTTGCCAGGCATTTACCTTACTAGCAAAGACTTATGTTTAATTGATATAATTAACTTTATGAGTTTAAAAACAACAGAAACAGAAAAAAAAAGTTTAGATTCTAAAAAGGATGAAGCTAAACTAGGTAAGAAAGGTAAGCAAGAAAAAAGCAAGACAAAAGCAAGAGATTTTGCAGTGATTGATTACCTTCACAATCAATTCAAAGTTAATGTAGGAAGTAAATTACTCTTACCCTTAAGCAAAACAAATTATAAGGCAGGGGACAAAATTGTTTTTGATCAAATAATAATGAAAAATGAGGTTGTAGGTAATCCATACATTGAAGGTTGCTCTGTCATTGGTAAATGTTTAAAACCAGAGGTTAAAGGAAAAAAAATTGTTGTTTTTAAGTATAAAGCTAAAAAAAATTATCGAATTAAGAAGGGACATCGCCAAAAGCACATGTTAGCAGAAATTGTTGCTTTTAATGAAATAAGTGGAGACAAATAACAGTTATGAAAATTAATTGAAAAAGTAATTTTTTGTTTAACTTACAGTTTTTTGCCAAAAAGAAAGGAGCAGGTTCAACAAAAAATGGTCGTGATTCAAAACCTAAATACCTAGGAATCAAAAAATCTGATGGGACCTTTGTTAAAAATGGACAGTTAATATACCTACAAAGAGGAACAAAAATTCATCCTGGTAAAAATGTTAAAAGAGCAAAAAATGACACTCTTTTTGCCATGAGTGATGGTTATGTGCATTTTCACTATCAAAGAGGAAAGAAAAAATCTGTTTCTGTAAAATTGGAGAGAAGTTAAAGTGAATTTCATCAAAAGAAAAATGCTAATTGGCATTCTCTTGGTTGTTTTTGTGGCGGCAATACCAATTTCAGTTGTCTTACCAATTGTCATTTTAACAAAGAATAAAGAAGACAAACAGAAATTAGATGAATTGTGATCAGGTATCAAAGATGAACTAAAAAAACAAAAACACAACCATTTAACTAAAACTCCAACTGCAATTGGAGACAAATTGTACAATCTAATACCTTTGTTTGCTGCTGCCAAAGATGAAAATGAATACTCTAAAGTTGGTTCAGAACTATCTGGACAGGCAATAACTGAACTGGAAAAGTTAACTGCAGCCAAGATTACTTTTCAACAAATTAAAGATGTTTTAAATGCTATGGAAAAGTTTGGCAAAGACATAGGTTGGGAAATAGACACATTAGAAAAGAAAGCAATAGAAAATAAAAACTTTATCCTTTACTTTGGCGATATTAAATGCCCACACTGTAACAAGGCTGAAAATAGACTAAAAACTGCTTATGGCAAAAATGAAGCAAACCTAAAAACAATTTTAAAAGAAGCAAGAGAAAATAACCAAGGCAAAGATGTATTCTTTTGGTCCAATGAAGATGGAGAAAAAAAGGAAAAGGCAGAGTTCTGAAAAGGACTAAATACAATCATAAAAATGAAGTATTTAGGTGGTGAAAATAAAATTGAAGCAACTCCTGCCTTGTTGTTTTTTAAAGAGGGTCAATTAAATGATTATATGACTGGTAATACAGAAAATTTAATTAAAGACATTGTTAGCAAAGCAAAAGAAATCTTTCCAAAACCAGACTCTTCTTCTTAGAACAAGTGAGCACCAAAGAAGACACTAAATCAAATTATCAATTTAATTTAATTGAAGAAAAAATTATTAAGTTTTGGAAAGAGAACTGCTTTCCTAAAGACAAAGAAAAAAAAAATAATTTTAAAATCTTAATGCCGCCACCAAACATTACTGGGAGTTTGCACTTGGGACATACTTTAAACTGTTTTTTGCAAGATGTTTTAATCAGATTTGCTAGACTAGAAGGGAAAAAGACAACCTGAACACCTGGTTTTGATCATGCTGGAATTGCTACTGAAATTCTGGTGAAAAAACAAATTCAAAAAGAAGGCAAAAATATCACTAATCAACGAGAATTAATGAAACACTTGCTAAAATGAGCAGAAACAAAAAAAAAGAACATTCAAAATCAGTGAGAAAAATTAGGTCTGTTAATAAACTGGGAAAATCTAGAATACACACTCAGTCCTAAGTTTAAAAAAATTGTGCAAAAAACTTTTATCCATTTATACAATGATGGATTAATCTATCAGGCAGAAAAATTAATCAACTTTGATCTAAAGTTACAAACAGTTATTTCTGATATTGAAGTTGTTCACAAAAAACAGATAAAAAAACTCTACTATGTGCAATATTGAAAAAAAGACAAAAGCAAATACATAACAGTTGCTACAACAAGACCAGAAACTATTTTTGCTGATCAAGCACTTTTAATTAAAGCAAATAGTCAAAAATGACAAAAATGACAACATCAAGAAGTTATTAACCCCTTAACCAACAAACTAATTCCTGTTTTAACAAGTTCAGTGGTTGATGAAAGTTTTGGAAGTGGAGTTTTAAAATGTACGCCTGGACATGATTTTATTGATTTTGAAGTTGGAAAAAAATTAAAATTAAATACTGTTAGCTGTTTCAATAAACAAGGTGTTTTAAATAAACTAGCCAAAGAATTTGCTGGACAAGACCGCTTATTAGCAAGAGATAAAATTGTGCAAAAACTGATAAAAGAAAAAAAAATAGTCAAAATTGAACAAATTGAAAAAACACTACCCTTTTCAAGCAGGACCAACACTTTAGTAGAACCAATCCTTTCCCTTCAATGATTTTTAAAAATGAAAGGATGGGCTCAAAAAATGTTAGCAAAAAGAAATGAAATTCACTTCTTGCCAGATAAGTTTCAACTTCAATTTACCAATTGATTAAAAAAATGCCAGGATTGATGCATCTCTAGACAGTTAAAATGAGGGCACCCTCTCCCAGTGTATTTTCATCCGAATGGAGAAACTAAAGTAAGTGCTTACCAACCAGCAGATAAAAATTGAAAAAAAAGTTCAGATGTTTTAGATACTTGATTTTCTTCAGCATTATGAAGTTTAGTTAACTCTGGTTGGCAAGCAAAAAAGCAACCAACTCCTTCAAAACTAGTCACTTTTGAATATTTAACAACTAGTTATGACATTATTTTTTTCTGAGTGATAAAGATGTTGTTCTTTCACTATCATTTTGAAGAAAAAATACCTTTCCAAAAAATTTTAATTCATGGACTAGTACGGGATGCAAACAATGAAAAAATGTCCAAATCAAAAGGAAATGTATTAAATCCTTTGGAACTAATCAAAAAATTTGGAATAGACAGTTTAAGACTTTATTTGTTGGGCGATCACAAAATTGGTGATGACATAAAATTCAATGAACAAAAACTAATTCAAACCAACCAGTTTTGTAACAAGTTATGAAATATCAATAAATTTATCCAAAAAAACAGCATTAAAACTAAAAATTTTGACATCAACAAATGTCAAAGTGAATTTAACCACTACATTTATCAAAAATGGTTTAATCTTATAACTACATTCAAAAACAACTTCCAAAAACATCATTGATCTCTAATCATTAAAAAAATAATTACTTTTATATGAAAAGACTTCAGTAATTTCTACTTAGAAACAATTAAAAATGAATTGAGCAGAAAAGATTTTCAGCAAGAAACAAAACAAACAATGAACTTTATTTGAAAAAAAACAATTGTTCTTCTTCATCCCTTTGCTCCATGTATTACAGAATTTTTCTGAACAGAAACAAAAGAAAACAACTCTAAAAGTATTTTAGAAAATAGAATTCAAGAAGATACATTCATAACTAGCAAAAAAAAGAAATTAGAGTTAGTAGAAGCATTCTTAGAAATCAAAGCAAAAGTTAAAAAAGCAACTGATAAAAAGTGACAAAACAATGTAGAAATAGTAATAAAAACAAAAAAACTACATTTTTATCAAAGTAGACAAAAAGAATTAAATCAATTTTTAGAAAGGCAAAAAATTAAGATTATCAAAGTAATCCAAAGTAATGAAGAAGAATTAATAATCAATAAAATCAACTTTGAAAAGAAAAACAAAGATGAAAAACTCAGTTTTTTAAAAAAAGAGTTAGAAAGAAGTAAGCAAATCTTGAGCAACCCAGAATTTTTAAAAAAAGCTAAAAAAGAAGTAGTAAAAAAAGAAAAAGAAAAAGAAAAAAAATGAATAGAAAAAATATCTAACCTAATCAAAACTAGAAACATAAACAGCAAAAAAACCACAAAAGAATAGGATAAATCAACTTATTCTCTTTACAATAAATCAATAAAAGATAGATTAACAAATGGCAGCAATGAGAGGAATTGCACCCCTATTTTCAGATTTGGAGTCTGTTGTTCTGCTAATTAAACTACACTGCTTTCAACATTCAAGTAATTATAACAAAGGAGTTATCTACTTTTAAAATTTAAAAGTATTTTGAACATTTTCATTTAAATTCTTGAACAAACCTAACTTTTGCAAATTCTCAAAGGCAGTCTGATTAATACCTGTTCTTATTTTAAAATCCTGTTGACTAGAAAATTTTTTCTTTTCCCTCTGCAAAACTATTTTCTTAGCAAACTCTACACCCAGACGATCAACTATGCTAAAAGGTGGAATGATAACTTTCACACCATTAATCTTTTTAACAATAAAATCATTAACTGTTGATAAATTAAGGTCTAAATTAACAATTTGGATTTTGTTTTTATACATTTCTAAAACTACTTCATAAATAGGAATTAACAATCTATCCTTGTTAGAAACTGTAATATTTTTACTATGATATGAATTAATACTTTTAATTTTTTTTGATATTGAAGCAGCATCACTTAAAACAACAGTTAAATCTAGAGTGGTGCAATGCATTGTCAAATAAACTGCATAAAACTCATGAGGATAATTAATTTTAAACCAGGCAAAACGACAACTCATAATAACATAGGCAACAGCATGCGCTTTAGGAAATAAATATTTAATCTTTTTACAAGAATCAATGTATCATTGGGGAATTTTGCTATCTTGCAACTTTTTTTCCTCAGCATTGCTTAAAAGAACTCCTTTTTTTACTTTTTGCATAATTTGATAAGCAAACTTTCTTTCAACTTTATTTTTAAGAAGAAAAAACAAAATATCATCCCGACTAGAAATAACACTACTAAGTGTATGTTTAGGATCTTTAATTAAATCTCTAGCATTACTTTCTCAAACATTTTTACCATGGGACAAACCAGAAATAACAATTAAATCAGCAAAACTACTTACCTTAACTTCTCGTAAAAGACGAACAACAAAATTAGTGCCGAATTCAGGTAAACCTAACACTTTGCGACTAGCAAATAAATCAATGATGCTCTTATCACTTAGATCAATTGACTTAGGATTAGAACTTGTCATTTCATAAAGCATCTTCAAACCTGTTGGATCATCATGGCCTAAAACATCAATTTTTAACAAATGATTATGCAAAACATGATAATCAAAATGAGTTGTTAAGTTGCCACTCTCTCAATTGTTAGAAGGATAGTTGTATGGAGAAAAATCTAGAATATCTTTCTCTTTTGGAATAATCATTAATCCTCCTGGATGCTGACCAGTTGTTTTTTTTACACCTGAACAATAAGCAACAATCTTATCTTCGCTGTAATAATCTTTGTTAACAATTTCATATTTTTCTGCATAACTTTTGTAATAACCATAAGCCAATTTTTTTGCCACAGTTAAAACTGTACCAGTTCAAAAAATTCTACCTTTACCAATTTTTTTAGTAAAAAGATCCACAACAAATTTTTGTGCTTGTGGTTGAAAGTTACCAGAAAAATTCAAATCAATATCTGGAATATTCTCTGAATCAATTCCTAAAAATGATTCAAAAGAAATTTCATGACCATCCTTGCTTAAAAAACATGGACATTTAGGACATTTTTTTTTTGGTAAATCAAAACCAGAAAGATACTTTTTATCATCTATTCATTCCAAATAATAACATTTTGAACAAAGATAATGGGGAGAAAGAGGATTAACTTCTGTAATATCAAGACAAAAAGCAACAAAAGAAGAACCAACAGAACCACGGGAACCAAAAAAATGCTTTTCTTTAGTTGAATAGTCAGTTAAATAATAAGAAACTAAATAAATAGTCGAATATCCAGCATCAATAATTTGTTTCAACTCTCAATACAATCGCTTCTGTAGTCTAGGATCTAACTTATTTCCATACTTTTGCTTAACTTTTTTATTCAACAACTGCTCTAAATCTTGCTCAGCATTATTAAAACGAGGCATTATAAAGTCATCTTTGAAACAAGAAATTTTTTCAATTTGATTAGCAACTAAATGTGTATTTGTAACCACCATCTCAAATGCTAATTGACTATCATTTAAAAAAGCAAATGCCTTTAACATCTCATCAGTTGTTCGAAAATACTGGGGCGGAGTTCTTTTCAAAAGTCCTTGAAAATCATACAAATCATGTCATTTTCCACCTAACTGTTTGTTAAAAACAAAAACATCTCGATAAAGAAAATGCTCAGGTTCCAAATAATGAACATCACCAGTAGCAACAATAATTTTTTTCAAAGCTTTAGCAGTGTTAATAATCCTAAAGATTGCTTTTTTTAAGTTAATTTCACTTATTTTTTTTCTTGTAATTAAATGTTGATACACTTCTAGTGGTTGAATCTCAATGTAATCACAAAAAGCAACTGCTTTAGTGAGAACATCATCATCTTTAGAACAAGCTGCATCAAAAACCACACCATTGTAACAACTAGAACCCACCAAAAGGTTATCGCGGTGTTTTTCTAAATCTTTTTTCAACAAAATTGGTTTACCAAACAAAGTTTTTGTATGAGTGTGTGAAACTAAACGGTATAAATCCTGGAGACCTTTTTTATTCTTAACTAAAACAATTAAATGTTGATGAAACAACCTCTTACAAATCTTTTTATCTCCATTCATAATATACAGTTGTTCAAACCGATTAATTTTCTCAAAATAAATAATTTTTTCAAAAACCTTTCGCAAAATAAAACTATCATAAACTGCCCGGTGGAAATTAAGAGTAGAAGATGATATCTTGTATTTTCTGGCTAGTCTTTGTAAACGATGTGATCTTAATTCAGGAGAAAGAAAACGAGAAAGATTAAGAGTATCAATCACTGGATTAGTAATTTTAGAAAAACCTGCCTTAACAAAAGCAGCATTCAAAAAATTTATATCAAAACTAGAGTTGTGAGCAATAACAACATTATCAGCAAAAAAATCCTTAATTGTTTTCATTGCTTCTTTAAAAGGGATTGCAGAAGCTTGATGTTCTTGTTCAGAAATATTAGTAAATTGATAAATCTCTTCAGGAACTTTTTTTTTGCTTTTAATTAAAAAACTTTTTTGACCCAAAACAATGCCATTTTTAACCAAAACACCAGCAAACTCAATTATTTCATCAAAATATGATGATAAACCAGTAGTTTCAATATCAAAAAACAATAATTTTTTACTGGAAATTAAACCTTTTAAATTACCAGTAATAACATAAGGCAGTTCATCCAAAAATTCAAATTCACAACCAAAAATAATTTTTATTTCAGGATATTTTTTGGCTAACTGATCACATTCAGGAAAAATATGCACATTTTGATGGTCAGTAATTGCTATTGCTTTATGTTTTCAATGATTGGCATACTCTAAATATTCACTTAATTCCCCAATTCCATCTAGTGCTGACATTTTGGTATGAACATGCAACTCTACTCTCTTCTCTTTAACCAAGTCATTGCGTAAAAAGATTGGTGATATTTCTTTCAGCTTAGTAACCAGATAAGGGTATGAATTATCATCTTTAAAATAAACTCTTAATCATTTACCTTTTTTTAATAAATCAGTGTTTCTCTCAGGTTCAAAATTAATTGTTTCTTTGGAAAGAACAAACTTTTTAGTAAGTTTTTTACTTTCTAAAACAAAATTAAATGTTTGCTTATTACCAAACATTCTGTTTTCCACACTTAAAACTTTACCTTCAATAAAATTTCGTTTAAAATCCTTAACTATTGACTTAATTTCTTTCTCATTAGCAGTAAAAAAATTAGGTACTGAAACTGATTCTGAATTTGTTCTTGAACCACTAATAACATAAACATTATTAGTAAAAATGCCATAATTATTTAAAAAAGTCTTTAAATCTTTTGCCATTTGCTCCTTTTTAATTAATTTGGCAAAAAGAGCAGGAGCAATTTTAACTTGTAAATCATTTGGAGAAACAAAAACAATTTCTAATTCCTTTGAAGTAAAAACAAAAGCAGAATTAACAGTTAAAGAGTAATTCTTAAAGAAGGCAAGTACATAAGTTCTAACATTTGCTAAATCTTTTTCTCAATCAATTTGGTGCTTTCAAACAAACTGAACCTTAAACTTACTATCATTACACTTTTCTACTAACTGAGTTATCAATTCAAAAGGTAAAATTGTTAGTTGTTTTAACTGAATTTTTACATTCTTGGTTTTTGGTTGAAAATCAATATCTTTAACTTCTCATGAATCATAAACCAGATCACAAACTTTGGAACTAAGACCAATTTTTTTGATTAAATTAAAAAAATCTTTTTGAAAATGGAACATCAAATCAACAAAGAATAATTTATCTCATTTTGAATTAAAAAACAACAACTAAATAAGACTAGTTAAGAAGTAAAGAAATTAATGAATTTAGTAAATAATAAAACCTAAACTTTTAACAAAAAACTAATCTGTTCTTCAAGAAAGTTATTAATCTGCTTGTTTGCTTGATCAACAATTTTTTGAATCATTCTTTGCTTTTGTACCAAATCATCCTTGCTTAATTTCTCCTGGTGTTTTCAATAATCAAGGAAATCATGTCGGATTTTTCGAACTTTAATATGACAGTGTTCAGCTTTTAGTTTTCAATCTCGAACTATCAAACTTTTTTTCTCAGAAGTAATTAAAGGTTGAAAAATTACTATTGTATCTTTTTGTAAACTTAACTTTCAGTTTAAACCATAGTTAACAATTGCTTGATAAATGTTTTGGATCATCTTAGGAACAAAAGGAGTGAAATAAAACTCTCCTTCAGTACCTTTTTTGATACTTCCTAGATACTTAACAGCTGTTCTATCACCAAAATAATCAACAAAAACTCTCCCCAATAAAGAAAGATTGACCTTAGTTACATCAGAAGAGTTAAAATCCATCTTCCAATGATTAACAGCCTTATTAATCTCAAACTCAAACTCTTCAAAACTATTGATTTGTGACAATGCTATACCTTCCTTTATGCTTTAAAACATTCAAAATAGAATTTTCTTTATCAAGATTAAAAACCAAAAGATCAATTTTTTCATTAAGACCAAAAGCAGCAGCGGCAAAATCAATAAACTCTAACTTCTTTGCAATTACATCATGAAAGGAAACCTTAAAAATTCATTTTGCCTGATTATCACTTTTGGGATCATTAGAATAAACACCATCAATGCCATTTTTACCAAACAAAACAACATCAACATTTAACTCCTTACCTCTTAAAACAGCAGCAAAATCAGTAGAAAAATTAGGTAATCCCACTCCACCAGTTAAAATCAGCACACCAAAATCTTGTAATATTTTTTCAGCTGAATCAAAATTATAAACAGGGGCAATTCTGGCAGAAACATCTACTGATGACAAAAGTCCAACCTTCATTCCTGCTTTTACAAACAATTCTTTAAGAATCAAACCATTAATCATTGTTCCTAACATTCCTGAATAGTCAAGTGGCACCTGACTACTTTTATTGAGATGTTGAACAAAATCCTTTGCCCGACAAATATTGCCTGCACCCAAAACAATAACTACCTTTTTTCCTAACTGGACAAGTTTTTTAATTTGAAAAACTATCTTGTCAGCAAAAACAAAATCAAAAATAGAATCCTTTCCTCTAAATGCTAAACCACTCAGTTTTAACAAAATTCTCTGATAATCCATAGATCATACAAAAACACTTTAATGATTCTTCTTATCTTTAAAGTCATTTGTTTTAGTGACAACAGTATCTTTTTTTTCTTTGACAGAAACATCACTAATTGCTGTGCCTGAACTTGAAAATGAACTTTTATCATCACCTTGCTTAGAAACATTGTGTAGATCAAAAAATGCTAAATTTTTCTCCGGATCAAAAAAACGCAAATAATTTTGTCTAACAAATGCAGTAGAAGGAAAAAAACTATAAAACTTCAACTCTTCTGTTCACTTTTTATTAGCTTCATGTTTGTAAACATACTCTAAAATTAAACTACCTTTCTCCAATTCCTTAACTCTGATAATGGCCGAGTTCAAAACTGACATCCCTAACAAATAAATGTGTGTATCAGTCATTTTAACTGCCAAATTGTTCGAAAAAACTAGAAAAAAAACAAGGTAACAAACAATCAAAAATAAGTTAATTGAAACTAAAATCCAATACTCAGTAGTTGTTGCTAATTCACTATCAATCAGATCTTTGCCTTGCTCCAAAAAGAGGTAAACAGTGAAAACCTGACCAACAAGATTAGGTATAAACAAAAGTAAATTAGCAAGAAATGCTCTTCTATCATAGAAGGCATTTCTAGTGGGAATTCTTCAAAAATAAAGAAAACCAATGAGATAGATAAGAAAGATGTATGCTCAAATAGCAAAAATAAACCAGGAACTATAAACTGTAATCTTGGCACTCATCACTGAACATTATTTTACTCCAACTTGTAAAAAAAACATCTGCAAAATTTTAACTTTTACTGAATTCAAGTAATCAGAAATCTTTATTTTAGGATTTTTGATAAATTTTTGCTCCAAAAGACAAACCTCTCCCAACATTTTTTTCATTCTACCATTAACAATTTGATCCTTGAAACGCAATGTTTCTTTACCATGTTCTCTTTCTAGTTGTTCAACTATTAATTTTCTTTCCTTTGCTAAAAAATCTGCTGTAACATCTTTGGTAGAAATAAACTGGGGTTGCATAGCAACAACTTGCATTGCCAAATCCTCTTTTGAGACTAAATCAGCATCCAAAACTAACAAAGAACACACTTTTTTGTTAGTGTGGTTGTAATGGGCAAAAACTTCTTCATCTTTTTTGTGAACAACAAGTAATCTACCAACCTCAATCTTTTCTCCTAAGATTCCAGTTATTCTTAAAATTTCATCCTGAACAGTAGCATTTTGAAATTTTAAATGCAAAAGTTGTTCAACTGTTGAAATGTTGTTTGCTAAAATTAAACTACTAATTTGCAGGAAAAAATTAAAAAATTGTTCATTTTGAGCAGCAAAATCTGTTTGACAGTTTAATTCAAGCAAAACAGCTTTGTTATCCTTCAAAAAGACCTGACAAACTCCCTCACTAGTTTGATAAACACCTTGTTTTGCACTCTGAGCAATACCTTTAACCCTCAATCAATTAACTGCCTTATCTAGATTGTTTTTAGAAATTAAAAGTGCCTTCTTACAAAGTTTAAAACTAGCAAAAGTAACCTTTCTTAATTTTTTTAACAGTTCAATATTGATTCTTTCCATAATAAAAAGTTACCTACTCAGCAACAACACTTTTATGCTCCAACTCTTCTGCATTGAGTTTTTCATCATCTAAAAATTTCATTATTCATTGTGAATTAGCAGGGTGGTTTTTTTCTCTAGAGCAAAATCTACAACTCTTTTCATAATTAACTTTAAAACTTCTGAAGACACATCATTGATAGGTAAAAAATCTAAAAACTGTTTTGGATCACTATCTCCTTTAGTCATAGCAATAATTGGAATCTTTAATTTCTGTGCTTCTTTTATAGCAATTTCCTCAGCTCGTGGTCCAACAACAAAAAGATAATCAGGTGTTGTTGTCATTTCTAAAATACCTTTCAAATTAGTTTCTAAATTACTCTTTTTGATCTGAAACTTTAATTTTTCCTTTTTGGTTAAATTTTCATTTCAATCCTTTCTTTCCTGGTTGTAAAAGTCCTGAAGCAAAAAAAGTCTCTTTTGAATCAGATCAAAATTAGTCAATGTTCCACCTAGTCAACGATTATCAACATAGAAATGGTTGGTTTGAGAAATAAATTTACCAATTATTCTCTTGATTTTAGTATAGGTAGCAACAAAAAGAATCTTTTTACCAGATTGATCAATCATCTTCAACTTCAAAAGTAGATCATTAAACTTTTCCACCATTTCTTCTAAGTCAAAATAACATTTATTACCAACTTTAGATTTAATAAAACCAAGCATGTTAGGATGAATTCATGACCTGCAACCAGCAAAAGCAGCATCTATCTCATCCAGTCGACTAATTGTTAAACTTTGCTCCATTACTTATTCACTTTAATGAAAACCACTATATTCTTCTTTAAACTAAAAACAAACTCTGACAAATTAGCAAGCACTCAGTGAAATTAACTCTCGACCTTTTCAATATATTTACATTCAGGATAACCTGAACAAGAAATAAACTGACCATAACGACCCTGTTTTTGGAGCAAAACCTTACTACACTTAGGACACTTACGATTTGGTACTTCAACAGATGGTTTTTCTCTAGTACGTTCAATATACCTGCAATCAGGATAACCTGAACAAGAAATAAACTCACCAAAAGGACCTTGTTTTTTAACAAGATCTTTGTTGCATGTTGGACATTTGCGATCAGTTTTAACTCCTGACTCAATGTATCTACATTCAGGATAACCTGAACAAGAAATAAACTGACCATAACGACCTTGTTTTTGGAGCAAAACCTTACTACACTTAGGACACTTGCGATTTGGTACTTCAACAGATGGTTTTTCTTCACTACGTTGAATATACTTGCAATCAGGATAACCTGAACAAGAAATAAACTGACCATAACGACCTTGTTTTTGGATAAGTTTACCTTCTTTACATCTTAGGCAGGGTTTGTTCAACTCTTTATTGTTCTCTTTTGTCATATCTATACTTGCACTCTTTATTTTCTCTTCTAAAACAGGTCAAAACTCATTTAAGAAACTAATTCTATCCAAATTACCTTCTGCTATTTTATCCAATTTTTGCTCTAAGTGGTATGTATATTTCTCATTAATTAATTCAGAAAAATGTTTTCTGAGTTTCTTATCAACTAAAACTCCTAATTCATTTGGATAAATCTTGTTTTTTTCTTTTTTTACATACTGACTAGTAATCAATTTAGTTACAATTGTGTTGTAGGTTGAGGGACGACCAACGCCAATTTTCTCTAAATTTTTAATTAATGTTCCCTCAGTAAAATAGGCTTTAGGTTTAGATACCTTCGCTTGATCAATTATCTTTTGGGCAACTACTTTCTGTTTGGTTGTTCAAGCAGGATGAAAATCATTAAAACTATCCAAATCCTTTGAATAAAAAAACCTTAAATAACCTGGAAAAACAATCTTGCTACAAGCCAATTCAAAAACATAGTTATGATTAAGCAATGTAAACTTAGTTACCTCAAACTGTGCTGGCGCCATAAAAGGAGCAAAACTGTAAAAATAAATCAAACTATAAATTTTATAAAGGTCAGGTGTTAAATTTTTTTCAGCTGAATCTAATTCTAAAAAATCTTCAGTAACATGAATTGCTTCATGAGCATCTTGAATCTTTACTTTGTTTTGTTTTTTGTTAGGCATAAAAACACCTGAACCTTGAAAACTACTACCATACTTTTGTTCAATTCACTTTTGTGCTTTTTGACAAAAGTTCTTATTAATACGTTGGGAATCAGTTCGGGGATAAGTTATCAAACCTTTAAAAGTTCCATCAATTTCTACTCCTTCATAAAGTTGTTGTGCTAAAAACATAGTTTTCTTTGCTGAAAAACCAAATTTACTTGAAACTAATTGTAATAAAGTTGCTGTTTTTAATGGTTCTGGTGGTTGTGTATCTTGCTTTTTCTTTTCTACTTTCTGAACAATAAACTCTTTGCCTAGATGTTGTTTAATTCTAGTCAAATCAGCAACTTCATTAATTACCACTTTTTGAAAACTAAAAAGACCATCTTTTTTGGAAGAAACAATTCTTTTTGTTAACTTTACTTGACATTTAGCACTGAATAATGCTAAAATTTCCCAACTTTTTTGAGGGGTAAAATTTTCTATTTCTGTTGCTCGATCAACAATCAATTTTAAAGCTACTGATTGGACTCTGCCAGCAGATTTAGCATAAACTTTTCTTCATAACAACTGGGAAAGACGAAAACCAACCATTCGGTCCAAAATACGACGAGTCACTTGACTCTCTACCAAATTGTAATCAAGTGTAGTAGGATTTTTAAAAGCATTTAAAACAGCACTTTTAGTAATTTCATTAAAAATAACTCTCTCAATTTTAATTTTGGATGCAATTTTAGTTTTGAAGTAACTTTCCAAGTGAAAAGAAATCGCTTCACCTTCACGGTCTGGATCAGTTGCTAGATAAATCTTTTCTGCCTTGCTGGCATATTTTTTTAGTTCAGTTAAAACCTTCATCTTACTTTGATTTAAAACAAACTTAGGTTTAAATGTTTTTAGATCAATGCCCAGATTGTACTTACCAGTTTTCTTTAACTCTTTAATGTGTCCATTTGATGATAAAACCAAATAATCCTGACTCAGATAATTAGTCAAAGTTTTAACCTTGGTTGGTGATTCTAAAACAACAAGTTTCATCTTTCTTCCTTCTGTTTGTTCCAAATTCAAAAGTTAACTTTTATTTTAGTTCAACAACAAAAAGAAAAAAAATAAATTCAAAAACAAAATAACTTTTCTTAAAAAAATTCCTAATTACTTTTTCTTCAGACTACGAATTTCACGTGCAGTTAAATAAACAGTTTCCATTTTACCAGGAGCAGAAATAAAACAGTACTTTTGCAAATTCAACTTCCAAGTACGTTTGGTAATATTTAAAGCCTTTGAACGACTGTTACCAAACAAAATCCTTTTGTTTGTTAAAGCAAATCTCCTCATTTTAAAAAAGAAGCAAAAAACTAACTAATAATCTCAGTAACTTTACCAGCACCAATAGTGTGTCCACCCTCACGGATAGAGAAATTAGTTTCTTTTTCAATTGCTACTGGACTAATTAATTCAACTGTCAATGCTACATTGTCACCAGGCATAGCCATTTTAACACTCTCATCCAAGGTAACCTGACCAGTCACATCAGTTGTTCGAAAATAAAACTGAGGACGATACTTTGTAAAGAAAGGAGTGTGTCTTCCACCCTCTTCTTTCTTCAAAACATAAATCTGAGCTTTAAACTTGGTGTGGGGAGTAATACTTCCTGGTAAAGCTAACACCTGACCTCTTTGAACTTCCTTTTTATCTACACCCCTCATTAAAGCACCAATATTATCACCAGCTTGGGCGCTATCAAGCAACTTACGAAACATCTCAATGCCAGTAATAACTGCTTTTCTAGTTTTCAATAAACCAACAATTTCTACTTCATCATTCAACTTTAATTTACCTCTTTCAACTCTGCCAGTACAAACTGTTCCTCTTCCTGTAATTGTCAAAACATCTTCAACTGACATAAGAAAAGGTTTATCAACAACACGAACTGGATCAGGAATTTCTTGATCAACTGCATCCATTAATTCAGCAATTTTAGCAGTCCACTTTGGTTCACCCTGACTTGCTAATAAAGCAGAACCATGGATAATTTTAACTTTATCCCCATCAAACTTGTACTCCTTTAAAAGATCACGAATCTCTAACTCAACCAACTGTAACATTTCTTCATCATCAACCTTGTCACACTTATTCAAAAAAACCACCAAATTTTTAACACCCACCTGACGAGAAAGGAGGATATGCTCACGAGTTTGTGGCATTGGACCATCTGTTGCTGCTACAACTAAAATAGCACCATCCATCTGGGCAGCACCAGTAATCATGTTCTTGATGTAATCAGCATGACCTGGACAATCAACATGGGCATAATGGCGCTTCTCAGTTTCATATTCAACATGTGCTGTATTGATTGTAATACCTCTGTCCCTCTCTTCAGGAGCAGCATCAATCTTTTCATAACTAACTTCTTTAGCTAAACCCTTGGTACCTAAAAACTTAGTGATAACTGATGTTAAAGTAGTCTTTCCATGGTCAACATGACCAATTGTACCAATATTAACATGTACTTTTGAACGATCAAATTTTTCCTTTGCCATTTCCTTAAAAAACAAAAAACAATTACTTAGATTTTAAACTATTTTTAGGAAAAAATCCATTTTCTTTTTTTGGTAAATCCTGAAAGTTTTCAAAATATTGAACTAAAGATTGCACCATTACTCCAGTACCACGTTGATTTTCAGGTTTAGTAGCTGTCCCAGCAATGTCTAGATGAATAAATGGAGTTTTAGGAATAAACTGAAATAAAAAGGCTGCTGCATTGCTGGAAGCCCCTTTATAACTTTTGCTGGCATTAACTAAATCAGCAACATCAGATTTCATTGCTTCAAGATTCTCTGAAGTAACTGGCAACCTTCAAATTGGTTCTGCAGTTTGCTTAGTAGCAGTGGCAAAATTCTGATAAAGTTTTTCACCACAAGAATTAACAAAAATCCCTGTCATCCATGTGCCTAAAGTAACAGATATTGCTCCAGTAAGAGTAGAAAGTTCAATTACACCTGTTGGTTGAAAATGTTTCAAAGCATATGAAAGACCATCTGCTAAAATCAAACGACCTTCTGCATCAGTGTTGGTTATCTCAACACTCTTACCACCAGAAGTAATTACTGATTCAACAAAAGTAGACTTAGCTCCTAAAGCATTGTCTGTTAAACAAACTACAACTATAACATTTACTTTCAACTTCAGTTGAGAAATTGCCCACAAAGCAGAAACAGCTATTGCTGCTCCTGACATGTCAAATTTCATACCAATTTGGTGTTCAGAAGGTTTTAAAGAATAACCACCTGTATCAAAAGTTATTCCTTTTCCTAAAACAACTGAAACTTTTGCTTTTTCTTGTGGATTACCAAAATACTTCAAAACAACCACTCTTGGTTCTATAAAACTGCCAGCATTCACTGCCAAAAGCAAATTCATACCTTCCCTTTTAATTTCATCCGCTCCTAAAATCTGACAATCCACTGAATTAACTTGGGAAAAAGCAAACTTAATAAGTTTAGCAAACTCTACAGAATGCAAAAAATTAGGTGGCATATCCTGCAAATAACGACAAGTGTTGACTCCATTGAAAATGGACTTTACCTTCTCTAAAATCACTCTGCTATGCTCACTAGAGGATAAAAGGTGAAAAGAAACTTGCTTTGCCTCTTTTGGTTTTGCTAATTTATCTGTAACTTTTTTGGTTTTATAGGAAAGGGGTTTATGAAAAAAATAACATCAAACCTTAGCAAAAGCTTCCAAAACAACACTTTCTGGAACCAGTTCAGTAATAAAAGTAGAAAGATCAAAATCTAGACTATACTTTTTAAAACCAACAAACAACTTGGCAACTACTGTAATTTTTTTCTTGTTAAACTGTCTTTTTTTACCAAGACAAACATAAACTTTCTTTTCTTCACTAATCAAAGATACTGCATTTTCCTTGTTGGAAATCAAGAAATTCTGGCATTCTTTTGGTTTTTCCTTCTTCTCATTAACAAAAAAACCAACAACTAAAAGTTTACCCTTTCTCTGCTTACCAACAGTAAGAGAAAAAGCAAGATTATTTGCCTTTTGCACATTAAGAAAGATGTTTTGGACCTTCTCAGTAGATGAAACCATTATCACTTAATTATAACTTCAAAAAATAAAAAGGACTTTTCATTCCCTTAACTAAAGAAAAAAAACTCAAAACCTCAACTCTTTAAAGACATCCAAAAAAGTTCAAAATCTTTACCAACAACAAGAAAACTTTTCAAATAGATATAATCAAAGTTAACCCTTGTGTTTCTCTTGCAGAAGTGGTGGAATTAGGTAGACACGCTAGATTAAGGATCTAGTCTCAATAAAATGAGGTGGGAGTTCAAGTCTCCCTTTCTGCACCATACTTGCTTACTTTCATACAAAATACAATAAACTTTGAAAAAATAAGCAAAAACAACACAACTTTCAAAATGGTGGACACTGTAGGAATCGAACCTACAACCTCCTGGTTAAGAGCCAGATGCTCTGTCCAATTGAGCTAAGTGTCCTAAAAATGGCGGAGACAGAGGGATTCGAACCCCCGCATGCTTTCACATCTAACTGTTTTCAAGACAGTTCCCTTCAACCAGACTTGGGTACATCTCCAAAAATGGTGGATCCTACAGGACTTGAACCTGTGACCTCTCCGTTATCAACGGAACGCTCTAACCAACTGAGCCAAGGATCCCTAAAAATGGTAGCAAGGGTGAGAATTGAACTCACAGTCTCTTGGATATGAACCAATTGCTTTAACCTGATTAAGCTACCCTGCCAAATGGTCGGGAAAACAGGATTTGAACCTGTGATCTCTTGGTCCCAAACCAAGCGCTTTAATGCCGGACTAAGCTACTTCCCGATTTTAAAATAAATGGTGGACTTGATCGGGGTCGAACCGACGACCTCTTGAATGCAAATCAAGCGTTCTCCCAACTGAACTACAAGCCCTACTTGGAGGTGCTGATTGGATTTGAACCAACGAATAAGGGTGTTGCAGACCCTTGCCTTAAACCAACTTGGCAACAGCACCAAGGCAAGTTTTTATTATAAATTGAATATCATTTACTAACCAAACTATAAACAGAAGAGAAAACCCATTCAACCATTTCTAACTCCTGTTTTAGGTAACTATCAAAAAAAAACAAAGTTATGCTAAACACTTACTAACAAAGTAGTCAAGACCTTCTTGAGTGTATTCAGACAAAGTAGAAATCAACTTTCCATCACTATAAAAATTCAATGTTGGAATTGATCTTACACCTTCTTTCTGAGCAATCTCTGGCAAATGAGTGGTGTCCAGGTAATAGAAAGAAAGATTAGGATGTTGTTTTATTTTTGCCTCAAACACTGGTTTAAAAACCTGACAATCAGGGCAATAATCAGCACTAAATAGAATAAAAGCCCTTTGGCCAACAACTCTTTTGAAAACAACTTCTGAACCAATAAACATCACAAAACAAGCAAAACTACTCTTCTGATTTTAATACTAAAAGGTAAAAAAAACAATAAAATCTCTTAAGAACAAAAAAAAGATTTTTAACCACTAACTTTTTCATCCATACTGGAACTGACTTTAAAACTAATGAATCAATCAAAACAGTAAGAATTAATTCAAAAACTTTTAAGTTAACTAACTTGAAAGAGACTACAAACATTGTCTATCTCATTTTTTGGTACTAACAACAAAAGTTGATCTGATTTTTGAATAAAAGTGTCATCAGTTGGATAAATAACTTTCCTTCCTTCTTCACTTGCAGAAGAAGGTTTTTGAAAAATCAAAAGCACATTAACTTTGTATTTCTTTAAGTTATCAAAATCTTTTATTTTTTGATTTTCCACTTTGTTATTAGTAACTTTGAAGATGTAGTTTTGGTCATCAAAATAAACAACATCTACTTTTTTGGTAATTTCTAAAATAATCTTGTTGGCAATCACTTGATCAGGATCAATAAACTTTTGTACACCCAATGAAACTAAAATCTTTCTGTGTTGGTTGTTGATAACTCTAACAAAAAGTTTATCAAAAGCAATACCATTTTCAATTAGACTCTGAACAATCAAAATAGAAGCACCAATGTTGGTACTCATCAAAACCAAACAGAAATCACTCTTTTCTAAACCAAGATAACCTACATTTTCAGTGACTTCTGCATTACAAACATGGGAAGGAATGTTCTGATTAGCAAACTTAGTGAGTTTGTTTTTATCCTTGTCGACTAAAGCTAAATCTAGATCTGATTCATTTAAGATCCCAGAAACAAAAGAATCACCAAACTTACCAATACCAAATATTCAAACTCTTTTTGCCATTTGTTTTTGTGTTAATATATTCTAACATTTAACCCAGAAGTTTAACTGTTAATACCTAATTGAAGTGCAAGCATTCTCCAACAAAGAAAACAAAATTCAAAAAATTTTAAAACAAATCAGAAACAACCTCTTTTTAAAAATTTTAATTTGGTATATGCTTGCTATCATTGTTGCTTCACTTTTTATAACAGCGCCTTGAACCTGAAAAGAAAGTAAAACATCAATAAACTTTCTGGATGCTCTCTATACTACAACCTCAGCAATTTCTACAACTGGTTTAACAATTTATGACATATCTGAAGATATGACATGAGCAGGACAGTTTGTAATTTTCCTTTTGATTATTACTGGTGGATTTGGTGTTATTTTCTTTAAGATTAAGTTTTTCAGGATGATTCGTTATCTTTTAATTAGACCCAGTAGTAGTTTTGCTGAAGATTCTGAGCAACAGTTTGAGCGGGGATATTTTAATCCCAAGGTCAGTAAAGATATGTTGATAGTTGGTTTTTGAACCTTAATAGTTGTTTATTTTCTGGGTGCCATTATCCTCTTTTTATATTTTTGTTTTGTCCCAATTAAAAATCTAAACTATGACAAAAACATTGCTGAGGGCTTTTGAGTTGCTCTCTTCCATTCAGTTTCAGCAACTAACAATGCCGGTTTTGATATTTTCCAAGATGGCAAGTACTTAAATTCTTTGGAGGTAATGAATGAACATATTTTTGTTCAAATAGTTTCAATTGTTCAATTTTTAATTGGTGGTTTTGGTTTTGTTTTCTTTCTGGAAATTTGAAGAAAAATAAAGGGCAATAGTGAAAGACAACCACAATTGAATTTTGCCAGAATAATTGTAATTTCTTACATTATTTTAATGATTATCAGTGTTGTTTTAGTTATTATTTTTGAAGCAATTAACAACCAAAAAAACCTAATCAAAGACAACAATTTAATGAAAATTATTTTTAACACTCTTTCTAGCCGATCTGCTGGTTTTTCTACTGTTAACATCAAAGAATATTTTAGTGTACCTAGCAAGTATCTCTTGTCAATATCAATGTGAATTGGTTGTGCTCCACTTTCTACTGGTGGAGGAGTAAAAACAACTACCTTCATCATTGCAATTTGAAGTATCTTTGGTCAACAAGATAGTCAAAACAACCTCAAGATTTTTAAAAAAAGTGTTTCAGCAAATGATATCAACTTCATCTATCGAGTTTGCTTTTTCTCAATAGTAATAGTTACTTTTTCTACAATAATTGTTAGTTTAAGTCTGCAAGATAGTTCAAAAATGGAAGAAGATATTTTTTTGAACTCTCTTTTTTATTCAACATCAGCATTGGGAAATGTAGGTCTGAACACTTTTCAAATTGCTAAGGGAGGATGAATAATTCCTAAAATCATTACAATTAGCATCATGTTAATTGGTCAAATTGGTGTTGCTCAAACCATTCAAAAGAAAACAGATGAGATTTATTCAAGCAACAAACCATACCTTTTAAGTCAAAAAATACCTTTCTAGTCTTGCTTCTTTTTTAAGTCAAGAAAAAATTGTTGAATAATTTTAGTAACATTTTTAAAATCAATTCTACTAGAATCAATTTTTTCTTTTGAAAAATGAAGTAATTCTTTTCGAATTGCTCCCATTAAATAGTTAGTGGTGTTTTGACTAGAGTTTTGATACTTAACAACTAAATCAGGATTTTTTTTAACCTTTTTTTGTAAAAGATCAACAACTAAAACAGAAATTAAAGCGTCATCTTCTGCCGAAACAAACTGTAAAAGAGTTGTTTTCATTGCATTTGAATAAATAATCTGGTGAAAATAAAAATCCAAAAAAATACTCTTTACTACCTTAAAGTTGATTTGTTTTTTTTGATACATTTTCAAAAGAACAATGAGCAGTTCCAGATCAATTAACAAACTCTGGGAAAGAACTTTGTTTCAAAAGAAACTGTTTAATAAATTCTTTTTAGAACTGTTCTTTTTTCAAAATAGCAGTAACTTTTGTTTTAGTTTATCCTTTCAAACTTGCTGATTAGAAACTACCAAAAATGGTGATTTTCAGCAACAACTTAAACTAGCAAAAATTCTTTTTATGAAAGTGAAGTTGCACTTATGCTCTGAAGAAGAAATAGAATCTGAACCAGTGGTAAAGTCTTTGTAAAAATGCGGTCAAAAAATTTCTTTTAAAAATAAAAAAACAGTTACTTCATCATTTGCTAACTCATTCATAAGAACAAGAAAATAAAAAATAGCAGAACTATTTTCCAAAAAAAAGTTAACTTTAGAAAAAACTAAACTAGGAAAACAACTGGTAATTTTCAATCTAAAATCAAGTAAATGAACAACTTCTTGAATTCAAGCATCCACTTGTTTTTTATCTAATTGAATAGGAGCAATGTTGTTTTCTCGCATAAAAAAATAATCATATTGACTAAACTTCTCTCTTTTTAAAAGCAAGGTATTATTTTTTTCATCAAATGTTTTTGTACAAGCCTTTTTCAAAGTAGCAAATTTTTTTATCTGCCAAACAGTTTCTTGCTGAATTGCTAATTTAATGTTTTTAAAAGAATTCAAGTTTTTAATTTCAGTCAGGGGACAACTAGTTTGATTATTTCTTTTTTGGGAGATGTTAACATCAACTCTAATTGAACCTTCTTCAAATTTAGCATTACTTATACCAGCTGTTTGTAAATACCAAATTAAATCAACAATAAAACCTTCTACCTCCTCATAACTTTCAAATATGGGAGTAGTTACAACCTCTACTAAAGGGATTCCTGCTCGATTATAATCAACTAAATTGTGCTTTTGCTGATGAATTACTTTTGCAGAATCTTCTTCCAAATGAATAGAATTAAAGTAAATTCTTTTTTGTCTCTTGCTTGGCAAAAGCACATCCAAATAACCTTTCCTTCCTAATGGATTATGAAACTGAGTGATTTGATAACCTCTTGGTAGATCAAAATAATAGTAGTTTTTACGATCAAAATCAATTTGACTTGCCAAACTACCATGAAGCAGAAAAACTGTTTGAACAGCTAGTTTAACAGTCTCTAAGTTTAACCTAGGTAATGTCCCTGGATAACCTCAATCATAACTATCTGCTCCTGAATTAGGTTGAGCATTAAAGGTGTTAGGAGCTGGAGAAAACAACTTGCATTTTGCCTTTAATTGAAAGTGAACCTCCAAACCAATCTGAGTAACAAACTTTTCTAATTTAGACTTCATTTTTGACTAACTGAACAATTCTTTTAGCAAAATTAATTAAACGAAAATCATGATTAGGCTGAGCAAAGATGTTGACACTCAATGATAAATTACCTTTCTTAGCAAATGGTAAAACTAAAGAAGGAGTTCCTAAAAAGTTAGACAGTAAAAACAAATCATCAAGAGTATGTTTAGGAACTCTTTTGGTTTTGAAATTTTGCACTTTACTAATTTTAGGGGCAACATTGGATGTAGCAAGGTGGACAATAAAATCACAATCTTTAAAAAGTTTATCAAAATAATTCTGAATATAAGTTCTCATTTTCATTGCCTGAAAATATGTTATCTTTTGATACTTCTTACTTGTAAACAAAGCACCTAAAACATAACGTCGTTTCAGTTCTGAATGAAATCCCTCACTCCGGTTTCTCAAAATAAGGTCAAAAAAATCCCAATCTTTTTTTTCATGCCGATGGTTAAGACCAAAATTAATCCCAGTTAAATTAGCTTGACTACTCAAAGCTTCAGGATAACTAATCATTTGGTATAAAAAAGCTAAATTCTTCCAAATCTTAGATTCTAAAGCATGGAAATTGACAGAAAAGCCATTAAAAATTAAGGGTTCTAAAAATTTCTGCTTAAAAATTTGCATTACATCTGCATTTACAAGTGAAGAATTTAATCCAATCACTAAAACCCTGATGTCCAAAAATTTTTTACTTTTTAATGAGGGAGATAAAGTGTTTTTTTGACAAGCCAAATCTTTAGGATCAGATCCAGAAATAGTTTGAAAAACTAGTTCAAGATCATCAACATGTTGAGCAAAAAAAGCAACTGTATCCAATGAGGGAGAATAAGGAATTAAACCATATCTAGAAATTGAACCAAAAGTAGGTTTAAAACCTACAATACCTAAGTAGGCAGTTGGCAATCTAACTGAATCACCAGTATCACTTCCTAAAGCAAAAGAACAAACTGACTTGGCAACTGCTACTGCTGAACCACTTGATGAACCACCAACAATTCTTTCTTCATCCAAAGGATTAACAACAAAACCTTCATTTGCCTCTAAACCAGTTCCGCCCAAGGAAAGTTCATCCATTGTTGTTTTCCCTAACAAAACAGCTCCCTTTGCTTCTAAAAGATGAAAAACTGTAGCAGAAAAAGTAGCAAAAAAATTAACTAACAACTTGGAACCACATGCAACTCTTTTGCCTTTAATCATAAAATTATCTTTCAAAAAAAAAGGGATGCCAAAAAGAGGTTTATCCTTGTACTTTTCAAAAAATTTAACATCCTGTACTTTTCTCAAAACATCACCAGAATACAATTCAGTAAAAAAATTTAAGTGCTTCAAACTTCTAATCTTTTGAAATAAATCCTGATAGTACTTGACCAAATAACTTTGACTTTTTCTAAATTTAAGTGTCAAAGTAGTAACTTTATTCATCTTTTTGCAAGTCAGAAACATTGACTTTAGGAACAACAACTAAGTGAGATTCATAACAATGAACATTTTTAAAAAAATCTGGATTTACTTTCCAATTTTGGGGATCAAAGTTAAAAACACTCAGATCTGTACTTTTTAATTTAAGAAAATGAGGCAAATTAGTTGGTGGTAATTTATCTAAAAAAACAGTAAACTTTTTTCATTCTTTAATCTTTGGCAGGGTATAGTTGTTGATTTCAAACAACAAATTAGCAATTTCTTCTTCATTTAGATCAATCAGATGTCTTTTAGCAAGAGACAAAATTTCTTTCCTATTAAATTTCAAGCAAAACTCTCCAACTAAGAAACATTATAACAAATTACCTTCTGAACAAAGGCAGAGTTCTAATTAAAGTTTCACAGCAGTTCTGGTATGTAAAAAACTTTATTTTCTAATTTTAAAAAACCAGTAGAGAAAACCACCCAGACCAGCAGCAACTAACACACCTCCGCCAGTTGCTAAACCAATGGTTAAACCTTGAGGTTGTTGTTTTTCTTTTGCTTGCTTATTTTTTTCTGCTTCTGCCTGGTTGAGAGCAAGCAGTTGGTTTTCAACCATTTTGGAAGTAACCTGATCATTGAGCAACTCTTGGAGTTGGAGTTTGGCATCTAAGGAAAAGGCAGAACCTTTAACATCTGCTTTTTCCTTGGCAGTAAACAAAAGTTTAAGATCATAACTTTTGTTTTTAATTTTGATTGAAGTATCTTTTCATTTGCTAAACTCTGGTTGGTTAAGAATCTTTTTTAGTTGGGTTCAAAGGTCATCTAATTTTTGGTTGTTTATTGCTGTTAGAGCAACTTTAAAATTTTCACCATCAATGTTAGCATTAACTAAATCTTGCAACTGCATTTTAGCTGCTAAAGGCAAAGCATAACCATTATCAGCAAAACCAGACTGAGCAACCTTAAACAAGGGTTCTAAACCATAATTTTCATTATTAATTAGAATTGGGGTTTTGACTAAGTAGACATACTCTGGTTTTTTCAACTCATCCTTGATGCCTGATCAGAGATTATTTAGTTTGGGTTTGTTTTTAGCATCAGTTGCTGCAAAAGCAGCATTAATTTCCCTTTCCCCAACAGAAAATAAAAAGCAAAAATCTCAAATTATTTCCCTGAAACCAGGTATTTTAACTTCTGCAAACTCTTCTCATGAGACAACTCCAAACCTTTTAGCAGCAAGAAACAAGGGTTCTAAACTATGTTTGTATTCTTTTCCTTCTTTTTTGATTGAGATTGGGGTTTTAACTAAGTAAGCATATTGAGAATTTAACAATGCATCTTGATTTTTACCAACACTGGCATCAACTAAAGAATTTCATCTGTTTTTTTGGGTTCTTAGAGAAGAAACTTGTATTAGAAACAAAACCTTTGTTACTTCTATTTTGTTTTTTTTTGCTGTATCAAAAATAAGCAGCAGTATATTTTTAACTTCTTGCTCTAATTCAGAACCTTTCTTTTCATACTGGGCATCATTTTCGGCAGCATCCAACAAAGGTTTTCAATATCCTTCATCAAAATCAAAATCTAAATAAGTATACCTGTTTCTCAGTTCAGACTTAATTTGTTCTCAAGTAAAATTTTGTTTTTGTTCATCAGTAAGGAGTTGAGATGGGGACTGAAAAACAACTGGAGAAGATGGACTGGCAAAAACAAACAAACCTGAAAAGGCAAAGAAGATAAAAACTGAAAAAACAGCAAGGACTTTTTTCAACATCACATTCTCATTTTACTTTTTTTTTTTTTTGTCAAGTAATTGGTGAAAAAAAAGCAAAAAATCAGGTTGTTGCTTTTCAAAACTAGAGAAAAAACAACTGAATTTATTTACCTTTTGGATGACAAAAATACCAAAAAAAACACTAACTAAAACTCATTGAACAGTATTTCAAAAATAAATACTTTGTTTTTCAATTTGTTGAACAGATAAAGAAATTCTCAAATTCTGCATCTTATAAACTCTTTTTAACTGTTTCAACAAAAACTAAACAAGAACAGTAAGCAATCTTTACATAACCACTAAATAAGTATAGTAATTTTCCTAAAAATGTCTTTTTCATCAAAAACTCAAAACTCATTTACTAAACTACTTAAAACAGCAAGAGAAACAGCACTAGGTTAGTGCTATGTTTTTTTCAGAACCTATTGCAAGTTGGAAACTAAAAAAGGAAGATTTATTTATTCAAAACCTTTACTTTCTAATTTTAAAAAACCAGTAGAGAAAAACACCCAAACCAGCAGCAAACAAAACACCACCAGTTGCTAAACCAATGGTTAAAACTTGAAGTTGTTGTTTTTCTTTTGCTTGTTTATTCTTTTCTGCCTCTTCCTCTAGTCTTTTTCTTTCTGCTTCTGCTTGCTTATTCTTTGTTGCTTCTGCCTGGTTGAGAGCAAGCAGTTGGTTTTCAACCATTTTGGAACTAACTTGATCATTGAGTAACTTTTGGAGTTGGAGTTTAGCATCTAAGGGCAAAGCAGAACCTTTAACATCTGCCTTTTCCTTGGCAGCAAACAAAAGACTAAGATCATAGATTTTGTTTTTAATTTTGATTGAAGTGTTTTTTCATTTGCTAAATTCTGGTTGGTTAAGAATCTTTTTTAGTTGGGTTCAAAAGTTGTCTAATTTTTGGTTTTTTGCTGTTAAAGCAACTTTAAAATTTTCACCATCAATGCCAGCATTAACTAAATCTTGCAACTGTATTTTAGCTGCTAAAGGGAGAGCATAGCCATTATCAGCAAAACCAGAATGAGCAGCCTCAAATAAGAATTTTAAGTCATAATTTTCATCATCAATTAGAATTGGAGTTTTGCTCAAATAAGCATACTCTGGTTTTTTTAGTTCATCTTTGATTTCTGATCAGAGATTATTTAATTTGGGTTTGTTTTCAGCATCAGCTGTTATTAAAGCGGCATTAATATCACTTTCCTCAACAGAAGATAAAAAGCGAAAATCTCAAATTATTTCCCTGAAACCAGGTATTTTTACTTTTGAAAACTCTTCTCGTGAGATAACTCTAAACTTTTTAGCAGCAAGAAACAAGGGTTCTAAACTAGTCTTATATGGTTCTTGTCCTTCTTTTTTGATTGAGATTGGGGTTTTAGCTAAGTAAGCATATTGAGGATTTAACAATGCATCTATATGATGTTCACCAACACCGGCATCAACTAAAGAATTCCATCTTGATTTTTGGACACTTAGAAAAGAAGATTGACTTCCAAGTAAAACCTCTAGCAGTCTTTTTTTGTTTCCATTTGTTGCAGCAAAAAGATCTAGCAGAAAAATTTTAGTTTTTTGCTCAAATTCAGAACCTTTCTTTGCATATTGAGTATCATCTTTAGCAGCAGCAAACAAGGGTTTGAAATCTTCACTAAAATCTAAATAAGTATGCCTGTTTCTCAGTTCAGACCTAATTTGTTTTCAAATAAGATCTTGTTTTTGTTTATTATTAAGGATTTGAGACTGAGACTCAAAAACAACCAGAGAAGATGGGCTGGCAAAAACAAACAAACCTGAAAAGGCAAAGAAGATAAAAAATGGAAAAACAGCAAGGAATTTTTTCAAAATCACTTCCTCATTTTACTTCTTTCTACTTCTTTTTTTTTTTTTTGTCAAGTAATTGGTGAAAAAGAAAGGGAAAAACCAGGTTGTCGCTTTTAAAAACTAGAGAAAAAAACAACTGAATTTATTTATCTTTTGGATGACAAAAATACCAAAAAAAACACCAACTAAAATTCATTGAGTAGTATTTTCAAAATAAATACTTTGTTTTTCAATTTGTTGAAAAGATAAAGAAATTCTCAAACTCTGCATCTTATAAACTCTTGCTAACTGTTTCAACAATAACTAAACAAGTACAGTAAGCAGTCTTTAAATAACCACTAAATAAGTATAGTGATTTTTCTAAAAATGTCTTTTTCATCAAAAACTCAAAACTCATTTACTAAACTACTTAAAACAGCAAGAGAAACAGCTCTAGGTTAATTAGTGCTATGTTTCTTTCAGAACCTATTGCAAGTTGGAAACTAAAAAAGGAAGATTTATTTATCCAAAACTTTTACTTTCTGATTTTAAAAAACCAGTAGAGAAAACCACCCAAACCAGCAGCAACTAACACACCTCCACCAGTTGCTAAACCAATCGTTAAATCTTGACTTTGTTGTTTTTCTTTTGCTTGCTTATTCTTTTCTGCTTCTGCCTGATTGAGAGCAAGCAGTTGGTTTTCAATCATTTTAGGAGTAACCTGATCATTGAGCAACTTTTGGAGTTTCAGTTTAGTATCTAAAGGCAAAGCAGAACCTTTAACATCTGATTTTTCCTTGGCAGTAAACAAAAGTTTAAGATCATAACTTTTGTTTTTAATCTTGATTGAAGTATCTTTTCATTTGTCAAACTTTGGTTGGTTAAGAATCTTTTTTAGTTGGGTTCAAAAGTTATCTAATGAGACTAACATTTGTTTCAAAACATCTCCAAGTTGTTGAGGAGTAATTCCAGCATTGATTAGGTTCTGGAGTTCTGTTCCAGGTTCTAGAGGAAGTTTTGAACCTTTTCCATTAAATTGAGTAATAGTAGAAAAAATCTTTGCCAAATCATAATTTTTGTTGTTAATGTTAATTTTTACTGGTAGTCTTGCTAAATTAGCATACTTGGTTTTCTTTAATTCTTCCCAAAAATTATCCAATTTTTGGTTGTTGTGAATGTTTGCTGTTGCTAAACTATTTTTAAAAGCTTGATGATCAATACCAGCATTAACTAAATCTTGCAACTGCATTTTAGCTGCTAAAGGGAGAGCATAACCATTGCCAGCAAAACTAGACTGAGCAACCTCAAATAAGAGTTTTAAATCATAATTTTTATCATTAATTAGAATTGGGCTTTTGACTAAGTAGGCATACTCTGGTTTTTTCAGTTCATCTTTGATTTCTGCTCAGAGATTATTTAGTTTGGGTTTGTTTTTAGCATCAGTTGCTGCAAAAGCAGCATCAATTTCCATTTTTTCAAAAAAAAATAAAAAGCAAAAATCTCAAATTATTTCCCTGAAACCAGGTATGTTTATTTTTGCAAACTCCTTTTCTGTTTTCAGAACTCCAAACCTTTTAGCAGCAATAAATAAAGGTTCTAAACTATCTTTGTTATATGCTTCTTTTCCTTCTTTTTTAATTGAGATTGGGGTTTTAGCTAAGTAAGCATATTTAGAATTTAAAAATGTATAATGTCTGTCAACACTGACATCAACTAAAGAATTTCATTTTGATTTTTGTCCTCATAGAGAAGAAGATTGCTCTCTAAGCAAAAACTCTAGCGCTCCTGTTTTGTCTTTTCTTTCCAGTGCAGTAAAAAGGTGTGGCAGTTCATTTTTAACTTTTTGCTCTAATTCAGAACCTTTCTTTGCATATTGAGTATCATCTTTGGCAGCAGCAAACAAAGGTTTTCACTCTTCATCAAAATCTAAATAAGTATACCTGTTTCTCAGTTCAGACTTAATTCATTTTCAAGTACGATCTTGTTTTTGTTCATTAGTAAAGGGTTGGGGTTGAACTTCAAAAACAACTGAAGAAGATGGACTAGCAAAAACAAACAAACCCAAGAAGGCAAAGAGAATAAAAACTGGGAAAACAGCAAGGACTTTTTTCAACATCACATTCTCATTTTACTTCTTTTTTTTTTTTTTTATCAAGTAGTTGGAAAAAATAAAAAATTATTGTCAATCTTATTTTTCAACTTGTTTTATTCAACACCTAATCAAAAAAATTTATATTCTATTTTTGCTGAAAAAGTCTAGAAAGACTGCTTTCTAAACCAAAAAAACCAAACTAGCAGAATTAAAAGTGCAATCTTGTAATGAGAAATAGTTTATTTCAAATATTTAGAAAAATTAACTGAATTTTGAAAGCAACCTGTCTTCTCTAGTAGGCAAAAAAAAACCAACTAATTTATCTAATTTAGAAAAAGCAAAAATACAAAGAAGAACATTAAGATAAATTTTAATCACAACAACTTTTTTGCTAATCCCTTACCATAATCTCTTGACTATGTACTCTAAATTGTATTGAAAGCAACAACAAATTTATGCTTCTAGTTCAAACAATTTTAGTAAGTTCTTCTTTTCAAACTCTTTTTAATCTATTTCAAAAATGATGAATAAAAAACTAATCAAAGAGATTTTCCTCCAAACTTTTTCATATTATCTTTTCCTAAGCCACTAAAAGTTCTTTTGACAAGAGACATTTCTTGATCTGCTATAATGGTTAGTGTTTGGGTGTTAAAAAATGAAAAGAAAGAATGATAATTGAAAATTAGTTCAAAACTGAAACAAGAATAAAGACAAGATCATTAAAGAATGTTTCAATGGTGATGACAAAGAAATTTTTAAAAAGTACATTGAATGGTTAGGCAAAAACTAGTTTCTTAAACAGAGTCTTTGGATTTCTTGTTTTTTTTCTGAAATTAGGTTGAAGGAAGTGTTTGATTGCTGATGGTTTTTTTTGGTATCATCTACAATTACTTATGTTTATTGAAGACAATGAATTGTTGAAAATTTATTGTGTTTTATAAAATAACTTGAAATTGTAATGAAAAAGATAATTCTTTGAACTTGTTCTGATGATAAGGAAAATGCAAAAAAGGAAATTTCTAAAATTAGATGAGGAAAACTCATCAAATATTCTGATAAAGATGGTAAATATTATTTTCATTCTCATTTTGGATATATACAAGAAGTAAAAATTGAAATAAATCATTGAGATCTGCAAAATGTTAAAGAAAAAGATTATCAATTGTTATCCAATCTATATCTTGAATCAATAAGAAAAGCAGAAGAGATAAATAGAAAAGCACCAATTGGTGCTTTTGTTCCAGGTTTATCTGAAAAAGGACCAATTTATTCAGTTATTACTAAATACTCTTATCAAAAAAACAATCAATCAATCTTTGATGTTTGTGCTGAATTGTTTATGAGGTTGTTAATGGCTCATTTGTTAACAAATGGCAATAAGAGGGTAGCATTAGTTTTTTTGAAACTGCTGCTTTGTAACTTGGGATATTATTTAAAATGAACTGAAGGTTTTATTAAAAATTATTCAAAACACAAAGAAAAAGTCAAAGTTTTTACAGAAAAATTAACTAGTAAGCAAAATCCTGATTCTGACATTTATCAAAAAATTAAGACAGAAGTTTCATCCTGAATTCAAGACAGCGTTTTGATAGGTTTATACTGAAAAAATTAAAAAGCAAAAATTGAATAGATTGTTTTATTTTTAAAAAATAATTTTTTTTCTGTAGTTGCACATATACAGGTGAAAAATATAAAAATGAAGGAATTTAAACATAAAAATTGAAAAAAACACTTGATTATTTCACCAATAAATATTTCATCAGAAAATAAAAAAGAAAAACTTTAATTTTTTGTAATTTAGGTTTAAAAATAATTTCTGAAACCAAACTTTTTCACAATTTTTGATATTTTTTTGTGGAAAAAATTAGTGAAAAATCAATCTTATCTTAAACTTTTTTGATCAAAGTTATTTTCTGATTTTAAAAAATCAATAAAGAAAACCACCCAGACCAGCAGCAGTCAAAACTGCTGCTCCAGTTGCTAAACCAATGGTTAAATTTTGTTCATCTTTTTGTTTAACTTCTTCTCTGTCTTTTTGTTTACCTTCTTCTCTGTCTTTTTGTTTATCTTTTTCTCTGTCTACATGAGAATTAAACTCTTTTATCTTCCTCTTTAACTTAGAAATTGCTTCATCATCCAATTTTGCTAAAAATTTCAACTGTTCAACATTTAAATCTAATGCCTCACTTGCTTGACTGTTGACCAAACTACCAAAATCAACATTTTCAACTTTACCATCTGTTTTTTTAATCTCAAAAGATTTAAGATTAATTTTTTTGCCTTGTTGAAGAAGCAAAAGTTTAGGTGTTCAAACTTGATTGAATGCATTGCTAAGCAAAATATGACTGTTTTCAAAGTCAGGAAAGGTTAATTGAAAAAAAATAATAAAATGTCTAATCTTAATTTTTGGAGCAGTTTCCGAAAAATGTTCTCAATAAGCACTTCAAACATCTTGAAAAACAGGTTTTTCAGTTTTAGTCTTTTCTCCTATAAGAAGTTCAGGAGAAAAATAATGACTTTGTTCAAGTTCAGTAAATGCCATCACCTTTATTCCAGAATCTCGAAGTTTTTGCAAAATCTCAATAGTTTTTTGATTAAAAATTTTTTGAAAAAGAGGAAAAATTGGATTGGTGTGATCTTCCTTTAAAATTTTTTCTTGTATTTCTAAACCAAGTTTTGTCAAAAATTCTGGTTGTTTATCTTCTAATTCCTTTCTCACTGATACAATTTGGTACAGTTGTCATCGAGCTTCTTGTTCAAGTTTGACAAAGGGAAGAACAAGGTTTTTATCTGTAGCAACTCCATCTTGATAAGAAACAAAAAGAAACTTTTGCCACTCATTCTGCTTTAACAATTCTTGAAGAGCTGGAAAAATTTTGTCAAAACAATAAACTTTCCTTTTGCCTTCAGGATTTTTAGAATCAGAAACATATTTTTTGTTAAAGTAAAAAAAGAGCAAAAAATTATGAATATTTTCACTACTTTCTTGAAACTTAATGATTTGTTTGTCATAAACAGTTCTTGAATTACGACTCATACGATCATAATCTTCACACTTTTCATCCAAAACAGGGTCACCAGCAACAGGTTCTGGTTCAGAATTGAGCTTAGTATTTAGACCTTGGGATCAGGTGGTAGGCAAAACTAATCCTAACAGAAAAAATAAAAACAAAAGATGAAAAAAAATTTTCCTCAACATTTCAACTTAATTTTACTATTTTTTTAATTCTAAAACTCAATTTTAGAATTTTATTGGTGTATATTAATGGCAATAAGGAGTTGGAAATTAAATAGTAATTATAATATTTATTTTGCTAGCATTGTGTTGAGTTGTTGGAATCTTGGAAGTTATTGGAATTGCTTTAAAAGCATTTTTAACAATTGTTTTGCCCTGCATTATAGTATTTGGGAGGGGCGTATTATTGGAAGTTCACTGATTTAAATGAAAAAAGAAAAAAGAAAAAAACAGCATAGTGATGGTGATGGAGTCTCAAAGATTTTAGAGTTCTTGGGGTGGGGTTTTTTGAAGATCCTTTTGTTTGCTCTCTTTTTTGTGGGTTTATATATGGGTTTTGCAAAAGGAGACTGGTGACTTACTATTCTTGCCTCTGTTTTGTTATTTATAACCCTTATAGGACTTTGTGTGTGGGGGTATAAGTTAATTAGATTAATCAGATGATAATTTTAAGAATTTTAATGACTTTTTGAGACTTAACATCTCTATTGGAAAGAAGAAAACTACAATGTTTCTTTACTTTAACTACTTAAAAAAGATTTAACAGCATCTTTAACTTCTTTTCTAGTTAAAGTAATAACCTCCTCTCTTCCTTTGCCAACTGAAATAAGAGTAACTGGTTTATCTAACAACTGACTAATTTGAATCACATACTTTTGAGCATTAACTGGTAAATTAGCAAAACTTTTGATTGTTTTAATCTCTTCTGACCAACCAGGCAAAAATAAATATTGACAAGAAAAAGGTTGATTTCAATCCAGTTCAGAAGAAAAATGCTGATAAAGTTTACCATTTTGCCAATAACCAGTGCAAATTTTAATTTCTTGGCAACCTGACCAAACATCCAACAAAGTTAAAGCAATCTCACTAAAACCATTGATTTGACAGGCATACTTTGCTAAAACAGCATCAAATCAACCAACTCTCCGTTGACGTCGAGTAACTACACCAAATTCACAACCTTTCATAACTAAATGCTTTGCTATAACACTTTTTGGTCTTAATTCAGTTGGAAAAGGTCCTTGACCCACTCGACTAGCATAAGTTTTAAAAACACCCAACACTTTTGTCTGCTGAAAAAGATTGCCAAAACTACTCCCAACTTGGTAACTGAGAGTGGAACTACTGGTAACAAAAGGGTAAGTACCCAGGTTTAAATCCAACAAACTCCCTTGAGCTCCTTCAAACAAAATAGGTTGGTTTTTTCTCTCCTGACAAAAAATTAAATCATCTTGAATATAAACTTTAATTTGCTTAAACCAAGCACAAAATTGCTCATAAATTGACTTTCAAGCAAGTGGTTTTTGTTGATAAATGTTGACTAAAATCTGGTTTTTAACTACTAAAAGTGATTGTAATTTCTTCTGGAAGTGGGAGAGGGAAAAAAGATCACCAAGTCGAACACCACAACGTTTAACTTTATCTTCTAAACAAGGGCCGATTCCCCGCTGGGTTGTTCCTAAAAGGTTTTTTCCTCGTTCCTTCTCTTGTAACTGATCCAAAAGCAAATGATAAGGCATTACTAAATGACAAAAGGGAGAAATAACAAGGTTAATTTTTTTTGTTGTAGTTGAAAAAACTTTTAACTCATTAATCAGAGTTTCTAAGTTCAACAGACAACCAGAACCAATAACAGAGTTTATTTGAGAATGAGTAATACTAACTGGCAAGAGAGAAAAATGATGGACTTTCTTTTGTACCTGAACTGTATGGCCAGCATTGTCACCACCAGAAAAACGAGCAACTGAAGCAAAAGCAAATGTAGAAGTTAAATAATCAACTATTTTTCCCTTCCCTTCATCACCTCATTGTCCACCAATAACAGCTAAATTCACAGTTTTCTTACCACTATTCAACTGCTGATAAAAAAGATCCACAAAATTTTGAATACCATCTCAATGTTGAATAGTTTGCAGCAAAAAAGAAGATAAATGAGGAAAAACAACTGTCTTTAATTGCCTTTTTTTTTCTGCACTAAAAGGTTGTAAAACCCATTGATGAATTGGTTTTTGTTTGCCAATTCCTAACTGGCAAGTCATTACCTTTTTAGTTTTAAACTGTTTCATAATACTAAACAATCCTTGATGACCATTATCAGGAATTTGTTTAGTAAATTTAAACTTGCTAAAATCAAGGTCAAGGTTGTCATTTCAAACAATTACCTTTGCTAAATTCAGAGAAGATTTAGTAACTAGTTTCCAAAGACAAAAACCAGACAAATTCATTTCAGTTTTTAACTTCAACAAAAGTAGAGAGCAAGAATAAACCCTAATAATTGCTCAAAAACATAAATCATCTTCACTTCAAGTTGTCTTAAACCTTTGGACCAAAAAATCCAACCACATTCATCCCAAGTTATGATGGGTAGAAAGATACTGGGAATGGTTGTTCCCTAAACCTACCAAAATTAGACTAAAAGACTGTTTTTGTTGTTGATGCCAGTTTATCAAACTGTTTTTTACCATAACCAGAAATTGAACCTCCTGTTAAAATTAGTTGCATTAGATCACGAATGTAGTCTGACAAACAATAAACTGATAAGAAAGGATAGGCGGCAGGGTTGTTAATAACAACAGAGTTGCTGACAAAAATCTTTTTTAACAAACCTTTTTGGTAAAGTTGGAGTAACTTATCCAAAGCATTTTTGCTGAAAACACCATGGGCAGCAACTACATAAACATTTCTAACTTTTCGTTTTTGTAAATAATTGATGCAACCAACTAAAGTACCACCAGTATCAATCATATCATCAACAAAAACAGCATTCTTATTAGTTACATCACCCAAAAAAAAACTCAACTTAGCCTGGTTAACTTCTGGTCTGATCTTATCCATAACTGCTACTGGTGCTTGTAAATGCTCACTTAATTTTTTTACTCGACTGTAGCCTCCGCGGTCAGGACTAATCAAGACATAGTTGGAGAGTTGTTCTCTTTGCAACAGTTGTGTCAACAACAGAGGCAAAACTGTTAAATGATCAATAGGAATGTCAAAAAAACCCTGAATTTGTGGAGAGTGCAAATCAAAAGTTAAAACTCTTTTAACAGCAAAATGACTGATTAAATTAGCAATTAATTTAGCAGTGATTGGTTCTCGACCTTTAGCTTTTCGATCCTGGCGACCATAACCAAAATAGGGAATAATTAAGGAAATAGAATTAACTGATGCTCTTTTCAAAGCATCAATAGCAATTAAGAGTTCCATAATTGCTTCATTAGCTGGTTGAGAAGTAGATTGACAAAGAAAAACATCATAATTACGCACTGATACAGGAATATCAACAATAATCTCTTGATCAGCAAACACTCTTTTTTTTAAAGAATAAGTAGGGATTTGTAACTTCTCTCCCACCTTTAAAGTTAAATCATAACTATGAGAAAGACTAAAAACAACTACCTTTCTTTTGTCAAGATCTCAATCAGACATTTCAAACTAGTAGTAAAAAAACCTATTCTTGTTCACTCATTCTGTCAGAACTTAAAAAGGACTTAACACTATCATCTTCATTTAATTTAACCTTTTTGGGAGAAGAAAAGCGAAAATGCTTCTCTTTTGCCAAATTAACAACTAAAAAACGCAATACTTCTGGCATTCAACGAACTTCATCAACAAACTTTTTGATTTGTTTTCCTGCTTTTTGTACTCTAAGCAAAAAATAATGCCCGCTTGTTTTTTTTTTGATTGCATAAGCAAATTTTTTCAGACCTAAATCCTGGTGTTTAATCTCTTTTTCACCTAATAAAGCAGCAATCTTTTTTTTGACAACATCTAAAGAAGGAACATCAGGATTAACAATATAGATAATTTCATAACCAGTCTTAATCATTACAACTGCCCTTATTTTACAACATTCCCAACTGTTTTAGAAAAGTTTAATGACTAATAAACTCAAAAAAGTTGAATGAACAATGCATTAGAGTATGTAGATAAAATTAAGTCATTATGAAAAATAGCAGCACCAAATTATTCAAAAGCAGTTGAAATAAAAACAGAGACACTTCTGATTCTTGAAGAGAATGAACAGAAAGGTTGAAAAAAAAGTTAAAAAAGCAAGAATGCAAATATCAATTGAAAAAAACTTCTAAAATAAGGAAAACTAGCAACAAGGAACTGGAACAAAACTAGTTTTCTTATTAGTTTCAACTTTAGCAACAGTGTTTTTCAGTATTTACTTTAACTTTTAAATTAATTCAACACCAAAATTATTATTTGCCAAGAGCTTGCTAAAAAGTTAAAAAGTAGTTCTAAACCTAAAAACAAAAAATAATGGTTTTGGTTTCAGGAATTAGAATTTTTTCAAAAAACATTTATAAATTTCCTTGAAGTATTTAAAAACAAAAAAAATTATTTTTATTCAGAGTATTTAATTTTTTGAAAGATTATTGATCAAAAATTTCCTCAATTGGTTTCCAAACTGATGAACTAGCATCATTCTCTCATTCATCATTATTGAATCTAATTCCATCATCATTAGAAACAACAAAAGCAAACTTTAAATCATTAGACTGACAAAACTTTTTCAACTGATTGAACTTTGCCTGATTATTTCTGCTGGAATCAGCTTTGTCCTTAATCTCCACTATTCAAATATGACCACTTATTTTTAAAATAAAATCAGGATAAAAATGAAAAAAGTAACCATTACAATCTTGATAAATAATTTTTCATGATTTCTTTTCAAGTTCTACATTTCGGTATCACCATTCAATTTTTTCCCCAAACCCTTGATTTTCCAAAAATTTATCAATAAATCTTTCTTCTGGCCCAGAAAAATTAGTTTTATCAACTTTAACAAAGTTTTCATAAAGATTGTTGTTTTTAAGAGGTAATTTAGGATAATCATCAACCTGTGAATCTTTGATTACAAAGGAATAAACTTTAGACTCTTCAAACCAAAAATCCTCTTTTCATTTCTCTGTTAGATTTTTCAAGTTTGCCTTTAGTTTCTTTTGCTTTTCTTCTTGATAAAAATCTTTTAAAAGACTAAGTCATTTTTCTCGTGACTTCAAAAGAAAACAGTAAAAGAAAGCTTCTTTTTCTTTAGTAGTTTCAACATCAAAATTAAATAAATAATGAAAATCATTTTTACCAGAATCTTGTCTATTATTGGAATTAAATAAAAATTCAAAAACTTCATTAATAAACTGTCAATTTCTATGTTTAAGTCGAAAAGCTAAAAATCGACAAAAATTAAACTTAAATTTTTTTTCCAAAAAATATACTCCACTGTTTTTATAATTAGTATTAATTCTTTTAATAAATGTGTTTTTTTCAATTCATTCACTTAATACACTTCCTTGTTCATACTTTAAGGTTAGATCATAACTTTTTAATGAACCAAATTCATTAGTTAAAAAATTCATCATTTGTTTTGAATTAGCAGGGTGTTTTTCCAGTTTTTTTTTCTTTCTGAACCAAAGATTAAACTCATTTGCAAAAGATTCAGCTTTAGGTAAAATTTCATTATCTTGTTCATAACTAAGTTGTTGTTGATTAGGTAAAGATAATTTTGAAACTCCCTCTTCTTTTTGGTATTTGGATTTCATATTCAATTTTATATTTCTCTTCAAAGGAGAAGAAGAATCTACTTCTTTAGTTTTTTTTGCAAAAGTTTTATCAAAAGTATAAACATAGCCTCTGTTCAAAATATCATTTTGATAAAAACAACCTTTTTCAGGTTCAGGAACTCGACTAATCCTTCCTAAACTTTGAATACTAAATGTTTTTTCACTTTGATATCTCAACTTGATCAAGATCTGAGCACGCGGGCAGTCTCAACCATGAGTAATTGTCTGTTTGGTAATAATTACTATCTGCTTTCCATCTTTTTTAGTCAAATTAGCAATATTTTCATTTTCTTTTCTATCATGTAAACTAATTGCTAATAAATTGTTGTTAAACTTAATACCTTTTTCTTCAAAAAAAGCAACCACTTCATCTTTTAACTCCTGTTCATATTCACCCTTCTCATCAGGTAATTGAACTACAACCAAGGGGTTAACAATACTCCCTTCCTTTCTATACATCTGGACCAACTCTTTTCTTTTTTCTAAACCAGCTTCAAGAAGAAAGATATTTTCACCCAGTTTTTTAGTAATTTCTAGATCATCAAATTTTTCTAAACCATCATTCAAATAGTATTCTTTTAAAATCAAACTTGCTTCAATAACATCTTTTCTTTTAATTGCAACTTCTGCATCAAATTTATCTCTTTTTGGTGTTGCTGATACCCTGATAGTTACATATGGATCAAACCATTTAATAATGTCATTGCTTTTAGGTGTTTTAGAATGATGTTCTTCATCAACAATTACAATCAACTTTGTTCTTAATTTAGTGTTTTCTAAAAAACTTTTCAGTTCAAATTTTTCATTGTCTGAAAAAACAGCATTAGTTTTTCTGTTAATCTTTTCCCAATTTACAACCACTATGTGTTTTTCAGGAAAAAATGCATGACTTTTAAGTCCATCAAAATCCAAAACTTTAACTTCAGAACCTGCCAGCACATCAGAAATCTTATCTTCACTTTGTTTTGCTAATTTACCTTTGCCAGGAGTTAATCAAACAAAACCAAAAGCGCCTTCATGATACATTCTGTCTATAAAAAAATCTTTAATGAGGTTTGCCAAAATTAGTGTTTTACCAGAACCAGTTGGTGATTCAAGAAGAATTGATTTTTTGATATTTGTTTTCAATCCTGTCAAAACTTCTTCAAGCAAGTCAGAAACTGCTTTTTTTTGAAACTGCTTTAATTCAATCTTCATTACTAATTAACTGCCTAACTTTCTTAAATTAAAAGCAAACCTCATGTTTATAGCACTTACATCTGATGAAATTTGAGTAGCAAAACTATATTTATTACCTGCAACTTCTGCAACAAAATTTTTATGAATACCTTTTCTGTACTCTAAAGATTTTTTAGGATCAAGAACAGAAAGCAAGTGAACACAGGTTGCAGAATAATCTTCTTTTTTAGAAATAAATGTCTCATCATAACTCTTTACTCTTTTAATCATAAAAACTTTGCAACTTAATTGATATTTTTCTTTATTCCCTTCTAAACGGGGATATAAAACATCTCGAAAAACACAATATTTGGTGCTAACTTTCTTTATATCATCACCATCATTGTTAGTTATTAAAACAAATTTTCTTCCTCCTCCATCTTCTTTGTTCAGTTCAGCAACAGCGCAAGCAGCAGTGCCAGAACCAGCAAAAAAATCTAAAACCAAACCGCTTTTAGGCACCATATGCTTGATTAGATACTTGATCAAAAAAATTGGCTTTGGATAATCAAACTTGTCTGAACTACCAAGGTCCTTTTGAAGTTGTATTGAACCAGCACCTGAACCAAATTTTTCAATACTCTTTAGATAAGATTCTTTTTCTTGCACCTTTCTTCTGTATGGCATTCAACTTCCTTTCCTATCTTTTTTGAAACAAATATTTCCCTTTTTCTCCTCTTCAAAATATTTTTTTTTACTAATTGTTCATAATTTTTTATTGCCCTTGCTATCAACAGGCAAAATTTCTTTTCCTTTATGAAAAACAGGATATCACAATGTTGATCTTGAAAAATACTCACCCTTTTTACCACCTTTCAAAACTGGCATTCATACACATTCTGAAGATTTAAAAAAGGTGTTAAATCTAGCTTCTTTTTCTACTTTTTCATAAACTAAAACATACTCATGGTCCCTCCTAATAGTGGTTTTTCTGTTTGTTCATATTCCGGGTCCTTTTTCTCAAACAATAGTTCCTTTGTAACACTGACTACCAAAAACATCATCCATCAATAATTTTAGATGATAAAGTTCATTATCATCAATAGAAACAGTAATTAGACCAGTTCTTTTTAAAAGATTTCTTGCCAATTCCAACCTCACTTTCATAATTGATAATCACTTCGAATGACGAAAATTATCTCTATCATTAACAGCACACAAACCTTTCTTCTCACCTTTAACACGGTAATCATTGTTGTAGATAAAACCAGAAGTAGTAGTATTGTAAGGAGGATCAATATAGATCAAATCAACCTTGTTTTTTTCTAATTTATAAATATTTTGAAGCAAAAACAAAGCAGGTAAGTTGTCTCCTTCAATAAGAGAACCATAAGTCTTAGCATCTGAGACTGAAAAAGACTTACATTTTCTATGTTTTTTTAGAAAAACAAACTTATCTTTTTCCAAATAATTTTTTCAATAGTCATCTTCCATCATCTCAAAACTTAGTCCAATTTTGGAAGACATTAGAGCTTTTATCTTTAAAAACTCTTCTTGTTCTAAATGACCAGCTTCTGATAAACTTTCTAACTTTTCTAGAATTTTTTTTCTCTGTGTTTTGTTTAAACTCATTATTTTACTAAAAATACTGCAGGTTTTCTTGCACTATTATCTTACAAAATAGTTAGAAAAAAAAGAAAATGAAGAAAACTTGCAAAAAGAAAAAAATGGATATAAAAAAAGCAAAAACATTCTTTAACATAATGAGTTGATTTTACTTTTTTTTTTTTTTTGTTAAGTGTTTCAAGAAAAAAAAGAAAAAATAAAGTACTTTTCAAAAAAAACTAAAGGAAAAACAACTAAGTTTATCTGCTTTCTAGGCAATAGAAACTACTTTAAAGAATTATTAGAACAAAACAATCTTAACAACTAAATAAAATGTAAAAATTAAAACAACAACTAATCTTTATTAACAATTTTTTTACTATTTAGTAAAATTTTTTAAGTTATCCTCTTAAAAAACTTTGTCACCTAAAGAAATTAATTTAGACTTCTGAGTTAAGAGTGATTGTCACTGACCAACAACTTCCGCCTGAACACAAAACAGCCCAAAAAAAGAAATACTTTCCAATTCAAAAAACAACTAAACTAGCAGATAACTCACAACCAGACTAAAGGCAGTTTTTTTAAACAAAACTGAGTTCACTCTGAAAAATTCAAAAATAAACCAGATTTTGAAAGTGTCTTGCTTTTTCTAATTACAAAAATCTTGAACTAACCTGTTCAATTAAAAAAACAGAAATTTGGATTAAATCATTGAATAAATTTTGATTAAATTAACAACATCTTGATAAAGTTTTACTATAAAACCTTTATTAATTGCTAATCTTTATTTGGGATTATACTTAAAACAACATCAATTTTACACCTAGCAAAACTAATGCCAATCCAGACAATTTTAGTAACTGCTTCTTCTTGCAAACTCTTTTTAGCTTTTTCAAAAGCAATTGAAATAAAAACAGAGACACTTCTGATTCTTGAAAAGAATGAGCAGAAAGGTTGAAAAAAAAGTTAAAAAAACAAGAATGCAGATATCAATTGAAAAAAACTTCTAAAATAAGGAAAACTAGCAACAGGGAACTGGCACAAAACTAGTTTTCTTATTAGTTTCAACTTTAGCAACAGTGTTTTTCAGTATTTACTTTAACTTTCAAATTAATTCAACACCAAAATTATTATTTTCCAAGAACTTGCTAATATTATTTTTACAATCTTTTTTCTTGCTAACTATCAGTTATGTTTTTTTAGTTTGATAAATTAACAAAACAATTATTTATAAGAAGGTAAATGATGATGATTTCAGAAATTAGAATTTTTTCAAAAACCATTTATAAATTTCCTTGAAGTATTTAAAAACAAAAAGTTTATTTCTATTCAAAGCAGTTAATTTTTGGAAAGATTACAAATGTTACAATCTTAATCCTTTAATTGTTTTCTAATTAAATAAATTAATTAGTCAATTTCCTAGATAAACATTCACAATAAATTTTGTTTAACAAAATCTTAAATTAAGAACAAAAAAACTAAAAACTTCTAATAAAAAATAATTAAAATCAAGAAATTATTGATCAAAAATTTCCTCAATTGGTTTCCAAACTGATGAACTAGCATCATTCTCTCATTCATCATTATTGAATCTAATTCCATCATCATTAGAAACAACAAAAGCAAACTTCAAATTATTAGATTGGCAAAACTTTTTCAACTGATTGAACTTTGCCTGATTATTCCTACTGGAATCAGCTTTGTCCTTAATCTCCACTATTCAAATATGACCACTAATTTTTAAAATAAAATCAGGATAAAAATGATGAAAGCAACCATTACAATCTTGATAAATAATTTTTCATGATTTCTTTTCAAGTTCTACATTTCGGTATCACCATTCAATTTTTTCCCCATACCCTTGATTTTCCAAAAATTTATCAATAAATCTTTCTTCTGGCCCAGAAAAATTAGTTTTATCAACTTTAACAAAGTTTTCATAAAGATTGTTGTTTTTAGGAGGTAATTTAGGATAATCATCAACCTGTGAATCTTTGATTACAAAGGAATAAACTTTAGACTCTTCAAACCAAAAATCCTCTTTTCATTTCTCTATTAGATTTTTCAAGTTTGCCTTTAGTTTCTTTTGCTTTTCTTCTTGATAAAAATCTTTTAAAAGGTTAAATCATTTCTCTCGTGACTTCAAAAGAAAACAGTAAAAATAAGCTTCTTTTTCTTTAGTGGCTTCAATATCAAAATTAAATAAATGATTAAACTCATTTTTACCAGAACCCTGTCAATTGTTGGAAGTAAATAAAAGTTCAAAAACTTCATTGATAAACTGTCAATTTCTATGTTTAAGTCGAAAAGCTAAAAATTGACAAAAATTAAACTTAAATTTCTTTTCCAAAAAATATACTCCACTGTTTTTATAATTAGAATTAATTCTTTTAATAACTGTGTTTTTTTCAATTCAGTCACTTAATACATTTCCTTGTTCATACTTTAAGGTTAGATCATAACTTTTTAATGAGGCAAATTCATCATCTAAAAATTTCATCATTTGTTGTGAATTAGCAGGGAGTTTTTTCCAGTTTTTTTTCTTTCTGAACCAAAGATTAAACTCATTTGCAAAAGATTCAGCTTTAGGTAAAATTTCATTATCTTGTTCATAATTCAGTTGCTGTTGATTAGGTAAAGGTAATTTTGAAACTCCCTTTTGCTGGTATTTAGATTTCATATTCAATTTTATATTTCTCTTCAAAGGACAAGAAGAATCTGGTTCCTTAGTTTTTTCTGCAAAAGTTTTATCAAAAGTGTAAACATAACCTCTGTTCAAAATATCATTTTGATAAAAACAACCTTTTTCAGGTTCAGGAACACGACTAATCCTTCCTAAACTTTGAATGCTAAATCTTTTTTCACTTTGATATCTCAACTTGATCAAGATCTGAGCACGTGGGCAGTCTCAACCATGAGTAATTGTCTGTTTGGTAATAATTACTATCTGCTTACCATCTTTTTTAGCCAAATTAGCAATATTTTCATTTTTTTTTCTATCATGTAAACTGATTGCTAATAAGTTGTTATCAAACCTAATACCTTTTTCTTCAAAAAAAGTGACTACTTCATCTTTTAACTCCTGTTCATATTCGCTCTTTTCATCAGGTAATTGAACTACAACCAAGGGGTTAACAACACTTCCTTCCTTTCTGTACATCTGGACCAACTCTTTTCTTTTTTCTAAACCAGTTTCAAGAAGAAAGATATTTTCGCCCAGTTTTTTAGTAATTTCTGCATTATCAAATTTGTCTAAACCATCATTCAAATAGTATTCTTTTAAAATCAAACCTGCTTCAATAACATCATTTCTTTTAATTTCAATTTCTGCATCAAATTTATCTCTTTTTGGTGTTGCTGATACTCTGATAGTTGCACATGGATCAAACCATTTGATAATGTCATTACTTTTAGGTGTTTTAGAATAATGTTCTTCATCAACAATTACAATTAACTTTACTCTTAATTTAGTATTTTCTAAAAAGCCCGTCAGTTCAAATTTTTCATTATCTGAAAAAACAGCATTAGTTTTTCTATTAATCTTTTCTCAATTTACAACTGCAACACATTTTTCAGGAAAAAACGCATGACTTTTGAGTCCATCAAAATCCAAAACTTTAACTCCAGAACCTGCTAAGACATCAGAAATCTTATCTTCACTTTGTTTTGCTAATTTACCTTTGCCAGGAGTTAACCAAACAAAACCAAAAGTGCCTTTGTGATACATTCTGTCTACAAAAAAATCTTTAATAAGGTTTGCTAAAATTAGTGTTTTACCAGAACCAGTTGGCGATTTAAGAAGGATTGATTTCTTGACATCTGCTTCTAATCCTGTCAAAACTTTTGCAAGCAAATCAGAAACTGCCTTTTTTTGAAATTGCTTTAATTCAATCTTCATTACTAATTAACTGCCTAACTTTCTTAAATTGAAAGCAAATCTCATGTTTATAGCACTTACATCTGATGAAATTTGAGTAGTAAAACTATATTTATTACCTGCAACTTCTGCAACAAAATTTTTATGAATACCTTTTCTGTATTCCAAAGATTTTTTAGGATCAAGAACAGAAAGCAAGTTGATGCATGTTGCAGAATAATCTTCTTTTTTAGAAATAAATGTCTCATCATAACTCTTTACTCTTTTAATCATAAAAATTTTGCAACTTAATTGATATTTTTCTTTATTTCTTTCTAAACGGGGATATAAAACATCCTGAAAAACACAATATTTGGCACTAACTTTCTTTATATTATCACCATCATTGTTAGTTACTAAAACAAATTTTCTTTCTCCTCCATCTTCTTTGTTCAGTTCAGCAACAGCACAAGCAGTAGTGCCAGAACCAGCAAAAAAATCTAAAACCAAACCATTTTTAGGCACCATATGTTTGATTAGATACTTTATCAAAGCAATAGGCTTTGGATAATCAAACTTGTCTGGAATACTAAGATCTTTTTGAAGTTCTATAGAACCACTGCCAGAATTAAACCTTTCAACACTTTTTAGATAAGATTCTTTTTTTTGTTTTATCCTTATTTTTGGCATTCAATTACCCTCCTTATTTTTACTAAAAGAAATATTTCGCTTCTTTTTCTCTTCAAGATACCTCTCGCTGTTGATATTTCATGTTTTTTTATTACCCTTGCTATCAACTGGTCAAATCTCTTCTCCTTTATGAAAAATAGGATATCACAGTGTTGACTTTGGTTTGTATTCACCTTTTTTACCACTTGTCAACATTGACATTCATACATATTCTCAAGATTTAAAAAAGGTGTTAAATCTAGCTTCTTTTTCTACTTTTTCATAAACTAAAACATATTCATGGTCCTTTCTAATAGTAATCTCTCTTTTTGTTCACAATCCAGGTGCTTTGTCTCAAACAATAATACCTTTACAACACTGACTACCAAAAATATCATCCATCAATAATTTAAGATGGCAAAGTTCATTGTTATCAATAGAAACAGCAATTAGACCAGTTCTTTTTAAAAGATTTCTTGCCAATTCCAACCTCACTTTCATAATTGATAATCACTTCGAATGACGAAAATTATCTCTATCATTAACAGCGCACAAACCTTTCTTCTCGCCTTTAACACGGTAATCATTGTTGTAGATAAAACCAGAAGTAGTAGTGTTGTAAGGAGGATCAATATAGATCAAATCAACCTTGTTTTTTTCCAATTTATAAATATTTTGAAGCAAAAACAAAGCAGGTAAGTTGTCTCCTTCAATGAGAGAACCATAAGTCTTAGCATCTGAGACTGAAAAAAACTTACATTTTCTATGTTTTTTTAGAAAAACAAACTTATCTTCTTCCAAATAATTTTTTCAATAGTCATCTTCCATCATCTCAAAACTTAGTCCAATTTTGGAAGACATTAGAGCTTTTATCTTTAAAAACTCTTCTTGTTCTAAATGACCAGTTTCTGATAAACTTTCTAACTTTTCTAGAATTTTTTTTCTTTGTGTTTTGTTTAAACTCATTATTTTCCTAAAAATAATGCAGGTTTCCTTGCACTATTGTCTTAAAAAATAGTTAGAAAAAAATGAAGAAAACTTACAAAAAGAAAAAAATGGATATAAAAAAGCAAAAACTTTCTTTAACATAATGGGTTGATTTTACCTTTTTTTTTTTTTTTGTCAAGTAGTTAAGAAAAAGAGAAAAAATAAAGTACTTTTCAAAAAAAACTAAAGGAAAAACAACTAAGTTTATCTGCTTTCTAGGTAATAGAAACTACTTTAAAGAATTATTAGAGCAAAACAATCTTAACAACTAAATAAAATGTAAAAATTAAAACAACAACTAATCTTTATTAACAGTTTTTTACTATTTAGTAAAATTTTTTAAGTTATTCTCTTAAAAACTTTGTCACCTAAAGAAATTAATTTAGACTGATGAGTTAAGAGTGATTGTTGCTAACCAACAACTTCCGCCTGAATACAAAACAGTCCAAAAAAGAAATACTTTCCAATTCAAAAAACAACTAAACTAGCAGATAACTCATAACCAGACTAAAGGCAATTTTTTAAACAAAACTGAGTTTACTCTGAATAATTCAAAAATAAACCAGATTTTGAAAGTGTCCTGCTTTTTCTAATTATAAAAATCTTGAATTAACCTGTTCAATTAAAAAAACAGAAATTTAGATTAAATCATTGAATAAATTTTGATTAAATTAACAACATCTTGATAAAGTTTTACTATAAAACTTTTGTTAATTGCTAATCTTTATTTGGGATTATACTGAAAGCAACTTTAAAATCTTCACCATCAATGTTAGCATTAATTAAATCTAATCCAGACAATTTTAATAACTGCTTCTTTTTGCAAACTCTTTTTAGCTTTTTCAAAAGCACTCAATCAAGGACAATAAGTGCTTCCTATATAACCACTGAAGTTAGTGTAGTGTTTACCTTGAAAATGTCCTTTTTGATCAAAGGTTAAACCCTACCTGCACCACTGTGTTTTGAACCTAAATGTCCCGTTTTTTAAAGAATGCTGACAATCTTAACTTCAGCAACTTCTAAAGAAAAAACCAAAAGTTAGTATCTAAAACTTTTACTTTCTAATTTTAAAAAACCAGTAGAGAAAACCACCCAGACCAGCAGCAACTAACACACCGCCACCAGTTGCTAAACCAATGGTTAAAGTTGTGTTTTGTTGGTTTTCTTTTGCTTGCTGATTCTTTTCTGCTTCTGCTTGCTTATTCTTTTCTGCTTCTGCCTGGTTGAGAACAAGCAGTTGGTTTTCAACCATTTTGGAAGTAACCTGATCATTGAGTAATTCTTGGAGTTGGAGTTTGGCATCTAAGGAAAAGGTAGAATCTTTAACATTTGTTTTATCATTGGCAGCAGCAAACAAAAGACTAAGATCATAGTTTTTGTTTTTAATCTTGATTGAAGTATCTTTTCATTTGTCAAACTCTGGTTGGTTAAGAATCTTTTTTAGTTGGGTTCAAAGGTTGTCTAATGAGGTTAACATTTGTTTCAAAAAATCTCCAAGTTGTTGAGGGGTAATTCTAGCATTGATTACGTTCTGGAGTTCTGTTATGGGTTCTAGAGGAAGTTTTGAACCTTTTCTATTAAATTGAGTAATAGTAGAAAAAATCTTTACCAAATCATAACTTTTGTTGTTAATGTTAATTTTTACCGGTAATCTTGCTAAGTTAGCATACTTGCTTTTCTTTAACTCTTCCCAAAAATTATCCAATTTTTGGTTGTTTGCTGTTAAAGCAACTTTAAAATTTTCACCATCAATGTTAGCATTAACTAAATCTTGCAACTGCATTTTAGCTGCTAAATCAAGATCATAACCATTACCAGCAAAACCAGACTGAGCAGTGCCAAATAAGAGTTTTAAGTCATAATTTTCATCATCAATTAGGATTGGAGTTTTGACTAGGTAGACATACTCTGGTTTTTTCAGTTCATCTTTGATTCCTGTTCAGAGATTATTTAGTTTGGGTTTGTTTTCAGCATCAGCTGTTGTTAAAGCAGCATTAATTTCTCTTTCCCCAACAGAAGATAAAAAGCAAAAATCTCAAATTATTTCCCTGAAACCAGGTATTTTTATTTTTGCAAACTCTTCTTGTGAGATAACTCCAAACCTTTTAGCAGCAACAAACAAGGGTTCAAGGTTGTAGTTATTGCCATTGATTAGGATTGGATTTTTAGCTAAGTAAGCATATTGAGGATTTAACAATGGATCTTGATTTTCACCAACACTGTCATCAACTAAAGAATTTCATCTTGATTTTTGTCGATCTTGATAAAAGAAGATTAATACATACAAATTGTCTAGCACTCCTGTTTTGTCTTTTCTTTCTGCTGCAGCAAAAAGAGGTAGCAGTAAATCTTTAACTTCTTGCTCTAATTCAGAACCTTTCTTATTATAGTCATCACTATGGACAGCATCCAACAAAGGTTTTAAATCTGGATGAAAATCTAAATAAGTATACCTGTTTCTCAGTTCAGATTTAATTCATTGTCAAGTAAGATCTTGTTTTTTGGCAGTAGTAAGAGGTTGGGGTTGAACCTCAAAAACAACTGGAGAAGATGGACTGGCAAAAACAAACAAACCTGAAAAGACAAAGAAGATAAAAACTGAAAAAACAGCAAAGACTTTTTTCAACATTATGCCTTCATTTTACTTTTTTTTTTTTTTGTCAAGTGGTTAAGAAAAAATTGTGCTTTTAGATGGTAAAAATAAAAAAACAACAATTTTTGTTAGTTATTTAAACCAAATGATTAAAGACAAGAATTATCATCCTTTCCTGACTAATATAAATAAAACTAACAATAATTTTGCCTAAGTTAACTTCTTCTTAGTATTGTTAAAATTTTGTCCTTTAATTTAGACAAAAATAACAAAGTCTAACAGTATTAGAGTTTTTTTATCCTAGTTTTGGTTTGCTATTTTGTTGAGGTTTTAATAAAAATGTTTGTACCATGTTTGTAATGTCTCTTTGCACACTTTTAAGGTGTTAAATGGTTCAGGATATTCATCTCAAGATGAAAAAGTATCACTAAGAAGTTTTACTCTTTCTTTTCATATTGTCAATAATCTGTCAAATCTAATGCTTTTTTATTCTTTTTTGCACCTGCTACTAAAAGATTAACAGTATGTTCCACATTTTTAAATCTAAATTTATAGATATATCCTTAATTCAATTCTTGTTCTATTGTGTTTTTTTCTCAAGTTTTTCTGATATTTCTTTTGCTGCCCCTCCTTCATATTCAACAACAACAACAGAAATAAATACACCTAGAAAAATAAGCAAGATAATTACTAACTCACTTGATAAAATCTTTCAATTTCTGTTCATTTTTACTTTTTTCTCTTTTTAACAAACTTTTTTACTGTTGATACCAACAAAAATCTGTTGTTTATTTCCTGTTCCTCTTTTTTTACCTGTTGTATAGTATACAAAAAAAATATGCTTATGATGGTAAAAGTTCACAGCAAGATATCATTCTTTAGTGTTTTTAATTTTTCATTTTGATAAAAAGATTTATGGCAAACTTACAATAATTAATAAGACAACTTTAAGGAAAAATTAACAAGCAATTAAATTCAATTGTTAACTAATAGAATAGATTGGAGTGCTGTGAGTAAATTTGCTTCTTGTTCTCTCTTGGTATAGAGTTGTTGTTAATTTCTTAATCACTTGCTTTATAAAATCTATTGTGATTGAAGTAGAAGAAAATTCTTAGAGAAGAAACTACTTAGACTTTTACAATATAAACTCAAAATAAAAAAAACTTAAAAACGATTCAAAAAAATGATTAATCTTTCTAAAAGTTGAATTCAATAACCTCTCTCTTTCCACCTCTGATAATTTTTCAATTCTTAGGAAAATGAAAAAACACTTACATTTGTAACCTTTTCTTTTTTTAAAATTTTGTAATTATTTTCAAATTCCTCTTTTCAATTCTTTACTTAAACTATTGATCCTGCCTTAAAGACAATTTTTGTTTTCTGTCTTCTAAAAGGTCAATAAAATCTAGTTTTTGATCAGAGAAAGTATTCTAATAATTTTATGTATATGTCTACTTAACTGATAAATTTTTTAGACATTAAAAGTGACCAGAAGTAATTAGAGATCACTTCAGATAAACATCTTACAAATATTCAAGTGAGAAACTCTTTTTCAAGCAGTAAACAAGAAAAATTAATTTAACTTACTTTCTAATTTTAAAAAACCAGTAGAGAAAACCACCCAGACCAGCAATAGTTAAGACTGCGCCACCAACACTCAGACCAACATTCAAACCTTTGTTTGTATTATTTATGTTTGCCTTTTTTCCTTCTCTTTCTCTTCTCTTTTGCTGTTTTTTTAAGAAGTTTTCTGATTCTTCCTCTTGTTTTTTTTGAAATTCTTTTCTTTCTTCCTCTTGTTTTTTTTGAAATTCTTTTCTTTCTTCCTCTTGTTTTTTTTGAAATTCTTTTCTTTCTTCCTCTTGTTTTAACAAAAGTTTGTTCTTCTCCTCTTCTTCTTTTCTAACTTGTTCCTCTTTTACCTTTTCTAAATAAGTGCTGAATCTTTCCTTTGTAACATCTCCTCTATACAGAGCAAGTAGTTCTTCTTTAATTGTTTCTGAAACTTCTGGAGTTGTTTTAGAAAGAGTGTTTTTGTTGGCAATAAGGTTGGCAATGTTGTAAACTGTACCACCATGTGCATCTTCAACCCTGACTTGATTAATACCTTTTTCAGAAAAAGCATACAAATCTTCCTGAATAGACAACTTATAAACTTGCAAATTAAAATCAATAGCTTTAACTTCTGTTGCCAAAGTTAAGAATTCATCTCCAGCAAAGTTATTCAAATGCTGTGATCAATAAAAGTATCATTTTGCTGGTTCACCCTTATACATCCTTGTGCTTCCGTCTGGATTTTTAAGTTGTCTTTGATTTTGAAAATATTGTTTAAACAAGTGCCAAACTGAATAACTTTTATCACCAAAAACAATTTGATAGGTTCCTTTTTTGGTAAGATCATAAAGGGAATAAAAAATAGATTCTTCTCTTTCGCCTCTGGACTTAAACAAATATGAATTTATTTTTTTCCGAACTACCTCTATCATCTCTTTTCTAACTTCACTCCCTGTTGCACCAGAACCCATGAAGTAACCAAGTGCTTTTAATTCATTAATTTTTGCTTCATTTTGAAAAAAATCATCCAGTTTAATCAACTTTTTATTTTCATCAAAAAGAAATGATCAATCATACTTCTTTCCTTCAACAGTAACTTCTTGAATACCTAAACCAAGAATGATTTTAAAAAAAGAATCAGTTAAAAGTTTTTCAGCATCATTACCAGAATTACCAAAAATAGGTTGAAAAAAAGCTCATTTAACTAAATCTAAATTACCAGCAGCTTCAACAAGCATCTTAAAAAGTCTTTCTTGCTCATCTTCACTCAAACTTTTAAACTTAAAATTCAAATCTAAGTGAGTGTTAGAATCAAGCAGTTGTTCAAATCTATAAAGATTCTTTCTAGTTGAATATGGGTTTGTGTTCCCAATAAAAAAATCAGTGTCATTACTAATATTTCTTTCTTTTAAAGTTAAGAACAATGGTTTAACAATATTAGCAAAAATTTGTTCTAAATACAAACTTGCTTGTGCAAGTAACTCCTGTTCTACTTCTGCTTTAAACTTTTTGGTTTCAGAATCAAAAAGTTTTAATAATTGATTCCTTCCTTCACCTTCATTAAAGTAAGGAAACTGAACAGTGCTTTCCCAGAGAGATTTTCCTCAATTAGGATTACTTATTTTGTCTGATCATTTAAAACAAAAAGCTTCTTTATTGGAACAATCAAGACCAGAAATTACTGTCGTACGTCGTGAAGAATAAGTATAAAGGTCTGAAGGAAACTGCGGAGTATACTTATCCCTTACTAGTTCACCTAATCAAAAACCAATTTTATCCAGTTTATAAGTAGTCTTTTGACCATTCTTGCTAACCTCTATCTCTTTTAGACCATACAAGATAGGAATCATTCAAAAATTCTTTTTTCAATCTTGTCCATTTAAATTGCTCAACATTTGGTTTTCAGGACTGCTTAAACTAATTCTTCGTCTCCTTCAATCAGTAAATGTTCCAAAATCATTATAAATATTACGATCAAGAAGCATACTCGTTTTTGTTAGAAGAAAAGAAAAAGACAGCAAAAAAAGACCTAAAATAAAAACAATAAAACTAAAAATTTTTCTTATTTTAATCATCCTAATCCTACTCTTTTTTTTTTTTTTAAATTTTGTTCAAACGTTAATATGACTAAATATGTAATTAAATAATATGTTGTCAAACTCTAAAATAAGACAAATCTAAAAAAGATAAGAAGCAAAAACTAACAAAACAACAAAGTTTTTTCAACATTACAATTCTCATTTTACTTTTTTTTTTTTTGTCAAGTAACTTAGAAAAAAGAAAGAAAAAACTAAAGAAAAAACAACTAAATTTATCTAATTTTTAGGTAATGAAAACTACCTTAAAAAACTAATAAACCAAAAACAGCACTAATTAACTTCTTTTATTAAAAGCAAAATAATCCAAAAAAACACTTTCCAAACCAGAAAACAACTAATTTAGTAAATGTTTTAGTCAGTAAAATCCAGAATAGCTCTCTAATCAGAATTGGTTTGGTTTGAAAGATGAAAAAATAAACTGAACTGTAAAAGCAAACTACTTTTCAACTACAAAAAAATTTTTAATTTTACTCTTATCAATAAAAGTTAAAACTTAAAAAACAATCTAAGTTTTAACTTCCTTTAGAGACAGAAAAGAAGTATCCCTCTCTTTATGAATGAAAAAACAATCTTGCTTGTACTTCTTTTTGAAACAAAAGTGGAACTTTCATTTTCTGAGCAATGTTTAATTTTGTGCCAGGCAAATCTCCAACCAACAAAAAATCAGCATTACTAGATACAGAGTTTAAAACTTTGGCTCCTTGTCTTTCTAATTTATCAATTAAAATTTTTCTGGAAGCAAAAGAAAAAGTACCAGTGATAACAACTTTTTTTTCTGAAAAAAAACCTTTAATTTTTCCTGACAAAGGAATAAAATCTAGATTTAAACCCAAAATTCTAAACTCTTCAATTAAATTCAAGTTAGATTGTTGGTGAAAAAAATGCCAAACACTTTTTGCTAAAACACTACCTATCTCCCTAATTTCCAAAAAATCTTCAAGTTGAGCTTGAACTAATTTATCAATTGTTGAAAAAGTTTTAGCTAAAATCTTGGCAGTTTGAGCACCAACATGACGAATGTTGAGAGCAAACAACAATCTTTCCAGAGAATTATTCTTAACTTTTTCAATTGCTTGAAAAAGTTTAGTAAGTGATTTAAACCCTCAATTGATTTTTTTTTGTGTTTGTTGGCATTTTAAAATTTGTTGATATTTATTTTTCAACTGAAAAAAATCAACAAAACTATTCACCAAACCTTCTTTTCAAAAAAACCTAATACTCTTTTCACTCAAACCAACTATATTCATTGCTTCTTTGCTAGCAAAATGAATCAAAGCTTGAATTTTCTTTTCATTACAATCTTCATTTGAACAGTATTGATCAACCTCGCCAGAAAAAATGAACAACTTTTTATGACAAAAAGAACAATTTACATTTCTTTTTCATTTGACAAGTGTTTTTCCTGCTCTTTTTGTTAAATTAACAGAAATTACTTTAGGAATGATGTCGCCAGCTTTCTTGATTGAAACTCAATCACCTACTCGGATATCTAACTTTTCAATGTATTGAGCATTATGCAGTGTTGCTGCTTTAACTGTTGAACCAGCAAGAAAAGCACTTCTCAATTTAGCATTGTAAGTAATTTTGCCTGTTCGACCAACTGTGGCAAAAACAGCTAAAACTTCTGTCTCAACAGTGAGTGATGGAAATTTAAAAGCAATTGCATAGTTAGGAAATCTAGCAGTATAACCAATTTGGTCATAAAACTTGTATTCATTAACTTTAACAACAACACCATCAACTTCATAGTTGAGATCATTTTTAATTCTTTGAATATCATTAATATATTCTAGAACTGTTGTTAGGTCCTTACAGTGTCTGCTTTCAGTTGAAACAGGAAAACCTTTTTTTTCTAAACAAGAAAGATTTTTCTGTTGAGTTTGCTGGGGCAAATTCATTTTGTTAAGCAGTTCATAAAAAACAAAACTTAACTTCCTTGTCCCAGTAACCTTAGGATCTAACTGTCTTAAACTACCAGAAGCAGCATTACGAGGATTACTGAACAACTTGGTGTTGAGATTAAACTTGTAAGATAAATCTAGAGAAAACTCACCTTGAGAAACCTTAGCAAAAGAAAAGGTAAACTTTTTTTGTTGAAAAAGCAGTTGTAAATTATTAAAAAAAGCATCTGTTGCCTGATTGGGGTTCAACAAAAGCAAAAGATAAAATTTAGCTTTAACTTTCAAATCCAAAAATGTTTTATCATCCAAAAAAGAATTAAAATTATCTTTGAAAGCAACTTTAGGTAAAGATTGGTCAGAAATCTTACTGCCATTATGAAAATCAATTTGAGGTAAAACACTTCGAAAAATTTTAAAAATCACCTGCTTAATCTCACTAAATTTATCTTTTAATTCTTTAATTCTTTGAGAAAGTAAACTCTGATTTAAACTATCAAAATCCTTCCTTGTAATAAAAACCTCACCACAAACTTCAAAATCAAATGGAAACAAATTATAATCATACTTTCTTAACCAAAACTCCTGTCAAAAGGCAATTGCTTGAAGGTTTTTTGTAACATCTTCTCCTGTTTTACCATCGCCACGAGTAGCAGCAGTAAGTAATTTATTTGATCTAAACACCAAAGATATTGATAAACCATCAACTTTAGGTTCACAAAAATAGGTGTGATTACCAGAAGTAAATTTATTAACTCTTTTTTCAAAAGCAAACAAATCTGATTTTTTAAAGGCGTTGTTTAACGACAACATTGGTTTTTGATGTTTTACCTTTTTAAAGTGGGTGGGTTTTACACCTACTTTAACAGTTGGCGAATCTATTAATTTTAACTCTGGGTGCTTACTCTCTAAAAACTTAAGTTGTTCAAAATGTTGATCATAAACTGCATCTGAAACTTCAGAAATATTTTTAAAATAATAAGAGTAATTCCAGCCTTTAATCTGATCAACTAACCTTTTTATCTGCTTCTTGACTATTTTTAATGTTTCATCTACCTTCATTGAAGTTAAAAAATAAAACTAGCGGTAAAATTTCAAATGGAGTGAAAAAAAATAGGAAAAAACAAATTTAGATCATAAATTCAAAACATATAAGACAAAATAACACTACCATAAAGATAAGCAATTAATTGGGAAGAAAAGATTGTTTGCAAAAAATCTGACAAACCATTGACAGCTTTAAAATCATCTGGTGAATAGTGGATAGTGGCAAACAAAAAAATAGAAAATGCTACTGCTCAAAAAACATTTCTTCGACCAAAAACAGCAAAAAGAGCATAACGAAAAATTAATTCTTCCCAAAAGGGAGTAATTACAACAATAGCAAAGTAATAAAAAAGAGAATGAAAGTAAGAACTAGAATGTAAAACAGCATTAATTGATCTTTGATTTTGAGAAATAACTTTGGAATTAGCAAAAAAACCAAAAGTAGTGCCATGGTTAACAATGTTAAAAACCATTAACAAAAGAAAAAAAGAAAGAAGAGTTAAGTTTTTGTCTTTTCAGGTGTTTAAAAAAACTTTCTTGATTACATCAAAATTCAAAAATAAAAAAAAAAGTAACAAAACAGTTCTTATGCAGTTTCTAAAAAAAGTTCAAACAATACTTTTACCCAAAAAGAGATATTCATTATTAGAGACTTTCTGGGCCAATTCAAAAGAAAAAAGAAAACCAAAATTATTAACTAATTGTAAAGGAAAATACTCATGAAATGCTTGAAAAAAAAAATTAATAATTGCTCAAAAAACCAAGGGAAGAAATCTCAGGGCAAAAAGTCTATCCTGGTACAAAAAAACAACTCCCAAAAAAGCTATCAGTAAGGTAAAATTAGAAAAAAGATAAATACTTTCAGAAAAAATAACAAAAAACTGCTGACTAGAAAGAAGACAAATAGCAAAAAGAAAAGAAAAAAGCAGTCATAAATTTAACTTCTTTTCCTTTGTTGAATAAAAAGTTTTTTTCTCTGAAAAGAAGTGACTAAGAAGATAAATATCCTTAACAAAAAAAGTACTCATTGATAAAATTTAGATTATACCTTTAAGAAAAAGAAAAAATAAAATCACCTAATTGACTGCTTTTTTGGGATAAATTTCTTTAATTTTGGAATAAATAAGTTTACATGTTTGAATTGGATTAAAAGAATAACAAACCTCTTCACTAACCAAAAACTCATCAACTGAAACATTTTTAAAATGTTCAATATCAGAATCAATGATAGCACCAACACTAACAAAAAAACCATTTTCTTTAAGCAACTTAATTTGTTCAAGATCAGAGGTGTTCCAACCACTGTTATCTTTTTTAGACTTGTAATAGAGAAAATGTTTGATTTGATACTTTTTTAAAAATGGTAAGTCAATTTTTTGACCCATAATAATGATTTGTTTTTTTTGTAAATGTAAAAAATGGCAAAGTTTTTGAAAAAAAGATGAATCACTATGATTAACAAGAACAAAAGAATTAACTGTTGTTTTCTTGATAACCTTTTCAAGAAAACTGTCTATCTTAACCTTTTGGGATAGATTTAAAACAATCTTCTTTTTTGGATACCTAAACTGTAAAACATTTAAAACATTTACTCCTTCATTAACAACAAAATCTTCTCTGATAAAAATAGAATGGATATAACGTGAAACACCCTGAAGAGCAAGAAAAGCATCCTCAAGATTAAAAATAACAACTTCTAAACTTAAAACAGGTAGATTCACTAACCTATGATTTTACCACTCAGTCTATTTTTTCTCATCAAAAAAGTTTCTTTCAATCACCTGAACAAACAAATTTACTGTTTTTTTAGGATCATAATTAATCAAAGCTCATACTCTTTCATTTTTTTTCAACTCACTAATAAAAGTGATAAATTCATCTTCTTTCAAAAACAAATTTTGACTTAAAAAATTGCTTGTAAATTCACCAGATAAAGTTTTCAAAATTCTCATTATGTAATCCCATTTAATGTTGCTACAACTTGTTTCTGCTCGACAAATAGTGGCTTGAGAAATACCTGTTTTTTTAGCTAGAATTTTTTGAGTTCAACCTTTCTCAACTCTAATCATTTTAATTTGTTTGCTGATATCTATCATTTCTATCTTTTTCTAAGTCAATATTTTTCCAAAGAAAAATCCAAAAATCTTCAATTATTTAAAAATAAATTTCAATTTAACTAGTGAAATTAATTATTTTATTTTTAACAAAAAAAACATCTTTAATCTCCTTTGTTTTAATGCTAAATTTCTTTAAGGCAGCTTCTATCACCTCTTTTTTGCTTAGATCTTTAATCACTTCCATTACTTTTTTAGTTTTACCATTTAGTTGAACAGCAATAAAAACTGTCTTTTTTTGTAGGTATTTTACATCATAAGTTGGTCAACCACTTTCAATCAAAAGTGGTTTTTGTTCTCATAAAGACCAAATTTCTTCAGTTAAATGCGGACAAATAGGATGTAAAAGTTGCAAAAAAGCAATGCCATAACTTCACTTAATTACATTGCTTTTGTAACAACTGTTGACAAACACCATTAATTGTGAAACAGCAACATTAAAATTAAAATCCTGATAACTTTGACTAACAACTTTAACAGTTTGAGCAAAAACATAATCCATTGCTGAACTCTCTGTTTCCTGAAATAAATGTCTTTTATTAACAAAAAGAGAATAAACTCTGGCAAGTCATTTACGAGCAGCATCTAATCCTTGTGTTTTCCAAACAGCAGTTTTTTCAAAAGGTCCTAAAAATTTTTCATACAACCTAACCGCATCAGCACCATGAGAAACCAAAAAACTGTTAGGATCAACAGAATTACCTTTTGATTTAGACATTTTTTTACCATCACTTGCTAAAATTAAACCTTGGTTTTTTAACTTTTGAAAAGGTTCTTGAACATCATAGCAACCAATTTCTGTTAAAAATAAATTTCAAAAACGAGCATAAAGTAAGTGCGATACTGCATGCTCAGCACCACCAACATAAACATCAACTGGCATTCAATGATTAAGAATTTCTTTTGCTTTAAAACTGTTTAAAGGCCAAAAAGTACCATCTTTTTTTTGCAAAAGATAAGCTAAAAAGTACCAACAACTACCTGCTCATTGAGGCATTGTATTAACATCATAACCTTTTTTAACTCAATAAGAAACACCAGCTAGTGGAGATTGTTTTTGGTTAGAAAATTTTTTAACATCAGAAATTCTGGGTAAAACTAGGGGTAGATCATTCTCACTGAAAGGAAGAATAGTTTTACCTTGATAAAAAACAGGAAATGGTTCTCCCCAATACCTTTGACGAGCAAAAACTCAGTCTCTCAAATCATAAAAAATAGTTTTTTTCAATTTAATGCTAGATTTTAAATCATTGCTAAGATCAACAAAAGTCTTTTTGTTCTTGGCAGAACTTCTTTTCAATTGTTCTAATTTATCAGCAGTTAAAATTTGGTGTTTTTGAGCAAAAAATCAATCCTGAACACTGCATTGTGCTACTCCTAGTTTAGTGGCAAAAGGGGAATTAACTGAAACATATTCAGCAAAAAAAACAGGCATTGTCTGTTTTTGAACTGGATTTCAAACTGAAAAACCACTAAATAAACCTACAGGTGTTTTATCCAAAAAGCTAGCAGGCAAAATGGGTTTTTGAGAGTATGCTTTGCGAATTAGGGTTAATTTTGCTTTTAACGCAGGAGAAAGAAAACGATCAATCAATTGGTTGTTTACTTGTAATAGAACAAAATCAGACATTAACAAATCTTGTAAGTTAAAAACAGCTAAAGAAATACAAACATCTTGTAAGTTTTCAACTGAAAACTCAACAGTATAACCTTCCTTTTTTCCTATCCAGTTTTGCTGTGCTTTTTTAATTGCTAATGGTCAATTTAAATTTTGTAAACCAGACAATAATTTTTCAGCATAACTACTAATCTTTAACATTCACTGCTCCCTTTTTTCTCGAAAAACAGGATAACTGCCTCTTTCTGAAACTGCTCTGCCTTCCAAATTAACAACCTCTTCATTTGCTAAAACAGTGTTTAAACTAGGACAATAATTTACTTCTGTTTTTGCTAAAAAAGCTAATTTTCGTTTAAAAAACTGCAAAAAAGTTCATTGTGTTCATTTGTAATAATTAGGTATGTGTGTTCTAACAACCCGGTTAAAGTCATAGGCAAAACCAAAATTTTGCAGTTGGTGAATAAAATAGTTAATATTTTTATCAGTAAAAATTGCTGGATCCTTTCTGGTAGAAATTGCATACTGTTCTGCTGGTAAACCAAAACTATCAAAACCAATTGGGTGAAAGACATTAAAACCTTGCATTCTCTTCATTCTGGTTAAAATATCAGTTGCTAAGTAACCACGAAGATGACCAACATGCAAACCACTCCCTGAAGGATATGGAAACATATCCAAAAAATACAACTTAGGTTTTTGAAAATCATCGATATTTGTAGCAAAAACTGCTTTTTGCTTTCAAACTTTTTGTCATTTCTTTTCAATTTTTAAATGAGAATAAATCATTTCTTTGCCCCAAAATTTTAAAACAATCTAAATTTCAATTGCTTGTAACTCCTTTCAATTTTTAACCAAAACAAAAAAATCAATCATCTTTTGAAATTGTAATCATTGATCAAAACCAATAAAATCTTGATAAACAACAAAACTAGAATGAGTTTGCAAAGCACTCTCTAACTGCTTTTGTGAAACTAAACACATTTTAGAAAATGCTACTCTTTTTCGAAAAAGCTGAAAATAAGATCGTTTTTGATTAACAGTTAGCAAACTAAAAGTATTCTGTTCAGGTTGAGATTGAAAAAACAAATTATTGATTGTAAACAACTGGAGGTTAGCATTAAAAATTTGCATTACTTTTAAAAAAATAACAACTGCTCGATTAGTGATAAAACTACCTGGACCAATGCCAGCATAAACTTTTTCAATCTTTTGTAAATTAATTTTATTTTCTAAGGTAATTTTTTTTAAACTAATAAAAAATGTTTCAACAAAATTAGCAGACAAACTCAACTTTTGTTCAAAAACTTTTTGCTTTTTAGTAAAGAAAATAATAGTAAAAGAATTAAAATTAGCAATAAAAAATAAAGAAAATGCACTCACCTAACTATCCAAACTTTCTGATATTTTATAATAACTTTTTATTTCTACAACTCTTTGCTGATCATCTTTTCAACTTCAAAACAAAGAAATAACTTCATCTTTATCAAAACATTTAACAAACTTTTCTGGTCATTCTAGCAAAAGATAATCAGCATCAAAATAATCTAAAAATTGATTAATGTCACTATCACTTTTTAACTGAAAACCATCACAATGAACTAGTTTTTGGTTTTGAGGAGTTCAATAAATTTGCATCTTAACAAAACTAGGCGAACTTATCCCATTAACACCCAAAAATTGAGCAAAAAACTTAACAAATTGAGTTTTCCCAATCCCCAATGGTCCAAAAAGTAACAAAATTGCTGGAACTCTAATTTTGGAGACCAAAAATTGGGCGAAATCTTTGGTTGCTTTTAAATCATTAAGATAGATTTGTTTTTGAAAAACCATTTTTTATTAAAAAATCCTGAATAACTTGGAAAACTTTTTTCTCTCTCTCTTGATAATCATTTGTCTCAACAACAACCAACTTGTCACTGACAAAAAACTGATAGTAATTTAAAAGAATCTGAGTTTCCTCATTAATTTTATCTTCTTGAATTAAATTCTGCTTTTTTTTAACAATCTGACTACTTTTTAAAAAAATAAATAAATCAATTGGTTGTTGTTGGATGTATTTATCAATTCAAATTCAGTTGCTGAATTGTTTTTCAATAAAGTATTTAGTGTAGATATGGTCAGTGTCAAAAAAACAAAAACCTTGCTGCAAACTTTTAAAAATCACCTCTTTTCAAATTTTTCTCTGTCCTTGGACAATCCTTTTAAAATCTGGTTTAGTTGTTAGAAATTGATTAGATTGAAAATAACCCCCTAATTTTTCCTGACAGTAAAAATTACCATACTCCATAGCAAAATGAGTGTTAAATTTTTTAGCAAAAAACTGAGTTGTTCAAGTTTTACCAACCCCTTCAATTCCGACAAAACAAATTTTGTACACAAAATACTTCTTAATGTTCAAAACATTGATTGCAAGCAGGTGCATAAAACTCCTTACCACCAACCAAAATCAACTCTTGATTCTTAACTAAACGCTGGGAATTTTGAGCATGATTAAAACATTTATAACAATTAGCATAGAAAAAAACTTCTTTTGGTTTTAACTTTAAAAAATCTATAATCTCTGGAAAATGCTGGTTTTGGAAATCCCTGCTGAGACCTGAACAAAAAACATTAATGTTTTTTGTTTGTAAACTGCTAATTACTTCAGTAAAACCTTTTGTAAACAAATGAATCTCATCAAAAAAAACAGCATCAGGAAGCGTTTTCAATTCTTTTATGTGTTCCAGAATAGAAGCATTTTTAGCAACTTGGGTTGCTGGAAAACGAAAAAGATCATGACTAACCAAACTACTTTGCTGATTAACAAAAACAGCATCAGAAAATAAGCGAGAGAAAACCTGAGAACTTTTTTTTACAAAACGGTTATCAGCAACTGGTAAAAACACTAGTATTCGCTTTTTTAGAATGTTTTTATAGTACTTAGCAGTTTTGATAAGATGTTTTGTCTTACCAGAAAACATTGGTCCAGTAAAAAAAACTAATGAAGGTTTTTTTGTTGTTTGTTTAGAAACTATCTTCTTGATTTTCATAACTTTTTAAATATGGGGTGAATGATGGGAATTGAACCCATGAGATGCCAGAACCACAACCTGGTGCGTTAACCACTTCGCCACATCCACCAAAAGTAGACACTCTCATTTTACCATTTTGCAACTACAAAAATTCTCTTCTTAATCATTGAAAAACATTTATTCTTCAGACTAGGTTAATAAAATGTAAATAATATAAGAAAAACCAACAGCCACACCTGTGACTAAAAGATCAACAATTGTTGTTAACAATGGTGAAGACATTAAAGATGGATCAAAACCAAAATAATCAGCAAAAATTGGTAAACCAGCAGCAAAAAAAACTGCAAAAAAAACAGAAATACAGATAAGAATAGTTACTTGACCTAAATTTTTTCAAAAAAATACATCAAACCAAATTTTTTGATGAACTATCAAATTAATAATCCAAGTACGAGGAATATTAAAAACAAGGATAAAAATTAAAATCAAAAAGGAAACCAAAATTTCTTTTTTTAAAACTTTTGAATACTCACTTTTACCAATTTCTTTTAAAACCAATCCTTTAACCACCAAGGCGCTGGATTGCAAGGCAATGTTGCCAACAATTGTTAAAATGAAGGGAACAAATGGCAGAATAAATTTAAACCAGAGCAACTTTACATCTGATACAT